>JBMFIG010000001.1:0-313777 GCA_049976425.1 Thermoproteus sp.
CCCTACGGGTCTGGAGCCACGGCGGCGTTCACCTCCGCCGCTCTGCCTTGCTGAGCTACGGGCCCTTTACGTATATTGTTAGTAGTTTTTAAGCTTTTTCCTCGCTTAACCCTCTCGAGGGGGGTCGATATAGGCGCAGACTGCTGAGGGTCGCGTCGAGGAGGCGCTGAGGGAGAGGGGCAAGAGGAGGGAGCACTTGGTCGTGAAGGCTGTCGTGGAGGAGGGATGGGGATTGCAACGGAGAGTGAGGTGGGGTTCTACAAAGCCAGAGGCGGCGAGGCTACGTAAACATATGCGCGCCGGGACTGAGGGCAGGCGGGAGGCGGACTATATACGTGCCGTCTTGCTGAAGGTTCTCGGAATAGAAACTGTTCAGAGAAAGAGAAAAGCCCAAGCAGATACGCCTGGCGGGCGGTGCGCTCGAGGCCTTGACGAGGCTTGAGCCCGTCTGCAGGTCGTTGGCTTCTGCGGAGAGGCCCGCAACGGGAAGGCGGAGGATGGACAGCTAGATGCTCGCGCCTTTATCGGCTGTCCTCGGCAGTCTGAACGGCGCATGCGTTGAGCCGTCCGACCAAGCCGGGGCCGTAATAGAGCACGCCCGTCAAGACCTCCACGGCGTCCGCCAGCCTCATAACGGCCTTTACCTGCTTACAGCTCATGATGCCGCCGACGGCTATGATGGGCGTGTCCTTGCCGAGGTAGGCCCTGGCCCTCTCGAGCATCTTCATCATGAGGGGGTAGAGCCAGAGGCCGCTTATCCCTCCTCTCCCGACCCCTATACGCCGGTCGTCTACCGGGAGCGTGTTGGTGAGGACTAGGCCGTGTCCTCCCCTTCTGGCCAGGTCCAGATAGGCTCTGAGATCCGACGTGGGGCCTATCTTTATGAATATAGGCTTTCTAGAGCTGAGGAGAGGCGCCGCTCTGTCCCAGGCTCCTTTGTAGGTGGGGCTGGAGAGGTTGACCTCTATCGCCCTCACGTTGTGTCCGTGCCTCTCGACGTAGCGTATCTGCGCCAGGAGCTCCTCCGCCGTGAAGCCGGCGATGCTGACGAAGATGGGATATTCCACCTCGGACACCCTGGCGAGCACGACGGGGAGCCCGGGGCTGGGGAGGCCCATCGCGTTCACCAAGGAGCGGGGCTTGAGCCTCGCGGTGAGCGGGGGCTTGTTGCCCTCTCTGCGCCTCGCGGTGGTGGAGCCGACGACTATGAAGCCGGGGCAGAAGGCCGACAGCGCCCTCGTGTAGAGGCCTTCCTTGTCTAGGCCGGCCGCTATGCCCACGGGCCCGTTGATCTCGACGGGGCCCACGCGCCATCTGGCCTCAGCCCTGCAGGGGGGTAGGGGTATTGAGAAGAGGGCCTTGCCGAGCCTCCTGGTGATCTCCGACGGTATTAGCTCGACCAGCCGGGCTAGCACTTGAACTTCTCTACATATTCGCGGACTTCGCGGTAGCGGGCCGGCCCTATGAGGTCCTTTATCTCTTCCAGGACATCGCCTATCTTGTAGGCCGCCCTCACCGGCGTCCCGGTCTCCCGCTCAACTCTCTGGGCGCCGCACTGCTGTCTGTCGAGGAACACCGCGGCGGCCACCACGTTGGCCCCCGCCTCCTTGAGCTTGTCGATGGCCTCGACGATGGACTCGCCGGTGGTTATGACGTCGTCGATCACCACGGCGCGCGCTCCCTGCCAGACAGCCCCCTCTATCTCCCTCTTGGAGCCGTACCACTTCCTGCTCTCCCTGACGTAGGCTATCGGGCGGAACATGTTGAAGCCCAGTATGGACGCGTAGGGTATGCCGCCCGTGGCGATCCCCACTATTACGTCGAAGTCGATGTCCCTCAAGAGGTTGCCGTATTTGCCTATCACCCATCTCAACAGATCGGGGTGGGCGAGCACTTGTCTGAGGTCCACGTAGTAGGGGCTACGGATGCCGCTGGACAGCTGGAAGTCGCCGAACTTGATTATCTCGCGCTTTACGAATTCGTCCCACACGTCGACCTATAGGATCGCGTTAAAAAACTATGTTGGTTAACCAACGTAGGGACGAGATGTCTTGCTCGAGCTCTGAGCCCCATGCCTTGGGAGCCGGCTATAGAAGCCTTCGCGGCCAATTTTTTAAACAAGCGCGCGGGCGGAAATATGGCTGGCCCCAGAGACCCCGGAATAGGCGTCCGCCTCATGTAGTCGCATCTCACCTATTTCTAACCGATGGCGGGAAGATCCTCTTCCTAAAACGTAGGAATACGGGCTACTTCGACGGCTTTTACAGCGTGCCGGCTGGCCACGTGGAGGAGGGAGAGACGGCCGCGCAGGCGATGATCCGCGAGGCGAGGGAGGAGTTGGGGATCACGCTGAGGGCTTTGGAGTTCGCCTACGTCATGCATAGGTTCGAAGGCCACTACCGCGTCGACTTCTTCTTCAAGGCTCTGGACTACGAGGGGGTCCCAGTGAACGCAGAGCCCGAGAAGGCGGAGCACCTAGCGTATTTTAGGCCGGACTCTCTGCCAGATAACGTGGTCCCCTACGTCAGAAAGGCCGTGATCGAGCACTTCCTATATGGCAAGACATACGGCGAGTTTTTCCTATAACGTCCTCGTCGCCTATCTGGCCCTAGTACAAGCCTCGTACGCCTCAGACGCCGTATATCTCGCGTATGTCTTGAACCCGATTAGATTCTTCGAGGTCTTCTTTTGGTACTACCTCTCGCTGGCCTTGTCGCGGATAGCCTACGGCTACCTTCTCGACGTGGTGAGCGGCGGCTACCTGCTCCGCGCCTCTCTGGCGATGCAGATAGCCGCGAGCGCGCTCACCGGCTTCTCCGACGACTACGTCGCCCTCTCCATCGGCCGCCTCTTGAGGGAGATCGCCACCAGCGCTATGATGGTCGGTGTGTTGGAGGGCTCTACGCACCCGCATTTCAGAAGGCTATACGGGCTGACAGAGCTGGCGATGGCGGCCGGCTTCCTCTCGGCATATATAATCCCAAGGCCGCTTGCGTATTCCATATACATAGCCCTCGCCGCGTTGTTCCTCCCGATCAAGACGCGTGGCGCACGCGCCGGCTTCAAGCCGACGATCTCCCGCAGAATCGTGCCGGTGGCGATCTCGGAGTTCTTCCTCAACATGGGGCTGGCCCTCACCGTCCCGGTGGCCCTGAAGATCTCAGCGGGCGAGTCCTTGCTCCCTATCGCGCTGTCCGCCGCGGTGTTGATAAGGGCGCTCGCGCAACTCATCGCTAGAGTAGAACTAGGGGCTGGGGAAATCGCTGCGTTTAGGCTCGTCGAAGCCCTGCTTCTCTACTCGCTCTCGGCCCTCCGCGGGATCCACGCCCTCCTCGTTTATCTAGTCGTCAACATCATAGCCGGCGTATATAGGGCCTCCGTCGGGCTTATCATACGAAGATCCGCGGAGAGAGGCGGAGACCTAGGGTTCCATTACTTCTTAAGAGATGTCGGTGCGTTTACCGGGACAGTGCTCGGCATATACGCTCCCGGTACTATATTCGCCGCCATCGCGGCGGCCTATTCGCTGTCGGCATTGGTGCTGGTCGTCATTAAGCCGGGCCGCGCCGCCATCGCGCCTTAGCTGAGAACATAATTGAGCTGGCACGTGCCTCCGCGGCGCACCGCGTCGTTTATGCTTTGGAAGTATATAAGGAGGGGCAGAGGCCGTATTTCAACGAACTAACAACGTGGCGTTATGGCTACGTATAGAGGCGGGCAGACCTGGCACGTTCAGGCCATAGAATTGACCGCTCAGAAAACCGGCCAAATCCCTTTTCCGACATAAAATGGGTGATTTACCGAGCCTCAAACCCGATACCCTAAAGGAGGCGGCCCGGCGCGGCGGTCCTCTTCCAGCCGGTCAGAGATACGCCGGTTATCTTGGTCCACATCTTGGGGTCTATCCTGAAGGACTGCTCTATCCTCTCCCTGTGGAAGTTGTTGTACGTGCAGAACGGTATGACCCTTCCATCGGGGGTGGCGTAGTGTATGTCGCAACGCTGTATCCTCTCCACGTCGAAGTTCATCACGTCCATGAAGTGCATTATGCCCAGGCCCACTATGTTGAAGAAGAACTGGCCCAACGAGTCGTAGTCTTTCTTCACCAGGAAGTCCTGTATAAGTCCTCTTATCTTCCTGTGCTTGACTGTCCTCAAGAGCTTCATGGCCTTCGTCGCCGCCACGGCTTTCCAGACCGTCTTCCCCCTCTTGGCGGTTCTGTAGACGTCCCAGGCTATCCTCTCGAAGGCGTCGACGTCGACGAGCTTCGTGATCGGGTATATCCTCTTCTCGTCCTCATCGTAGTATATGAACGTCGCGGCGCCGCACACGGGGTTCATGGAGAAGAGCGGCTTGGGCGAGTTGGTGAGCGCCTCCACCATCTTGGCCACGGCCACGGGCCAGTTGGTGGGCCTCCAGTCCCATCTGCTTATCAAGCCGCCGGTCTGCCTCTCTATCTCTATGATGGTGTCGGGTATGGTTATCCTGAACTTCCTCAGCTCCTCCTTGCTGTAGAGCCTCGCGCGGCCGGCGAACGACACCGGCTGTATGTTGATCCACCTGATGACGTCTCTGTTCTGTATGGCGAAGTCCAGTATCTTGCCTAGGTCCTTGTCGTTGTAGCCCTTGGCCAAGGTGACCACGGGGACTATGGATCTGTGGCCCAGCTTGCGGGCCACCTCGATCAGCCTGCGCCTGACGGCCGCGTAGGCCTTGGGGTTGTACATGCGGTGCCTCACGACCCCTTCGTTGCCCTCGTCTATAGTGTCGAACTGGAGGTACAACGTGGAGAGGCCGGCGTCAAGCAAAGCCTTGTAGAACTCCGGCTCGTTGGCGAGCCTTATGCCGTTGGTGTTCACCTCTATGTGGGTGAAGCCGAGCTTCTTGGCCATTCTGACTATCTCGGGCAGGTCGTCCCTCAAGGTGGGCTCGCCTCCGGAGAGCTGTAGGGCGTTGGGCGGCCAGGGCCTCTGCGCCCTCAGAGTCCTCAACATGTACTCTATCTGCTCCAGGGTGGGCTCGTAGACGTAGCCCGCGGCGCCGGCGTTGGCGAAGCACACGGGGCAGGCCATGTTGCATCTGTTCGTCACGTCTATTATGGCCAGCACGGTGTCCGATTTGTGGACCGGGCAGAGGCCGCAGCCCATCGGACAGGACCCCATCTCTGTGTAGAACTGGAGGTCTGTGTAGGGGTTGGCGAGCCCCTTGGCTATATACTCGGGCGTGTCCCACTGGAGGAAGTAGTAGTACATCTCCGCGTCGCCCCAATAGAGGTCCTCGAAGACGCCGTGCTCCGGGCAGACCTTCTTCAGCCATATGGCGCCGTTCTCCTCGTATACGGCCATGGGTATCCTCCTGTTGCAGACGGGGCACACCGACAGGGAGGTCTTCACGACCCTCACGTGCTCCGGCAGGGCAAACTGCCTCTTGACGGCGTTCTGCCAGGCCTCGTTCAGCAGAGTGGACTTATACCTGCTGGGGAGGTTAAACTTGCTTAGGTCCACCAGCCTGGTGGGCCTCGCGAGCTCCAGCACTTGCTTGCTCATTGCGCCTGCCGGGTCTCCTGTTTAAAAATTTTTTAATAGAATTCCGTTAATACCGTGAATAAGGCCGTCCTCAAAGCTCTGGGGCTGGACGAGCGGGATCTGGCAATCTACGCGCTCTTGGTCGAGAAAGGCCCGCTCACAGCCAGGGAAATTGCCGAGAACGTCGGCGTGCCCTACACCAAGATATACCAGCACCTCGACGCGCTTGAGGGGCGGGGCTTCGTGGAGCGCATAGAGGGGCGCCCCGCCAGATACGCCGCCAGGCCGCCTGCCGAGGTCTACAGAGGCTTGGTCTCCTACGCCTCGGCCGCCCTCAAGGCCTTAAAGGAGCACATGGACCTCCTGCAGACTCTCTACGAGAGCAGACACGGGAAGGCCTCGACCACCTTCATAGCCTTGATAAGAGGCGATAAGGTTATGGAGCTACTCGAGGAGGTCATAAGGTCCGGCGAGTCGGCTGTGTACGTGGCGTTGCCCTATCCGGAGCTCGCCGCGCCGAGGGTCATAGCCGCTATCGAGGAGGAGTCCAAGAGGATCGAGGTCAAGCTCCTCTTGACCAAGAGGCTCGCCAAGTACGTCTATCTGCCTCCCCGGGTCGACGTGAGGGCCCTGGAGGATATGTTCGGCGGAGGCGCTCTGGGGAACTCGGCCCTTCTGGCGGTGAGGCACGGCGAAGGCCTCCTCGGAATACACAGCAACGAGCGCTACCTCCTCGACATAGCCAAGACGTATTTCAACTATCTGTGGGACAGGGCCGAGCCGGTCGGGTAGGCCCCGGCGTCCGGCGAGGCCGCGAGGGTTATATACCTGGGCGTACCGACGTCCGTGATGACTAGAGGTGAGCCCTCTGAATAGATGAGGCGGGTCTGGAGCGCTGATTTATAGGTATACGTACTCCATCCAGTCCAGTTGCGGAAGGGCGGACACCAGTCCGCTTATTATGCGCCGGTACAGGGTCTCCGTTTCGACGACCTTAGCCCTTGCCGACGTTGTGCTTCCGACCACCCTCACAAACGCTCTGTACCTCTCCCCGGAGACCCGGCGGGCTGTGATGGAGATCTCCTCCACTGCGGGGGGCAGAGGGAACGGGGGAGGCCTCTTGGCCACGTATTGAGGAGGTATGGGGCTGGCCCTCGCCATTATCTTGCCTATTCCCTGGGCCGGACGCCTCTGGCGGCCTCTACGGCCGACTACGTGTATCAGCGAGGGGCGAGATTTCAGCGCCAGCAGGTATAACAACGTGGTGTAGTCCAGCGCCTTGTGCAGAGCCTGTACCGACTCCAGCTTTATCTCCCTGGCGTCGATCTCCAACGAGAGCCTCCTACATCCATTCAATTCCCTTGATATAAACTCCATCAAGTTCTCGTAGAGGGCGACCGCGTCGTACAACACGACGACCTTTCCGTAGTCGTTGAAGGCCAGGCCGTAGGGCTCTACTCTGGCCACGACGTAGTTGTCGCCCCTATAGACGCCCACCTCGCCGAGGTCCGAGACCACGAAAACGCCGCAGTTCTCCTGCATCGCCTCAATCCTTTCCCGCAAATATATCTTTAGTCGTTGCTTCAGGTCTTCCCGAGCTACGCAAGAGCTCTATGACCCTCACGTCGACTCCATTGGCCGCTATCTCTCTGGGCAGATCGCCGGTCTGCGTCGCCACCACTATCTGGTACTCAGAGCTGAGCGACGCGATGAGGCCCGCCAGCGACGATCTGACGTTGGGATCCACATAGGGCAGAGGGTCGTCGAGCAGGAGGAAGCCCAGCTTGGGACCCAACAGCCTGCGCATGGATATCACGAGCGAGAGAGCCGCCGCCAGCCTCTGCCCGTCGCTGAGCTTGGAGATACCCACGACGTTTCCGTCGGCTAGCCTAGCCTCAACCTCATACGCCTTGTCCCTCAGCGTCAGCCTCAACGACTCGATATCCCTATACGGGTATATCTTCGAGAAGTTCCTCCACAGCTCGTCCTCTATCTCCTTAATTATCCTAGATCTAACATTATATTTTAATATATCTATTTTATTTGTTATATTAGAGAATCTATTATATGCATACATATACTTCTCCAGCTTAGATCTCAAGGAGTCGAGCTCCTCGTCTACGCTAGCCAGAACCTCCGAGAGCCTTCTCAGCTCGTCGTATACGTCCGCCTTCCTCCTCCTCGTCCTGTCAAGCTCCTCGGAGATCCTCCGGAACTCCTCCTCGGCCTCCAGAGCCGCGCCGCTTAGGCCTAAGTTCTTGAGCTCCCTCTCCAAGCCCTCCAGCTCCTCGCGGAGCTGCCTTATCCTAAGAGCCTTGTTGTACCTCCTGACCACCTCCTCTATGGCTTCCGGAGTCACGTCGTTTAGGAAGCCCGCCAACAGCTCGAGGCGGCGCGAGATCTGGGACGACGACTTGGCGGCTTGGTCCAACCTCGCCTTGATTTTCTCCTCCTCGCCGGCCAGCCTCTCCAGCTCCTCCCTGGCTTTAAGATACTCCGAGACGGGCCCGAGCAACGACGCCATCTCCTTGTAGGCGCTCTCCAGGGCCTCCAACTCCTCCCTGGCCTTCTCCAGCTGCTCGAGCTCCTGCGAGTACTCCCTCTCTATATCCTTCAATCTGCTGGACGCGACATCCCTATCCAACTTGCCGCCGCATACGGGACACCTCTCGGCGCCTGTCTCCAAAACGTACAGGAGGATGTACCTCAACGACGAGGCGTAGTTGGCCCTTCTCTCAAGCTCCTTGACCTTCTCCCTCATCTCGTCTAGCTTTATCTTGATCTCTTCGGGGGGCCCGTAGCGCGCCGAGATCTCCTTGAACCTCTTGTAGGCCTCCCCGAGCTGGTCGACCCTCGCCCTAAGCCTCGAGATCTCCGCCCGTATCTCGTCCAGTTTAGCCGCCAGAGACTTCCTCTGGGCCTCGGCCGCCGAGAGGGCCTCCTCAAGAGAGCTCTTGACCTTGGCGAGCTCCCTATACGCCTCTTGGAGGAGCTCCGCCAGTTTGGCCGCGTCGGGCTCCCGCGATATCCTCTCTATCATCTGCGGATCTATCATGTGCTCGAACTCCGACATGACGCCGACAAACCTATCCCTCAACTCCTCTATCTGTCCCAGCTCCGAGGCGTAGGAGTAGCCGGACTCCTCGAGCAACTCCAGCTCCGACTTGGCCCTATAATAGGCGTTTATCTTGTCCTGGAGACTCGACAGCTTGTCCACATATCTACGCCTCTCCTCCAAGAGCTCCCTATATCTCGACGAGAGGTCGGCCTCCCGCCGCGTGAGGCCCTCAAGCTCCCTCTCGAGCGACGCCTTGACCTCCTTCAACTTAGACAGACCTCCATACTTCTCTATTATATCCCTATATTTCTCGTAATATGATATTTTTATTCTAATTTTTTCTATTTCTTTCATTATATTTTTTAATATATTATTTATTATTTTCTGAGTGTTATCTAATATATCGATCTGAAGTATTTTATCTATCAGCGAGGTTCTCTTAAGCCTATCGCCGTGGATGAAGTCCTCGAGCGCGTAGTGGGATATATAGATCACCCTGTCGTAGTCGTCGCTCGTTATCCCGGTCAGCTCGGCGAGCGCTCTCTCGGCGTCTTCGTCGGTATATCTGCGGTCGTCCAGCCTAAGCTCTAGGCGGCTCCGGCCTCCCCTCCCCACCGACCGCCTCACCAGGGCTTTTCTGGACCCGTCGGTCAGCTCCAGCTCCACCAAGGCGCTGTCGGAGTTGAGGTTGATCAAGTCCGCGAGCCTCGCTATCCTCTGCCTGACCTCCAGTTCCTTTCCGAATAGGGCGAACTCAACCGCCTGCAACAACGAGGATTTGCCGGCGCCGACTCTGCCGACGATGGCCGTCACCGGCGATAGCCGGAATTCGTACTCGCCTTCGTAGACCTTGAAGTCCCTTAGCTTAATCCTCGCGATCCTCCACATAGATCCCCCACTGCGAGAGGATTTCCTTCACCTTCCCCCTGGCCCCCTTAGGGCCCGAGGATCTATACGCCCTGATTATATCCATTACTATATCTATGTCCGAGCCCTCCAAGATCTTCCTTGCCTCCTCCTCGATTATCTTGAAAATATCCACGTACGTATCGCGGCTTGTTTATATTTACGCTACGCCCTTCTCCTGAGCAGTTTAACCCACTCGTTGTCTGTTATCGATGGCGGGCTCTGCGCCTCTGCCCGTTGTGCGGGCCTAGCCGGCGGGACTTGTCTATCCGATAATGCCGCAAGCTCGCGCCTTACGTCTTCAAGCGCCTTGTCCACATAGCTCTTAACCTTTCTGAACACCTCCTCCTCTATCCTCCTCGACTCTCTGCCGACGGCCTCGGCCACGGCCGCGTTGACGGCGCTTAGAATCCTGGCGATGTCTATCTGTTGGGCAGGGCGGGGTCTAGCTCTGGCCGGCATCCTCACCTCGACCCCCTCCAGGCCTTTCGAGGGGTCGACTGAGATGAGCCCCACGCCGAGCGCCTTCAAATGCTTGGGGTCTATCAACGGCAGGGCGTCCTTGGCCACCGCTATGTACGCCTTGTCGCAGTCTTGCTGGAGTAACTCGTTGATCTTCTTGTATATCTCCGCCTCCTCGTATATGTCGGTGAAGTAGGCCTTTACCGAGACCCTATTGGCGCCGTCCAGAAACACTAGGTAGTCGTCCTTCTCGGACTCCAGCCTGAACCCCAGCACCTCTGTGAGGTATCTGATCAACAGATATCTAGCTAGTTCCACCGATAATGTACCAGCCCTCTTTATTTATATTGTCCCATTTAAGCGAAAGAGGCAACGCGTAGCCGTATATCACTGCGCCGCGCCACACCGAGTATTGAGGCTCCTTGACCATCCTCACGCCGACCTTGGCGGCCAGCTCCCTATTGACCTCGCCCAACATCAACCTTATCTTCTCCACGCTGTCTACGGCGTATTCCTCAAGGCCTGCGGGGACGGACCACTTGAAGGCGCCGCCGCTCAGTATCACGTTTGAGGCGACCCTGTCCTGGACCTCGACCGACACGCTCCTGAGGGAGGATATAATGGCGGACGCCAGGTCCATCTCGCCGTAGAGCGTGACGTCGCCTATCACGGCGTCCTCTATCCTTATCCTGCTCTGATCTATATAGCTCTTGAACTCCTCGTGCCGCGGGTTGAAGACTATCTCGCCTATCAAGAACCGAGTCCAGGCGTACTCCCTCGGTATCTCTATCTCCACTATCGGGGACAGCTTCACCTTGGCCGTGAACTTGTCGGGGTTGGACCTGGCCGCCGCTATGGATTGCCCCAGATCGCGTGGGACCAAGCCCACAGCCCTCTTGACGGCCTCGACCACGTACTCCTCGCGCGCCACGTCGCCGTAGCCCATGTCCTTGAGCACTTCCCTCGTCACGGCGTTGGCCTCCGCGCCTCCTCTATTCAAAGCCACAAGCCCCTCCCTTATTAAGGCGTAGCTTATAGGCGCCACTTGGATGTTGCCGTGACCGCCCTCTATTATCACACAGTTGACGGCGTTCTCTGCTATGGCCACCGCGAGCGGCTGGGGCAAGACAGTAACGGCATATATGGACTTGGATTCCGCCGAGATCTTCTCGAATATATCGAAGAACCCTCTATACATGTAGTCGGGGGCCAGCGCTGAGAGGGCTATGGAGACGAGCCAGCCCCTGAACTCGGGATCGGCGACTGGGAACTGCGCCAGGACGTAGCGGGCGAGCTCCCTCAAAACAGCCCATGCGTCCTCGTCGTCCCGCCTCGCTATGCCGTCCTTCAACGGATATTTCATATTCCGCTGGACGTCCCTAACGCTGGAGAGGTAGTTGCGCACCTCCTCGTCGCCTACGACCAAGCCGCGCGACAACACGTCGGGGGGTATCCTCATCTTGACCGACTCGGGTATGTCGCGGAGGAAGAGGCCCCTCGTCTGCACCACGTTGGGCTCGGCCAGAGTTATCGGCCCGTATTTGGTGTAGCTCGTGCCGAAGTCTATCCCGAATACGTACTTCAGCCTATAGCTGTCGCTGAGCTCCGCCACGTCGAGAACTCAGCTGGGCCTTATTTTAATTATTCCTTGATCGATCTCTATATCGACGCTGTCGCCTACGTCGACGTCTCCAAGCGACTCCGCCTCATCGTCGGTGAGCCAGATGGTGAGGCGCGGCACGGCTATCTTGTTAAGGGAGAAGGGGAGGGATCTGATTATCTGGGACACCAGCGGCATTATCTCCCTCGCCACCGGAGCCGTCTGCTCGTCTGACGGCGCCATCACTAGAGGGCCCGGCACATCCTTTTCCTCCACGACGTCTATCTTCACGTAACGGGTGCCTGTGGGATCCGCGACCAGCTGTTTGCTTACTACTACGCCCTTTACCACGACCACGAGGATTCACCTATACCTGTAATTAAACTTAACCGATCGGCGGAGGACAAGCGGCGGGCGCCGAGATCGCAACGGCCCGCCTAATCCTCTAAAAAATTATGCCATTTCGAGTACTACCTCGACGGCGGCTACTGTCCTCTCCCTCCCGCCTTGGCCTTGGACCTTGTCGCTGAGCAACTTGACCTCCTTTATGTTGACCTTGCCGGGGAGGAACCGGTCGCGCACCATCACAGCGGCCGCAACAGCCTTGGAGATAGCCGCTCCCCTAGCCTTCAGCACCACCTTTCTCGTACCCGCGTTGAACGCCATCACCGTAGCTATTATGTAGTTCGTAGTGGGTTTTTTACCCACCAATATTGTTTGTTCTGTCGCTGCCATGAACCGCCATGCTATTGGTCTTTATTTAAAGATTACTCCGGCGCGTGCCACCGCGCGCGGATATCCTTAATTAAGTCCCAGTGATCTTGCGCGACGTGGAGGACTTAATATACAAAGCCGCCTATGGCCGACGGCGCGAGATCTTGCTCATACTATATAGCGAGGGCGCTACCAGTTTAAATAAGCTCAGAAGCAGGTTGGGCGTCTCGTCGTCGGCGCTTTTATTCGACATATCTGCGCTCGAGGCTCTGGGGCTTATCAAGAGGGACGGCGGCTTCGTCGAGCTGACCGACGAGGGGGTAAAGGTGGCGTCTATCCTATTGTCTGTGGCCCCTCTGAAGAACCTGTCGATACTGGAGGCGCTGGGGCTACGCCCGTTCGTGGTCCCCATGCTCGCGTCGCCGTACCTCAACGCGGTCGCCGCGTTGTTGTTAGTAATATGGACGGCGTCTATATATGTCTCTAAGTCGGCACTAATAGGTATTATATATAGTTATATTTTTACTAATATTTATAATATTTTATTTATTTCTATTTTATCTTTTATTTTTATTTTATTCTCAATTTACTTTATTACACATAGAAGAGTTCTTTTAACTCATATAATAATTGGTTTATTTCCATTATTAATTTATCCTTCAATTTCTATTATAATAGAAAATTATAATATTCTATATGCATTAAAATTTATATTGTTATTACTATCATGCGGCACGCTGTCCACTGTGACCTCTTATGATATGGGTTCCAAATACGAGACCGCGTTATTGGCCTACCTTACAGGTATGTTCGTGATCCCTATACTTGTTTACCTAGTATTACATGTTTATATATAAACCACAAGAAGATAGCTATGTAACTCTAAATCTACTATCTAGAATAAATGGTAAATTTGATATATGTGTAGATGTAGGCGCCGGCTCGTGTATACTCACGCGCACGTTGGGCAGACTCTGCAAGCGCGTCGTGGCCGTGGATATAAACCCCTACGCGTGCGCTGGATGTAAGGAGTACGACGTGCTGTGCGCGCACGGGCTCTCGGCCATATCTAGAGCCGACTTAGTGGTCAGCAACCCGCCTTATCTGCCGCCCGAGGAGCCGCCCGTGGATTTGGAGGCAGTAGCCATCTACGATTACGGGCTTATCCACCACATATTGAGGTGGGCGTTCGCCTACAGGCCGCGCCTGCTGGTGTTGACGTACAGCACCTTGGGCAGGGCCGACGCGATCGAGGACGCGGTGTCGGCGCTAGGCAGAATAGTGGATAGGGAAGTCGTCCACCGGTTTTTCGAGGATATCGTGGCTATTGCTGTCGAGCCTCTGCGCCCAGTCTCTGGAAGTTCTTGAGCCTTATATGCAACAACGACTCTAGTATGTCGCTTATATATTCGTTTATCCTCACAGCGCTGTCTCTAGCCAGCGAGGTGGCGGGGTCGGACAGAACCACTTCCTTCCTCATCTTGAGGGACCAGTCGGTGAGCTCTCTATAGAGGGCGGCCAGCTTCATGTCGTCGACGTTGCCGCCGAAGAAGTCCATGAGGATGCCCATATGCTCCACGGCCCTTTCTAGGATCGGCCTCACTACCCTCAAGTCCACCTTCTCCTCTTGATTTATATAGGATATCTTGCATATATGGTCAGCTATTCTCTCTATCGATTTAGCTATTATCGTGTACTCGACCAAATCGCGGGGATCTTCGACCTTTAATTCCAGCATTATGTAGCGCGACATGGCGGCTCTCTTGAGCTGGCGCTCGACGAGCCAGTAGAGCCTGTCCACCTCGTCGTCCCGCTCGGTGACATCTCTCAGCAACTCCATGTTATCCGTCTCCAGACCCTTTACCAGATCGAGCAACATATTGTCGGCGAGCTTCAACATCTTGAGGACTACGTCGCCTATGGCCAGCTCTGTGGCGGCCACCATAGCCTGGACGACCAGCTTGTCGCTGGACTCCTCAGTTATCTCCATGTCGACGACCCTCCTCCTGACGAAATCCTTGAGGTGTTTACGGTACTGGGTAGCTCCGGGGGCAAACCTTATAGTTATGACTTCAGCCCCCGCGATGTAGATAGACATGAAGATCTTCTCCAGCTCCTCTACGCTCGTCTTCTCGTCGACGTAGAGCTCCACGGACAGCGACGTTCGCCGGCCCAGTTTCCGCGGTATTAGGATCAACGTGTTGTCGGGCTGAGGCACTATAAGCACCTCGTCGCCTGGCGATAGGTTGGTCCGTCGTGCCCATTCCTTAGGCAAACTGACTATGAGGGTGGCGCCGCCCGTCAACTGTACCCTACGCACCTCGCCTTCCATGGTGTTATCTTGAAGACCTATATATAACTATTTATTGCATATACTCATTCCCTGTATATATATACAATCTATATGATATAATAAATAATATTATTTTTCTTAAATAAAATATTTAATCTATAAATTTATTGCCTCTAATTTTATCTTTTATATAGTCATGAAGATATTTTAACCCATGTGCCGACAAGGCCTCTATTTCAACTTTCTTCTTGGTCTTCAGGAAATACTCCAGCTCCTTCTTCCAGACGTCGTTCTGGAACCATGGGTATTTGAGGAGCTCTTGCGCCCTCTTTACGTCTCTGTCGGTAGCTCTTATCACGAACTGGTCGGGTATCTTGTACCTCTCTATGTCGAGAGGTGCCACCCCGAGGAACTTGGCCTTAGGCGTCGCCAGCCGCTCGCTCTCGTAGCTGAGCTTTATCGAGCCGCTTTTGTATACGGAGTAGATGTAGATTCCGTAGGGGTCGCCGTCCGTCAGCACGTAGACCGGCAACTTGTACTCCTCGTTAAGCCTTTTGACAAACCTCCTAGTGGCTCTGTCGGGCATGCCCTTCGCGGTTATTAACACCGCGTTTTCCTGCGACCAGAACTTCTCCCTGACTAGACGTTGGAATATCGCGTCCTTTTCTATGACCAAGACGTAGGAGGCCTCGACCTTGACTATCTCCAACGCATCGACATTGACGGGGAGGCTGAGGGCCGTCTCGCCGAATTTGGAGGCGTCCAGCTCGTATCCCTGGGAGCGCACCACTATAGGGCCCACCACCTTGCCCTTCACGTCCGCGCTGATGCCCATCTCCTCCCTCAATATATTCGTCGCCACCTCTATATCTTCTATAACTCCGTTGGACTCCGCCTGCTCGTCCCAGGTGTTCTCCCTATGGACTCTGCCCAACGGGTCCTTGAATACTATCGTGTGTTTTCCGTTGTAGTAGAGGTCGCGTATCGTCGGGTACACGTCGGCCCTCATGGCGTCCACTATCAGCCTCAACATCAACACGGTCTGCATAAACCTCCTGGACTCCTTCACGTCGAGGAACCTCCTGTGTATCTTCTCGGGGCCCAGCCTCAACATCCTCGCCTTCTCGTCCCATATGGTATTGCTGAGGGTGCGGGCCGGTATCTCCATGACGGGCTCCTTGAGGCTCAACACCGATTTCGCGAGCTCGGTCCCCCACTCCTCCAACCGCTTTAAGAAATCAGCCCGGCTGCTCACAGGGCACTTAGCGTGGGCAATATATATCGTTTTGCCGGCGCAAAGGCGTTTCTGGGATCCGCGCCGGGACCGTGCGCCGGTTAGTCACAGCCCCGTGCCATGCACACTTGTACGATCTAACTCTCGAAACGAAATCCGGCGATTGCCCACGTCTTGAGGACGTACGTTGCTAAGTGCGTATACGAGACGGCCTACGGCAACCTCATAGGTCCAAAAGCTATATGGACGGCCAATATTCTTGGCAAAATTATCATCTCCTCTTGGTGTCGAACGGATTCTCCCTCGACGATATCTCCTTTATCAAGTCCTCCAGCCTATCTAATATCTCGGCTCCTTTAGGCGTCAGCGTTATCTCCGCGCCGTCCCTCACCAAGCCTCTCTCGACTAAGTAGTCTAGGTACCGTTGGAAACTGCGGTAGTTGAGCCCGGACATGAGGGCGAGGCTACGCCTCTTCCTGACCCCGTCCCTTATCAACGCAAGTATTCTGGCTAACACGTAGAAGTCAGGTAAGAAGTCTTCTTCCCCGCTCATAGAGCTCCATGGATCTAGCCACCGCGTCGTTCACGCTCCCTATGGATCTCCAATAAGCCAGCAACGATGCCGACACCGCCGTGTGGAGCCCGCCGATGATGGCGAGAGCGTAGAAGGGCCAGCTCAGAGGCGATTGGAAGTAGCGATCTAGTATCTGTATCTGGAATAGCATCGTCTTGTTGTGAATAGTGGCGTTGTATACGACGATCCACAAGGCCGTCCCCTTGCTGACGTCCACAAGCCTCAGAACAGTCGAGGGAGGCCAGAAGAAGTAGAGGTATAGGGATAGGGCGCCGACGGCTAACAAGGTAGCGTAGGCCGTGACAGCTAGAGGGACCGAGGCCGCGCAGAACCGCCGTCTTCTATAGAGGTATCCGAAAGCGCCTATATCGTCCCATCTAGACTGCAGAAATCTCGGCGCCATGGCCACCGCCAATGACGAGGCAGCCAAAGCTAGGTACCATATGCGGTCAATCCGCCCAATGACGTACAGGTAATGGATGAGGAGGGCCAGCCAGGGCATCGCCAGAGATCCGGCAAATATAATAAATCTTCTTCTACATTTATCAGCATATGTTGAAGGACTAAATCTTTTATCCATAAGAATTTAAAAATATAAGTTTTAAAAATTTTACCAAATGTATGCCGTTAGAGTTCCTTGGTATGTTACTGTTGCTGTAAACGGATTGAAGACTATGGCATACGCGGTATACACGCCATTAAGGTTAAACCCGTAGCTCAAACTACCTCCCCAGCCGCAGTACCCCTCGCCGTTGCCTGTCTCCGCATAGAAGTACCCAACGCACAGCCCCGTGGACGTAGGGCTCCACGATAGGTTGAACTGGAGAGCCAAGGCGCCTGGGTATGGGCCGTACATGTCCTGACTTCCTGGCGGTAGAGTTCCGCCTATGTTCTGGGAGACGGCTATGATCTGCGGCCTCGTCGACTGCGTATTCGTAGCGTCGACTTTTCTTATGCCCGAACTGTGTATGGTCACGTTGGTGAGAACTATCTCGGTCCCGTTGTCAAAGATTACCTCTATGGCCTTGATAGTGCCGTTCTCTATCACTGCTTTCAGCCTCACCTTTATCACGTTATCCGTCGTTGTAAAGTTGGGCACTTTATCGGCTATCCTTATGCCTGAATCGCGATACATGTGTAGCTTCAGAACCGCGAATACTGTGCCGTTATCGTACAGCGCTATCAACTTATCGCCCCTAACCAACAACTCCACGTGAAACGGCTTGGGCCCAGCGCCTGACAGCTTATTGACAGATCCCGCATACGCCAGATATGCGGTCAACAGAGCGGCTATCGCCACACCGACCACTACTGCGTAGATCTTCTTCATGCCGCCGCTCATTTTTTGATCAATAAAAAATTTGCATACTCAAAGTATGCAGGCAACCGGCAACGGCCGACTAGCCTTGTTCGGCCGCCTCTTCCTTTATCGAGGACGCCATGGACAAGACGTGTTTGGCGAGCTCCTCCACTGTGAGGCCCAGCTTGTTCTCGATCAGCTTGTAGAGGCTCTTCGCGAGCGCGTCCTTGTCGAGGCCTGTCACTATCGCCATGTTGTGGGCTATTTCGTCAACGTACTTGGCCAGCGACGTGTACTTGTTGAGGAGCTCCAACTCCCTCTCCTTCCTAGAGAGGTAGATCCTCAGCTTCCTCGCGGCGTCTCTCAACGCGAGCTTCATCTCCTCCTCTATCTCCTGTATTTCGGCTATCGCCTCCTTGCCGGCCGAGGCGTAGGGAACCTTCGTGGAGCACACGTGTATTATCACTGCGACGGGGGCGGGGAACTTAACCTTGTAGTTCTGCCAGTTGAACTCGTCGACTACTTTCCTCGCGACGTCGGCCCCCTCGTCGTAGAGCAACGGGATCTTGTTGGCGTATCTGAGGAGTATCGGCTTGTCCACCGGAATTATCTGCCCTCCCCAAGCTATAGCCGCCTCGACTATGAAGGGATGTCCCGAGTAGCTACTGGGCTTCCTAGTCACCGCGAAGACGGCCTCTGCGCCCAGGATAGATTTGGCGCCTACCTCCAAGAGCTCGGGCCCGGCGGGCGAGAGCCAGTCGGCTCTCGGCCTCCGCCAGCCCTCGTAGGCCTTCATCTTCTCTACCAGAAGCACTATCTCGTCTTGGGTGAGGGAGCCCACGGGCTTATTGGGGTCCAACGCCGCCCATTCCAGGAAGGATCGCGCCAGTCCCTCCCCGACGCCGTCGAAGTTCTTGATCAGAAATTCGGCGAGAGTCGCCGTCTTGTTCTCCGAGATCATCTGCTTCACTGTGTCTACGTCCACGCTCTTGGGGTGGGGCAGGCCCTCCTCAGGGGGAGGAGGCATCTTGATGGTGCGCCTTTTCAGAAACATCTCCATATCTGGTCCCTTGAAATATATCTCTGCATATGGCGATATTATTGCAGTTCTTCTTAGATATTCTTCTATTCTCTTCTTGGAATTCAGCCAATTACCCTCTATAACCACTTTCACCGCAGTGCCGTGCCATTTATATTTATTTTCATATTCTTTCATATCAACTATAATGGGCTCATTCTTTGTAGTATCTATCATTATTCTATATTCATATATCTTGTCTGAGCGGACCGCCGCCGATCTTACCGAGATCGGCCGGTTCGTGGTGCTCTGCGCATACAACACTACCATCTTGAGGCCGAGGCCGAAGACGCCTCTATGTTGCTTTATCTTGTACTTAGAGCTGTAGAACACTCTGCCGAAGACGTTGGGTATTTCGTGGCCCGGTATCCCCACCCCGTTATCCTCCACATATACAGAATACCAGCTCTTCGCTTCGTCCACAGGCTTTATGGTAATAGTTATGTTGGGCAGAATGCCGTAGGGCTCTGTGGCGTCTAGGCTGTTCTCGACGAGCTCTCTGACAGTCTGGTACATCGCCCTCGCGGGGTTTTGGAACCCCGCTATCTCCCTATTTCTCCTGAACCATTCAGCTACAGGAAGGGCCTCGTAGGCGTAGGTAACGGTCACGTGGGGGGTAAGATAGACGATTTAAAGCTTTGCAACCGGGCCGCGCCGCCCGGCGCTTGACGGCCGCCGGAGGTCTCCGCCCCGCATCACGAGGGCTATGCGTCTGCCTGGTCTTGGGCGCCCGACCTGCACCGAGCTATTTTCAATATCTTAGTAGCGGCGTCGGGCGCGTCGAAGCCGAAGACGTACCCGTTGGCCTCTATGCCTATCCCTCCCCTATCGAAAACCACGTCGTAGGCGCGGCTACGCATGGCCGACGTTATGTTCTCTATGCTCTCCTCCTCGGTATTGCTGGGGCCCACTACAGCGTACTTGTAATTATATTTTTTAATGCAATCAATTAAACCTTCGTCATATTTTATATTTATGACTGCTTTTATATCCTTATGAATATTATTTATAGCTAATATAAGTTTGCCTAGAAATTTAGCGCCCCATAGCTGGGGCTCGGATGTAGTCGCGAGGGTTTCCCCCACGACCGAGATACGGCTGGGATATCCGATAGGGCCCTCGCCGCTGAGCTCTACTATATTCATTAAAACCCTTGGGACTAAATTTATTATATATTTATTGTTTTTTAACATATTAAAACTAATAATTATTCTATTTTTAACATCATTTATAATTGATATATTTTTACATACATCGCAGTCTTTTAGGTAGGGCGCCACGCGTTTGTGGAACTCGCAGAACCTCAACGACGAGAGTAGGGACAACACGAAGTTGTTCAGGTACTCCACGGCCTCAGGGTAGTTCTGTTGATCCACCGCGGCTATAACGACATCGACAACTCTGTCTACCTCCTCTCTGGATAGCCCTACCTCTGCAAGCCTCCGCTCATAGTGTCCCCTATCCAGTTTAAGATATGCGCTCACGGCCGGCTGGGATATGCCGAGTATCTGGCCTATCCTGCTCTGCGAAAAGCCGCGGCGCGAGAGCTCGTGCGCTATCAATCCCTTGAGCGGCTGCATCACTCTCTCCGACAAGAGCTCTAGGGGAAACATGACACATATAGAGGCCGATAAATATATGCCCTTGTATTCAAGCCGCCGATCTCCATAGCCAGAGGGCGCGAAACCTTATTATTTAACGCCGGCAGGTTGGGTGCGTGATAAGCCACGTAGCGTTGCAGTTAGGAGAGCGTAAGATATCCGGCGAGCTGACCCCGCTGACATTTGTAACAGGATCAGGTAAAAGCGTCTTCATAAATTCTATTTATTTAATTTTATCTAATATTGGGTCTAAAATACCAAAAATTTATTATAATAAATTTAATATATCTATAAAAATAAATAATAAAGTTTTTTCATTACAAAAAAACGGCAAAATTTATAGACAGATATTCGAGGACGGAGGCAGGAAAGTCGCGATAGAGTACGGAGTCTTGAACGGCTCCCGTATCAGTAGGGTGGTGGAGCCGTTCGAGCTTACGATAAAAAACGCGGATATCCTGATGCCTCAGGTAGACGTCGCCGAGCACGTCTCCATACTGGCCGACGAGGAGGTCGAAGAGGTGAACAGGCTTCTGGGCGAGTTTAGAAAGACCTTCTCGCTGAAGGCTATCTTGTTGGGCCCGTATATAGATCCGAGGACGTTCCACGACGCCGCCAAGGCTACGGGCGTCCTCAAGCCCAACGGAAGCAACCTAGTCGGCGTGTTGGCCAAGCTAGCCCTCAAAGCCCCTGATGCCTACGACAGGCTCAGGGCATCTTTCAGGAAAAAGGGCATTAAACTCGCCGTGGGGCTGGCGAGGGAGGGCGTTCTAGCCGGCGTGGCGTATATCGGCGGCGCCAAGATCCCGATCTCTAGGCTTCCCTGTAGCCTGAAGACCGCGCTGGCGTTGGCCACCGCAGTCATAACAAGGCCCGACCTGCTACTCGTCGACAACTTCGATTATTGTTTCAACGAGAACGTGGCCGAGATGCTGTCCAGCTACCTCAACGAGCAGATATCCAGAGGTCAGATAGTGGCTGAAATACACAGGCCCGACGTCGCCGAGCTGTTCAAGACCCAGTATAAGTCAATACTTTCGGTATCTCTTTGATTACGTGTACTACACGTATACTTCCAATTCCTGAAGGATTTTGACTACCTTCTGAAGCTCATTGAGCTCTCTCTGGGCTATTCTCAAAGCCTCCTCGACCACTTCGCGCGTGGGTCCCCCCACCTCGAACTCGTACAGGACATAGTTCAGAATCGCCCTAGCGCCTAGGCCCTCCACCTCCTTCAAGCTTTTCCTGAGAACCTCTGCCGGATCCACGCAACCTTACAAATGTCTCTATTAAGCTATTTGCCGCGGCGCGGGGCACCCTGACCTCTACATGGATTACGTCGTCGCCGCTGTCGAGCCGCAGAAGTCCTTGTAAGGCCTTCTGCTTATTAAATCTGATAAATAATTTATTTTTATATATATTTATATTATTTAACAATATTTGAAAATCTAAATTATCTATTGATTTAAGTATATTAGCGAAGATAGTTGTGGCGTAGCAACCGACGACCTCCGCGTACATCATGGTGATGACATTGCCGTAATATCCTGTTACCTTCTCGATGTGTATCTCGCCCGGCAACACGTTCCTCAACGCCTTGGCGACCCTGTCGCAATCCTCCGTGGAGTGGCAATAGGCGACTGCCTTTATCGACCTAACAGGACAAGGCTCCTGCACAGCCCATGCTGATGTGCTAATATTTAAATTGGAGAATTAGAGGGCTACCATGTTCCCGCCTTCAATGGCAGGTTACGACAGAGCCATAACGATATTCTCGCCTGAGGGTAAGCTCTACCAAGTAGAGTACGCGGGCGAGGCCGTGAAGAGGGGTTGGCCGACTGTCGGCGTCAAGTGCTCCTCCGGCGTGGTCCTGGCGGCCGAGAAGCGCAAGATATCGCAGTTGTTCGACCCGTCGTCGTTGGAGAAGATATATATCGTGGACGACCACGTGGCGATCTCGCCTTCCGGCCTTCTGGCGGATGCCAGAGTGCTCGTCGACTACGCCAGATCGGTCGCGTTGACTCACAGATTTCTCTACGACGAGCCTATAGACGTCGAGGTGTTGACCAAGGACATATGCAACCTGAAGCAACAATACACGCAGTTCGGGGGCGCCAGGCCTTTCGGCGTTGCCCTGTTGGTGGCCGGCATAGATAGGCAGGGCCCTAAGCTCTTCCAGACAGATCCGGGCGGCGTTTATCTCGGCTACTACGCGACGGCGATAGGGGCCGAGTCCACGGCCATCGTCGAATTCTTGGAGAAGAACTACAGCCACGACGTGGACGTGCCTCAATGCATCGAGCTGGCCCTGAGAGCCCTCAGCACCGCGATGGAGTCTATCGATGTGGATAGGATAGAGGTCGCGTACGGCGATGTGAAGAGCAAGGTTATGAGGAAGATGTCTAAGGAGGAGCTCGCCCCCATTCTGGCGAAAATCAAGAAGTAGCTCTCCGGGCGCAGAGCTCCGCTATAATCAACAACTGCTTTGCGAGCTCGCCCGGCGTTATGCCTCTGGACATACATTTAGTTACGTCTATGGTGACCTTGAGCTTTCCCTCCCCCTCTCTACATACTCTAAGCAACTCCGTCTCGACACAGACGTCTCCAGACGCGCCGAGTCCTTCGGCAAGACATCCCAGAGAGACCGGGCCCTCTATCTCGCACGGCACGTAGTAGCCGCCCTCGCCTCTATAGTTGGTGTAGGCCATATCGCACTCTATATGCACAACGCCTCTATCGGCCACATATACGCTCACGGCTTTCCGATAACATCGTTATTTAAGCTCGAACGTCCCCGTCTCGATAGATTTATTTCTCGTGTTTTTATAGGTGCTTATATGACTAAGGTGGCTATAGCGAAGTTGGATCGTGCCGGCGAGCACTTCGAGATCTTGGTAGATCCCGACGCCGCGTTGGAGCTGAAGACGGGGAAGCCGATAGGTCTAGATAAGGTGCTGGTCCACGAGGAGATCTATAAGGATGCCCGTAAAGGCCTTAGGGCCTCCGAACAGGCGTTAAAGAAGGCGTTTGGGACTACCGACGTCCACAAGGTGGCCGAGATCATAATAAGGGAGGGGGAAATCCCCATAACCGCCGAGCAGAGGCGCAAGATGGTCGAGGACAAGAGGAGGCAGATAGTCGAATGGATCTCGCGCAACTGCATCGACGTGCGGACCAAGACCCCCGTGCCGCCCCAGAGGGTAGAGAACGCCTTGGAGCAAGTGCGCGCGGCTATAGATCCGTTTAAGCCGGTGGAGGAGCAGATAAACCACATCTTGAAGGAGCTCCAGAGAGTCCTTCCGATAAAGGTGGCCACTGTCAGGATAGCGGTAAGCGTGTCGTCGCAATACGCGCAGAAGGTGAAGGGCTTCGTGGGCAAGTCTGCAAAGATAGTCAACGAGAGGTTCAGGAGCGACGGGTCGTGGGAGGCCGTGGTCGAGGCGCCTGCGGGCCTTCAAGATATGATAATAGGGAGGGTCAACGACATAACCCACGGAGAAGGCGACGTGAAGATACTAGAAATAGTGTATTGATGAAGTACGTATCCCCTAGACAAGTGATATTCCCCGGCGACTTGGTGGCGACCTCGGACGAGAGCGTAGAGGGCGCCGTGTATATCGACGACGGGAAGTACAGAGCGTCCTCCGTCGGCCTGGTGGAGTTCAGAGACAACAAGATAGTCGTAGTGCCTCTGGAGGGCTCCTACAGACCTAAGCCCGGCGACGTTGTGATCGGATACGTCACCGACGTCCTTGCGTCGGGTTGGGAGGTCGACGTGAGGGCGCCTCTGGCGGCGTGGTTGCCCGTGAGCGAGGCCACGGCCAAGTACATAGATCTCGAGAAGACCAGCTTGACGAGCCTCCTCAATATAGGCGATGCCGTTATAGCCGTGGTGAAGGACGTGGATCTGACCGACGAGTTCCCCGTAATGCTGACGCTCAGAGAAGGCGAGAGGTTGGGCAAGATAGAGAGCGGGTTCGTGGTCGAGCTCTCGCCTGTCAAGGTACCGCGCGTGATCGGCAAGAGGGGTAGTATGATCTCCACGATCTCGGAGCTCGGTTGCGATATTATAGTTGGCCAGAACGGGAGGCTGTGGGCAAAGTGCCCCGGACCTGACGCCGAATTCGCGTTGTTGCAAATAATAGAGAAGATAGATAGGGAGAGCCATGTGGCCGGGCTTACCGACAGGGTCAAGGCGCTAGTTGAAAGATATAAAACCGGTGCGGGTTCGGCTAGGCAATGAAGCAACCGCCTGTGCCTCTGCTGGTAGAGGGCAGAAGAGCTGACGGGAGGACGCCAGACCAGATGCGTGAGGTCAAGATATCTGTCGGCGTTATCTCCAACGCCGACGGCTCCGCCATGGTGTCCTACGGCAACACCACGGCCGTTGCTGCAGTATACGGCCCGCGCGAGATGCACCCGAGGCATTTGTCCCTGCCGGATCGCGCCGTTATGCGCGTGAGGTACCACATGGCGCCCTTCAGCACTAGGGACGAGCGCAAGAACCCGGCGCCGTCGCGCCGCGAGATAGAGATCTCGAAGGTGTTGAGGGAGGCGCTTGAGCCCGCGATATTTCTGGAGCAGTTCCCGCGTTCCCGCATAGACGTATTCGTCGAGATAGTCCAGGCAGACGGATCCACGCGGGTGGCCTCGTTGACCGCGGCATCCCTCGCGCTCGCCGACGCTGGCGTGCCCATGAGGGATTTGGTGATAGGCGTATCGGTCGGCCTAGTCAACGGCACCGTCGTGTTGGATCTCAACGGGCTTGAGGACAACTACGGCGAGGGCGATATGCCGGTCGGATATATGCCGAACCTAGGCCGGATAACCCTCTTACAGCTCGACGGCTCGTGGAGTAGGGATAAGTTCGCCGAGGCCTTAAGGCTCGCCATAAAGGGGGCCGAGTACGTCTACGGCAAGGCGCGCGAGGCGCTTAAGACAAAATACTTTGAAATAGCCGAGGAAGTAGCCAAATAATGGCGTCAATATCGCCCTACAGCAAACGCTTCATCTCGTACATACGACGTAACCAGATAAGGAGGCTTATATCCTCGGGCGTTAGGATAGACGGCAGAACGCCGGATCAGCTGAGGGAGGTATCCATTACGACTAACGTGGTCAACACGGCTGACGGATCGGCGGAGGCATTGTTGGGAAAGACCAGGGTCGTGGCCGGGGTTAAGGTCGGCCTGGGCCAGCCGTTTCCCGACGCGCCTGATGAGGGGGTGTTGATCGTAAACGCCGAGATCTTGCCCCACGCATCTCCCTACAGCGAGATAGGACCGCCGGACGAGACGGCCATAGAGCTCGCCCGCGTTGTCGACCGCGGCATACGCCACAGCGGCTTCGTGGACTTTAAGAAGCTGGCGATAGACCAGAACAAGGTCTACGTACTTTGGGTAGATCTCTATGTCCTAAACGACGACGGCAACCTCGTCGACGCCGCGAACCTCGCCGCTCTGGCTGCGTTGAGATCCACCATGTTGCCGTCGGCGGTCAAGGACGAGACAGGAGTCAAGTTAGATAGAAATAGCAAGACGGCGCTTCCGTCCGATCTATCCAAGGCGCCGATAGCCGTCTCGATAGGGAAAATAGACAACCGTCTCATAGTGGATCCCAACTTCGAGGAGGAGCTCTCGCTGGACGGCCGAATAACCGTGACCATAGCTCAAGACTCCATAGTGTCTATACAGAAGACGATGGGCTACTTCACGGAACAAGAGCTTGGGCAAGCGGTGGATCTCGCCTACTCTGTCAGGGATAAGTTCAGGGATATATTGCTGAAGAGTCTGGTCTAGCCGGGGCCCTGTATCAAGCCGTCGGCCGCTAAATTTTATATAGCCCAGATCATTTGGGCCCATGCCTTATAGCCACACCAAGGTAGTGGGGCCCGCGGGCAGATACGGCGCGCGCTACGGCATGGGCATAAGGAGGAAGATAACCGCTATAGAGGTCAAGCAGAGGGGCCTACATCGCTGTCCCAACTGTAGATCATTAGTTAGGCTGAGGCGCCTCGCTTTCGGCATCTGGCAATGCCCCAAATGCGGCTTCACCTTCGCCGGCGGCGCTTGGATCCCACAGACGATACTGGGCAGGACTCTGACTCCTGAGGAGCTTAAGCAAGTCGAGATACAGAAGGCCAGGTGGAGAGGGGCGTCGCAAGAATCCGGCTCGTGACGAGAGTCCTGGCGACTTCCTCTCGACTCTATTCCAAAAAAATTAACGAGTTCCTGAACGAGTTCTCGGTTGCGTTGCCCGGCGTCGAGAAAATAGTGAGGGGGAAACGGTCCTACAGGGCTTTGCTGGAAGAAGCGGTAATTAGGGGCGCCAGATACATCATGTTAGTGACCTCTCGACGAGGCAACCCTGCATCTCTGGAGTTCTTAGACGTAGCGGGGCGCCGCTGGCTCCCCTACTCGATCCCCATATCCGGCGTGAAGATGCGGGAGGATCTCCAGATATATGTGGCCAGAAAGCCCAAGGCTTGTTGCGCGGCTATAGTTGACTACACGGCGAGCGAGCTGGCCGACGTGTTTCTAGAGGTGTTCGGGTATCCACTGTTCTACTCCGTGGATCTAGAGAAGATTAGAGGCCGTTACGACACGTTGGTGGTGATCAGGGGGAGGCCGGGGAGCTACTTAGTAGAGCTAATCGACGGGAGGGATCTAGGGCCGCGAGGTCTTGCTATAAAAGTTAAAGGGATAAAAATTAAATATGTACGAAATATTAATTAGGATTAAAAAAGATGAAATTATTGAAAAAATATTTAAATCATTGGAAAAAGAAGTGGTTTTTCATAGAGGAAGAATTAAAATATTTGACAAGGGAGATCAACTCGAGGTGCGGGCGTATGCGGCCGATATAGCTAGCGCCAGGAGCTTGGCCAACACGATATTGAGAGTACTCTACGTAATTGAGGGCGTCGAGGGACTCTAGGCATCCGAAAAAATTTAAAGGGTGCTCGGTCTCATCCTCATGGCTCAACTCCCGCCGTCGCTTCAAGATCTCGTGAATAGGTTTCAGCAGGCGCAGAACCAGCTACAGAGCGTCTTGCTTAGGAAACAACAGTACGAGGCCGAGTTGCGGGATGTGGAGAAGGCGATGGGCGAGATAGAGAAATTGCCGCAGGACGCCAAGGTCTATAAATCTGTGGGCAATTTCCTTCTACAGACAAGCAGAGACGTAGCTCTCCAAGAATTGAAGGAGAGGAAGGAGCTCCTCGAGCTACACATAAAGACCCTCTCGAGACAGGAGTCTATGTTGAGGGAACAGCTGGACAAACTGCGAGATGATATAAATAAAGAGTTGGCTCGGATTAGAGGAGGTGGAGAGAAGCAACAGACAGGCGCGGCCGCAAAGGGAGGAGGTTAACGTAGCTGAGCTGATATCGGAGGTGGTATATGAATACCTCTCTAGAGAATTAGGCGAGGAGTTCGTCGAGGCGGAAGTCGAGGTGGCGTTCGATGGCAATTCTGTGACGGTGTCGGTGGAGGCAGGCGCGGGCGCTCTCGTCGAGGAGGACAGGTTGAGGGAGATTGTCGACAAGGCGGCGGAGCTCGGGATAACCGTCGCCGATTTGGTAAAGGAAGGGGCGGTACAGCCCAGCGATGACAGAAGGCATGTACTTAGAGAGGCTCTTAAACGTATTAGGGAATCGGCGTAGGATCGCCGTAGTCACGCATAGACACGCGGATCTTGACGCCTTAGGCTGTGCCCTGGTGCTCCGCGACGTCCTGGAGGGCCTAGGCCGTGAGGCAGTTGTTGTGTGTCCCGACGGCGTGGCCAAGGACGCCGATCCCTACGCTAGGTGTTCCGAGGAGGTGCCGCCTGACATAGAGATGGCCGTGTTGGCGGATGTCGCATCGCTGGCGCAGGTCCCTCCCATGGACGTGCCGTTGGCGATATTCGACCACCACGCAGTCGGCGACGAGTTGCCCGGCGTGAGGGAGGAGAGGCCCAGCTGTAGCGAGATGGCGTTGGAGCTTGCCATCGAGGCGGGCGTGAGGCCCAAGCGCGATTCATTGATAGCGGCGGCTCTGGGGATCTACGCAGATACGGCCAGATTGTTAAGAGCAGACAAGAGGACCTTAGCCGCGATCTCCTTCGCGATATCGGAGATAGGGCCGCTCGAGAAGTATATAGTACAACAAGGGGAGGAACGATCCCTCAAGATGGCCAAGCTCAAGGCGCTGGCGCGCCTCGCGATCTACGAAACCAGGCTGGGCGTGATTTGCGCCACCCACGTAGACGCCTACGAGTCGGACGTGGCCGCTCTGTTGACCTCGGCCGGATGCGACGTGGCGATCGTTGCATCGCGTCACGGCGGCGAGGTGAGGCTCGTGTATAGATCGCATAAGGTGGACGTCGGCGAGATGGCGGCGAGGATAGGCGAGCTTCTAGGAGGGAGCGGAGGAGGCCATAGAGGCGCCTCTGTGACCACAGTGAAGATGAGGGCGACCAAGGCCGATCTGCCGAGGCTGTTAGGGGACGTGGTCCGCGCCCTGGATCCCGACGCGAGGCCGCTTAGCTGAGCATCTCCACCCTCCGTATCCTCAGTCCGCACGAGGGACACCCCATCACGATGTGGCTGATCAGAGATCTATATTTCGCCGAGAAGATCTTCTCCGACACATATATCCTCATCCGCGCGCTGGCGCAGTTGGGGCATATATCGCCGTCGCCCAGGCCCTGGCCGATTTTAAACGGCCTGAAAGCCATGGCGTGGCCCACGGCCTCCTCTAGACCCTCCTCGATATCCGCGGCGTTGACGCCGATTAGCTTAACGCCGAGATCCCTACCGTACCACCTATTGATCCTGTCGGCAACGCTCTGGAGCTCGTCGATCACGAGATAAGGCCTATACGCGACAACCACCAGCACATCTGAATTGAACAACTTCAGATAGTCGGCAAGCTCTAGGGGGTCTACATCGAATATATGGCTCCTCTCTGGGCACCAGAACGAAACGTAGAGGTTGCCGAGCGCCGCGTACAAGAAGTCGGATTTATGTTCGACCACCTTGAACCCTCTGCCTGCTATATACTCCTCCACCTTCTGGCAATCCTTCACAAGGCTTTAATTACCTCCAGATTTAAAGCCGTGCGTTGCCCTATGTATAGATCCACAGCCGACGGGATCCGATGTATACTAATACCCCCTGAGGAGTGGCGGATAAGCAAGGCGCAACTAGAGAAGTACTGCAACAATGGAGGATCCGGGTGCTCTATATACGCTAGGTATATGTCGGTCAAGGGCAAATTCTAGCGTCTTAATCTGAGGTAAACCATGGAGATAGCCACTAGTATCCCTGCGAGCGCCGCCAGCGATGTGGGAAGCTCTCTTCCTGAATTAGTAGCTACGCTGGGGGTAGTCAAGTTGAAGGTGAAAGAGGCAGGATTAACGGCAATAGGAAGCGTTAAGACGAACTCGTACCTTATAATGCCAGTGCCATATATCTTTTTATAGGTTTTAGCTACCGAACTAAAATACTCATATCTCTCTATCGTTTTTGTGATATTGTATCTATAGTTTGATATTATAGAGTTAACTAGACCAAGGTAGGGAAGCTCGCCTTCCAACGCCGTAGAGAGGGACTTAATCTGACCTGCGCTGTATTTTAAAGATCTCGAGGCGGAGATTAGATAGGCAACGCCGTCGTTAATAGGCGCAACTAGCCGGTTTACCTGGCCCGCCACGACGGTCAGGTTGTTCGCTATATCCACTAGAGATCTGGAGGCGTTTATTATTATCGGCGGCATCTCCCTCAACATGGCAGTGGCGTTCCGCCTCGTGGCCAACGCTGTTTGATTTAACAAACCCTCCACTTGGCCCAGCTGGCCGCCGATAGCCACCAAAGCGTTTCTGGTAGTGGAGACTATGCCGATTAAGGCGCCCACAGAGGTCTTGGCGGAGTCCACCGTAGATTGCAAGCTCTGGATCAAATCGATTGCGTAGTCCAGCTCTTGGTTCAACGCCTTTGTTGCGTTTTCTACCAATGTATTATTTGAATTTATTTGATTAACTTTTTGTTTTATGGAAATAAGATTTAAATAAATTCTATTAATAGAATTTTCGGCACTTTGTAAGGAGAAGTAAATTGTGTATAGATTTCCCTCTATAGAATTGAGAGCCTGCACGGAGGTCGAGAGGGAATTTTCATAGGCCCCTATCGCTATTGCCTGGGTTTCCAGTGCGTTGGAAAGGGTGGTAAGATAGGCGTATTCGTACTGTATAAGGAGCAGTGATCTATTCAGGGTAGACGCAACGCCGAGAAGAGACGCCGATATGGCGGCTAGTTGGGAGTTGAGCGCCTTCACCACGTACTGCGACGCGTTCAAGCCTTTGGCCCCTTCCTCGAACGCCGCCGAGCTCAAGTTCAGCACACTGACTAGGTTATTCAAATTATTTGTAGTGTTATATATTAAGTTATTAAATATATTAACAGCATATGTTAAATTATTTAAATAATTATATGTATTATTTAAAACAATTATAGAGCTGTTGGCTTGTTCTATATAGCCAGAGAGATCTATGTCCGATATTATCTCAACTGAAGGGAGATTCGCGGCGCCGAAGTCGCCGAAGTTCACGACTCTGTAAGATATAGAGAACTTCTTTTCATAGCTGACGAAGAAAGTCCATTGATATACCGTCGTGCCCCCCAGATTTTCAACTCCAGAGGGAGCCACGTCGCTCATTATCTCAACGCCGGGCGGCCTCTGTACTAGCACCGTCACAGGTATGCTGAAGGGCATATAATTCTTTATTATAAAGTTTATTTTAATTAATGAATTATTTGAGCAATATAATTCATTATTTGTAAGTGACGCATTAATATATGTTATATTATAGAAAATAGCTATAGGAGGAGGATAGGATCCGTTGGCTGGGATGTATATGACGGAGGCGCCGAAGGGGGGCACCACGTGGCCTAGATACTCCATAGGCCTCGAGGAGTTGTTGACCACGAAGTACATGTACTGATACGTCGTGGATACGACGCCGCTGTACGAGGCGCTTGTGGATATTATCAACGTGGGCTCCATAGCCCATACGACCGATGTTGACAGCAACAGTAGCAAGGCGATTTTTATCTCCATGCAGAGTCTATAGCTCTGATCTTTTCATATATCTCTTTTGCCTTATCTACATCTATTCTTATCTCGCCTCTCGGGATTTCGCCATCCACCACATACCCGCCTCTGACGGTGTAGACCTTATCCGCTATCGCCGCGACGTCGGGGTCGTGTGTCGCTATGAGGACAGTGGTCCTCCACGCCTTGTTTAGGGCTAATATCAAGCTGAGTATGGCGGAGGCGTTTTCCAGATCCACGTTAGACGTAGGCTCGTCCAGTATCAGAAGCTCGGGGCTGTTGGCCAATGCGCGCGCCAGCGCGGCGCGTTGTTGCATGCCGCCCGACAGCTGGATGGGATACCTCTCTGCCGAGTCCTCAAGGCCGACGAGCCTCAATAGCAACTTGGCCTTGGCCTTAGCCAAGTCCTTGGGCATACCTGCGGCCAACATCGGCAACATCACGTTCTGCAACGCCGTTAGGTACGGGACTAGGTTATACGACTGGAATAGATAGCCTATTCTCAAGAGCCTGAACCGCTCCAGCCTCCTCTCGTCGAGGCCCGTCACGTCGGTTCCCAGCACCACGACGACGCCGCTGGTGGGCCTATCCAAGGACGATATTATGTTCAACAAGGTCGTCTTGCCGGAGCCTGAGGGGCCCATAAACGCCGTGATAGTGGCGCTGGGTATCTTGAGCGTTACTCCCTTCAACGCGTGCACCTCGCCGGCGGCTGTCCTGTATATCTTGTGTACATTCTCCAGATATACCGCCTCGCTCATCTCAAGATCTCCAGAGGTCTCAAGGTCACGGCCCTATATATCGGCAGGAGGGCGCCTGCCAGAGCTACTAGGAAGGACAAGGCGATGCCCAGCGCAAACAGCGACGGTATGAACGGTATAGGGACGTCGAAGAAGTAGCCCAGCTTAATTAGTAGGTACTTGATCCCCAGAGCCCCGAAATAGCCAGCGATGCCGCCAGCCGCGCCCCCCAGAAAGCCCACCGAGGCGATCTCGAGCACGAACGCCAGTGCTATATCCCTTCCCGAGATGCCGGTGGCCTTCAAGAGAGCTATCTCGCCCATACGTTCCCTCACTGTTATGGACATAACTGTGAAGGTGGTCAGAAGGCCTGCCAGAAACGCGATGATCTCTATCACAAGGAAGAATATGTTCAGCATGTTGAATACTCTGTTTATGGTGGACAGAGCGCTCTGTTGTGTGTATACCTCGGCCTGCGGATACCTCTGCTTCAAAGCCTGGGCTAGGGGCTGTATCAACGACTTGTCCTTTAGGGTTATGAAGACCATGTTGTAGAAATCCCCTATACCCATCTGTTGTTGGAGCCAATCTAGAGGCACGACGACCAAGTTAAGGCTCATAGGGCCTATGAATCCCTTCAACAAGTTGCTCATTATGCCGACCACGGTCGCTCTGAGCTTTACAGGAGGCGCCACGCTACTCTGGTATACGTATATCGTCACGTCTTGCCCCAACGAGACGCCTAGCGTGGACTCGACCACCGCCTCGCCTCCCGCATGCGGCAGTCTGCCGGCTTGCAACTCCACGTCGAAATAGCCTATATCGCTCAGGGGCACTCCCAGAAGCGTCACCGTCTTGTTCCCCAGAGTGCCCGTCAGCATGACCACAGGCTCGGCGCTCTGGACGTAGGGGATAGATCTTAAAGAAGAGATGAAAGCGTATGGGATATTAATTGAGTTGGAATAAATAAGTATATCTGCTGGAAATATTTGATATAATTGATTCTTTACATATATTTTAGCCCCAACGCTTATAATGCTCAGAGCTACCATCAACGCCGCGCCTATGGCTATGACAATAACCAGCAACAGGTATCTAGCCTTTCTAGCCCTCATATCGCTGGTTGCCAGCATCGTGATGTGGCGATACGCCATCGCGGATATTTTTGAACTAAAAAATTATTTAGCGTTGTGAGAACGGCGTCGGCCTACGCCTTGCTCGCGCTGTGGGCCGCTGTGTATATCTATCTAGCGTTGCATGCGGCGAGGGTATTTGACGTGCTGGTGTACTCAGAATCCAAGCTAATGCCTAAAAATGTAGAACCAAATATAGTAAATAATATAATAAATAATGGATCTAAATCTAATAGTTCTTCCAATTTTATATTTATAGTAGTATATGGACCTAATCTTTCGCATAAACTTTCTCTAATCAACAAGACATTGGTTGAGGAGGGCTACAACGTGACGTCGCCGCTTACTATACAGTATACAGCCCAAAAAATATATTGGGCAAAAATAAATACTATATTAAATAATTATACAAATAAATTCTTTAATTACTTAAATACTATATATAATTCTACAGAAGATAGCTGTATAAAGCTTAGAGAACTTAAGGAAGCATATGAGGCGGCCAAGAGAAACGCCACGGCGTTGTTGTACGCCACGTATGGCGCCGCCCTGCTGAACTACTCAACGCCTCAGACGGCGAAGTTCCTCCAGTACTACCGGAATCTGTCGAAAATTTACGGCGTGGATACGGCGGTGAGGCTCGCCGCCGACGAGGCCTACGGCAACGTGAGCTGGTTGCTCGAGGGCATTACGTGGAGGGACTGGGCCGCCGAGAGCTCGATAGATCTAGTTGCCGAGAGGATCTTGTCGGCTAGATTGAACCAGTCGCTGATCCAGCTGGCTAGAAACGTGACCGAGCTAGGGGTCGAGAAGTACCTGTACCTACAGCTGGCTTCCCGGTTGCCGCCTGCTCTGAGGCCCTATATACCGTATGTCCTCTGCGTTAATGAGACCGGAGCCGCTACCGACATTTTTAGGGAATCTCTACTTAGGAACTTGACCTCAGAATATCCGCCGCCTACGATGTACACCATACCGCAAGCCGAGCAGTTGCTTTACGGCGATCTGTACGCTCTGACGATAGTCGAGGGGACAGGCGTGCCTAGGCTTAACTACAGTTGGGCCGTCCCCGTATCTACCGACATCCTCATGTCGCAGTTCACGGAGACCGTGACCTCCGAGGTGCCCGACATAGATAAGACAACGGCGATAGTCATGTTGGCGATTCTGCTCTTGGTGTTCGGCACGCTGATCGCGCCGCTGGTCGTGCTGGCCGAGGTGGGGCTGTCCTACCTCGCCCTCCTGGGGCTTATCTACTTGATCTCGCCCTATATGCCGCCCTACTACCTTTCGGTGTACATAGCAGCGCCCGTGGTCTTCGCGTTGGGGATAGACTACAACCTCTTGTTGCTCGGAAGATACGCAGAGGAGAGGAACAAGGGGGCCGAGCCCGTCGAGGCCGTTAGTGCGGCCGTCGGCTTCGGCAAACGCGCGGTTCTCACAAGCGCGGCGGTGGCCGGCCTGGCTCTCGGTAGCTTCGGCTTCTCTGTCTTGCCATTTATGCAGACCATAGGGCTGGCCTTGGCGCTTTCCGTCGTATTGGTGTTGGCCACCTCCTTCACGGCAACTCCCGCGTTGATGACCGTGATGGGCGATAGGCTGTTCTGGCCGAGGAAGATAGAGGAGATAAGACTCCACGAAGGCCGCTCCAAGCTCCTGGGCAGATCTGTGGACTTTGCGCTTAAACATTCGAAAATATTATTAATATTATTTGTTATAATTACTTTAACCTTAATTATATTCATAATAAATAATATAAGAATAACTACAAATCCTATATCGGCAATGCCGGAGACTAAGAGTAAGGAGGCGTTGCGTATAGCCCAGACGTATTTCAGAAACGTGACGGCGTTATCTACCACATATCTCGTATTTGCTAGGAGCCCGAACGACTCTGTGCTTAGCTATATAACTGAAATTCCCTATTATACAAACTATACTATATTTACAAAGGGAAAATATTATATAATTTCATTAAAATTATCTCTAACTAGTACATCGGATGAATTAATATATATTTATGATAATTTAACTAAACTTAGGAAACATGGTCTTCTATATATAGGCGGCGATGCTGGCTGGAAACACATCTATTATACATATATATATTTATATTTTTGGCATTTTCAACTATATATAATTTTATTGAGCGTGATATTGGCTCTAATGGTGGCTCTTCGTAGCGTCATGACTCCCTTAAGGCTTGTCGCCACCGTGCTTATGTCTATGGTGTGGGGCCTCGCCCTCAACATAGCCCTATTCCAGATGGTAGGCGGCCAGCTGACGTATTGGCTACAGCCCGTCGTCCTTACAACTCTCCTGGTCGCCGTAGGGACAGACTACGACGTGTTCATAGTGTCGAGGATTAGGGAAGAGGTAGAGAGAGGTCTCGACGATAGGTCCGCGATAAGGACGGCTATAGTGACCACAGGCCCCATAGTCACGGGGGCCGCGTTAATCCTCGCCCTAGCCTTTCTCTCCATAGTCCAGTCGCAGTTGACGGTCCTACAGCAGATAGGGGCCACCGTGGCGTTTTCGGCTATTTTCGACGCCTATATAGTGAGGCCGTTGCTCGTCCCGGCGATAATGAACCTACTAGCTAAATACAACTGGTGGCCTTCTAAGTTGCATGAACGTCCGCGTTAGGGCGCTCCTCCTCGACTTTTTCGGGACTCTGGCCAGGATCGACGAAGAGGAGTCCTACCTACGCGACGTGGCCGCCGGGCTTTCGTCGGTCTTAGGCGTGAGCGATGAGAAGTCTCTGGAGTATTTCATGGAGGCTAGGAGGTTGGCCAACGCCGTGAGGGAGGCCTCTCTGGCTGAAATAACCGTTGACGGACAGGCGGCCTTAATATCGGCGCTGTCGGGAGGCGATTGGCGCGATATCCGCGCCGTCTTGGTCAACGCGATGCTGAACCACCTAGTGCCTGTGGACTATTCGCCGGAGTTTCTCAGATGGGCGAGTTCCCGGTACAAAACGGCAATAATATCCAACATAACCTGCAAATGCTACATAGAGGAGTTCCTGAGACGGCTGGGCGTTTCCGTCGACGTTTTGGTGACGTCGGACGTGATCAGGTACCGGAAACCGCATAGGGTCATGTTCAGGATAGCCCTCAGAAGGCTCGGCGTCAGGCCGGAGGAGGCCGTCATGGTGGGCGACGACGATGTGGATTTGGGCGCCAGGGCCTTGGGCATACTCACCGTGATAGTCGGGAGCAAGACGCGAGGCGATCTGAACTTCAGCAGTCTAGCGGAGCTTAGGCGCTGGCTGGAGGAGAATACATTTAATGCGTCGGAAACCCCTCGGCATGATCTGTAGCTCGTGGATCTGCGGCGAGATAAAAAGGCCGAGCTCCTGCGTCGAGGAGGACTACGACGTGTTGGTTGTGGGCGCCGGCATAGGCGGATTGGCGGCCGCCCAAGAGCTGGGCAGATACGGGCTTAAGGTAGCCGTCTATAGCGAGGGGCCTAGAGGCGGCCACAACGCCCTAGACGGAGAGCCGACCATATCGGGCGTCTCGGCCCGCGAATATATAGATAAGTATACGGTGGAGGTCAATAGAGGGATTTTCGACGGCGAGGTCCTAATTTCCGGCGATCGGTGTATTAAGCCTAAGTTTAAGCATTTGGTTCTCAGCACGGGGGGCGTGGAGATGTACACGCCGATGCCCGGCTCTCCGCAAGTCCTATTGGCCTCGGAGGCGCTCGCCGCAGGGATAAACGGCAGGAGGCTACTGGTGTGGGGGACCACCGAGTGGGGGCTCCGGACGGCGATCGCCTTGGCTCGTAGAGGCAACAGGGTAGTGATCGCCGACAACTCGGCCTACCTACGCGACGTGAAGTACTTCCAGACGGTTAGAAGCACCTTGGAGAAGTTGGGGATAGAGGTGGTACACTCGGCTGTGATAAGGAGGTATAGAGACGGCGTGATCGAGCTGAAGGTGTACGTGGGGAAGAAGGGGACAGAGAATAGGAGGATAGAGGCAGACGCCGTTGTGTCGACGGTCAGAACAGCCAACATATACGTCCCGCTGAGGCTAGGCCTCAAGGTCTTCTACTCGTTCGAGCTCAACTCGTTGGTGCCCAGGCGCAACAGCTTCGGCGAGGTTTTGAGAATCGACGATAGGGGCAAGTCGGCCGGGGGCACTAACATATACGCCGTCGGCGAGCTGTACGGCGCCGTCTACGCCCACCTCGAGGAGGCCCACGGCAGATTGCTCGCGTCGTATATAGCGTCCAAGGAGGGCCTGGAGGACGCCGACAAAGTCGCCAAGGCTCTGGAGGAGTTCAAGTCCAGGATAGCTCTGGAGGTCAACTGGCTCTACAACCTCGACTTGAGGCTCAGCAGAGGGACCGACTACAGCGACCTATACGTGGAGCCCAACGTGATAGATGCGCCCGGCTGGCCCTATTTTTGGCCAAACGATATCGACGAGATAGACGGCGACCAGGTAATATGTCCCTGCACGGGCCTAAAGCTCTCCGACTTCATGAAGGCCGTCGACAGACTCAACAAGATGAAGATCGAGGTGAGGGTGACAAGCGACGAGGTGAACAAGCTCAGACACATCAAGCTACCCACAATAAGCCAGGTGGCCAAGGGCCCCAGCCCCTGTTTCGAGATATTCTGCATACCCAACATGGCCATAATAGCGGGGGCGATATACGCCCAGAAGCCCTCGTATCTACTATACGGACGGCCCAAGCAACTCTACGAGCCGGCGCCTTAGCCGCGCGGAGCCATAGCTCTACATATATTTTAAACAGCGTAGTGGCATCGTTCCGTGTGTCTGCGCAGGGCAGTTGAGGACGCCGTAGCGGGGGCGCCTCTGGACGACGAGGAGAAGCGGTGTTTAGAGGAGGCCGGGCTTTATAGGGACGGCCTTCTTGCGCCTAGGCCTTACCTGATATTTAGGGCTCTGCAGAGCGGGGCGAGGCTGGATCTGGCAAAGTTGTCGCGTCTGCTCAGCTGGCAGGATTTCGAGGAAGTGTTGATGTACATATTCGAGGGATGGGGCTATTCAGTCCAGAGAGGCGTCAGACTGGACTGCGGCGGCCGCAGAGTCGAGTTCGACGTGATTGCATGGTCTCGCGAACGGGTCTTAGTCGTAGAGGCTAAACATTGGAAGTACGGCGGAGGTAGGTGGGCAACCGTGGCCAGAAGCCATCTGGAGAAGGTCGCTGGATGTCTCGATAAGCTGAAATCGCTAGCGCCTAGAGTACTTCCTGTGGTAATTACGCTTACTTTTATCAGTGATATTGTTGAGGGAGTGCCCGTGCTTTCCATAGCTCTTCTTGCCGACTTCCTGAGAAACATCGATAACTTGGGCGATCAGATCCTTGTATTGACGTAGGCAGTCCTCGCAGGCGTAGACGTATAGATCCATGTGCAACTCTGCTTTCAACTTGACCACATAGAGCTTATCGAGATCTCTAAGGCAGAAGAAGCAACGGGTCACACCTTCTCCGTCTTCTCGACAGCGACTTCCGGCATAGCCAAAATCTTTGTACCTCGACGCGGCAACATGTAGTGCTCGGCGAGTTCTAGAGCAACGGCGACTAGGAATATAACAGGGCCGACCGAAGAGAAGGCGTTAGATACGGCGATGACCGTTAGGCCGTTCTGCTCGGAGAATATCAAAGGCAGTGGCGACGCGAAGACTATCGACAAGACGGCAACCGAAATGGCGCTACCCCTCGGCCTAACGCCTTTCCTAACCTCGTAATAGCCCACGGCCGCGATTGCAACCGCCGATAAGATCCAGTTAACTAGATACGGGATCGAGAATAGATAGTACCTGCCATAGCCGACGGAAATATACGATCTGTCGACCTGAAAGCTCGGAGCAGGTCCAACGGCATATATGACTAACCCTATATGTGGTATCGCCAGAAGGGCCAGCAACACTATGCCTATCCACAACAGCCTCACCGATATTTAGTATTGAGGGGTTTTTAAGCTAGAGAACGTCGTTCTCGTGGAAAACATCGCAATAGATTAGGAGATTTCGTCGCCCGTAACTCAGCACCTTCTTGACCGAATAGTTTAAATTATCCCCTGAGGCTCTTGACGTGCTTTTACAAATATGGTTGCCGGCGGTTATAGCCGCCTTGATTGCGGCGCTCATAGCCATCATATTCATGCTTAATAGGAGATCGCCGCCGCAACAACAGCAACCTCTGAGGACGTATACCCCTGGCGAACAGGAGATCTTGAACCAATTGGCCTACATCAGAGATAGGCTGGAGAAGTTTATCCCGCCCTATGGCCGAGTTGGCTACATACCATCAAATGCGGCTGAGCTAGCGCAACTCCTAGGATTTCATTATGTCAAGATAGACCAAGAGGAATACGGAAACCTGCCTGAAATCGATAATATTAAACAATACCTGGATCTAGATATAGATGAGGCGCAATTGAAAATAAAAGATAAGTATATTTATATAATAAAGAGGGACAATAAAAGACTAGTAGCGATAGGCGATACCTATCTGGACTATCTCACGATAAAGTTCCTGGAGGACTTTTTAAGCTACCTCTAGGATATGCGGAGGTGATGAGCTAAGGGTCTGGCGAGCGGTGAGGAGGCTCAAGCAACTGATTTCAACTCCTCATCGATTCCGTGCTTCCTCCTTCTCCTTAGAAAAGAAGCAATAGTATGTAGGTTAGACAAAATGAGTAGGACAAGGCCGAATAAGGCTAACGAATCCTCTCCGCTTATTAGACCTAGCACTATCAGGGCAGAGCCGTAGGCCATCATTATATAGACGAACACTTCAAGAAGATTCGCCAAGCATATATCCGCTTCAGACACGATATCGGGAGAAACGAGGATGGGTATTCAAAAATAGGTTATTAACTGCCGCAGTTCCCCACGGGCTCCACTACCAAGGGCGCTTCGGCCTCGACGACTCTTACCCTACATCCCTTTCTGATGTTAACTCTGGAGATCGCCTTCCAGTACTCGCCCAGCACCAGTACGTAACCCGGCCTATCCGGGCCTATATCGTCTACGGCGATGCCCTCGAGCCCTCTCAGCGTGAGGAGTTGCTCCGATACCGGCCGCCGTAAGTGTACGGCCACAGCCTTCCACGCTATGAAGGCCACCACGCCAGCTAGGATTGCCGACAGCGCCATTGCGGAGCCCACGAGAGGCCAATAATCGGCTACCACCACGGGCTGTCTCTGTAGCTGGAAGGGCGGGAAGAGGCTCAGGAAGCTCAATATGACCAAGACAGCGCCTGTCCCCTCGAGAATTCCGTGGGTGTAGCCTCCTGAGAACATGCCGGCGAATAGCAGAGCGACCCCCATCGCGAACAGGATTGCCCAGATCCAGCCGGTGGACACGTAGGGTATTACAGATAGCAGGAACAACACTACGCCAAGTCCGGCGACTAGGGGATGGCCCGACGCGATCGCCGCGATGACTATGAGTAGCGCCAGTAGAGACAGGATACTCTCCACGAGGGGATCCATCAACCACGCCTGGAGCATCTCGCCGAAGGTGGGCTCTATCCTTATCAACGCCGGGCTCTGCACCATTACAACGACTTTACGTCCGTTGAGGAGTATAGACGTCCCGTTTATCTCGTCTAGAAGTTGCCCTATGTTGTTAGCCACGAAGTTTATGACGTGATAGCGTAGTGCCTCCTCCGCGTTCAGGTTGAGGTTGCGCTCGACGCAGAGATAGGCGTAGGTGGAATTTCTGCCGTACGACTCCATGATGGTCGCCAAGTAGCTGGCCAACGCGTTGAGTATCTTGGATTCGTTTATGGGCGTCGTGCCCTGTATAGGCTGGCAAGATCCTATAACCGTATGCGGGGCCATGGTAGCTATATGCGTGGACAAGAGCAGATAGGTTCCTCCAGACCAAGCATAGCCGTAGTCGGGATAGACGAAGCCTATGACCGGCGCCGACGAGGAGCCTATCATTTGCATGGCTTGGAGCGTAGAGTCCGCCAGCCCGCCCGGCGTGTTCAGCAACACCAACACGGCGCCGGAGCTCTGCTCGGCAGCGTTTATGGCCCTCGACAGTTGCGACACAGTATAGGGCCCTATCGTGTTGTCCACAGAAACCACGTACACTGCTCTGACGTAGTATACCTGTTGCGCCCAGACTAGCTGGGACGCCAGAAAAATGAGAATTAGCGTCAGCGGTACAACCCCCCTCCCCATCAACTCTGCTGGCTTTGTTGAGGAGTTCCGCCTCCTTGTTGTGCGGCCTTCGAGAGAGCTAGGGGCAACGCGACGAACTCAAGAGATGAGGGCGTAACTATTATCAAGTTGTGTTCCCTAGCCATCTCGAGAAGGGCGTCGATCTGCCTCAGCTGGACGGCTACAGGATTCTTAGCATAAGTCTCGGCGGCCTCTAGGTATATCTTGCTGGCCTCGTACTCGGCAGAGGCTATCGTTATCTTGGCCCTACGTAATCTCTCGGCCTCGGCTTGGGACGCCATGGCCCTCACCAGAGTTTCGGGTAGCCTTATATCGCGTATAGCCACGCCGGTCACCTTGACGCCCCACGGCGTGACGTGCTCGTCTACTATTTCGGCTATCTTCTTGGCTATCTCCTCCCTGTGGGATAAGAGCGTGTCGAGGTCCACCATGCCGACGACATCCCTCAGAGTGGCTGCGGCAAAGGTGGCCACGGCCGGGACGTGGTTCTTAACCGTCACCGCTACCTTAAGCGGGTCCACAACCCTCTGATACACGGCGGCGTCTATCGTGACCTCTACGTTGTCCTTAGTCAAGGCCTTTTGTTGAGGCACGTCGACGACCTCTATACGTAAATCGTAGCGCACAATTGTATCTATTATAGGCACTATGAAGACGAGGCCCGGCCCCAACAAACCCGTGATCCTCCCCAGCCTGAACCTCACTGCCCTCTGGTATTCGGGGATTACCTTTATGGCCGACCCAATCAAGGAGAGGACTATTATGAGCACTATAAAGATGACAACGGCCGTGAGCACCAACCCGATCTGTAGCAACATGTACAAATACTATCCCCTTAATTAAGTTGGTGAGGATTGCGTGGGGACGGTCTGAAGATCTGATGATAAGTCCGCGCACCGATCAGAGGCGAGAAAATCTCCTCACGTTATCGGCCAGTCCTGAGCTCATCACCGGAGTAGAGGAAGGAAATAGATAAAAACAACGAAGGCGGTAGGTTGCCGATGTTGAAGCTCGACGAGATTTTAAAAAACCTTGAAGAAATAGATAGAGCAATAAAGGAAACTGAACAAATTAAACAAAAAGTTCAGAACAATACAAACAAAATTATAGATAAGTATTCTAGCCAACTAAACGCCGTAGTCGACTCGATAGTGAGAAAGACGGTGCAAGATTATAGAGAGAAAGCACTGAAGGAGGCTAGGGAGGAGGCCGCCCGCATTCTGCAGGAAGCTGAACAGAGGAGGAACGCATTGCTTGAGTCGTTTAACAAGAAGAGGCAAGAGGTGCTTGATGCCGTGTTGAAACAACTAGGTTTATGAGCTCTATACTGAGGAGGCCCAGCCTAGGCCCCAGAGTCAGAGGTCTTCGAGTTAAATCGCTCCCGAGAGATAAGGCAGTAGCGCTCGCCTATGCCAGCTCTCCGGATGAATATCTAAATGTCTTAAGAACTACTCAATATCAAGTTTCTATAGATAAATTGACAAAAGATACATTGAATGACTTAAGAGAACAAATTATTAAAACATATATGAACAACGTAAAGGAGCTGTATCTCGGTGCGCCCGAAGACGGCAGAGAGGTAATAAGGCTCCACCTCAGACGTTTCGAGTACGAGAATATCGAGTATATAATCACTGCGATAAGATCAGGCAAGAACCCCGAGGACTTTGTAATAACGGAGCCTCTCGATTTTACCGGTCGGCGTTATGTCGTGACCTCGCTTCTGGGGGCAAGGAGCGTCGAGGAGGTAGGAGAGAGGCTTAAGGCTCTGGGACATCCAGCGGCCGAAGCGTTTGAGCTAATGCAGAAATTCGGCTACGATAAATTTACTATATTTATAGATAGACAATGGATATTAGATTACACAAAATCCTTGAGTGAATTAAAAGATAAATCTATTGATAGATTAGTAAATACATTGACTACATATTTCGATGTAGTGTTGGCTGTTAGGGCTAAGATATGGGGTCTCTCTCCCGAGGAGATTGCGTCTCTCACCACTGGCATGCCCTCTGGGGTCGTCAAGGAGATTTTCGACGCCACTGCGCGCGGCGAGGTCGCCAGGACCTTGGACTTGATATCTGGGATCAAGCCGTGGGGTCAAGTGATCGCCTCCATGGCCTCCGAGGAGCCCACGTTCGAAAACCTCTCGGTGGTCCTCGACAACGCCTATCCGGCGATAATGAGGAAGCTCGCCGACGCCTGTATCGTAGAGTGTTCGGAGTTCTCCTTGGGCTCGTTGCTGGCGTCGTTGGAGTACATGAGGGCGGAGGCCATGCTCATAGTCAAGGCAGCTGCCATGTTGGTAGAAGGCGTCTCTGTAGAAAAAAGACGCAGTTACTTCGCCCCCCTGACGCTTATTTAGCAGCAAGTATAAAGCCTATCAGCAATCCGTATATAGCTATCGCCTCTGCCAGCGCCAAGAATATTAGGTACCACACGCGCTCCTGCGGCCTCTCGACGAGGGCCGACATAGCCGCCGCGCCGGCTATGCCCACGCCTATGCCAGCTCCCAGACCTGCGAGGCCCACGGCTAGGCCGGCTCCTATATATTGGCTGCCCGACTGGGTCGTCTGCGCAAACGCCGCCGCGCTCAGCAACAGGAGAGGCAATAGGTATCTAGCCGCCATGGCCCACGGTGTTTTACTGTGCTTTTAAATATTGCCTTAGCCTCTCTATTTGGACATCGATCTCCCTGATAGATTCATCGAGCTCCTTCTTGGCCTCGCCGAGAATTTTTTCGAGTTCTTTATCTATAAGCTCCCTTATCTGGGCCTCAAGCCCCTTCATAGACATCGAAGTCCTCTTGCGGGCTGTTTTAATCGTTTACGGCCGCTAGCTCTGGGCCGCCGCCGTGATGATCTTCCGCCTTATGAAGTCTTCCCTCTCCTGTTCCTCCAGCGCTAGAGTTATGTACTTGATGGTTTCCTGGATCCTTGGAACTATCACGTAATCTATCGCGTTGATCATGCGCTGGTACTCCCTGACTCTATTCAGAAGCGTGTAGAACAAGGTCTCCTTCTCGGCGAACGAGATCAGTTTAGGCAATAGATCGCGCATCTTTACTAGTGCTAGGTCCAGCTCAGGCGCCTCCGCTATCAGGCTATAGATAGGGTACTTGCCGTAGTTCTCCACCTCCAAGCCCATATAGAGGCCTCTATTGACTAGAGCGACGGCGGCCGTCTTAGGCGTCATCTCGGCCAACATATCCAGCCTATCGATGCCCTCCTTGGCGGCCGCCATCTTGAAGAGGTCCGATATCTCCGAAAACCGCGCCGCTATCTCGGCCCTATCTCTTTCGAGCTCAGCTATAAGCGCTCTTATTCTCTGTATAGTGCTGTTCCTCGCGTCCTCCAAGGTCTTCTTTATCCTCATAAAGAGCTGGAGCCTCCTCCGTTGGTTGATCAACTCCAGCCGCGAAGGGCTCACGCGCGAGGACACGGCCTCTAGGCGGCGCCTCTTTAAAATTATTGCGCTACCAACTACATGGAGGCCAAGACCAGAGCAGGTTCCAAGGTCGATAGAGTGGCCGGCGTGAGATCTGCCGACATAGCCAACGCCGTGAGGTATATAGTGGCTGGCGACAACGGCGATTACTATCTCGTAGCGCTGTCCGGCGATAGGCCGCTTTATACGTATTCCATAAGGTATGAGCTGGCCGGATACTCAATTCTAGGGAAGGTCGAGCTCAAATGCGCCAAATGCGGCGGATCTCTAACCAAGTTCTATGTCTATAGGGATCTATACGGCGAATGCGAGAGAGGGCATTTAAACCACGTGGGGGTGATTGTCGCGTGGCTGAGGCCTGGAGAAGAGTCAGAAGAGTTGTAGAGGACAGCGATTTAGTCCTCGAGGTGCTGGACGCCCGGGATCCTCTCGCTACGCGCAACTTAGACGTGGAGAGGCTTGCCGGATCTCTAGGCAAACGGGTCATAGTTGCTATAAATAAGGCGGACCTAATTCCGTTGGAGGTAGGGCTTAGATGGAAGCGTTGGTTCGAGTCACAAGGGCTTCCGTCGGTGTTCTTCAGCGCCAAGGAGAGGCTCGGCACGAGGAAGCTTATGGCCTACATAAAGAGGCTGGCGCCTGCGGTCCCGGTCAAGGTTGCCGTAGTTGGGTATCCAAACGTGGGTAAGTCCACGATAATAAACTACCTCAAGGGCAGACACGTCGCATCTACGAGCCCGAAGCCCGGCTGGACCAGAGGCGAACAGCTGGTGAGGGCTAAGAGCTGGCTATTGGTCATAGACACCCCCGGCGTCCTCACGGCCGAAGGCGCCGAGGATCCGGCGGTTGCCGTGGTCCGCGGCGCGGTGGATCCAGGCAGAGTCGACGACGCGGTGCCCTACGCCGTCGCGTTGATAAATAGGGTGCTCAAGCTCAACCCCAAGGCCCTCGGGATATACGGATACGCGGGCACGTCGGCTGAGGAGGCGCTCGAATATGTCGGCAGGCGTTATGGGCGTCTGCTGAAGGGCGGCCGCGTAAACATCGACGAGGCGGCCAGGAGGGTCTTAGTCGATTGGATAGAGGGAAGGCTCACCTATTGGTACGAGCCCGACAGTCCGCAAGCTCCTGCTTGAGATCGCGCTCGTATATCTCGCCCCGCGGCGCTTTCTCCTTGAACAACTGTGCCTCGAAGACGTAGACCTTGGTCCTCTCGTCAAGCCAACAATCGGCATGTAGCCAGGCCTTGAGGCATCCGTTCGAGAGGAACTCCTCGGAGTCCCAACATTCCTCCACAGGCACTTGGGGCAGAAGGAGGCCGGAGTAGAACCCTCTCTTTATCACTATCCCGTGCCTCCCCACCTCGACCAATTTTAAATACTCCTTGGGGTTGGGAGGCAACTGCCTCAACGGGCTCAACACAGACACCTCGAACACCACGTCGTCGAGCTCGTCGCTCGTCATGGCGGGGAAGCGCGGATCTTGGCAACACGCAGCTATGGCGCTGTATATAGTCGCGTACGCTACGTTCCTATAGCCCTCCGGATAGCCGATACAGCCCCTCAACTCCAACTTTCCGCCCGCGAGCTTCTCCACGGTCGTGAAGACGCCGTAGGGATCCTTCAACAGCCTCTCCGGCGTATCTGCCGGAGGCTCTATTATCACGCCGCGCGTCAAGTATTCCTCGACGGCTCTTCTGGCCAGCCTGACTAGGAAGGCTCCTTCCTCGAGGGAATAGGGACGGAAAGACATGTCCTTAAAAACGGCCCCAAAAATATATTCATGCCGCGGTGCTCCGTCTGCGGACGCGACGTCAATGTGGCCAAGATAGCTTACATCCGCGGCAACATATTCGTGTGCGACGATTGTTTTCCCCAGTATTATGTCAAGGAGATCTGTAGGGTCGTCCAGAGAAGGCTTAAAGGCGAGAACCCCGTCGCGTGTATATACTGCAAATACAGGAAGATATGCGACGAACACGTCTCGAAGACGCTGAAGTCATTGGCCTAACACGGCCAGGAAGAAGCCAGGCACGTCGAAGACGTTGGGCATAAAGCGTCTGCAATCGCCGCATCCCCAGCCTTCCACGGCCCTCGGCACGTATATCGACACAGTCTTCAGCCCGAGCTCCTCGACGGCCCACAGCACGTTTCCCTCGTTTTCTGTGAACGTGAGCGTGCAGGTCGAGTATATTACGTATCTGGCCAACCTGGCCGCCGCGGCTATGAACTGCCTCTGGTAGCGCGCCAAGGTCTCTACATCTCTCATAGAGATCGCGTGGCTGAGCTTAGGCCTAACGCCTAGATCACTACAGGGAGGATCTACGAGCGCCACATCGCCCCTCAAGAACGGAAAATCCCTATCGACATACCGGCTGTCGTGCACCAACACGTCGACGAGATGCTCTAGGCCCAGCCTCCTGGCGTTTTCGATTATCCGCTCCACCTTAGGCCTCGACCGGTCGAACGCTATCACGTGGATGGACAACTGCGCCATGTGGGTAGTCTTCCCGCCCGGCGACGCGTTTAGGTCTATCGCCCTTCTGGCGCCCAAGGCGGCGGCCAGTCTGCCCACCCACATGGCCGGCATGCTCTGGTCGTAGAAGTAGCCCCTCGCGAACTCCTCGAGCTCCCTGAGCTTCGGAGCCTCGTAGACGCTCCGGAGGGTCCTCACTGCGAGCCCCCGCCTATATTTCACCATGTCGAACCCGTCCATCTCGGCGACGCCGTAGGCCACGATCTGTCCATCCGGGCTAACCACGTTCACCTCGTCGCCTCTACGTACACCGGGCGCCTTGAGGACGCCCGGCGCGTAGAGATCGCTGCCCATATAAACGCTCTCGGCGGCCCGTTTCTCGGCGACGATCTCCTTCCTGGCCGATGGCACGTCGAAGGGCCCCCTTATTGGGATCCACAGAGCCTCCTCTAGGTACTCGTCGCGGTATACGGAGAACCTCTTGGACAGCCGTTCGACGAGCTCCTCCGGCGTTATCTTGGCAGTGTTCGCCCTGATGTAGTATCTATGCGGAGGCCTCTTGATCGCTAGGAGAATTCTCTCTATCTCTTTATCGCTTATATATTGAAGAAATTCGTTATATAAATCTTTATCTATTCTTATTCCATTAAAATCTATCCACATTAAGAGTTTTTAATTAGCTGGGCGAGAAGCTCCTTAGCCTTGACCGTGGGATTGGATCTGACGAGGCGCCACAGCTCAGAGCTTTCGTCCAATACATACCTATAGCTTCTGTTCTTGCCGAGCCCCTCGGTGTTAGCCCTTACTAGATTCTGCCTCGATAGCCTTTTCAGAAGCCGGGCGGCCCGGAGTATAGTTCTGTGATCGGAGCCGTATCCCGTCATTTTAGCTAAAGAAGCCGCCCTTATGCTTATGACTTTTCCCTTTGAATTTTTTATCAACGACACTAGAGCATCTACAAGTCTACGTTCCAAATGATCCAAGTCCATATGCCTCACCTCAAGCTTATTTTTAAGCTTTTCTTAATATACATCTAACATCCATTAAGGCCATGGCCTTAAAAGCTTATACCGACCAGAAGCGTGCAAGATATTCGCTCCTGCCTAAGACGATCTCTGGGCCACGAACCTCTTGATGTTCCTATCAAGCGGTTGCGTCAATAGGCCCACCTCGGTTATTATAGCGGTTATATATTTAGGCGGAGTCTCGTCGAAGACGGGGTTGTAGACGTCGACGTCGGTCATCGTCACGTACACGTTGCCGTGGGCTGTCCTGACCGTTCTGACTTCGTCGGGGTCGCGCTCCTCTATGCGGACCTCCTCGGGCTTATGTTCGAGGTCGAAGGTGCTGGTGGGCGCGGCCACGTAGAAGGGCACGCCGAATTCGTGGGCCAGTACCGCCTCGTTCAAAGTGCCGATCTTGTTATAGACGGTGCCGTCGGCGAGGATTCTGTCGGCTCCCACTATCGCCAGATTCACGAGCCTCCTCCTCAAGACGAGCCCTACGGCCGTGTCGGCTATCAGCTTGACCCTGACGCCGTTCTCTCTGAGCTCGTAGGCGGTAAGCCTGGCTCCTTGTTGCCACGGCCGGGTCTCGGGCGCTATGACCGAGACGTCTATGCCCAGATATTTAGCTACATAGATGGGCGCCGTTGCGGTGCCTAGAGCTCCGGTCGCCAAACTGCCGGCGTTGCATTGGGTCAAGACCCAGTCCCCCGGCTGTATAAGCTGGACGCCGTATACCCCCATCCTCACCTCTGCGTCGAGCTCCTCGTCGAATATCCTGTTGGCCTCCGCGACTAACTCCTCCCTCAACTCCTTCGTGTTTTTGACAGACCCAGCCTCCACTAACGCCTTGGCTTTGCCGTACATCCTATTCAAGGCCCAGAACAGGTTCTGGGCAGTCGGCCTGGTCCTAGACAGCTTGTCTCTGGCCAGCTCTAGCGCCTTCAAGGCGTTGTTGAGGTCGCCGACGTCGCGCTCGAAGAGGGCGAGGGCCATGCCGTACGCGGCGGTTATGCCTATGGCCGGCGCTCCGCGGACGGCCATGTTCCTTATAGCGTCGGCGACTGCGTCGACGGTCTTCAGCTCTAAATACCTAGTCTCGAAGGGGAGTAGCCTTTGGTCGAGCAGGACCAGCCTATCGCCCTTCCACTCTATAACTTTCAGCTTCGGCCTATAGTTGGCCTTTATCTCCTTAACCAGATCCTCTACGTTCATGGAGAGGCGCGCCCAGACACTATTTATACATGTTCCTGAGGGACAGCTTCACTAAGGCCAAATTCCTCAGGGCGTCGTACGATACGGGTAGCTTTTTCCCCAATTCTCTCAAGATCTCGTCGCATTTATCGATCTTGGAGCAGAAACAAGAATAGTCGGGGCATTGGGCTAGGGCCTCGGCGACATCGTCGCCCATCTCAGCTAAGGCGGTCAATATATGCGCCGCCGCGCGTATGAACGCCAACGTCAACGCCCCCACCAGCTCGTCTATTGAGAGGAACACGTAGTCGGGCAGAGTAACCACCTCGACGCCGAGCTCCTCGGCCAGCTTCTTAGCCGACTCGTCAGAATAGCCTCTGCAGACAACCATGGGCCTTGCGTCGAGGAGCTTTGCGTTTATGTAAGCCTGCCTTATCCCGGATACGTCTACCTTGCCCGCCTTTATCTCGATCGCGTACAGCCTCTTATCCATATCCTCGGCGAGCACGTCCACCTCGCCGAGCTCCACATCGCCTTTCATGATCTTGTACCTATGGGCTAGAGGGGTGAGGCCCAACGTCGGTAGTAGATCCATAACGAAGGTCTCGAACTTGACCCCCATGCAACACGAAACATTTTAAATTACTATTTCACCGCCTTCGATGAAGATTTTAGTGCTGGGTTGCGGCAACATAGGCAGATTCGTCTCCCGCCACCTACATGATAGGGGCCATGAGGTGGTCACGGTGGACGTGAAGGGCGGCGACTGTCCCGGGATCGTAAAGAGCGACGTGGAGTCGCTGGAGGTTAAGTCTGTTGATCTGGCCATAGGCGCTCTGCCGGGCCCTGTCGCGTACAAAGTAGCCAAGTACGTCCTAGAGCGCGGCGTGGATCTCATAGACGTGTCCTACATGCCGGAGGATCCGCTGTCTTTGCACGAGGTGGCTAAGGGATCGGGCGCCCGTTATATCCCGGACGCCGGCGTGGCTCCCGGCCTCTCCAATATGTTGGTCGGCCGCCTGATGTCGGAGATCCCCCGGCTGGAGCAGATCAGGATATACGTGGGAGGCGTTCCGAAGACTCCGGTGGGTCCTCTGGGCTACTCGATAACCTGGAGCCCCTACGACCTAATAGAGGAGTACACGAGGCCTGCGCGGATAATACGCGGGGGGAGGATCGAGTCGGTGGATCCGTTGTCGGACGTAGAGCTGGTGGATACGCCGCTAGGCGAGATGGAGGCGTTCTACACAGACGGCTTGAGGACCTTACTGAGAACTGCCAAGATCCCCAACATGTTCGAGAAGACCCTGAGATGGCCGGGCCACGTGGAGCGGATAAGGCTGTTGAGAGATCTCGGGCTGATGTCTGACGACGTAGTTGAGGGCGTGAGGCCTAAGCAAGTGCTGGCCGCGCTTTTGGGCCGTCTGAAGTTCCAAGTGCCCGACGTGGTCTACATGAAGGTGGCCGGCGAGAGCCCAGATGAGAGGATAACCTACGAGGTGGTTGTCGAGCCTTCCGGCGAGTGGTCCGCCATGCAGAGGGCAACCGGCCTCACCGCCGCCTCGTTGATCGCGGTCGTCAAGGATCTGGATCCCGGCGTTACGCCGCCGGAGATGATAGGCATGAGCAATAAACTTATGCCGAGAGTCCTCGCCTACTTGAAACAGAACGGCATAAACATAAACGTAGAGAAGGTGACGAGATCCGTCCTGTAATGCCCGGCCTAGAGGACCAGTTAAGGAGGCCTGTGCGCGGGATGCGCGATATAACCCCCGAGCAGTTCTACGCGTTGAGGAGGGTAGAAGACAGCCTATCAAGAATCGCCGAGGCCTTCGGCTACAGACGCGTCGAGACGCCCGCCGTGGAGCACTTCGAGGTCCTGGCCAGGAAAGCCGGCCGCGAGATAGTGGACGAGATATACTACTTTAGGGATAAGGCCGGCCGGGAGCTCGGCCTGCGCTTCGACATGACGGTGCCGGTAGCCCGCGTCTTGTCGTACAAGCTCGATGAGCCTAAGCCCGTCAGGTGGTACTACTTCACTAAGGTGTGGCGCTACGACGAGCCGCAACACGGGCGCTATAGGGAGTTTTATCAGTTCGGAGTTGAGTTAGTGGGCTCGGACAGCCCCAGGGCTGATGCTGAGGTGTTGGCGCTGATGGCCAAGTCCATAGAGGCGGTTGGCGTGAGGGACTACGTGATAAGGCTCAGCGACCGCGCGGCGATGGACAAGGTGCTTGCATCGCTAGGTGTCGAGGGATCCCGCGAGGAGGTGCTCAGGATACTGGATAAAAGAGGCAAGGTGCCGGACGACGAGATCTTGGAAATGCTGAGGAGGGCCGGGCTGGGCGGAGGCGCGGCCGAGGCCCTCATGGCTCTAATCTCGGAGCAGAGGCCGGGCTCGGAAGCTCCCGACCTCTTCTCGAAGTACGACAAGAGCCTCGGCGAGAGGTACAGCCGCGTCGTGAAAGCCCTAGACGCCTATGGGGTGCTGGACAAGCTCGTCGTGGATCTCTCCATAGTCCGGGGGCTGGACTACTACACGGGCATGGTCTTCGAGGCCTACGCCGGCGAATACAGACTTGCGGTGGGCGGAGGCGGCCGCTACGACAACTTAATAGAGCTATACAGCGGTATTAGGACCCCGGCGCTGGGCTTTGCCATAGGCGTGGAGCGGCTGATGGAGGCGGCCGGCATAGCTCAAGCCGAATATCCGCTCGACTACTACATATACCCCATGACCGAGGACGCGTTCAAGGTAGCCGCTGAGGTGGCGGAGGCCCTAAGGAACAAGGGGGCCTCCGTCGCTATAGACCTAGGAGAGCTTACGTTGAGGGAGGCGCTGGAGCACGCGGCGAAGACCGGCGTGAGGCACTTCGTGATAATAGGTAAGAAGGAGCTGGAGAAAGGCGTCGTCAAGATACGCGACATGCGTAGACGCGTCGAGCTCGAGGTTGAGCTCGGCAGAATTAGGGAAGGATTACAGTCCCCTTCTGCCTCCTGAACACTTGATAGCCGTCCTCAAGCGCGCCTATCGCCGCCCACTTACCCCCACTCCTCAAAAACCTCAACGCGGCGAGTACCTTAGGCCCCATAGACCCCTCCGGGAATTGGCCCTCGCGATATAGCCTCTCCAGCTCAGCCGCGCTCACCTTGTCGAGCTTTCGCCGACGGGGCGTATTGAAGTCGACGTATACGCCGTCTATGTCGGTAAGTATGACGAAGGCCTCGGCGCCCAGGGCGTTTGCCAGAACTTGGCTTGCGAGATCTTTGTCGACCACCGCCTCGACTCCGCCGCGCTTAGAGACAGGCACGCCCCCTCCCCCCGACGCGATCACGATATGGCCTCTATCCAGAAGCGCCCTTATGGCCTCAGCCTCCACGACGGCTACGGGCTCCGGCGAGGGCACGACGCGCCTCCAGCCCCGCCTCACGTCCTCTCTTATGGACCACCCGTATTTTGTTGCAAGCCTCTCCGCGACCTCTCTGGGATATGCAGGGCCTATGAACTTCGTGGGGTTCTTGAAGGCTTGGTCCTCCTCGTCCACTAAGGTCCTCGTGACAACGGCGACGGCCTTGCCGGGGCCCAAGATCTCGTCTATGGACTCAGCCAACAAATACCCCAGAAGGCCCTGGGTGGCGGCGACCAACGCGTCGAGCTTGAAATATCGTCGTTCTGCCAGGAGTTGAAGCTCGTCGAAAAAGCCGACCTGGGGGCCGTTGCCGTGGGTGACGACGACGCGCACGCCGTCCTCCTCCGCTATCTTGGCGACGACCTGTGCGGCTATCCTGATATTTCTTATGTGCTCTTCCTGATCCATGGGCATCCCCGGTCTCACAAACGCGTTTCCCCCAAGGGCCACCACCACGAGCATTCTAGAAATGTGAATAGAAGCTAATAAGGTTCACTATATATAGAGGCAGTATAGATGTATTTAGAAGTAGCGTGTTTGTTGTTGCTGTTGGGGGCCGCCCCCCTGTTGGATATAGATCGGAGGCGGCATTCCCAGCTCCCTTAATATCAGCGAGGCCTCGAACATGGCCATCTGCATCAGAGGAATCGCGATGTGCGGAGGGAGGTTCCCGGGGTCGACCTCTCCCTGTATTACGGCGACGCCGCGTATGGTCAGCGTGACCGCGCTGGGGTTGGTAGTGAGCGCGAGGGCGAACGGCAACTCCAAGACGTTGCCCCTCCTCACCGCCCTATCGGCCTCTATCTGGTAGTTCATCTGTAGCTGAAGGGGCGTGTTGGGCGGCGGCGAGGCGACCCTCTCGGCGTGTATGTAGTCGAAGCGGATACCGGCCAAGCTCATAAGCTATAATAAAGGCGCTATTTAAATCGTGGCGGCTATAGTTATCGACAGGAGCGCCGACATAGTGCTGGTTAAAGACACCGAGGTGATCGTGTCGCCTCTGTGCGGGGGACAGCCGCCGCCTCTAAGACTCTCCTCGCCCTCCCTGGAGCTCTTCGCGAGGGCTCTCCGTGCCGCCTACGGCGGCGATGTCGCGCAGTATTTAGTAGACCAGAGAGTCCTAGGCCTGGACGATATGGATCCGGTCTTGCTCCTCGGCCAACTGCCTCTTGAGAAATCCCACCTAGCGTTCCTACTGCCGTACAGGGGAGTTGCGGCCGGTTGCGTATCGGCCTACCCAACGCCCGCGTTGGCCGCTATAGCTACGCTGAGCAACGCGCCCGCCTCAGCCGCGGTGGATTTCCGCTGGGATCTGTCGGGGCTCGCCGAGGTGATGGACCTCGCCGCGCGTCTAGGCGTTGATCTACAAGTGATCGTCCCTAGGCCCGTCGAGGCGCCAGGCGAGGTGTACTTGACCGAGTCGGTGCCGGGCTACATAAGGCGCCGTCTAGTGGGCGCGTTCAAGGGCAACGTGGGCCCAGGCGGCGAGGAGTTTACGCCGATAATCAAGAAGCCTCAGGGCGGCGGTCAGTGGAAAGAGGTTGAATACTGGAGAGCCGCGGAGAGAGTGGCCGAAGTCCTCGGCATGCGGCAAGACAGCCTAGGAGAGATCGCTGAGCTGGGCTTCCTTGCGCACAGGACAATACTCGACCTAGGCATAGGGCCGGGCCAATTGGGATACCTGATCAAGTGGGGTCTACTGGAGCCTATAGCGGGCGGGTTCAGAGCCGGCGATAAATTGCTGTATCTGCTCTCGCTATCGGAGTCGGTCCGTCGTTAGCAGCTCATCGGTCGCCCGTCCGGTTTCTCCCCATCGGCAATTGTGAAACCTTTATTTAAATGGCACAGTTCTCAAGACCATGGAGGAGCCCCTCTCAACAACTCTGCTGGCCATCTCCATGTTGATACTGGGGCTAGTGATAGGGCTGGCGGCGGCGCTTACCGCATCTAGGCCCTCGGCTCCCCAGACCCCGATAAAGGTGGCCGTGTACGGCCAAGGCGGCTCCGTGACAGTTACGATAACGCCGCCTTGCCAACTCGCGATAAACTCTACCGGAATTTACAACACCTGTACAGGGCTTATCCAAAGGCTGAACGGATCGCTCGACAACTTCACGATCGTCGTAGGCTGAAGCTCCAGTCGTGTCGTTCGACGCAGGGATCGAAGTCGAACGCGTCGGGCAGATCCGGCAAATCCTCGGCTCTCCCCTTGACCACCAGCTCGGCCAATCTCCTGGCCACAGCCGGCCCCACCATGCTGCCGTACCCGTCGAGGCCTCCGATGACGTATAGATTGTCGAACCTCCCCACTTTGCCCGCCAGCGGGCCGCCTGTCGGCGACCCCTCGCAGACGCCCGACTTGGCGTAGAGAGGCAGAGCCCAGCCAGCCCTCCTGGCTATAAGCCTCGCTATCTTAGACGCGTAGCCTCTCGGCGGATCTGAATAGGCCTTGCCGCAACCGTCTCCGGCTATGTAGAGCGGCCACGGGCCCGGCCTCCCGTACCACGAAAGCACGTAGTCGCCGATGCTCAAGCCTCTTAACCACCCCGGCACTAGGAACGCCGCGGCGTAACACGAGTATGGCCTAAACGGCAGATCGACGCCGATACGTAGGGCCAGCTCTCTGTTGTCGGCTCCGGCGGCCAGGATCACCGCATCGGCGTCCACGTGCCTCCCGTCCACGACGAGGTAAACTCTCCTCCCTTTGGCGCCCAGCGCGGCCCTCTTGTCGGAGAACCCAAGCCTCCGCCTCAGCGAGGCGACGATCTTGCGTATAGGTATCAGATAGTCGGTGGTCACCACGACCATCTCGTCCCTCGCCAGCCTGAGCCCCCTAAACCTGTCCAGGACTTGGTACTTGACGCCGGCCCTTCTCAAGCTGCTTAAGTCAGCGTATGTCGGCATGATGTCCACAGAGGTCACCGGCTCGATTGCGGCCATCTTCCTGTAAATCTCCAAGCTCTCCACGGCCATCTCCACGTCGCGCGGATCAGGCATCGACAATGTCAAGACCAACGACGTCAGCGGATACCTCAGCTCGCCGCCGAAGCCCACTACGTCGATTCCCGCCTCGCGTAGGAAATACGCCGTGAAGACCCCAGCTATGCCGCCTCCTACTACAGCCGCCTTCACGACCGCCGTGAGCTAGGCCTATAAATTTTTTGACCTCCGTCTGGACAGTCGTGAGAGTTAAGAAGAGGTGGGGGTCGTTACGGGTTAGGCTTGTGCCTGACGCGTTGGAGCGGTACCGTTGCTTGGCGGTGGACGTCTTCTCGATAGCCGCCTCGCTTAAGGACGAGGAGGAGCTGTTCAGAGGGTTCGCCGAGGCCGGCCTGCCGGCTGTCCTCGTGCTGGACGCCTGGAGCGAGACCCAGCTCCCCTTAGCCAGGCGGTATCTGGAGCTCTGCGCCAAGTACGGGCTCGACTGCGTCCTCTCGGAACACAGACCTGCCGAGGAGGCGGCCGTGGAGCTGGCGTGTAGGGATAACTGCGCCGTGCTTACCAGAGATTACGACGCCCTGCGGAGGGCGTTAGAGCTCAACTGCGAGGTGCCCATATTGATCGTCAGAAGGGGGAGGGTTTACAGAGCCGTGGAGGTTAAGCCTTAAAGCGCCTCCGCATCAGTCGACGTGGACGAGGCGGAGGCCGAGAGGATAGCGGAGGGGCTCGGGGAGCTCGAGAGGAAGATACTGGCCCACATCTACGCGTACGGGCCCGACACGCCTTGGCTGATGGCGCGTAGGCTCCTCGGCGCGGCCGGCTGGGCGCCCGTGGTTCCCGAGGACGAGGTCGAGGCGGCATGTAGAAGGCTTGAGGAGCTAGGCCTCCTGGAGAGGTACAGGGGTAGTCTTAAGGGGCGCGTGACGTCGTCGATAAAGCCGTGGCTCAAGGTTAAGCAGAGGAATCCAGAGCGTAAAGGCTCCGGCATATACTACAGCCTAACTAAGAAGGGCCGTTGGGTCGCCGGGTACATCTACAAGCGGTATTTCAGGACAAGATCAAGCTGAGGAGCGCCATCCTCAGCGGGACGCCGTACGCGGCCTGCCTGAAATAGGCCGCGTGTCTCGTCCCATCCACGGAGGGATCCAGCTCGTCTACTCTGGGCAACGGGTGGAGCACTATTAGGCCGTCCTTAGCCCCCCTTAAGGACTCCGCAGTAAGCCTATAGCTGCCCCTAACCCTCTCGTACTCTAGGGGGTCCAAGAACCTCTCCTTCTGTATCCTGACGACGTAGAGAACGTCGAGCTCCCCCAACGCCTCCTCGAGCCGCGAGTAGAACTCGTAGCGGAGGCCTCTGGACTGTATATAGTCCAGAGTCTCCTGGCGCGGCCTCAAGAACTCGGGCGATATCAAGGCCACCTCGACGTCGAACAACGCGAGTCCCTCCAGCAACGAGTTGACGGTCCTCGCGTACTTCAAGTCGCCCATCACGCCTATCCTCAACCCGTCCACCCTGCCTTTCTCCCGCCAGATCGTGTATAGGTCCAACATGGCCTGTGTGGGGTGGTTGAACGAGCCGTCGCCGGCGTTTATGACCGGCGACTGCGCTATCTCGGCCGCAAGCTTAGCGGCGCCCTCAAGCTTGTGTCTCACCACGATCACGTCGGCGTAGGCGTCGAGCATCCTGATGGTGTCCGAAAACGTCTCGCCCTTCTCGACGCTGGTCCCCTCGGCGCTCGAGAAGCCGATGACATCCCCGCCGAGCCTCTTCATGGCCGTCTCGAAGCTGAGGCGGGTCCGCGTAGAGGGCTCGAAGAAAGCCACAGCCATGATTTTCCCCCTAAGCACGTCGAGGCCCGATCTGGCATATCGCTCCATCTCCCTCGCCTTCTCGAAGAGGACCTCCAGATCCCTCCTGGAGAAGTCCCGCATAGATATTACGTCCCTCCCTCGCCAGGACACTCACCATAAGGCAATTAAATTAAATATTGTCCTCTCGGCATGTATCCCGTAGTGGTAGCGCTCGATACGGATCTAAAGACAGCGTTGGAGATTGCCAGGGCGTTGCGGGACGATGTGGCCGGCTATAAGGTGGGCTGGGATTTAGTCCTCGAAGCCGGCCTCGAGGCGGTGAGGGCCATCTCGCGGCTGGGCCCCGTCGTGGTCGACCTCAAGCTGGCCGACGTCCCCCACATAGTCAAGCGCGTCGTGGACAAACTGTCGTCCGCCGGCGCGTGTTGCGCCATAGCCCACGGATTCCTGTTGCCCAGCCTGGAGAGGGACGAGAGGCTCTACGTGCTGGTTAAGATGACCGTCGGCTCGCAGTACGACAGGCTGTGGAAGGAGCTGTTGGGCGAGGTCGTCGGCTTTCGGGGAGTCGTGGCGCCGGGCAACGAGCCCCGGGCGATCTCGGCGATCAGGTCCTCGCTTGGTTGCTCAACTAGGATAGTCTCGCCCGGCATAGGCGCCCAGGGCGGCAGGCCTGGGGACGCCATAAGGGCCGGCGCCGATTTCGAGATAGTGGGCAGGTATCTGCTGGAGAACCCGGCCAGAGTGTCCGAGTGGGCTGGGCTAAGATCGCCGTGCGGGAACTCCCTCTAGGAGACGGCCGGAGGCATAGGTGTCGTGCCGCAGTGACAACAGCCGCAAACCTCTTTTAAATAGGGCTGTATATATCGACAATGCCGTCCACTGAGCTGATCGTCAGCAAGATCGAGAACGGGACGGTTATCGACCATATACCGGCCGGCCGTGCCCTCGCCGTGTTGAGGATACTCGGCATAACTGGGCGTGAGGGGATCAGAGTAGCCTTGGTTATGAACGTGGAGTCGAAGAAATTGGGCAGGAAAGACATAGTCAAGATAGAGGGCAGGGAGCTGACGCCGGACGAGGTAGACGTGATCTCGGCGGTTGCCCCCACTGCTACTATAAATATAATAAAGAACTACGAGGTGGTGAAGAAGTACAAGGTGAGGCCGCCCCACGTCATTAGGGGCAAGTTCAAGTGCAGGAACCCAAACTGTATAACCAACCAACACAGAGAGCACGTAGTGACGTCCTTCGTCTTGGTGAAGGAAGAGCCTCCGACGTTCGCGTGCGAGTACTGCGGCAGATACCACAGCTTGGAGGAGCTGGTCTGATCACTTAACTACGACCGTTTCTGGCGGCGGGATTTCGGGGTTCAGCTCCAGCGCCTTGTCGCCGTAGCCGCAGATAGGCGTGTCGTTGAGGGGCTGTGCCACTACCTGTCCCGTGACCTTTATGCCCTCTATCCAGACTATCCTCAACGGTATGTACGTGTCGTGCATCCAGAAACACCAAGTCGAGTTCTTGCCGAAGAGGAACAACATGCCCACCGCGCCGACTCCTCTGGGGTCGTACGACGTCGAGTTCATGTAGCCTCTAGTCCATTTAGCCGGGGTGTCCGCCAGATATACGGTGTAGGGCGTCCCGTCTAGAAGAACGACGACGGTTCTAGAAAACGGATCGTCGGATCGGGCCGCGTTGTGCGGGGCGGCGAGCGATATCGCGATCAGCGCAATGGCGAGCGCGACGAGCGCCCACGCCCATTTCCTCATACGCTGTGCGTCAAGTAGTCGATCCTCCCGCCGTCGACGACCAGCACTTGTCCTGTGATGAACCTAGCCTCGTCGGACGCGAGGAAGGCCACGGCCTTGGCTATATCGCTTGGGGTCGCCACGGAGCGTAGGGCCGTTCTGTTGACTATATCGGACTTGGCCCTCTCCACCTCCTCGCGGGTTCTGCCCCTTGTGGTTAGGTCCGTCTCTATCCAGCTGGGCGCCACCGCGTTGACCCTGATGCCGTATGGGGCGAGGTCGAACGCGAGCCTTCTAGTCAGCATAATCACAGCGGCCTTAGTCACCGCGTAGTACGTGGTGTTCGTCAAGGCCGTGCCGAGGCCGGCTATCGACGCTATGTTTATCACCACGCCTCTGCTCCTCTTCAGGTAGGGCAACGCCTCCAACGTGACGTATATAGGCCCCTTAACGTTGATATACCACATCCTGTCGAAGCGCTCCTCGTCGAGTTGCTCGAACGGCATCAGCTCCATGACGCCGGCGTTGTTTACGACTATATCCAGCCCGCCGAAGGTGCGCGCTACGTCCTCCACCATCTTTTTGACCTCTTGCCTCTTCGAGACGTCGGCCTTGAAGATCTCGGCGCCTTCGCCCAGCTCCCTCCTCAACGCCTCAGCGGCCTCTCTGGAGGAGTTGTAGTTTATAGCCACGCGCGCCCCCCGCGAGCGGAGCTCTCTGGCTATGGCGGCGCCGATGCCCCTCGAGGCGCCCGTAACCAACGCGACCTTGCCCGACAAGCTCATGTCACGCATCGTTGCTGGCATTTTTAAGCGTGGCCGCCTCGGCAGATCCCCCGTGCGCGAAATATTAAAATACGTGCGGGGCCTTTGCCGATGGCCGAGGTAAGCCCTAGGCGGTACTGGTCGGCGGCAGTCTCGACTATGTTGATCTGGGGTCTTGAATACTACGACATAATACTGTTCTCGAGCCTTGCTACGGTTTTCCAGAAGCTGTTCTTTCCCGAGAAGACCCAGTTGCTGGCTGCCGTGACCACTTGGGGCGCCTTCGCCATTACCTATCTGGCGAGGCCTCTAGGCGCGGTTATCTTCGGCCATATAGGCGATAGGTACGGCAGGAGGACGTCGACTGTGCTCGACGCGCTTGCTGTGGGAGTGGCCGGGCTCGCCATAGGCCTTCTCCCGACGTACCAAGACATCGGCATAGCGGCCCCCATAGCCCTATATCTGCTGAGGACCGTGCAGGGGCTCGGTATAGGCGGCGAGGCCGGCGGCGGCGCCACTTGGGCCCTCGAGCTGACGCCGAAGAACATGCGGCCGTACGTCAACGGCGTTATGTACTCCGGCCTCTCTTGGGCGGTCTTCCTCACGTCGGCCATGACGTTGTGGGCCAAGAGCTTCTTCGGCACCGAGGGCTTCACGGCGGTCGGGTGGAGGGTCTTGTACATAGTTGGCGTGGTGCCCGCGCTCATAGCCTTGGCCATAAGGGTCTTCGGGTCGGAGTCGCGCGAGTGGCTGGAGGCGGCGCGCAGAGGCAAGATAGTCAAAGCGCCTATAGCTAAAATATGGAGCTACTGGATTAATTTTGTTATATTAATATTAATAAATCTAGGACTTACATTATATTACTATGGAGGATCTGGTTATTGGACATATATAATGCCGAATATAGTGGCGCCTAAGCTCGGCCTAAGTAAAGACCTTGCGTACAGCTTCTCGCTGGAGCTCACCATGTACGGCGGCCTCGGCGCTGTCGTAGGCGAGTTGCTGAGCGGTTTCCTGATATCGGCGGTGGGAGTGAGGCGCGCCTTCATTCCTCCCTCCCTCGGCCTCCTCGTAGTGGCGCCTCTCGCGGCATACCTCGCCTTCTCCCTAAATAGCTACGCGGTTTACGCCTCCTTTGCGATGGGCCTATTCTTCGGCCTCGCCGCGGCGCCTCAGACCCTTTACTTCGTCGAGCTGTTCCCGACCGAGGTCAGATGGACGGCGGTGTCGCTGGGCTGGAACATAAACGCGTTGCTAGGCCCTCTGGGCTCCCTCGCGGCCCTGCTCCTCATAATGGAGGCTCCGGCGTCTGTAGTTTCCATAGCGATATACGGCTCCCTGGTCGCTCTGGCCAGCGCCCTGCTTACGATAGCCGGAGCGCTCATAAGGCCGAGAAGCTATTAATTAGAGCCCTATTTTTTCCAATGAGGGATCTTAAGAGGAAATTCGGCGATAGGTTCGTAGACGATCCGGCCTTCCTTTCTCTCTACTCCCGCGAGGCCTCGTTCGAGGAGGCCTCGGCGAAGCCTCTAGGGGTGGTCTTCCCCACCTCCGAGGAGGAGGTTCTGTGGCTGGTCAGATGGGCCTACGAGACCGAGACGCCTATATTTTCCCAAGGCTCGGCCACGAGCCTCTCCGGCAACACCGTGGTGACTAGGCCGGGCATCGTGGTCAGCTTCGAGCGCATGAATAAAATCGTCGAGGTGGACCCCACGGACTCCTACGCAGTCGTCCAGCCCGGCTTGAGGCTGGAGGAGCTGAACGTGGAGCTGTCTAGGTACGGCGTGTTCTTCCCCGTAGATCCAGGCTCGGTGAGGTCGGCCACGGTAGGCGGCGCGATAGCCAACGGCGCCGGCGGGATGCGCGGCGCCAAGTACGGCACGATGAGGGATTGGGTGCTCGGGCTGAGGGCCGTCACGGGCAGGGGCGATCTCCTGGAGATGGGTTGCAGGACGCTTAAGTGCAGAAACGGCTACGACCTAGTCAGGCTCTTCGTGGGTAGCGAGGGCACGTTGGGCCTCGTCACCGAGGCCGTCCTGAGGATAGCCCCTATGCCTGAGTCCGCGGCGGCCGTCCTGGCCTATTATGACAGCCTTGAGACTTTGGTCGAGGACGTGGTGCGGGTTAGGTCGGCGAGGATATGGCCTCTATTCGCCGAGTTCCTAGGCCCGGCCGAGTCGAAGGAGGTGGGCCTCGAGGAGAGGTATACCCTTTTCTTGGGGGTGGACGTCAATAGAGGCGCCGAGAGGGACATGTTGGGTAGGCTTAAGGGGATCGTCAGAGGCGCCGTGGCTGAGGAGGCCGTTGGCCTAGACCGCTCGATGGAGTTGCTGGAGCCCCGCCGCAAACTGTTCAGCGCACAGGTGGCGTTGATGCAGAGGCAGTTGGGTAGCGAGGGGCTGTTGATAATAGAGGATATAGTCGTGCCCGTCTCGAAGCTACCCGAGGCCGTCCGACGCGTGGTCGAGCTCGCGAATAGGATGGAGATCCCGCTCTCGCTGGGAGGGCACGTAGGCGACGGCAACCTGCACCCCACTACGTGGTTCAGGAAAGGGGATCTAGAGGGCGCCAGGCGGGTAAGGGCCTTCATCGAGGGGATAGGGAAGATAGCGATAGGCCTGGGGGGTAGCGTCTCGGCGGAGCACGGCATAGGCACCTTGAAACGGGATCTGTTGAAGATGGAGCTGACGCCCACGGCGATAGAGTACATGAAGGCGCTCAAGTCGGTGTTCGACCCCAAGGGGATATTGAACCCCGGCAAGATATTATGACGGAGAAGTGGCAGGAGCTGTTCCGGAGAGCCGCCGAGGGGGCCCTGGCGCGCGTAGACGACGCGCTCAAGACGCACGGATATCTAAGGCAGTTAGCCGAGAGGGTCAGAGAGGCCCGCCTAGAGGTGCTGAACAATCTGGACTACTACATAGAGGCCACCAAGAAGGCCGTCGAGAGCATAGGGGGGAGGGCCTACCTCGCGGATACCGCCGAAGACGCCAGAGAGATAGTGGGCAAGATAGTGGGCAGAGGCAAGGTGGTGGTGTTTGGGAAATCCAACACGGCGCTCGAGGTCGGGCTCAGGGAATATCTGGCCGAGATGGGCAACGAGGTATGGGAGACCGACCTAGGCGAGTTCATCGTGCAGATCGGCGACGATAAGCCCTCTAACATGATCACGCCTGCGCTACACCTCAGCAGAGGTGACGTGGCCAAGCTGTTCAGAGAGCGGCTGGGCCTAGACGTAGGCGACGACCCGTCGAAGCTGGCCACAGCCGCCGGGGACTTCCTTAGGGCTAAGTTCGCCAAGGCCGACGTGGGGATAACCGGGGCCAACGCGATCGCCGCAGATACCGGGGCCGTCGTGAATGTGGAAAATGAAGGCAACATACGTAAAGCGACTGTGATGCCCCCCGTCCACATAGTGGTGGCGGGCGTCGAGAAGATAGTGCCGACGCTGGTCGACGCGGTTAGCCAGGCGATCGTGCAGGCCGCATACCACGGGCTGTTTCCGCCTACATATCTCGAGGTGTCGGCAGGCCCCTCGTCCACCGGCGATATAGAGCTGGTGCGCGTGAGGCCTGCGCAGGGGCCTAGAGAATTCCACTTGGTCCTAGTGGACAACGGCAGGAGGGCGGCCGCGAAGGATCCCGTTATGAGAGAGGCGTTGTTGTGCATAAGATGCGTCCGGTGCGGCTTCGTGTGCCCCGTCTATAGGGCGGTGGGCCGCGAATTCGGCGACCCGCCGTACGTGGGACCTGTAGGCGTCATGTGGCTGGCGGTAACCCGCGGGATAGAAGCCGCCGGCCCCTCCGCCGTTAAGTGCGCCCATGCCGGCAACTGCAGAGAGGTATGTCCTATGAAGATAAATATACCAGAAATTATACATTATATAAAGTCGAGTTACCTAAGCAAGAAAACTAAATAAGTCTAGAGAAGACAAATCGTCGGCGGAGTGTTTAAATATAGGGGAGCTAAGGAGGTATATGGTAGGCGAGATCTCTATAGAGCAGGCGATTCTTTTAGGCATCATCGTGGTCATAGCAGTCGCGGTCGGCTGGTACATGTACACGACGTTTATAGCGTCGGTCCAGTCCGGCAGCAAGATACTCATATCGCAGGCGACGATAGACCCCTCGGGCAACCTACAGCTGGTGCTCTCCAATACAGGTCCGGCGTCTGTTGCGGTCATAATAGGGGTCTATATCGGCAACACGCCCTGCACCCCTACGTCGGCCACAGGTCCTGCGAGCATCAGCGGTACTAAAGTATCCGTGAGCACCGGCGGCGCGGCAACTCTGACCTACAGCTGTAAGGGCTTCTCCGGAGTGCCCGGCACAACGGCACAAGGATACCTGGTGCTCTCGACAGGCGCTACGTTTCCTTTCACCGCCTCAGTGACCTAGCCCTTTTAGCTTGAATGCGAGAATTTCTTGGCCGAACCGCGCGCCGCCTCGACTATCTCAAGGGCAAGCGGCATATAATCGGCGAGCTCGCCTAACGTGCCTTTTTCAATCTTCAGTTTGCCCAGAGGCACGGCCGCAAAGGGCGACAGTCTGCCTTCCATTATCCCTAGGAGGTCTTCGTACCTAGCCGAGAGCGTGTACCTAGAGATTATCTTCCCCTGGAGCAGTCTCGCCTCTATACAACGCCCGTCCTCGAACCTGAAGTAGAGAGTTATGTGGCCGCTGGGTTCCCAAGGCACCTCGGTCGCCACTATGGAGAGCTCCGGCGGGGCTTTTTCTGCAGATATGCTTCTGCAGACCTCGGCCAGCCAATCCTGGGTTGGCCTAAACGCCGAGCTGTTTGAGGGCATATCTGGCGGCCTCCTCGGCGTTCTCGGCCTTCACGACGGCCATGAAGCCGGATTGGTGTTTGAAGATCACCGCGTCTCCTGACAGCTTCCTGAAGTCTATCCTGTCCTTATGTCTGTCGGGCCTCCAGAGGGAGTAGGCGCCCGGATTTCTGACGTCCTTGACCACGACTATGACCGGCTCGTCCTCCCTCAACAGAGAGAGGTCCAGCAACGCGTTCCAGAGAGCTGTCGGCGGGACGTTGTCGTCGACCGCCACGGCCCTTATGCCGCCCTCGACTACGGCATAGCGCCTGCCCTCGACGGTCCTTATGGCTCTTATACTGTCGTCGAAGTATTTGGCCAAGCCCTTGGCGACATACTCGGCGAGCTGGGGCACGGCCAGCACGGCGTGCGCGGCGAAGTCGACGCCGAAACCCACCTTTTGGGCCTCTTGGCTCAACGAGGTCGAGACCACGTCGTTGGCCGCCTGTCTCATGAGCCTCAGCTGGGCCAGAGTCCTCGGGAACCTCTCGGCGTCTACGTCTATGGACTGCGCTATGGAGTAGGCTTTGGAATAGTCGGAGAAGTCCTCCACGTCGAAGTCGGCGACTGCGGCCTCGGCCACCAGCTCGAGGAACTTGACGTCGTCGTATTTCCCCCTTGACGTCATCCCGAAGTAGGCGGATAGCCCTTGGTTGAGAGACGCGCCGTAGATCCCAAGCCACTTCTTGGCCGCTATGGCGCCGAACCTATCCACCAAATCGGCCGCCGTAAACAACATGGATACGCGGGGCCTAGGCCTCATCCCCAAGGCCTCGACGGTCTGCATAAGGGACGACGGGAGCTCGACGTACTCCGGCTCGCCGTTTGGGGCATGGTGGTCAAGCACGGCGACAGCGCCGGCGGACTTGAGCTGGTCGTAGTGCCTATAGCCTACATCTGCGTATATGACCGGCATCCCCCCGCGGGCTATCTCTAACAGTTCGTCGGCCTGGCCCAGTCTGTAGACCTCCTCCGCACCAGCTCTGTACAACAACGCCGCCGCTATGGTGTCGTCTGCATGCGCTGTGCCGTTGTGGACCACCACTCTAAAACGGCGGCTCGCGATTATTGTCCTAGCCGTCTCGACCTCCCTCCGGTACCTCTCTATTATGTCCACGCGCTAAAACGGCCCTATATTTAAGTCTCCTCGATCCCGAACGTCTGCATCTTCTTTAACTCCTCGAGCACCTCCCCCAGCCTAGCCATTACGTCTAGGTGGTTCTGTTTGATGACTGGGGGCAACTCGTTGAGCCTCTGGATGCCTCTGGCCAGCTCATCCAGGGAGTTCCTGATGTCGTCGAGCTTGGCTGAGATCAGATAGAGAGAGGCTATGAGGAGCTCGTCGGCGCTTACCTTCTTGTTCTTGTTCAGCTTGTCGATGACGGGGGTAGCCGCGCTCCTTACAAGAGCATCGAGCTTGGCCCGCAACGCCTCGTCCATAGGATGTTACTTCAGTTGAAATTTATAACCATTCACTATTTTAGGCGGTATGCGTACCGCGGTTACCTGACATCTAGCTCCACGCGGCGCCTCAACACGTCGATGACATCTCTCCTGATAGGTCCCTTGAGGCTTTTCCTGTAGATCACGACTTTCTTAGGCGCTACTACGTGTTTGGCGAGGGCCCTCAGCGCCAGATCGGCCGTCGCCACGTCCTTGTGTATTATATGGCCGACGTCCATCGCGCCGTTTAGGACCTCGGAGGTGAGGAGGGAGTAGTGGAGATCGCCCACCGACATGACGGGCTGGGCCTCGGCCCTATCGCCGAACTGTGGGAGCTCTCCGAGTGCAGACGCCAGGGCCCTCAAGGCCCTTGGATCTCCCCATTCCCTCTCGGTGCTCCCTACCTCTATAAAGGTCACGCTTATCTCCTCTGTGTTGGGCGCGTGGTGCGTGGCCTCCAGAGCGCAGTCGAAGCCCTCCGGCTTTTCCGAACAGATCCTCCTGAAGAGCCAGGACTTGAGCGAGGCGTGCGCCACCGAGAGCGACGGGGCGACGCCCGGCGTGTGGGCGGTCAGCATAGGCCTCGGCCTCGCCATCTCGTGGCGAGACGGCACCACCAGATGCGACACGCCCAGCCTCCTCAGCTCGTCTTCGGGAGGCGGCTCGACGGAATCCCCGTCGTAGAACAACACGAGCAAGTCCCCCAACCTCGCCGTCGATAGGTAGGAGGCGCCGGGAGATCCGGCCAGCCCGAGCTCCCTCGCCACGCCCTTGGCGACGGGATCTCTGGATATGGCTACTGCTATCACGGGGTCAAGACGGCTCTCCCTAGCACTCTACCCGCCTCCATGTCCTCGTGCGCCTTCACGGCCTCGGAGAGCTTGTACTCGGTGTATACCGGGGCGATCAAGCCTCGCCTCAGGAGATCCAAGCCCTCGTAGACGTCCCACGGCTTGTAGGCCATGTGGCCCAAGACGGCTATCTGCCTCAATATTATGAGGGCTGGGCTGAGGTACGCCCTCTCGCCGGTCACGTTTCCTATGAGGACCACCACGCCGTTTCTTTTGGCAAGCCTTATGGAGGTCTCTATAGTGGGCGAGCCTGCCGTGTCGAAGACAACGTCGAAGTCCTTCATGCCTTCCTGGTATATCCCTATGCCGAGAGAGACGTATGCCTTAGCCTTGTCGGCCGACCTAGTGGATATGTATACCTCGGCTCCTCTGAGCTTGGCCACTTGGGCCAGATAGAGCCCGGTCCCCCCGCCGCCGACTACCAAGACCTTTCTGCCGTCGACGTCTACCCTTCTGACCGCGGCTATGGCCGTCGGTATCACGTCGGTGGCCAGCACCGCGGCGCGGGGATCGACGCCGTGGAACGGATAGACGAAGTTGGAGGGGAGCACCACGTACTCCGAGTACGTCCCGTCTCTATGCTCGCCCAAATACTGCGCGTTTCTGCAGAGGTTCTCGAGGCCTCTCCGGCAATAGTCGCAAGTCCCGTCGTACATGGCGGGGGCCACAAACACCCTCTGTCCCACAAGATCCCTATCGACGCCCGGCCCCACGTCCACGACCTTGCCGACGCCCTCGTGGCCTGGTATCACGGGGAGCCTCACGTGTGGAAAGGCCCCCTTCCGCACGACGAGATCCCTCCCGCAGACGCCCGCGGCCTCTACCTTCACCAACACCTCCCCCTTGCCGGGCCTCGGATCCTCGAGGTCCTCCAGCCGCAACGCCTCAGAAGGCTTGCCGAACCTAACAAGCCTAACGGCTCTCATATCGCGCGCCGGAGCCGTTACAGGTACAGCTCCTCTCGGCCTTGGCTCTGGCGAGGGCCTCGGAGGGCGGCAAGCCCTCGGCCACGTACTTCTCGAAGTCGTACTCTGTCGTGTACCCCATTATCCTCAACTCCAGAGCCGCTTTTAATATATTCCAGTCGTGCTTGTAGATCAAGGCCGCTATCTCGTTAATCGCGATGACGGCGCTTGGCTTGAAACGGAGAAAGACGGGCGTGAACACGTCGATGTACGCGCTTCTCGAACCGCCCCTGATGGCGACCTCGCCGAACTCGCCTCTAAGGGCCCTTAGTATATTCCGGGAAGCCTCGGTGACGCATTTAGAGGTGAGCTCGGCGAGGATTCCGGAGTCGGAGGGGTCTAAGGCGTAGTATCCCAGAAAGCCGCCGTTGGCCAAAACAGTAGAAACCCGGTTGACCAAATAGTCTCTGCTCAGCTCCCCGTCGGCGCCGAGGCCCACGACGGCGACCTCCACATCGACGCCGAGGTCCTCGGCCCTCTTCAACACGGCGAGCGAGTACGAGTCGGCCAGCGGCGAGTGTAGCTCGGGCTCGCAACCGCAGGCAAGCACGTCGCCGCCCACGTCGACCCCCGTTATCTTGTCGAACCTAGACGCCAGAGCCTCGGCGACGAGGCTTGGAGGCGCGTCGGGCGAGATCGCATATACCCGCCGCCCTAATACGGGCGACACGCAGGCGCCCTGCGGCGTTATTGTCCTGCCGCGCCTGACCGCGCGGGCATCGGGCCCTATGAGGAATAGAGGGTTGTCGCCCTCGGCGCCGAGGAAATCCTTGCGGAGGAGGGGCCCCGGCTCTGGGTCGACGACGTAGCGCTCCCAGGGCAACAGCCCGGCCTCAGCCCCCAGCTTAACTGCCAGGACAGCTGCGCTTACGATATCCCCTCCGCCGCCTATGGCGAGGACAAGCCTCATCTAAGCCCTCTGAGGAGCTCCACGTAGGCCTTGGCCACGTCGACGACTTGCCCGATCTCCACGTACTCGTCGGGCGCGTGCGCGGTGAACTCGGGCCCGGGCCCGTAAGTCACTGTGGGTATGCCGCGCCTTATGAAGAACCTGGCGTCTAGGCCGCCGATACACACCGTCTTCCTCGGAGGCCTCCCAAGCGCCTTCGCCACGGCCCCCTCGAGCGCCCTCGTCAGCGGGTGGTCCGGCGGCACCACCGCGGCCTCGGATTGGTTTATCACCTTCACCTCGACCCTGTGGTCCAGCCCCGCCGCGGCGCTCTTTATGAACTCCTCCACCTCCTTCTTGACCTCCTCGACGGTCTCCTCCGGTATTAGGCGTCTGTCGAGCGTGAAGGCGAAGTAGCCGGGGACCACGTTGGCCTTGACGGATCCCCTCACCTCGCCCCCCATGGTGAGGGTGGGCACGGCGCCTCTGGGATCCTCGAACTCGTACCTGCTCCGCTTGGCGGAGAGCCTCGGGATATAGCTCTCCAAGATCTTGTTAGCTATCTTCACGGCGCCCTCGAAGGCGTTGAGCCCCAGCCACGGCGTCGAGCCGTGGACCTGTTTACCGTAGACCTCTACCAAGAACCAGACGAGGCCTCTATGGCCTATCCAGATGTTGTCTACGCCCGAGCCCTCTGCTATGATCACCCAAGGCGCCTTGACCTTGCCCGATTCGGCCAGATAGCCGGCCCCCGACTCGCCGCCTATCTCCTCGTCGGGCACGAACGACACCTCGAAGTTCTTCAACCCCTCCCTTATCGCCACTTCGGCGGCTAGGGCTATCGCGGTCAATCCCCCCTTCATGTCCACGGCGCCCCTCCCGTACAGCCTCCCGTTGACGTAGCGGGGCTCAAAGGGCTTGGTGACGGTCCAGGCGGGCTCGGGGCCCGGGGGCACCACGTCGTAGTGGCCGTTGAAGTGCACCTTGGGCTCGCCTATTCTGGCGAGGAGGATATATCTTGGATAGTCGACGCATTCGGGACAGGCTCTAGCCACGACGGGCTTAGGCACCTCTATCACCTCGACGTCCATGCCGAGCCCCTTGAAGTACCTCTCGGCGAAATCGACAAAGTCCTTGTACCTCTCCCCGGGCGGGTTTATAGTCGGTATCCTGACCATTTGGGACAGCAGTTCGACGGCTTTGTTCTCCATACAGCTGGCCTAGCAACTATTATTAATCAATAACCCCCTGCTTTCGCAAAATAGATAGCCCGACCACGTTGCAAGCCGGCGGGCAACGGCGGTGTTTTAATTGCAAGTGAAGCGATTTCGCCATTTTCGTAATTCTATTTTTAATATGAAGAAAAGGATCAGTGTGGATACGAGAATCTGGATAGCGGTTGTCGCCTTAATTGTTGTATTGTTCTTTGCGATAGCCGTTAAAGTACAACGACCGGCCAATGCTCCGACCGCAAACTGGGCTTTAAAACAGGCAGAAACCAGCGGAGTCCCCACGCCCCGCGTATGTATAATAGGTTTCCCCAACTCATCTTATATCGGAGCGCTTGTGAAGGGACTAAGGGAAATCAACATATCGTATGTTATCGGCGAGGCCAATCCGATCTGCGATATATTGGTTGTCCAAGATAGCCTAGCCCTGTCGAGTGGAATGTTAGGCTTCCTCAAGAGCGGCAAGCCGGTTGTCGTCGCCGGTCCTCATGCATCTAAAGCCTTGTTGGATGCGGCTGAGAGCTATATAGCCCAACACGCGGCGGTGTTGATCGTGGGCGACGTGGGTCCAGACAAGACAGCACGGTTGCTATTACCTTCGGACGCCTCGGCGATAGGGCTCTTCATGTTGCCTAGCCGTAATTCAACCAGGTACATCACGGGTTGGGACATATTCGCAGATATGCCGCTGGAGAGCATGGCATACGCCGTGTTGCGTACATGGATAGACTACTATCACACGATCGTAACGCCCAGGAGCACATACGCCTTCGATATACTGAATCTACAGACAGTAACATTGCCGACTGGCTCGTCGGCGACAAGCGTGACCGTACAAATAACCGGCTTAAACTACGTAGGATATGTAGGTTGGTACCAATCTAACTTTACAGATTGGTATGGCAATCTTGGCGGCCAACAGTGGTTACAGATAGACTTCTACTATACCTACCAGTCTTACCCCACCTACTGGTGGTTTGTAAATGTAATAAAGCACTACGTAGAGGCTTATCCTGTGCTGGTGAGCCTCGGCTTTACGCCGTACGAGGCTACCGAAACAGTTAATATGTACACAAATCAATGGCCTGGACAAGTTTACTGGGATGGAGCTCCTATAAACCCTGGATCAATTCTCCCAAATCCGACTATATATCAACTATCCGTCGGTCCCCCAGGCGCTCAAGTATCGGTGACGGAGTCGGTATACCGAGGACAGATAAGCTGGGGCACCACCGGCAATCCTGCGGCAAGCATCATGACGTGGATGTGGACATTTAGCAACGCTAGTCTAGGCTATAGCTACGAGGTCGTGCCTATCAGCGTCGTACTGCTCGACCCTAACAAGCTTGGTGGAGTCCCTCCGGCGGTGGAGTCGTTTAGCACTACTGCATACTTCTGTAATGTCTTCTACTGCGGAAACGCGGCGCCAACTATAAGTCTAAAGGTTCTAGTATATACTACAAGTGCACAAGTAGTATCGACATCGACAAGCTAACATTTAATAATATTTATTTTGATATAATATTTAGAATAGGAGCATATGTATTACTGAGGCTTTTCTGCCAGCTACTGGGAGGTTTAGGAGGTCTCAGCGCCGGGCGCAGTACGGCTTGATGTACTTAAACACGTCGCTCAGCCTCGGCCTGTCCTTATAGACGACGACGTAATGAGGGAGGTCCTTCCAAGTGGCTAGGGCCAGCCTCTCGTCGACTAGGACGAGTAGCGGTATCTTGGCCGCCGCCAGCTTCTCGTACTTTCTGGCTATGTAGTCGGGGGTCCAGAAGCCCACTATCTCGACGTAGAGATCGCCTATCTTGAAGTCCGGTATGAAGACTCTGTTGCCCACCACCAGAGCCTCCGGCTCCCTCTGCACCGCGCACAGCCTGGAGACGTTTCTGTAGAACTCCTCCTCCGCGGTGCTGTCGAACTGCGGCGGCTCTATATCCCTATGCGCCAGTCTGGGGGCGCTGGACTTGGCCTCGACGAATTTATAGACCTTGCCGTATAGGCCTATGTCGGCCTCTATACGCCAGTCGTCGGCCGAGATGACGTATGGTACGAGCTTGGCGAGCCTGGTCCCGTAGCGCTCGGTCTGCTTGATCGCGGAGACCGGCCCGTCTATATCGAGCCTTATCCCGTCCCCGGCGCGCTCGGCGACGTACATCAAGCCGAGGCCCTTAAGCGCCCTCACGAGCTCCTTCACGCGGGCCCCGTCGGCGACGACGTATGCCGCCATGCGCCTAGATCTGAACAGGAGCGTCTGCATCAACGACGTGTTGTACAACGCGGCCAGCTCCTCGGCGGATATGTCGGGCCCCCGTACTATAACCCGCTCGTCCTCGTGTATCTTGGCGAGCGCGGCCTCGACCGCCTCGGGGGATATCTTGAGGCGCGAGGCAACGGCCTCTACGACCCGCCTCCTCCCCTCCTCGTCGACCACCGGATATGCCTTAGCCGCCTCGCGGAAGACCTCGAGCCTGATCTTGGTCAAGAGCCTTCTGTCGACCTCCTCGAGCGCTATCGTCCTCTCGACTATGTGGGCCAGCCCTCTGGCGAGCTTCGGCTCAAACGGCGCGTCCTCCACCTTGGCTCTAGCCTCCGCGAGCCTCATGCCGGGCTTGTACGCGCCGAGCACGTACTCGGCAGGCCACAGCTCTCTCAAATACCTCGGCGTCACCCGATCACCCCGTCTGCTAGCCCTCAGCAACTCCAGCGGTATCACGACACCCCCCTACGCCTCCTCCTAGACATGTCGACCTCCCTCGTCCTCGCGGTTACCACCTCGTAGATCTTGGCCTTGTGGGGCTTAAGCCTTAAGGCCCTTCCTATCCTCTGTATATACTGTCTGCTGGAGGACGTGCCTCCGAGTATCACCACCACGTCGACGTCGGGCACGTCTACCCCCTCGTCGAGCACTCTGCCTGTGACCAGCGCCCTCACCTCGCCTCTCCTGAACATCTCCATGACCAGTTCACGCTCTTGGTCGGGCATGTCGTACGTCACCTCCGGTATCAGATAGCGTCGGGACACCTCCCGGGCCAGCGCAGTGTATTCCGTGAAGATGAGGATCTTGCCGTCCGGGTGCTTCTTCAGTATGTCGGCGACGGCGTCTACCTTGCCCTTGCTCTCGAACAAGATCCTCCTCATCTCGTGCCAAGCCTCCAAGGCGCGGCGCGCCTCCGCGCTTCTGCCAGCCAACACGACGAGCTTGCCGAAGTCGGAGGGCGACTTGAACCTAAGACCCTTAGCCCTTATATAGTCTTTGTATATCTTCTCCAGCTCCTTGTACCGCCTCATCTCCTCCTCGGAGAGCCCTACCTTCACTACCTCCACGTCGAACTCAGCTAGATACTTGCCGGCCGCCTCCGAGATAGCCATCTTGTAAACCACGGGGCCCACAAGCTCGGGCAAAAATAGATGCAGATCGTCGGCTCTTTCCGGCGTGGCTGTCAGGCCCAGCCTATAGGGAGCCGGCGAGAGCTCCGCTATCTGTCTGTAGGACTCGGAGGGGAGGTGGTGGACCTCGTCGAGCACGAGGAGGGGGTACCTATTGCCTAAATGTTCCACTGCCACGTAGGCCGAGTCGTAGGTGGTCACGGTTATGCAGAGCTCTCTCTTCTCCTCGCCGTACCAGACGCCCACGCGCCCCGGGAAGTACTCTGAGAGCCTCCTCTCCCACTGCCTCAAGAGCTCTATGGTCGGCACGACCACCAGCGCCGACTGCCCCAGCCTGGCTATCGCCTCTATCGCCACGTAGGTCTTCCCGGCGCCTGTGGGCATGACGACCACGCCTCTCTTGCTCCTCAGCCAATTGCCCAACGCCTCCTCTTGGTACGGCCTCAAGACCGGCCTCCTCGCCGCCTCGACCGACCTACATACGGGCGACAGCACGCCGTCCTCATACCTAACCCCCAACGAGTCCAACACAGCCTTGATCTTGTAGTAGTACATGCCGAGAGCTCTATATTTACCCACTCTGTTGTCGAATTTTATAAACGAGAGGGATCTGACTTGCGCCGGCACGTCTCCCGACAACACCACGGTGCCTCTGTCCCAGACCAAGTATAGCACGTCCTTTACATAGTGCCCTATATATAGGGCTTCCGCCCGGCGCCCGCCCCAGCGCGGGGCTATAAATACCCCAGTATAGGGCTTGATGTGAAGATGCAGTTCAAGAACGTCGTGCTCGGCGGGACCTTCGACACGCTCCACTCGGGCCACGTGAAGTTGCTTGCCACGGCCTCGCTGATAGGGGAGGAGATCTTGATAGGTCTTACCAGCGACTCGTTCGCCTCCACGTACAAACAGTACAACGTAAAGCCCTTCGCAGTGAGGCTGGCGAACCTAAAGTCGCTCATGAGCTTGATCGCGCCCGAGAGGAAAATAGAATATGCCGCGATAAACGACCCCTACGGGCCCGCAGTGACGAGGCCGGATCTTGAGGCCATCGTGGTCAGCAGAGAGACCTTGCCCAGAGGCCTCCAGATAAACGACGAGAGGGTCAAGAGAGGCCTTAGGCCTATGGACGTCGTGATGATAACCACGGTGAAGGACGGCTACGGCAACATCCTATCCTCCACGTTCATAAGAAGGGTGCTCGGCATCAAGTGAGCTTGAGCGAGGCCAGCTCTCTATAGACATCGAGCGCTCTGTCGCAGTCCCCGACGCAGAGGGTCGGGCCTCCCAGCAGATCTATCCTGGCGTAGTCGGCGGCCTCCCTCCTCAAGAAGTCGAAGACGTTTACGTATATTATATCGCTGTGGTTGAAGTCCTTAAACACCACGAGGTAGTTGTAGGCGACCGACCACGCGTCGTAGGGATCAGGCCTGGCCCTAACTCCGTACTGGAGCAGATCTATCCTCGGAGGCTTCGGCTCGATTCTGGCGAGCCTCTTGGCTATCTCAGCGGCGAAGCCGACGGCGGCATCGTCGACGCCGTCGTCGAGGGGGCTGTGGTAGACGTTCCATATATCTTCCAAGGAGGATATGGTGACCGCGGGGAGGCCCGCCGTCTCGTAGTGGAGCGAGTCGAAGTCGGCGTGCGGGCGGTCGACGGGGAGAAGCCCCCTGACGGCCTCCTCCATGTAGGGCATGACATACGCCTTCGGGGATCCGCGGCCGATCACGTCTAGGTTTATCAACAGCTTGGGCCGCCATCTGCTGAAGTAGGCGAGGGAGCCCCACGCCCAGTAGAGCGAGGGCACGTGGGGACCCACGCCCTCCTCGGCCGTGAAGAGGCCGAGGGCTATGGGGTAGTCCTCCGCCACCAGCTCAAGAAACGCCATGATTGCGGCCTCTACGCCTCCGCAGTTGTCGGCGGCGCCGGCAAGCCAGTGGTCGTAGTGGGCGGATATCATTGGCGTGTCCTCGAAGGAGTTCATGGCGATGACGTTGTAGCTGAAGGCCGTCTTGGCCTCCACGTCTATGTTCAGCAAGGCTCTCCTGCCTAGAGCTCTTCCGATCTCCGACGGGGCGCTGGCCGCAGGTATGGGCGGAGGGGCTGCGTCGTACTTGAAGCCGAGCTCGTCGGTGACAACGATCCTCCTCAGAGGGTCGCCGTAAAGCACGAGAGCCGAGGCGCCGCGCCTAGCCGCCTTTATCAAGAGATACTTGGCGTCGTTGACGTCTTGCGGAAACGGCGCAAGCGCGATGTTGCCCTCGACGTCGCCGTCGAGCTCCACTAGCCTGCCCTCGTATGTGCCCGGCCTCGAGTAGGGCATCGCCAAAATCTGGTGCCTCTTCCCGTCGACCTCGATGCTCGAGCCGCGGTCTCTCCAGTACAGCACCTCCACCGGCGAGAGGTGTAGCCATATATGGGGTATGTCGAGAGCCGATGCGATGAAGTCCAAGAAATCCCTCTCCTCAGGAGATCCGGCCACTAGATCTCTATACTCCATGCATCTCTCGGCTAGATCCCCCACAGAACTATTGGAGAGAACCCTTTTTATAGTAAGCAAGGGGGCAGGGGGAGGAGGCCGGAAGATTTAAAAGAGCGGGTATCGGTTATCTTAGGCGAGAGGGCTGATCGTTGACGACATGAACCCGGTATGATCGGTGACGAGCCCGCCTATTTGAAATGTCTGCTTATCGCCTCCCAATCGTCCCTGCTTAGGCGCCAGCCCATGGCGCCTGCGTTCTCTCTGACGTGGTCCTTGTTGCCGGCCTTGGGAATCGGCACGACGGTCCCCAGCCCGATATACCAGTTAAGCGCAACTTGTACAGCCGTCTTGCCGTACTTCCTTCCTATCTCGGATAGGAGTTGGTCGTGTGCCAGAACGCCTTTCTCTATCGGCGTGTAGGCTAGGTACAACAAACCTTCCCTCTCGGCGTACGGTATGACCGAGCGCTCGTCTGCTCTGTACTTCAAGCTGTATCTGTTCTCCACGGCGGCTACATCGTACTTCTTGGCGCAGCTCCTCGCCTCCTCTATCCCCTTCACGTTGAAGTTGCTGAGTCCCCAGAACCTCGCGTACCCTTTATCGATCGCCTCCTCAAAGGCCTTCACCGTCTCGCATATGGGCACCGAGTCGCTCGGCCAGTGGAGCAGTACCAGGTCGGCGTAGGTGCCGAGCCTCCTGACGCTGGCCTCGACGGACCTCAACGCGTCGTCGTATTTGGCGTGGTTGGGCCACACCTTGGTCACTATGAACAGCTCATCTCTCTTGAAGCCTTTGGCCGCCCGCCCCACCAGCTCCTCGCTGTGGCCTCCGCCGTACATCTCCGCGGTGTCGATGAGCGTCATGCCGAGCTCGATGCCGAGCTTGAGGGCCTCGACCCAGCCCTCGTCGTTGCTGTAGTCGGCGGTCCAGAAGCCTCCTCCCATGCCCCAAGTGCCCATCCCCACCGCCGAGACGCATCCGACGGACTTCACGCACTTGACGTCCCTGGCCATAACGTCCTCGATCCCCGTAAATAAAAACTAAGCGGACGCCAGGACGACGCCCGCCAGCACTAAGGCGAATCCAGCCCCCGAGCGCGCGTCCAGCTTCTCCCCCAACTTCCAGTACGTGATCGCTTGGGTTAGGGCAGGCGAAAGCGCCGTCAGTATCGTCGGCACCGCCACGCCTATATAGTACGTGGATAGTATAAACAGAGGACCGCCCACGCCGTAGCTGAGGATGCCGGCTATGAATATTCTGGGGCTGATCCTCGGCCTCCGCCGCCTGACTGCCTCCAGCACCCCCGTAGCCAGGAACAGGACCAGTGCTCTGACGAAGGTGAAGCTCCAGGGATCTACCGAGGACGTCGCGGCTCCTAGAGCTAGGAACGAGACCGCGTAGAACACGGCGGAGAGAAGCGCGAGGGCGAACCCCTTCGCGGACCCCCTCCTCGCCCTCATTATTAGGTAGAGCCCGGCCATCGCCAGCGAGCTCGCGGCTATGTACCGCCCCGATATGCCCTCGAACGGCGCCGCCAGCACGGGGACCAACACTATATAGGCGTAGGAGACCAGGTTGGCGAGGCCCACCTCTGCGTACCTAAGCGAGAGGAGATATACGTAGGTGCCTAGGACTGGGCCGAATATGGAGAACGCGGCACCGTAGAGCCAAGCTTGGGGCGATAGGTTCAGTCCCAACACGGCCAGCGGAATCGCCGACAGCGTCGTGGCGAGAGCTATCGAGAATAGGTCGTCGAGGGCGCTCTCAGTCGCTCCCGTCTTGTAGAGGAAGGGGCCTATCGCCCACAAGACAGACGCCGCAACCGCCAGAGCTATTCCCAGCCACATACCGCCGTCATATCTCTTTTGTTGTCTACGTCTATCAAGATCCCTGGGTCGTCCACCTCGACCCCTATGGACTTAGACGCGCCCATTATGGCCCGGATCCCCATATCGCCTTGTATATCGAGGACCTTAGGGAGCACCGAGCGGCGTATTAGGACCGGGTTCCCTCTCACGCCTCGGTAGGTGGGGTATACTATATCTGCCGCATCGCCGTGGGCTAGAAGCCTTCTGTAGGTGTCGGGCCTCACGAGCGGCATATCGCCGAGCGCGATTATATATCGCTCGAAAAACGGCGCGGAGATCAGAGCCGCCTTGAGGCTCGTGCTTAGACCCAGTCCATACCAGGGGTTGTAGACGAAGGCCACGTGGAGCCCCCTCCGCTCTATAGCCGTGCGGACGGCCTCGGCGTTGTGGCCCACCACGACGTAGACGGGGCCTACGCCGGCCGACGCCGCCGATCTAACCGATCTGACGACCACAGGCTCGCCGCAGACATCCGCGAGCAACTTAAATCCGTCGAATCTTCTGGACTCGCCCGCCGCAAGCACCACCACCGCCGTGTTCATTCAGACGAGCTCCTGCAGGTTTGCCGTTACCTTCTCGACGATAGATCTCGCGGCGGCGTCGACTATCGGTTTCCCAAGCGCCGAGATGAGGCCCCGCGCGTTTCCTTGGAAGATCCACCTCACTTCAGAGCCTTCTCTGAAGAAGCTTATGGTGAAGTCGACGACGCTCTGAAGACCGCTGGCGGTCCCCACGACGGTTGCCCTGTCTTCCTGTGCCTCCGAGTATCTGAACTTGACGTCCATGGTGCCCTTAAGGCTCCCGACGCCTATAGACATCTTGGCTCTGTACCACTCCCCCTCCTTCGTCACGGCGGTCACGCCGGGGAAGGCCTTGCCGACGGCCTCGGGATCCAGCAACTTGCCGAAGTTCGAGGGATCCCTTAGCCTGAGCCTGCCTTCATACCTCAGCTCCATGGCAGTCGCTTGGCGGGCTAAATATATGCTAACGGCTTGCGTGCGGCGGACGATTAATATATAGGGTCTATATCTGCTATGGGGGTCAAAATAAAGATAAGGTCGTCCAAGTGGTATGAAGGCCTCGACAACGCCTCCCACAGATCGTACCTCAGGGCTGTAGGCTTCTCGGACGAGGACTTCTCGAAGCCTCTGATGGCCGTGGTGGCGGCTTGGAGCGAGATAGGGCCTTGCAACTACCACACCCTAGAGCTTGCTAAATATGTCAAGGAGGGCGTGAAGGAGGCCGGCGGCGTTGCCTTGACGGCGCCGACCATAGTGGTGAACGACGGCATAAACATGGGGACTCCCGGCATGAGGTACTCGCTCATAAGCAGAGACCTGATAGCGGACAGCATAGAGGCCCAGCTGAACTCCCACGGGGTGGACGGGTGGGTGGGGATAGGCGGGTGCGACAAGACCCAGCCGGGCATAATGATGGCCATGGTGAGGCTGAACCTGCCCGCCGTATATCTATACGGAGGATCGGCCGAGGCGGGCTGGCTGGGCGAGCAAGAGCTCACGGTCGAGGACGTCTTCGAGGCCGTCGGCGCTGTGTCGGCCGGCAAGATGACCGAGGAGGATCTGAGGCGGTACGAGTACGAGGTCTTCCCGACCTACGGCACCTGCCAAGGCCTCTTCACAGCCAACACCATGGCCATGTTGGGGGAGGCCCTCGGCCTCTCCCTACTGGGCTCCGCATCGCCGCCAGCTACCACGGGCAGGCGGAGGGCCTATGCGGTGGAGTCCGGCAGGACTTTGTTGAGGGTTGCGGAGCTCGGCATAAGGCCTAGGCATATCGTGACCTACGACGCTATATACAACGCGGCCGTCACGCTGTTCGCCACGGCGGGCTCCACAAACGCCATACTGCACTTGCTGGCCATAGCCCACGAGGCGGGGGTGAGCTTCACGCTTAAGGACTTCGACGAGATCAGCAAGAAGGTGCCCGTGATAGCGGCTCTGAGGCCTGCCGGGCCCTACGCCATGCAGGATCTCGACAGAATAGGCGGGGTGCCGCGCATACTGAAGAAATTATACAAGGCAGGTCTGCTGAGGCCTGAGGCAGTGACGGTGGAAGGCGAGCCTCTGGGCAAACTTCTGGACAGATGGCAACCGCCGGCGGTGCCCGAGTCGGGCATTCTGTACGACGTAGAGAGGCCGTATAAGCCCTACTCGGGCATAAGGATACTCTGGGGCAACTTGGCCCCCAACGGGGCCGTGATGAAGATCGGGGCTGCCGGCGCCTTGAGGTTCGAGGGGAGGGCTCTGCCTTTCGACGACGAGGCGGAGGCTTTCAGGGCAGTGGCGCGAGGCGAGGTCAAGCCCGGCCACGTTGTGGTGATAAGATACGTGGGCCCCAAGGGCGCTCCGGGCATGCCGGAGATGCTTAAAGTGACGGCGGCTATAGTAGGCGCCAGGTTGGGCGAATCCGTCGCGTTGGTGACAGACGGCCGCTTCTCCGGAGCCACAAGGGGCATAATGGTGGGCCACGTGGCGCCGGAGGCCGCCGTGGGAGGGCCGATAGCCCTCGTCCAACAAGGCGACAGGATCGTGATAGACGGAGAGGCCGGCCTGCTCAAGCTAGACGTACCCGACGAGGAGCTCGAGCGCCGCAGGAAGTCGTGGAGTCCGCCTAGGCCGAACTACGCCGGCGGTCTCCTGGCCAAATACGCCGCGTTGGTGCAACAAGCCGATAGAGGCGCGGTGACGACCCCCTCGCCGCTGTACGTCGACTATTGAGCCGGCCGTCGGTCTTCGGTCTGTGTAGCGCGTTTCTAACTGCGGCTACCGTCTACCCACGTTGCGTTATATAGGGGCTGTTTTACTTGATATGTGATCTCGGCCGTCGAGCTTATCGGCGGTATAGCCTTAACTATCGTGGCTGGGTTGCTGGTTGAGCAACTTGTTTACTACTTCAGCGCGAGGACTGGGCGCTCCACCGCGGGCGTGGCCATGATAGTGGCGCCGGTCATAACGTCGAGTCCCGAGCTGGCGGTCTTCTTAATAGCGCTACTGCAAGGCAAGGCCGACGTGGCTTGGGGCTCCATCGTGGCCCAGCCCTTCATGGCCTCCACCATTATATACCCCGTCGTCATCGCCGTAGCCGCGATCTTCTGGGCGTTGAGGAGGAGATCCACGCCTGTGCCTCACGTACATAGACGCGTGGCGTTGCCGCTTTTGGTCTTCACGATTCCGCTGGTGCCTATATTGTTCTTGCACCCGGAGAGGTACGGCATATACGGCAGGCTGTACGGGACGCTTATCCTCGCGGCGTATTTCGTATACGCCGGACGCGCGTTGGGCGGAAAGGCCAAGGCGGGCGAGAGCCCGCGCCTCTATCTTAGAAACCCCGTCTTGCAGACGGCCGCCTCGTTGGCGGCCATGTATCTGGGCGGCGAGTGGCTCGTCGGAGGCATAACGGGGCTGGGGGCCTCGCTGGGTCTGGACGAGACGGCGTTGGCCGTGGTGCTCGTGCCCGTGGCGACCGTCCTGCCCGAGTCGGTAACAGGGCTCGTCTTTGTGGCGAGAGGGAAGGACGACGAGGGCATCGGCGTCATAGTCGGCGAGAAGGCTCTCTACGGCACGCTCTATCCCGGCCTGGCTATGGCCTTGGGCATCTACACGCTTGAGCCTGCGGCAGCCACGGCGTTGATGATAGCGGTGGCGATTTCCTTATTGGAGGCCGCCGCCGTGTGGCGCGGCTACTTCGGCCTGACGGCCCCGCTGGGACTAGCCGGCTATGTCTGGTACCTACATCACCTCTAGGATAGTTAAGGCCATACTCTCCGCGGCCGATCTGAGCAAGGCGGTCGCGGCCAAGGCCGGCAACCTCGGCGAGGTCAGGGCGGTGGCTGTGGGCAAGGGCGCGTTGCCTATGTTGAAGGGGCTGGAGGCCGTGGCCGATATAGTCGACGGCGTGGCCGTGGCGCCGCAAGCCGGCCCGGTCCCGCGCTCGGTCAAGCTCTACGTGGCGGACCACCCGATACCGACGGAGAGGAGCTTCGAGGCAGGCCGGGCCGTCCTGGATTACGTCGAATCCCTAGGACGCGGCGATACTCTCGTGCTCCTGGTGTCCGGAGGCGCGTCGAGCCTTATGGAGGCGCCGTTGGTCCCCGAGGAGGATTTCCTGAAGGCGTGGGAGATCTTGCTCAAGAGCGGCATGACGATACACGAGATGAACGCGGTGAGGAAGAGGCTGTCTGCCATCAAGGGAGGGAAACTAGGGCACATCGCGGCGGCGCGGGGGGCCGAGGTGGTCAACCTAATAGCCAGCGACGTGCCTTGCGACAACCCCTCGGACGTCGGCTCAGGCCCCGGCGTGCCCGACGACACGACGCCGGACGAGGCGTACCTCTACCTAAAGGTGAGAGGGCTCTGGGGCAGATTGCCGGAGAGCGTGCGCCGCCTTATAGAATCGAGGAGGGGCTCTAGAGACACGCCCTCGAGCTTTCCCCATAGGGCGGCTGTGGTGGCCCGGAACCTCGACGTCTTGGAGGCGCTCCGCGACGCGGTCGGCGGCCGCGTGGTCACCTCCTGCCTCGTCGGCGAGGCGCGCGACGTGGGCAGGCTGGCGGCCTATATGGCCAAGGAACTCGGGACCCCTCTGATCCTCGGCGGGGAGCCCTCCGTGACCGTCAAGGGCAGAGGAAGGGGCGGCAGGACGAGCGAGTTCGCCCTATCCTTCGCCCTGTCCTCGACGGGCGAGCTGGCTGTCTTGGCCCTCGCCACCGACGGCCTCGACGGCAACACAGGCGCGGCGGGGGTGTGGGCCGACCCCGAGCTCTTGAGGGACATAGCGGCGGCAGGCATGGACGTGGGCCGCCTCTTCGAGGAGAACGACACGTTTAGGCCGTTCGAGGCCACCGGCCGGGCGATCTACACAGGCCCCACGGGCTCGAACCTGAACCTGGTCTTCTACGTCGATAGGTGGAGCCGCCTTAAAGATCTCCTAGCGGGCGGCCAGATACAGGAAGGGCAGATATAGGGCCATATTGACGGCCGTGATCACGACGCCCCTCTTGGCGAACTCGCCGAATTTTATCGTCTTGGAGTACCTGCTCTCCACCACCTCGAGTATTATTATGTTAGATGCGGCCCCCAGCAAGGTCAAGTTGCCCGCTATAGTGGCCGCCGTGGCTAACGTGAGCCACGACCAGACGTCTCGAGGCCCGTAGCCCGCCGTCTTCATGTACTGTATGAAGAGCTCGGTGAAGGGCACGTTGGACAGCGCTTGGCTGAACAGAAGCGACTCGACAGTTATCGCCGGTATGCCTAAGATAGGCCCCTCCCTTTCTGGCAACAGAGCCCCCACGGCGGGCTGGAGAAGCCCGCTGTTCCAAACGCCCCTCATTGTGATGAACATAGTTATGAAGAAGATGATGGTCCCCCAGTTGACGCCCTCCAGCACCTTCCTCGGCTCCGACGAAAAGATATACACGGCCGCGGCGACGACGAAGGGTATGAAGCCTATGTTCTCTACGTGGGGCAACCCCATCAACGTGAGTATGTCGTTGATCAGCAACGCGGCTACGACCGATATCAAGGCGCCGCCGGCGAGGTAGGCGTCGCGTCTGTTCTTTATAAACTCGGCGGGCACGAAGACCGCGTTGATCTTTCTATCCGGTATGCCGTACCATTTAGATATCAGCACAGACAGCGCAAGGAGATTCGCCAAGGTAGGCGCCAACAAGTACTTCAAGAAGGTGAGCAACGGGGCGGCTATGCCGGACTGGACCGCTATCAAGACGTTTTGGGGATTGCCTATAGGCGTCGCGACGGAGCCTATAGTCACGGAGAACGCCAGCAACAATACGAGCGGCTCTAGCTCCACGCCGGCGATCCTCGCCGCTGTCGCGACTATGGCCGGCCCCATTAAGGCCACGGCGTCGTTGACCGTAAACGCCGCGAGCATGCCGAACAGCAGAGACAAAAGCATGAGCATCCTCCTCGTGGAGCCGGCTCTGGCGAGGAACCAGTAGGCCACGGCGTCGAGGAGGCCTGAGGACTCCGCCATAGAGACTATCGAGAACATGCCTATAAGGAAGAGCACCACGTCGAGGTCGACGGCGGCGCCCAGCTCGCCGATGGGCAATAGGCCCCCGACTACCACCACAAACGACGTGAAGGCCATGATGGACCACGCCGGCACGCGCGGGAATCGGGACTTCACAACAAGTCCCCCGATCAGCACGGCGAGGGCGGCCGCCGCTATGGTCTGCTGGACGAAGCCCATAGCGCACGCGCACGTCGGAAGCTATTTAAAGTAGCGGTCGCGCCTCTTTAAGCAAAAGATTAAATTAATCCCGGATCCTCCTCAAGGCCATGCGGCTTCCTATGAAGTGAAAATTTATAATGGATATGGGGATCACCGACGTGGAGCGGCCGAGGAAGGCTATCGTGGTGAACTTCGGCGGCCAGTACGCGCACCTTATAGCGAGGCGCCTCAGAGAGGCCGGCCTCTTCGCGGTGTTGGTACAGCCAGAACAGCTGGAGGACGCGTTGCGCCAGGACGACGTGGCCGCGGCGGTCCTATCGGGCGGCCCTAAGAGCGTCCTGGAGGAGGAGATAAGAATAACCCCGGCGATCTTCGAGGCCCAGATCCCCGTCTTGGGCATATGCTATGGGCACCAGCTCATCGCCAAGATGTTGGGCGGGAGGGTGGAGAGAGGTCCGGGAGAGTACGGCGACACCAAGGTGAGTCTTCTCGAGGACGACCCTCTCCTGGACGGCCTCGACAAGGAGGAGATCGTGTGGATGTCCCACGGCGACTACGTGGCCGCCGCGCCGCCCGGCTTCAAGATCCTCGCGATCTCCGAAAGGGGGTATATCGCCGCCATGAGGTCTGTAGATAGGCCCATATACGGCGTCCAGTTCCACCCGGAGGTCTCCCACACAGTCAAGGGGAGGCTCATCTTCAGCAACTTCGTCGAGAAGGTGGTGGGGATAAGGCCCTCGCAACGTTGGGATCCGGCGTCCCAAATACCGAATATAGTGGAGCGCATCCGCGCCTCGGTGGGGCCTCACGAGAAGGTCCTCGTGGCGGTGAGCGGCGGGGTCGACAGCACGGTGACGGCCGTGCTGACGGCGAGAGCCGTCGGCGAGCGCGCAGTGCCTATATTCGTGAACCACGGCTTGTTTAGGGAAGGCGAGCCGGAGGAGGTGCTCTCGGCGCTCAAGAGGCTGGGCCTAGACGTGGTCTACGTCGACGCCTCCGAGAAGTTCCTGGCCCGGCTCGAGGGCGTGGAGGACTGCGAGGAGCGGCGTAGGATAATCGGCGAGACCTTCGCCGAGGTTTTCGCGGAGGCGGCCGCCAAGATAGAGGGCGCCGGATGGCTGGCCCAGGGCACGTTGTACCCAGACGTGATAGAGAGCGGCGCCGTGAAGGGCGCAGATAGGATAAAGAGCCACCACAACGTCGCCGGGTTGCCCCAATGGCTGGGCCTCAAGGTGCTGGAGCCTCTTAGGGATTTCTATAAGGACGAGGTGAGGGCTATCGGCAGAGCTCTGGGCCTCCCGGAGGAGCTCGTCAACAGACACCCCTTCCCGGGACCTGGGCTGTCGGTGAGGGTGATGGGCCGCTTCACTAGAGAGAAGTTGGAGATAGCCAGGAAGGCCTCGCGTATAGTCGAGGAGGAGCTCAGGAGAGCGGGCCTACACGACAAGGTCTGGCAAGCGTTCGCCGCGGTGGGAGACGACAGATGGGTCGGCGTCAAGGGAGACGCAAGGGCCGTGGGGCACGTGGTGATAGTCAGGGTCGTGCAGAGCGAGGACGCCATGACCGCGGACTGGCCTGAGCTCGGCAAGGAGGTCTTGTCGAGGATATCCTCCAGGATAACGTCGGAGGTCCCGGGCGTGGTCATGGTGGCCTACGCCGTCACTCCCAAGCCCCCCGCGACGATAGAGCCGTGCTAGTACGTGAAGTCCTCGCGGACGCAGGACAGATCGCCTCTGTATAGGGCGTAGCCGACTATAGCGCCGTCGAAGCCGGCCGATCTCAGAAGCTCTAGGTGGCCGCAGTGGGAGACGCCGCCAGCGTAGTAAACCTTTCTGGCTATACGCCTAAGCGCCTCCACGTCTGTCAACAGAGGCCCGGCCCCCGTGCCCTCCACGTCGACCGATGTGTATATCGCAGCGGCTAGGTCGAGCCCCTCCAGCCGCCTCAAGGCGTCCTCGAGCCTCACCAGCTTGACGGTCCAGCCGCCTCCCATGACCCAGCCCTCCGAAACGTCCAGCGAGATCACCACCTTTCCCGGAAAAGCCCTGGCTATCTCCTCGAAAAGCCGCGGCTCCGTGAAAGGCAGGGTGCCCACCACCGCGTAGTCGCAGAGGTCCAAGGCCCTCTCCACCGAGCGCAGATCCCTCAGCCCTCCGCCCAGCTGGCAGGCCCCCTCCACGATGTCCGATATAGCGGCCACGGCGTCTAGATTGGCGGGCGCCCCGCGCTCGGCGCCGTCTAGGTCAACGACGTGGACCAAAGGGGCTCGGGAGAACTTGCGGGCGAGCTCCAACGGATCGCCGACGAAGACGTACTCGCCCCGCCTCCCCCTAACTCTCTTAACGGCTCTCCCGCCCTCCAGATCTATGGAGGGTATGACGAGCATGGTTTTAAGAAGGGGGCCCGTTAAAAACGGTGATGAGGTCTCGGGGAGTCGGACAGGTGAGGCGCGCGGTTATCCGGCTGATCATTTGGTTGTGACGGGCCTGTCGGATGGTGCGAGCGCCTGCCTCAACGCGAACCCCAACGCCTTGTGCGCCGCCTCGATTATATGATGGGGATCCTCTCCGAATGCCCTGACGTGTACAGTCGCCTTGAGCTCGGACGCGAGCGACCTCACGAAGTGGGGGAACATATACGTCGGGTAGCCGCCTATTGCGATCCGAGGCAGTCTTGCCTTGACCACCCAATAGGGCCTGCCGCCGAGATCCACCGCGACGACCGCCTCGGCCTCGTCCATCGGCACTATGGCCCAGCCGTAGCGGGCTATCGACCTCCTATCGCCGGCTAGCTCCGACAGCGCCATGCCTAGGGCCAGGCCGACGTCCTCTATCACGTGGTGGCCCTCGTCTAGATCCCTGAGTACCTCCGCCTCCACCCTGCCGCCCAACCCAGCGTAGTAGAGCAGGGTCTCGACCATATGGGCGAGGAACGGCACAGGCGCGGAAACCGAGAGAGGCCCCCCTCTCGTGAGCTCCACCACCACTCTGGTCTCCTTAGTCTCCCTGACGACCATGAGGCTACCGCATCCCCTATATAAGATATATTTATCCTAAGTTTTAGGCGCGTGGCGGCGGTGAGGGTGATCCCCTGCCTCGATATAGACGGGAGGCGGGGCGTCGTGGTCAAGGGCGTGAACTTCCAGGGACTTAGAGAAGTAGGCGACCCGGTAGAGCTGGCGATGCGCTACGACGAGGAGGGCGCCGACGAGCTGGTGGTGCTCGACATAACGGCCAGCGTGGAGGACCGCCCCACGTTCTTGAAGGTGGTGAGGGAGGTGGCCACCTCCGTCTCCATACCGGTGACGATAGGAGGCGGCGTGAGGTCGGTGGAGGACGCCGACAAGCTGTTCAAGGCGGGGGCCGATAAGGTGTCGGTGAACACGGCCGCGGTTAGAAAGCCCGAGCTCGTGGCCGAGCTGGCTAGGCAGTACGGCTCGCAGTCCACAGTCGTCGCCATAGACGCCAAGAGAGTCGGCGAGAGCTACAAGGTCTACATAAGGGGCGGCAACACGCCGACGGATCTCGACGCGGTGAGGTGGGCCGCCAAGGTCGTCGAGCTGGGGGCGGGCGAGTTGTTGGTGACGTCGATAGATAGGGACGGCACTAGGTCCGGCTACGACTTAGACCTAATAAAGGCCGTGTATTCGGCCGCCAAAGTCCCCCTAATAGCGTCGGGCGGCGCCGGCGACTACAGCCACTTCTACGAAGCGGCTTTAGCCGGTGCCGACGGCTTGCTCGCGGCCAGCCTATTCCACTTCCGCATAGTTGAGATAAGGAGGCTTAAGGAATATCTAGCGTCGAGAGGCGTCGATGTGCGCGTAGATTATTGAGCCGACAATTATTTTTACAATTATATATACCTATTTAATAGAAAGTAACAATAGATAAATATATTTATTCATATCGTCAAGAAATAGCTAGGGTTTTAACAGAAGCTTCAAGGTAAGGTTTTAAACAACTAAGGCCGACGCGACTATGCGCGAGGTCTGGATAGTTGGCTACGCCAGGACTCCTATAGGGAAGTTCGGCGGAGCGCTTAAGGACGTCAAGACCGCGCATCTGGCCGCTTTCGCTATTCGTAAGGCGCTTGAGAGGATCGGGCTGGACGGCAAGCTGGTCGAGGAGGTTATCATAGGCTCGACCCTACAGGGAGGGCAGGGCCAGAGCCTTGCGAGGCAGGCGGCGCTGTACGCCGGGCTTCCCGTGACCACAAGCGCCTACACCGTCAACCGCGTGTGTTCGTCGGGGATGCAGGCGGTGATAGACGCCTATAGGGAGATAGCGCTGGGCGACGCCGATATAGTGGTCGCCGGTGGGGCTGAGTCGATGTCGACGGCTCCTCTGGCCTTCTCGTCGGAGACCCGCTGGGGCGTCAAGCACCTCATAGGCAGAGGGCAACAACTGCTCGACTTGATGGTGTACGACGGCTTGACCGACCCCACGAACGGTCTGCTGATGGGAGAGGAGGCCGAGATGGTCGCTAAGGAGTGGGGCATCACTAGGCAGGAGCTCGACCAGGTGGCCTACGAGAGCCATATGAGGGCTTGGAAAGCCACCGAGAACAAGTGGTTTCTGGACATGGAGCCCATAGAGGATACCCTAGGCGGAGTGCAGGTCAAGTTGGATAGGGACGAGGGGATAAGGCCGGACACCAACTTGGAGAAGCTGGCCAAGCTGAAGCCGGCGTTTAGGCCCGACGGGGTGTTAACCGCAGGCAACTCCAGCCAGCTGTCCGACGGCGCGGCGGCGCTCGTCTTGGCCTCGTCCGACAAGGCGAAGGAGCTGGGGCTCAAGCCTGTGGCCAAGATTCTGGGGTATTCCTGGCATATGGTGGAGCCGTGGCGCTTCGTCGAGGCGCCTATATATGCGGTGCAGAAGCTCGTCAAGAAGATCGGCATGGGGCTGGATCAGTTCGACTACTTCGAGAACAACGAGGCCTTCGCCGTCAACAACATACTGTTCCACAGAGTCCTCCAAGTGCCCTATGAGAGGCTGAACGTTTTCGGAGGCGCAGTCGCGCTCGGGCACCCGCTTGGCGCATCCGGCGCACGTATAATCACCACGTTGATATCTGTGCTGAAGGTTAAGGGCGGCAGGCGCGGCATAGCGGCGTTGTGCCACGGCACTGGCGGCGGCACCGCCGTAGCCTTAGAAATAATATAAATCCGGCAACGACAGACGGCGTGGAGCGCCTGGTCAAGGCTCTTTTGACCCTAGAGCCTCCCAGGCTAGAGGCGGATTACCGCTCCAGAGAAGCGCCGAGGGGGTACGTGGAGCCTCCCTTTGCCGTCAGGCTAGACGGCGTCAACTTCGGCAAGGCCCTTTCGGATCTCCCCGGCCCGCGGAACGTCGGTGTTCACAGAGCGCTTAAGAGAGCCGCGGCGGATCTGGCGAAGACGACCGGCGCCGGGCTTGTATACATAGTCAGCGACGAGGTTAACCTAGTCTACAGAAGCGGCGTCCCCTACAGAGGCAGGATCCAGAAAATCATCAGCGTCTTGCCCTCGGCGCTTTCGGCCAAGGTCTCCGCGCTCTTGGGCAGGCCGCTTTACTTCGACGCGAGGGTGGTCAAGCTCTACGACGAGCGGGACATAGCGCGTTACGTGGCGTATAGGGCGCGCATCGGCTTGAACAACTACGCCGTATCTCTGGCCAGGGAGAGGGGCTTGATCTCCGACTCCACGCCGCCCGTAGGCGAGGTGTTGAGCATGCTCTCAGGAGCCGACCTATCGCTGGGCTGGGGTTCCCTTATGCTGGAGGACGGCGGATGGGGCGACGCAGATCTCTGCGACTTCTTGGCAAAAAGCGGGCTATGTTGAGAGGGCTTGCGGCGAGCTTCTACGCGGCGTTTAAGACGCTGTCGAGATCCCTAGCGTCGGCCCTATTCATATCGATACTGCCCCCTCTCTTCTCCTCTCTGCTCCTAGCCGGCGGCTGGTTGCTCTCGGGTGCGGTTGACGTCGATAAGTACCTATATCAGCTGGTCGGCTCGTCGTTGTTGGTGCTGGGCCAGATAGCGGTTGGCGAGACCGTGTGGGTGGTCAGGGACTACGTGAGGGAAGGCCTATACGACTACATTCTGGCGTCGCCCTCGCGCATACTCGAGACGTTCTACGGCGTATTCCTCGCCGAGGCGCTGATATTCAGCGGCCTTTCTCTGGCCCTCACGGCTGTGATAGTGGGCGCCGTAAAGGGGCCGATATACGGCGTGGCAACAGCCGTCGCCTACGCGTTGGCCTTTGTCGGGATACTGCCGGTCTTGGGCATAGGCATAATACTGGCGTCTCTGTTGCCTGTGGTGAGGGATCCGGGCGTTCTCGTCATGCCCGTAGGCGCCGTCCTGACGCTGCTCGGCGGCGTCATATACCCGCTATCGATCCTCCCGCCCTATTTAGAGCTGGCCGCTTCGGCGCTTCCGATGGCCGCCCTGGCGCAGGCCGTGAGGGATTTCGCGCTAGGCCTCAAGCTACAGATCGAGAGCCTGGGGCTCCTGGGGGCCTACATGCTCTACGTCCTTGTGGGCTTGTTGGTGTTCCGGGTGATGAACGCCTATGCGAGACGCCGCGGGATCGCCTAGGGCCCTCCTACGCGAGCTGGCCAGGGAGTATCTTAGGTTCTCGCGTCTCAACGCACGCGCCTGGCAGAGGGTCGTCTCGGTCTCTGTATCGATGTCGCTTTGGCTGATAGCCGCGATAATTGCCATGTCGTGGTACGGCGTAGCCAGGGCGAGGATCAACAGGTATATGTTTTGGACTTTCCTGACCTACTTCCTGTACTCCGAGCCTGTGTGGGCCGCCGCAGAGGCCAGATCTAGCCTCAGAGGCGGCGTAGCCGAGCAGATACTGGCGGCGCGCGGAGGTCTCGCCTCTGTGTTGCTCCCATGGCTTCTCGTCGACTCGTCGATCTGGTCGTCGGTCGATTCGGCCATGTTGTTGGCTATATTTGCGTTGATATTCGGCGGGACGCCTAGGCTAGAACAACCGTTGCTCTTCGCCGCGGCGCTTCCACCCCTCATGGCGTTCTCGTTGGCTGTAGGCGTGGCGGCTGTATATCTCATGAACATGACCGAGAACACTTGGGTGGTCGGTCTCGCGCTACAGCTGGTGGTGCCTCTCATGGGCGGGATCATCCCGCCTACCGCGTTGCCTAAAGAGATAGCGCACGCCCTCTTGTTGTCGCCGCTCCAGTACGTGATAGCTCCCCCAATCTATGCGGGGACGGGTATGTGGCCTCTCGATCCCGTTATAGTCTTAACTACAGACTATATTTTATCAATTATATCAATTATACTTATATTTAAAATCGATAAAATAGCTAAATATTATTTATATTTACTCTCTAGGTAATTTAGTAGGTAGGTCGGGTTGTACGTCTCGCCGGTCGCGCGCCTCACTAACTCCTTCGGCGGATATACGGCGCCCCACTTGTGTATCTTCTCGCGCAACCACTCCTTAATCTCGGCGAATCTCCCGGCGGCCACGGCCTCCTCGAGAGGGCCGAAGGCGTGGCGTATCTGGGCCGCTATTACGTTGCCCAACGTGTACGTGGGGAAGTACCCTATGCTTCCGTGGGACCAGTGTATGTCCTGGAGCACGCCCTCGGCGTCGTTCCTGGGCCGTATGCCGAGGAGCTTCTCCATCTCGTCGTTCCAGAGAGCCGGCAGATCGGCGACCTTGACCTCTCCGGCCACCATAAGCCTCTCTAGCCTGTAGCGGAGCAGTATGTGCAAGTTGTAGGTGACTTCGTCCGCCTCGGTCCTTATCAGGCTGGGCCTCACTATGTTGAAGTAGTAGTAGAGGTCGTCGTCGGAGTATTTGGATAGGAAGGGCAGATGCCTCCTCAGTATAGGCGCTATGTGGGCCGTGAAGCTCCTCGATCTGCCGACGATGTTCTCCCAGAACCTCGACTGCGACTCGTGCACCCCTAGCGAGACGCCGGTGCCGATAGGAGTGAATGCATAGCTCTCGTCTATCTGTAGCTCGTATAGCGCGTGGCCGAACTCGTGGATGGCTGAGAACAAGGGCTCTCTGAAGTCCTTGGGAGGATATCTGACGGTTATCCTCACGTCGAACGGCGAGGCCAAGCCCGTAGTGAAGGGGTGCGGCGACACGTCTATCCTGAACCGCCTTTGGGGATATCCTATGAGGCCTAGGATCTCCCTTATGGCGGCCTCCATGCTCTGTCTGTCGTAAGGCTCCTCCTCTAGGGGATGCGACCTCGGCCACCCTCCGGCCTCGAGCTTGCCTAGGAGGCGCCTTATCCCAGGCTCCAGCACCGAGAATATCGAGTCGACGTCCCGCGACGTCAAGCCCTCCTCGTATAGGTCGAGAAGGGCGTCGTAGGGATGTTCGTCGTACCCCAGCTTATCCGCTATCACTTTGGTCAGCTCCACGATCCTCTCCAGATACGGCGCGAAGATCTTGAAGTCGGCCTTCTCCTTGGCAGTGCGCCAGGCGACGAAGGCCTCGCTGGTCGTCTTGGCGAATTCGGCGACTATCTCGGGAGGCACCCTCCTGTAGAACTTGAGATCCCTCTCGAGCATGCGGATTATGCCCCTCTCGACGTCGGTGAGGTCCCTCTCCTCCTTGGCCTTGTCTATCAGCTTGACGAACGACTCGTCCAGCATCAGCTTCTGGATAAGCTTGGCTATCTCGGCGGCGGCCAGCGACCTCCCGCCGATCCCCTCCTCCGGCATGTAGACCTCTCGGTCCCAGCCCAACACGCCGCTGGCGTGGTTAAGCGCCCAGATAGTCCTGTAGCGCTCCAAGATCTCCTTGACCGTAGACGATTTAATCTCCATAGAGCCGCGTTCCAATAAATATATATCGATTCCGTCGAGCGTGTAGCCGACGCGGTCGTTGACGGCTTTCAAATGCCCATCCTATGCAGATTAGACTAAAAATATTATAATAATTTAGCCTATTGTGCAAGTTGAAAATAATAAAGAAACCCGGGGAATGTATATAACGGTGAATCCTAGAAGGATTCTAGCAGGCGTAGCCATATCAGTAGTAGCCATATCGGTATTGTTAATACTGTTGAATGTCTGGGCGAAACAACTGGTACAGTACTCAGCAAGCCAGGCCGCAGACTACTACGCAACCGAGTCCTTCTACGGCGATGTGAGGTTCAACAATATAACTGAGGCTCAGAGATATCTAGGCAACTTCGTGAGCAGTATGGGGAATTTCCTAGCATCTAGGGCGACAGCTATGCTTGCTCGAAGCAACGTGCACTACCTCAGTAGATCAGCTCTGCGGGGCACTCCGCTGGAGGCTCTCGTCAACCGCACGGTCGCGGTCGTGGAAGGCGGCGGGCACTTGTACGCGGTTGTGTTGCCCAGAGGAGCCCCGCAACCTGCATCCAGCTTCGAGGTGTATGATGTGGCCACTGGACGCGAAGTGCCCTCCAGGACGGTAGTAGTTGCGTCGGCAGACAGCGAATACCACATACCGCTCGATAGGAACGCGACGGAGGTTATGAAGGCCGGGGGCAGGGTGTATAAGGTAGTCATAGAGACGGCGCAACCGCTGGATGCGGTAGTGCTCTACAGCTATTATGGAGTATCGTGGTACTGGCTCGGCGCATGGGCGGCGTCGACATACGCCGCTGGGTACTTCTCCGTGAATCTAGGACAGGGAGTCGCGGACGTCCTCCCCGCCGGCTGGGTCGATACAAATTACAACGTTACAGTATGTCAGACAAACGCGCCGGGCACTACGTACTATTCATCGTCTCACCGCTACGTAGCGGTGCAGACAACATCGGTGCACGCAAACTATTACTGCCCCGGTAGCACGGCGTTAGTAAGCTACCCATGGATAGCTATAGATGGAGTCACGGGCCAGTGGATTTACCCCACAGGTTTACCTGGCTATAAGTCCTGGAGCCCTACCTACTGCGTATGTGGCAATATACAAATAACGCTACCTCCTCCATCGCTACCGGAGGGCTGATTCCCCTACAGATACCGATTTTCCTGTTCTCAACTACTCTATTGGTATCTCGATCTCCTTAGTCGCAGACATGGCCATCAGTAGCTCCCTCACAGTGATGTCGGGCCTGGCCCTCAGCAGAGATACAGCCGCCTTGGTTCTCTCTGGGCAGTAGGCCGCGGCGATCTCCTCGGCGTCCTCTTCGGCCAACACATCGGGTAGCTGGACGGATACGGCGGTCAGTATATTGCCCAGCGGCGGGATCTTCGACGCGAGCTTCTCGTAGACCTCGGGCAGGAACGACACCACGAATCCGGCCCTATCGAGGCCCATGTTCCTTATCCTGTGGAGGGCCGAGGCGGCTTGGAAGAACTGCGGGTCCTCCGGGCTCGGCATCCACTCGTCTAAGGCCACCACAACTCTGCCGGGGGCTAGATCCAACGCCGCGGAGAGAGTCCACGAGGGGTCTCCTTGGGCCAACGAGAGGAGTCCCTGGAAGCCGTACCGCCTGTACACATCGACCACCTTAGACCGGGCTGTGGACCTCGCCGCGAGCCTCCAAGCTACGACCGCCGCCATGTAGGCCAGACTCCTCTCTGGGAACTCCGTGGCGTCTATGTATATGCAGTCCGTCCTCTCGCAGAGGGCGTACAGAACCTGTGTCTTGCCCATCCCGGCTCTCCCTATCAGCGCAGACAACGGGTATCTGGAGGCGAGCTCGGCGAGCTCTTCGAGGGCTTGTATCCACCGCCTGCCCGCCAGCTTCGCGTCGCGCTTGGCGACCGGCCAGGACGGTATAGCGCACGACACGTAACGTCCAGCGAGGCCGTAATTAAAGGAGATAGGTAATACCCTTCCTATACCCCTGTCTTCTTTATGTAGCCGTAGCCTCTGCCGTTTACGTAAACCTTTTCGTCCCCTCCCTCAAGCAGTACATACTTCCCACGCCGCTCCGCCAAAAGCCGGGCCAGCCTCTCGACGAACTCGGCCTCGGAGAGCCCCAGTTTGCTCGTGACGAAGTCCTTCACGGCCTTCAGAGGCGCGTAGCCTGTCGGGCCCGCCGAGTGTTTTATGGCGATGTCCAAGACTTGGTCGAAATCGGCGCCCTCAGCGCGCCGGCCCTCCAGCCGCGAGACCCTCTCCTCTAGCTCCAGCAACTTGCTCAAGACAAGGCTCCACCCGTCCTCGATGACGTACCTCACGCCTCTCCCCGCTTGTTCGGGCCTAGCGCCCAGTCTCGCCGCCAGCTCGTCCGCGGCGAGGCCCATCCTCCTCGCCGCCCTTTCGAGATCGCTCCGCCTGATATAGATCTTGCCCCCCTCCGTCAGCCCAACGGCTAGCTCCACGCGATGTCGAGACGCCGAGTTAAAAATGCCATGGGTCAGATAAAGGTTATTACCCGATGAGCTTCTGCCGAAATGCCTGATGTGCGAATCGTGGAGAGAGTCGCCGAATTCGTCAAGCTGAGGGAGGACGAGTTCGTCGCGCCTGTGTTGCGACGCGCCGGCGTCGACGTCTTCGAGTTGCTGGTGGCCGTGGTACTGACGCAGAACACCTCAGACAGGAACGCGTTCCGCGCATATTACAACCTCAAGAACGCTGTGGGGCGGATAACCCCGCAGGCCCTGCTCTCGCTGGGCGAGGAAAGGCTTGCGGAGCTCATAAGGCCTGCGGGGATGCATAGAGTCAGGGCCAGGAAGCTGATAGAGCTCTCCAGATCGCTCTCCGGCGTGGATTTGTCCAGGATAGCGGATATGGACGTGGGGGAGGCCCGGCGCTTCCTGACGTCGTTGCCGGGAGTCGGCGAGAAGACGGCCGACGTCGTGTTGGCCAACCTGGGCAAGCCCGCGTTCCCCGTGGACACCCACATAGCCAGGATCGCGCGGCGTTGGGGCATAGGTAAGAGATACGGCGAGATAAGCAGGTGGTTCATGGAGCGTCTGCCCCCCGAGAGGTACCTCGAGGTCCACCTTAAGCTCATACAGTTCGGCCGGGACTACTGCAAGGCCAGATCGCCGCGTTGCAGGGAGTGCCCCGTGAGCGATCTCTGCCCCTGGCCGGGCAAGCCTACCGCTTGACCAAAAAGGCCACGGCTTGTTTGGGGCCGAGCTTGAGGCTTATGGGCTCAGTCCCCTCGACGGAGCCGGAGCCGGCCACCGCCTCGACCGACTTAACCCCATGCGCGACCACGGCCGCCGTCACGGTCTCGTAGGAGTGGTTAATGGCTATGACCAAGTCGCCGTCCTTACCCTCGAACCTCGACAGCTCCACCCTCGGATCGGTCGAGTAGTAGGGTATGTCCAGACCCGCCATCTGGGCCAGCGCCGCGTAGATCCTGTGGTATCCTCTCAGCCAGTCCACGTGCTCCATGTAGGCGAGCATCAGCTCGAACGGCATCACCGAGAGTACAGCGCCTTTTCTCGCCAACACGACGGGCCTATTCTTGTGATCTACCGCTACTATCTCCGCGTCCACGGGCCTTACCGCGTAGGTGTACACCGGCGTGTCGAGGGCGAACTCCAACTCCTCGCCGGATCTGATAGGGCCGAAATCCGCGACGAATTTAACCCTGAAGATCCCGCCGTAGCGTATGCCGACGCTCCCGGGCAGAAGGACGTTCTCTACGCCGAACAGCTCCCGCCAGAGGTGGGTGGCCGCGTCGTGTGTGATAGGAGCGATGTTGCCGAAGCTTCTGAAGAACGAGGCGTATACCAAGCCGCCCGAGTTGGCTATCTCGTAGGCCAGGCGCCAGGTGGTCGCCAGCGCGGTGGGCGCCGAGGGGAACACGACGAGCCTCTTCCGCTTCAGCCTCTCCCTCGACAGCTCATATACGGAGGATATGCGGAGGCCCGACATGAAGCCGAGGGTCAGCCCCATCAACGCCGGCTTGAGCCCAGGCTCGTTGCGCCAGCCTTGGTACACGAACTCGTAGTCTCTATACATGTAGAACGGGACGACGACCGACGCCTGCGCCTCCGGCCTCTTGAAGCGGTCGCCGAGCCCTACCTCCTCGAGCCTCTTCAGATCCTGTGAGAACTTCTTGACTACGGTAGCCGCGGGCTTCAGGGTGCCGTCGGCTCTCACGATGCCGAAGCCGAGCTCGAGAAGCCTCCACTCGTACGGCGGATCGCCCTCCTGGGAGAAGTCGGAGAAGCACCAGATGAAGGCGCCGAAGGCGCCGTGGGCCAGCGCCGACCACAACACGTCGTTTATGAAGTTGGCGTGTTGCTCCTCCGAGAATTGATATGTGCCGAAGCCGAACTCCTCCAAGAGGACGGGCATATCGCCGTCGTTTGAGAAGAGCTCGACGAGCGCCGGATAGAGGTATCCGTGCCGTACGAGGTTCGTATCGTAGCGGTATATGTGCGGCCCGACCCAGTCAACCAGCCCCTTCACGTTAGGCGTCTCCTGGAGATACGAGCCGGAGACATCCCCCGAGGAGAAAGGATGCGCCGGGTCCACCGATTTTATGGCGGAGGAGTACGCCCTGAGGAGGCTCAGGGCCTCGTATCTGTTCCTGGCCGCCTTCACTAGGCTTAGCTCGTTGCTTAGGATCCAGCCGCCGAGAGCCTTGTGGTCCCTAAGCGCCTTGACCACCTCGAGGACAGCCCTCACGCCCCGCTCGACCGCCTGAGGCGCGTAGATGTCCCAGTCCGGCGCCCACGGTATCGCCCAGTTGCGCCCCGACATGTGGCCGACGATCAGCGTCGGGTAGCCCAACAGCCCGCGTTCGGCCAACATGTCCATGAAATGCCTCAGCTTGGCGAGCGCCTCGCTCGACACTCCGCCGTAGGGGTCGAAGAAATCCTCGGCGAGTATGAAGAACCTCAACGCCCTTATGCCGAGGTCCTTCATCGCGTCTAGGTCCTCCCTTATATCATCGGGGTTCCACTCCTTCCACATCTTTATATTGTGTTTCCGGGGCCAGTAGTTAACCCCGAGTATAAACATGGTTGTTCGGCCGGATGGCAAATATAACAGTTAAAGCGGAAGCTCTTTATCGAAATTCCCTAGATTTATATCCATATAACTCTCTTATTTTATCTATAGAATCCACGAACTGCTTCTGGGCAGGCGTTATCAAAGGCCCGTAGGACTCGGCTAAAGGTTGCCTCTGCTCTATATCCAGCCCGTCGGCCAGGTTCAAGATCAAGGAATGCACAGTGGCCAAGCTCACCGGCTCCCTCAGCTTAATCCGCCTCCTCGACTTGATCCACAACGGGACTCTGATCAGCTCGTCGTAGAGCCAGTAGCCGTGCCCCAAGGCGCCGCGCTCGCCGAGCATTTGGCCGTGATCCGACACTATCACCACGACGAAGTCCTTAAGCGCGGCGATTATGGTCCTCAAGATCCTAGAGAGGTAGGAGATCTGCCGGGGATAATGGCGCCTCCACGTGTTGACTATGCCGGGCGGCGCCCCTCCGCCGACTAAAGCCTTTATGTAGGCCCCTCCCGACCGAGCCCAGTCGGTGGCCGTGTAGGGCTCGTGCGCCTCCATTAGGTTTATGAACAGGAAGATGGGCCCCTCGCCGGCAAGCTTCTCGACGAATTTTGAGGCTAGCTTAGCCCCCTTCTCCCTAGGCACGCCGAGGGCGAGCAACTCTATCGATTTGGCCAGCAACTTCGCCGAGGAGATCGGGCCGTTCTTGAGGAAGGCGTTCAGGACAGTCCTCACGGAGGCCCCCTCCTCGAATATCTCCCTAATCGCCCCAACCTCCTTCTCGTTTAGCTTGATGCCTCTGTTTAGGTAGCTTGTGCCTATGTCGTAGAATTCGTCGAACTTAAAGCCGAAGTCCTCGTTTATGTAGGGATTCGCCGATAGCCCCACAGCCTTGTACCCCAGATCCTTCAAGTAGCCCAAGATCCCGCCGCGCGCACGCGCCATGAAGAAGGCCGCGCGTTCCTTCGTCACGTTTAGCCAGTTCCACCCAATCCATCTACTGGGCTCGTGCACCTCGTGCTCCGACGGATAGAGCCCGGTGAACATCGACACGTGGGCCGGCAGAGTCCACGGCGCCGTGGTCCACGCCTCGTATTTCTCGAACCCCCAGCCGGACAGCCAGTCGAGGGGGGTCGAATAGTCCCACCGTAATGTGTCGAGGACTATGAGGGCTATATTCTCCACTTGCCCGTCCCCGTGTTGCATTTATATATGTCGCTCACCTGTGGTGAGCATGCTTGAGTATACTCAGACTATTATAAATTAACGATAAGTAATGTGATGCTATAAAGGTTAAATACTCGCATTGCCATGCACACTATGCGGACGTACACGTTAACGGACAAGTTCAAGTCCATATTCGCCAGGAGAGGCCACTCGATAGTGTTGGCATACGACCACGGCATAGAGCACGGCCCTACGGACTTCCTAGACAACCCAGACTCCGTAGATCCGGAGTATATACTGAAGATAGCGCGCGACGCGGGGTTCGACGGCGTCGTGTTCCAGAGAGGCATAGCCGAGAAGTACTACGACGGGAGCGTGCCGCTGATACTCAAGCTCAACGGCAAGACGTCGCTCTACAACGGGGCGCCTATATCGGCGCCTAACTGTACTGTCGAGGAGGCGGTGAGCCTCGGCGCGAGCGCGGTGGGCTTCACGATATACGCCGGGAGCGACTACGAGTGGAAACAGATAGAGTACCTGGCCCAGATCAAGAAGGACGCCTCGAAATTCGATATACCACTCGTCGTGTGGTCCTACCCGAGAGGGGGCAAGGTCGACACAAAGTACAACGGCAACGAGCACCACCCCGAGGTCGTGGCGTATGCGGCCAGAATCGCGCTGGAGCTGGGAGCCGACGCCATGAAGATAAAATATACTGGAGATCCCAAGACGTTCGCCTGGGCCGTTAGAGCCGCCGGCAGGGTACCGGTGCTCATGTCCGGAGGCCCTAAGACCAAGACAGACGAGGAGTTCTTGAGGCAGGTGGAGGAGGTCATCAGCGCTGGCGCCTTGGGCGTGGCGGTGGGCAGAAACGTATGGCAGAGGAAGAACGCCGTCGAGTTCGGCAGATTGTTAGGCCAGATAGTCTACGAGGGCAAGAAAGTCTCCGAGGTGTTGAGAGCGGCGGCGCCATGAAGATCGGCGTATTGACCGGCGGAGGCGACGCGCCGGGCCTCAACATAGCTGTATATACCTTTGTCAAGCTCGCCGAGAGGAAGCACGAGGTCTACGCTATCTTCCACGGCTGGAAGGGCCTCCTCAACAAGGAGGTCAGGAGGGTAGCGTCTGCGGACCTGCTGGACTTCGCCTTTACGGGAGGCACCTACATAAAGACCTCAAGGACCAACCCGTTCAAGGACGAGGAGCGGGCGAAGACGTTGGCTAAGAACGTCGAGGAGCTGGGCCTAGACGTCGTTGTGGCTATAGGGGGCGACGACACGTTGGGAGCCGCCGGCGAGGCGCAGAGGCGCGGGATACTGGATGCGGTCGGGATACCGAAGACTATAGACAACGACGTCTGGGGCACCGACTTCACCATAGGCTTCGACACGGCCGTTAACGAGGCCGTCAAGGCCGCCGAGAGTTTCAAGACCACGTTGATATCCCACGAGAGGGTCGGCGTAGTGGAGGTGATGGGCAGAGAGGCTGGGTGGATAGCGCTACACACAGGTCTCGCGACCATGGCCGACTTCGTGTTGATACCTGAGAGAGAGGTAAGCTGGGACTTCGTGGCCGAGCGCGTGAAGAAGGCCTACGAGGCCAAGAGGTGGGCGCTGGTCGTCGTGTCGGAGGGCATCAAGTCCTACGGAGGACCTGTGGACGAGTTCGGCCACGTAAGGCTCGGCGGGGTCGGCAACGAGCTCGCCGCCTTCCTCGAGAAGAGGACAGGCCTCGAGACTAGGGCCACGATACCCGGCCACATAATCAGGGGAACCCCGCCGTCCGCCTTCGACAGAGTGCTGGCGGTCAGATACGCCACGGCCGCCTACGAGGCCGTGGAGGAGGGCAAGTTCGGCGTCATGACCGCGTATAGGGACGGCGAGATATCATACATCCCCATAACGGAGGTCGTGGGCAGGAACAAGCTTGTGAACGGGCCCTGGCTCAAGCTCTACGAGACGTATTGGGGTAACTCGGAATAGGTAGAGGATATATTACTAAAGCGTAAAGTTTTTAAATAGACCTTACAAAGCGTCTTTCGGCGCCGTGCGGCACCGCCTTTGGCAATTAATTTCTACGAGGCAAACGCCCTATCAATAATGCGATCCTCGCAGAAATACGCCTATTTTTTGTAGTTAAGTTTTTATATTTACTCTTTCTCTAAGCACATGGCAAGCACCGAGGAATTAAGGCTAACCGATAGACAGGTCCAGATACTCCAACACCTGCTCCAACGCGCCCAGCCCATGAGGGTCTACACGGTTTACGGCGATCAGGACGAGATAGCCCGCGAGCTGGGCATGACAAGGCAGGCGCTGGCGATACACCTCAAGCGACTAAAGGAGTTGGGGCTTGTCAGGACAGGCCGCGAGTTCGTCGACGTCACGGAGAAAGCCGTCAAGTTCCTCAAGGGCCAGAGCAACGACGTCATAGTTCTGGTCAAGGTCGAGCCGAAGTACCGCGACAAGGTCTACGACTTCTCCAAGAAGCTACCCATCGAGAAGGCGCTCAGGCTAGCTGGCGAGTACGACCTCGCAGTGATAACGCAGGAGACGGTGCTCGACAAGGTCCTCGACTCCCTCAACAACCTAGAGGGCGTAAAAGAGACCAAGACGTTTATCAGCATAGGCGCTATAAAGGAATAAGAGAATTTATAAAATACATAAATTTTCCGCGAGTTTTTCCCATAGAGGCAGAGGATCCGTTGCGCCTTGTTGTAGCAGTTTAGGTTTTGTCGTACCTAAATGGTCGACGGCAAACCCCGCCCCTAAGGCAGAGGAGAGGCCAGAGTCGGCCCGCCCCATCTATTCGGCGACTCTCCGTAGTGACCGCCACCTTACATACTGACCCATTAACCGAGCTGGCCCGAGCCACAGATAGAGAGCTAGAGCCGACACCACTAACGTCCTCCAACCCCGCCAAGGTCGACGACTGCAAGCCGCATTGAGAGAGGAGGGAATAAGCCAACATGGTGTAATGTACCTATATAGGGAAGGAAGAGGTCGTCTCATGGGCCTGGCCAGGGAATGTCTCTTTCTCGTTCGCCGGCTCTACCACAGCACTTGGTATACTCGCTACGCTGAATTTGCCGCCTTACGTCTCTGTGCCAACAGCTCTCCTCTCCCTCTCTGTTGTACTGACCACCTACTTCGCGATCAGGGCAAAGTGGGATGAAAAGGGCTTGCTCAACTTCGTCGAGCCCCTAGGTAAGGGAGTCTCCAAGGCCTTCCTCGTTACGTGGGTCGTTAGCTACTACCTTTACGTGGTCTATACTTCGGTTTACGCCCCCTGCTACTCGCTAGGGCTAGATGGGCTTCAAGCCGTGGCGGTAACTCTCCTGGTCTCCGCCTCGGCTTTCTTCGTTACAGAGCTGAAGAACCCGCTCTACGCCTTCCCCACTAGTCCCCCAGCTAGTCCTGGTCTTGCCGGTAGGCTGGTCATACTCCGAGGGATCTGTATGAATCCCGCAAAGAACAGACCAAGGCGTGGAGGCGTCTAGACCGGCGAGGCGCGCCCGACGGCCATTCGCCAGAGCGGCGGAGCAAAGCTTAAAAAGCGATAAAAACATATGTAAAGGGCCCGTAGCTCAGCATGGATCAGAGCGGCGGCCTCCGGAGCCGTAGACCCCAGTGGGGGCGGAGGTCGCGGGTTCGGGCACAGCCGCCTAGAAATCCCGCCGGGCCCGCCAGTGCTGTTTGTCCGCATATTTTAATACCTATAGCCGAGTTCGTGCCATGAGATTTTCGATAATCATCACGATGATGGGAGTTGCGATGGTGGCCATTGCGGCTGTTCTGTTCTTCTTAGGATCTTCGGCAAGCTCTTTGGCGGCTTCTGTCAATGCGGCGTTGGCGCAGTTGAACAAGACGTCGGCCTTGACGCTGTCTCCGGGCGGCAACGTGAGCTTCTCCTTCTCGGAGCCGTCGATATTGTTGATCAACTCGTCGGCGCCGCTGAAGATAGTGCCGGAGTCTCTGAGGGTTGCCGTCCAGGGGACAATCACGGCGGTTGCTGTCCAGCCGGGCGTGAGGGTCTACGTCGTCAACAACTACACGCGCCCCGTCTCTCTTAGGTATGCGGTGGTGACCATAAGCCCGTCTCTGTCGAGGGCGGTGTTCTTCGCCCTCGTCTCGCTGGGTCTCGGCTTTGTCGGCTTCATGGTGCTTGTGATAGGCGTCGTGCTGTACGTATTAAAGAGATAAATTCACGCCCCGTACAACACGTGGACTTGTTCCGCGTCGACGTCTCGCTTATAAGAGACGGCGTGGTGGCGCTCGACTCAGAGACAGCGCTCCTCTTGAAGTATATAGAGGAGACAGGCTCGATATCAGCCGCCGCGAGGAGGCTCGGGATCCCCTACTCCCGCGCTTGGGGGTACATCGCCAGAGCCGAGAGGGCGCTCGGCGTACGCCTCGTGGAGCCCAGGAGAGGCTATGCGGGAGGTGCCCGGCTCACCGATGAGGGCAGGCGCCTGTTAGCCCGCTATCTGGAGTTCGTGTCGAGGAGGCTCGGCGGGCTCGAGTCGCTGACGGAGGGCATGTGCGACTTCGTGTATGCCGGCAGCTCTGATCTCTTCGTTAAGGATCTGCTGGAGAGGCTGAGGGAGGAGGGCTTCTGCGTGGAGGCCAAGTGGGTCGGCTCCGCAACTGGACTTATAATGGCCGCGGCCGGCCTGGCCGACGTGGCCGGCGTCCATCTATTGGATCCGGCGTCTGGCGAGTACAACGTCCCCTACGTGGAGAGGCTTGGGCTGTCCCACGCGGCGGCCCTTCACAGAGGCTTTATGAGGTCTATAGGCTTCGCGTTTAGGCCGGACGTGGAGTTCAGAGGCTTGGAGGACTTGTTGAGATACAAGGTGATCGCCCGCAATCCTGGATCGGGGACGCGCCTCCTCCTCGAGTTGCTGGTCGATAAGCTCGCCGAGAAGGTCGGCAAGCCTCGCAAGGCAATCGCCGACGCCATAAGCGGGTACAACACGTCCGCAAGGACCCACGAGGAGGTGGTCGGGGCGATAGCCCGAGGGGAGGCCGACGTCGGGCTGGCCATTGCGGCGGCCGCGGAGAGGTACGGCTTGGCCTATAGGCATATAGCGCTGGAGCGTTTCGACTTGGCGGTGAACAGATATAGCCTGGAGAAGCCGGCCGTGAGGCGTTTGTTGGAGCTGTTGAGGAAGGAGCAACCGCCGCCGGGATATACGCCGGTCAGAAGCGCTGGCCAGAAGGTATTAGTATAGGAATCGGCCCACTCGACGCATGGCAAAGGTGGTGATACACTCAATAGCTGACGGCCCCAACGAGGTGCTGGTCGACGGGAGGCCGGTTGCTTACCTGTGCCGTTGCGGCGGCTCCTCAAAGAAGCCGTACTGCGACGGCACCCATAAGAGGGCTGGCTTCAAGGCGCCTGAGGCCTACGTCAACGTCTTGGAATAGCTTTTTTATTAGAGTCGCCAAAATCCCGTGCAGGTTTTTCTCGCCACCGAGAGGGGCGTCTACGAGCTGATCCCCACCGGCGGCGCTCACAGGATATGTTGCCCCGATCTCGAGGTAGTCGATGTAACTACGTTCGAGGGCCACCTCTACGTCTGTTCGCCTAGATCGGGCCTCTTCGAGGTTGGCGGGGGCAGGCTCAAGAGACTGGCGTCAGGGCCTTGTTGGCGCCTCGTTAGGCTGGGCGACTCGCTCGTGGCGTCTATGGACGGCCCGGTGCTGGTGGACGTCCTCTCCGGCGCTAAGATAGCCGAGTTCCCAGACTACGCCGAGAGGTTCGGCTGGAGGTTCCTCAGGGGGCCCGCCCACATAACCGACATAGCGCGGTTCAAGGATCTATACGTGGCCTCCGTCGAGGAGGGCAACCTACTGGCTGGGGACGACCTGCGCGGGCTGAGGCCCACCCGCTTCTGGGGAGATCTCCACGCCCTTCTTCCCGATAGGGAGAGGCTGTACATCTCCACGTCCACAGGGATCTACTACACGAACGACCTCGAGAGGTTCAACATGGGCCTCGGCCCGACGGGCTACACCCACGCCGTGGTGCGTTGCGGCGGCTATCTGGCGACCCACGAGATGTCGACGAGGCCTCTCTGGGTGTCGGTTGACGGCGTATCGTGGCGCAACCTCCCGATAGATCTGCCCAAGCCAGAGTACGGCACGACTAATCTAGCGTGCGTCGGCTCTAGGGCGATATACGCGGTGAGGCAGGTCTACGTGATAGACATAGCTCGCCTTATAGTGGAGAAGCTCGCCTCAGGCCTCCCGTTGGTGTTGAGGGTATCCGTCCTTTAAACTAGGAAAAATTATGGTATAATTTTGGAAAAAGCATTTAACGGCAGAACGCACGGTTTATCCATGTCAAGAACAACCACAATACTGGCCGTAACGGCCGTGGTGCTGGCGATACTGGGATTCGTGGCCGGCTACTACTCCGCGCCGAGAGCCGCCCCAATGCCGACTACCCAGACGGTTACACAGACGTTAACAACTACCCAAACGGTCACCGCAACTCGGATGTCGACGGCTACCCAGACAGTCACCCAGACGGTCACGGCTACCCAGACCGTAACCGCGCCTAGCATGCAAGCGGAGCCTGAGCTGGTGCCGATAACTATGGCGACGGTCAAGGTCGACGCGATGACCGGAGCCACGGTCAGGGCAGGCCCCGTAATAGCAGTGGTGAGGCCGGGCACATACGCTATGGTCGGCAACACCACGTTGAGCGTCTACAACTTCTCGATAGTGCTGTACGCCGTTAAGAACGTGGGCGCGGCGCCCGACGGCGGCGTGCCCACCTACGCCTTCGCGTTCGCCGTCAACGGACAGGTGAGCCCCGCCATATCCTTCGTCGATAGGTCGGGGAAGCCGAGGCAGATAATCACCGTGGCCTACGCCCCCGCCGACTGGTCCAGCTGGACTTGGCTCGGGTATAAGGCGTTGCCCAACGGCACGCTGGTCGGCGGCAAGTACGCCTTCGCGAATGTCTGGCACTACGTAGGAGGAGGCGTAATGGTCAACATCCAATTCTTCAAGCCAGTCCCGTGGATATTCACTGCCGGTCCCTACGTGCACAAGATAAACTACGTCGAGTTCACTCCGCCTGTGGGCAATGCGTCGAGCGGGCTTGTGCCTATCGAGATAGCCGAGGCCCGGATAAACGGCACTGTCGGAGGCGCGTTGAGGGTCGGCAATATAATAGCGGTGATACCGCCCGGCACCTACCTCACCGACGGGCAGATGACCTATAAGGTCTACAACTTCAGCTTGATATACTACGCGACGCTCAACATGCCCGGAGTTGCTGGCATGGCGCCGCTCGGCGCCTATGCATTCGCCGCCAACGGCCTCGTCACAGCCAAATACACGTTCGTCGACGCAAACGGGGCCGGATCGCCGATAATCACGATAGCTTTGTTCCCCAGGACCGTGACCAGCTGGACCTGGTTGCCCCAAGGCGCGGCGCAACAGAACGCCACCCTCTCGGTAGGGGCCTATAAATTCCCCGACGTGTGGCTCTACGGCGACGGCTACATTGTGAATGTGCTATTCGTGAAGCCTGTTCCGTGGGTGTTCCTAGGGCCTTGGCCGCCCCAGCAAGCCACGTCCATGACTGCCACTACAACAGCCACTACCGCCACTACCACGACAGCCGCGGCCACATCCACAGCTACGGCCACGACGACCTCTTCAACTACTACGACCAGCCCGTATGTCTGGGGTTAAGATTTGCCAGATCACTGCGCCTAAGTATCAATAAAGACCAAACAATGTTTCTTCTCTGTGGGCAGACCGGCGCAATCTCAGGAGAGTTTTGCTGTTCGTACTGCTAGGCACGCGCGGGGGTCCAGCGCGCCTCAAGATACTCGCGCGGCTGAAGGAAAGGCCCATGAACGCCCACCAGCTCTCGAAGGAGCTGGACATGGACTACAAGACGGCGCGCCACCATCTAGAGGCCTTGGAGAAGAACGGGCTCGTGGAGAGGCTGGGCGAGGGGTACGGCGCTGTCTACGCGCTGTCGGAGTCGCTCCAGAGGAACTGGGACTTAATAGTAGAGGCGGCCAAGTATCTGGGCTATGATACCCTGGATCATTGACATAGCGCTCGCGTCTATCGCGTCGATCTTCTCCTTGCTCAGCTTGAGGAACTACGCCGATCTCAAGAGCACCCATGTGGGCAGATACGCGTTGGCTATCGCAACCGCTCTGACGGCCGCCTCGTTAATAGCCCTCGCCTCCTTCGCGTTCTGGATGTCTAGAGGGCACGGCCCCGACGTGGCAATGCCGTCTATGGCCATCGCCGCGTTGCTCGCGGTGTCCTCGCTTGCGTTCTACAAGCTCTCGTCCATATAGGCCTCGTCGCGGCACGTTGCAAAGATTTAAGTATATGTCGCGGAAGATATGTGGAGGTGGATGCGCTGATTCAAGACATCGCGAAGGTCCGTCAGTACCTGGATAAGTACTTCTTCAAGTTCTCGGACGAAATAACGGGGGCCTTGATAGCTATACTCAGCCGCGAGAACTACATAATGATAGGTCCCCCAGGCACCGCCAAGACCATGTTGGTGGCGTCGCTCTCTAAGCTACTCAAGGCGCGGTGGTTCTACCGCCTCCTAACAAAGTTCACCGAGCTGGAGGAGATCATAGGGCCTATAGACGTGGTGGAGTTGCTCAAGGGAAATGTGAAGAGGATCTACGCGAACTCCATAGTGGAGGCCGACGTGGCTCTGCTGGATGAGATATTCAACGCCTCCAGTGCCATACTCAACACGCTTCTGACGATACTAAACGAGAGGGCTATCTTCGACGGCGGGGCTGTGGTGCCGGTTAGGACGTGGACTGTCTTCGGGGCCTCCAACAGAGTACCCGACGAGGAGGAGCTACAAGCCCTCTACGACCGCTTCCCGCTGAGGGCCTTCACCAAGTACGCCTCGCCTGAAGAGACCGAGGATCTGCTCAGATCCGGGCTGGCCCTCCGGCAGGAGTTCGATCAGATGTCGCATTTGATGACCATGGACGACATCAAGGGCCTCAACGAGTACGTGAACAAGATGGTCTACGAGAATAGAGACGTGTTGGTGAAGCACGTGTCCCCGCTGATAGCGGCCTATCTGGACCACGTGGTGATATCCAACCGCACCAGGGTCAAGGTGCCCATATACGTCATGGCGTACCTAACGATCCTCGGCATCAGGCCCAGCGACCTGGACGCGTCGAGCATAAGGGCGGGCACCATAAAGGTGTTGAAGTACCTCGTCCACGACAAGGAGGATCTAAGCGAGTACGAGGCATTTGTGGCATCCCACATGCCTGGGAATCTGTCCACGCTCTACGATATGATAAACGAGATAAAGGCCTTGATAGCCAACAACGCGATAACTATAGCGCGCGAGAAGTTGAGGGAGGCCGAGGAGCTGTTGGATAAGGCGTATGCGGACCCCACGCTCTACAAGTTCTTCATGACCGAGATGTCGGAAATAAGGGATGCCCTAAGCATGTTGAGGAGCCAGCTTTAGTCGTGGGCGCCCTGCTCAACGTAGACTACTCAGACGAGCTGACGAGGCTCAGAGTCCAGGAAATAATACGCTATATCCAACGGCTGGGACTCCCCGTAAAGCTGAACAAGATACCGATGGAGTACATCGCCGACTCTTTCTACACCCACTACCGCGTCCCCATACTCTCCGCCGCTCCTAAAGACGAAAACGAGGCGTTGTGGTACGTATTCCTCAAATCCTACATCTCCTCTGATCTATATCAAGAGATCAGCAAGCTCAGTAAATACAACTACTCGATTTCCAGATCGGCGTCGGTCAAACTGCTTAGGGCATACAACAGCCTGCTCTCGCGCATAGAGCGCGGCACCGTGCAGGGCATGAAGGAAGGCGACGAGAAAAACGTACAGAGGTTGATGAACAACCAGTCTCTGAGGCAGGAAATAAGCAATCTATTGAGGTTCTATATGGGCAATGTAAAGAATTTAGACAAGATAAGGAAATCGATTTCGAAAATTCTCGGCGACGATGTGGGGAAGGAGGTCGCAGATCTCCTATTCGACGTCGACATCGATCCGTACAGGGCCAGGCTGGCCAAGATCTTGGAGTCCTTGGTCAAGATATTGTCCAAGGTGGATCCCTACGTCGAGGAGGGGGCGGTCTTCGAGCGAACCGGCGTGCCGTCGGGCATCAGGAGCATCAGGAGCTTCTCGGATCTACGTAAGGTGACCAACTTGAGCAAGGCCATCTACAGAGCATCGCCGACGTTATTCGCCTACAAGCTGGCCACGAGGTCGCTTTCGGTGAAGGACGTCTCGCTCGACACCAGAGAGAAGATCTACATGCTGGTGGACAAGTCGGGCTCCATGTTCTACTCGGTCTACGACGGGTTCGCCATGGACATGACGCAGAAGATAACGTGGGCCACCGCGTTGGCCGTCGCGCTGATGAGACACAGCAGGAAAGTTATACTGAGATTTTTCGACCAGATGGTGTACCCCCAGTTGACAAATATTAAGGATGTGATCAAGGCGTTGCTCAGAGTCCTGCCGCTGGGCGGCACCGATATAACATCGGCGGTCCACACAGCCGTCATGGACTCCAAGAACGCCGGTCTTAGGAGCTATAAGCTGGTCATAATCACAGATGGCGAAGACGACTTCGTAAACCCCGAGGTGCTGAGGCAGGCGAAGACGGCTTTTAGGGATGTCAAGGCGCTTTTGATAGGAGGCTCCAACTCGGTGATAGAGTCCGAAATACCGACCATAAGGATTGACTCGACAGATATAGAATCTCTTAAATATATATTGAAAAATATATAAAAAGCATATCTATATAGGAGGATATAGAGGAAAATTTTTATATTTCCTGAAAATAAAAGGCCATGAAAGTTAAGGAAATATTGCGCAGACCGCCGGTCACCATACCGGTAACGGCCACGGTCGAGCAGGCGGCCGAGGCTATGGCCAATAACAACGTCGGCCTTCTCGTGATAGTCGACCCGAAAGAGCCCAAGAAGCCTATCGGCGTCATCAGCGAGAGGGACATAATCAGGACCATAGCCGGCAAGGCTCCGTTGACCGTCACGGTGGACAAGGCGGGCACCATGGGTAACTTCATCTGGATAAGAGAAGACGAGACGATATACAGAGCCGCATATCTCATGAGGAAGCACCATATAAGGCATCTGGTAGTCCTCGACGACAAGGGCGAGCTCGTCGGCGTGTTGTCCATCAGGGATCTCATAGCCGAGGACAGGATAATCGAGAGCCTATCAGCCGACAGGAGGCCGTCGACAAAGGAATAATTTAAATAACAAGGTCCGTTTTTCGGGCCCATGAACAGAATAATTCCGGCCGTAATCGCCGTAGCCGTTATAATCGCCATCGTCCTTATCCTTCTGCTGAAGCCGTTTTCGCCGCAGTATCCAAAGACCCTAAACGTCTCAGCTATAAGTTACCCCAACGGCGTCTACCTCTACGACGTATATGTCGGCAGCAACAAGGTGCCCCTAGTCTACGTTCAGTACAATCAAAGCGTGTTGCTCGTCTCGGCACATAACGGAAGCGAGGCCTACTTATTGCTCTCGCCGCAGAGGCTCAGCGAGCTGTATAGAACAGCCAACACGACGTTTCTATTGGTAAACTATCCAGAGTTGCTGGGATATACATGTTCGAACTTCACCATAACTCAAACAATCGCGGGCATACCTGCAAGAGTGTCTAACAGAGTATGTTCGCCGCAACAGTTCTCGACCTCTACGAACTTCGTCCAAGTGGTATCTGCCCTATCGCAAGTGCCTCCGCCTTCGATGCTCGCGTTTAGCGGCGTGACGGCGACGCCATTCGGCGATGCGGCGATCTATAAAAATTCCACACTTACTACATATCTATTCTATACAATAAATATTACATATTATCTATATAAACTTAATAATAATGTAATATATAGATATAGTATAGTTTTATCGATGGGTCCATCTACCTTTAATGTGACGTATCTGTTAAGGTCTATGAGTAGCGTGAACTCTACATATACTGCGATTATATCGAATCTCTCGGGCGAAATGCCGATTAGGGATATGGGAGGCCTCACTCTAGTTACGGTAGCTAAAAAGGTCGGCATGGTCGCCGCAACAGGCAACACAACGGTGCTTGCCTTCATAGGCCTCAACGACACGTCATCAGCCCAGCTGTTCGTGGATAACTATACGTTGTTTAGGGGCGTCGGCCTCATAATACTGGACGCCCCGAACCAGCCGTTGAGCTATGCGGAGAGGCTGAGGTGCCTATACTCATCTCTAGAAAACAAGAGCGCCGTAGTGGATCTCCTACGGGAGATGTATAAAGGCCTACTGAACAACTCGACAAACCCGTATAGGGTTCTGCCAAACAGCACATGTCCCGTGGATATATCCTCTGAATCCGCCCTCCTGAGCCTGGCGCTTGAGGGCGCCAACATGCCGCCTCAGACAGTCGCCCCTCCGGTGTTCGTCGTTGTCTATCCCAACAGCTCCTATGTTGTCGTGACCGGCTACAACCCCTCGGCGCTCGCGGCGGCGCTCGGTAGATGAAATGCAAGGCGTTAGTCGCCGATATAGACGGCACTCTGACCCTCTCTAGAGACACCTACGAGCTCTCCCTTGAGGCGCTTGCGGCCCTCAGAAGGCTAAGGAATCTGGGCGTGCGGGTGGCGTTGGCCACCGCCAACGGCCTCGACTACGCGCTATCTATAGCGCGCTATCTGGGAGTCAACTCCGTGATAGCGGAGAACGGCTGTATAGTGGCTCTCGAGGGGGAGATCCATGAGCTATGTGCGGCTTTTCCGCGCCAGGAGGTTGTGGACGTAGTATTATCTACAGGCCTCGTGAGGGAGAGCGAGCAGAATAGGTGCAGGAAGTACGACCTAGCGTTTTACCCAGTAGCCGATCCGGCCGCCGCGCTGTCGGCTATAAGATCGCGGTTGGGCAATTCCTATAGGGTGGAGTACAGCGGCTATGCGATACACGTGAGGCCTCAAGGCGTCGACAAGGGCACAGGCCTGGCGTTTTTATGCAGGGCGTGGGGCCTTCCGTGTAGCTTGGTGGCGGTCGTAGGCGACAGCGAAGTTGACGCCCCTATGTTGAGGCTTGGGTGGGGAATAGCCGTGGGCAATGCCGATGAGGAGGCTAAAAACGCCGCGCGGATCACCGTCGAAGGCCCCAGCGGCCTCGGCTTCGCGGAGGCCGTGGATATAATCATAGATGGGATTGCTTGTTCAGACTAAACGCAATGGATAATAATAAACTCTTCCTCATTTTGCGTGAGTTATCAAGTCGAGGTCGGGGTGCTCAGCAGCAACTTCGCAAGGCTGGCGCTCATGAACGCCGCGATTAAGCCAGACAACAGGCTGGAGAGGCTGTACTCGATCTTGGCGCGTCTGGGGTACTTCATCAAGAGGGGGGATACGTACATAAGGACCGGCAAGTTGCCCCCCGACAGAGGAGATCCCGTGGTGGCCAGGGTCGTTGACGACATCATAGTTCCGTATCTGTTAGGCAAGTCGATAGAGCACAACCCCGCCCTTATACACTCTTTTACATACATCTTCCAGAATATCAGAATACGTATGGCGGCCGAGATCCTCCCCTGGGGAGGCCTTACCTTAGTCGCCGGCTTTCTGCCGTGCGGATTCTCGTCGGAGCTCTCGGCGCAAGCGGGCCGGGATCTGGTGATAGTCGACGATTTTCAAGACGTATTGGACATAGAGAGCGAGCGTCTATCCCTTTTGCCCGTCATGGCTTCCCCCATGTCGTCGTTCTTGGCGCCGGCGGTCTTCATAGCGCTGGAGCCCTCTACCGATATGGAGTTTATTAAATCTAAATATGGTAATTTTAATACTGCGCTAGTATGTCATAGAAATATTAATTTAAAAGAATTAAGCAGTATTGCCGAGGAAGTTATATATGTATATATAAACGGCGTCCTCGGCGAGCTGGCCTCGCTCGTGAATGAGGCGCTCGGCCTAGGAACTCCGCCGACCTGTGATCAGATCGTGAGGGACGCGGGGGGCCAGATAATCCACAACGACGAGGAGATCTGCATTATAAGTTTTCGAGGATAGGCCTTATCAACTCGTTAGGCGGATCCTTGAGGGCCGATATGTAGTAGATCTTGCCGGCTCCTATGGCTTGGGCCATCTCGTCGCCCTCTATGAGCGTGCCGATCTCTTCAGCAAGATCCCTCTTATTGCCTATGAGTATAACTTTCCGAAACGGCTTAAGGCCTGCGTCGAGTAGCGCGCTGTGTATATCCGCTATGGCCCTCAACGAGGAGGGGTCGGTCACGTCGTACATATACGCCAGGAGGTCGACGTAGAACGACCACATCCTGCTGAAGTTCAGAGCGACTTCGCGCGCCAGCTGGCCCGGCACGTCTATGACGTCCATCTCGTAGTCGCCGTAGTAGTATCTGTATATGCCCGGCCTCAAAGTCACTCGGGGCCTTAGGGAGAGGCCCAAAAGCCTATATATGTAGGTGGTCTTGCCGACGCCTCCAACGCCGAGGACAGCCCATACCACTCGCTTCACAAATCACCCAGCAGTCTATCTACTAATAACTCTAACTTTCTAACTTCTGCCTCTATCTTCTTTATCTTGTCGTAGAGAGGCTCGCCTCGGCCGGTTAATATAGCTGCCAGGATCTCCACGTCCTTCACGCTCGCACTGCTTCTTCGCCACGATTCGCCCGACGAGGTAGACGGCATATCCGTATAATAGGATTAAAGCAACTGCCACGAAGTCGCCGACGTTTACATACGGCAGAGGTCTGATCCTTAGATACCCTAGAAGGAGCCCTCCGAGATAGAGATATGCCAGGAGAAGCGCGAACGAGAACAACACGACTGCCAAGGCGCTCTTCATATAGCCACCGAGGCCAACGACGTGATGGCCGTGAGGAGGACTAGGCGCTTAAATATCTCGTACTCGCCCAAGGCGCCGTCCCCAACCAGGAGGCGCACCAGGCTCAGAATATTCGAGTCGCAGTTCTGCACGACCTTTCCGTCGACCAGAACTGTGGGCCGTCCTATCTTGTTTCTGCCTCTGATGCCGCGCGCCGAGAATATAATGAGGACGCCGTTGACTATATAAGGCATAGACGCGAAGACGAGCTGGGGCACCATGTTGTAGAGGGCCGCCAACGTGGCGATCTCGGCGCCTAGGAAGTAGCTACCCACGTTGCCGTTGAAGGCCTTCGCCGGATAGCGGTTGTAGACGAAGAGCGCTAGGGAAGCCGCCACGTGAACGGCGAAGGCGTAGGAGGCCTCGACGTCCCCTCTGAGGAGCGCGCCCGCGGCTAGAGACGCGCCGATTATGGCGTTGGACAGCGGCAGGAACCCGTTGACGGGGTCCAACATGTTGTACGCGTTCGTCATTATGGGGATCGCGAGCACCGCCAGCCAGGCGGGGCTGTAGAAGGTGCCCATGAAGGGCAACGTCATGCGTAGCTTCACGGCGAAGTAGAGGGCCATGGCCGCCAGAAGGGGGACTGCGACCCTCACGAGCTCGTTCACGTCGTACACGTCGTCGAGCAACCCGACGAGCCCCACGACGCCGGTCAACGCTACGACGTACCACAGCCTAAAGTCGAAGAGGGACAGGATGGACAGCCCCACAATACCGGCGATCATGGCAATAAGCCCTCCCGCCTTAGGCACGCCCTGTCTGCCCTTGTAGACGTCGAGCGACACTAAGCCTCTGGCGCTCTGGTAACGCAACCACGCCGGCCCCAGCGCCACTCCTGCCGCGAAGGCGGCGACTATCGCGACTATCTGTAGCATGGGCGGAAGAGGAGGGGTAGTTATAAGTAACCTAGGAGTATCGGGAGGACCAACGTGGCGTCCGCCATTATGTGGACCGACTTCGCGTTGCGTTTGACTTTGCCCCAGGTTATGGCTTCTCTAGGCCTCGCGCCGCTCAAAGAGCCGTCGTACTCCGTGGCCGTGGTTATGTACACTACGTAGTCCAGCCCGCCCTTGAATTGCGCCCACCAGATCACGTGGTGTTTAGATATGCCGCCCCCCACGATGAGCGCCGCTAGGCTTTTTGCGGACGCCACGAGATCCCTCAGCTCCTCCTCGTCCCTCAACACGTCGACTACTATACGCCTGCCGCCCCTCTTCACCCTCTGCACGTCGTTGTAGGTCAATATGGCCGTGCCGACGGCTCCGTCAACTATACCCGGCACAAACACCTTGACGCCGGCTCTGGCCGCGGCCCCGAGGATGGAGCTCTCGGGCATCAACTTGCCGAAATGCTCGGCCAGCTCGAAGGTGCCTACCCTATCTTTCTCCAACGAATCCAACGCCTTGAACACGAAACGCTCGACGTAAGGGCCGTACTCGTCCCTCCTAAGCACCAGATTGCCCAATCTGTGATAGCCCCTGTCGGCTAGATCTACGTCGTCTAGGTCGAAGGACGCCGGCATGTACCTGGCGCCTTCAGCCTTGGCTATATCGTGGTCGAGCGTTCCCGCTGTGGTCACCACTACGTTGAAGAGCCCCCTCCGGATCGCGTCGGCGATAATCTCCCTAAGACCTGTCGCCACCAAGTTAGCTGTGAATGAGAAGAAGCGCAGATCTGCGTTCCCTACAGCCTCCTTAAGAATGTCGGCGGCCTCCGCTACATGGAGAGCTTGGAATCCGCCGATCTTTCTATAGATCTCTATGACTTCTTTCATCTAATGGTCTTTATCCCCTCGACGAGGCCGGCGTCCATAAGCTTCCTCAACGCGTTTCTGATCTCGCGCGGCGTTGTGTTCAGCTTCACGGCTATGTCCTCTATGGAGTTGTTGCCGTCAACCAAAGCCATGACCTGCCGGGTGAACGGATCCTCCAGTGGGGCGGTCTTGCCCGAGGGTATCGGGACCTCCTTGCCCGGGATCTTGTAGAGGTATATCTTGTGGGAGCGCCACTCCTCGTACACCTCCTCGATAACTACAGGCCTCCACCCGGATACCTCGAAGTCGTGGCTGACGACTCTGGTCCCTGGCCTCAGCTCCTTCTCGAGCTTCGGCTTCAGCCGCTCGTTGACCGAGGTGAGCAGATACATCGTGACGACGTCGGCGTCCGAGATATCGGCGTCGAAGAAGTTAGTATTTATTATCCTGGCCCGCCCCTCCAAGCCCAGATCCCTAATCTTTGCCGTGCTCTGTTCGTAGAGATCCTTACGTATCTCTATGCCGTAGGCGTATGCCCCGAACTCCTTGGCGGCCATTATCACTATTCTGCCATCGCCGCTGCCGAGGTCGTAGAGGACCTCGCCGGGCCTTACTCTGGCCAACTGCAACATACGCCTGACGACGACCTCAGGCGTCGGCACAAACGGGACGTCGTAGTACATATAGGTCAGGACAATATCCCCATATAAATTTACTAACGGGAGATCCCAAGGCCATGGAGACGGCTCGCCCATTGGCGGGACGCGTGTCTGTAATTTAATCACTGGCGTCGAAGACCGCCGCTTGTGATATAGGGCCTCCGGTAAAACTTATATATCGCCTAGAACACTAACGCCGTGCCTCACCGTAGCAGGCATAAGAAGGGCAGATCGTCGTCGACGAGGCCGCCGCACCCCACCGCCCCCAGCTGGATCCAGTACACGCCTGAGGAGGTAGAGCAACTTGTGCTAGAGCTCTACAGAAGGGGATTTCCGCCGTCTCAGATCGGCGTGATCTTAAGGGACCAGTACGGGATACCCCTCGTCAAGGTCATAACCGGGAAGAAGATCGTCAAAATATTGGAAGAGCACGGCGTGCGGATAGAGATGCCCGAGGACTTGCTTAATCTAATCAAGAAGGCCTTGAGGATACGGAGGCATCTAGAGGAGCATCCTAAGGACATGGGTTCCAGAAGGGGGCTACAGCTCGTCGAGTCGAAGATACACAGACTGGTGAAGTACTACAAGAGGACTGGGCGGTTGCCCGCCGACTTCGAATACTCGCCGGAGAGGCTGTCGCACCTAGCTACGTGATGTGGAGCTAGAACAATTCTTTCTCAATAACATAAATAAGATCCTTGAATATCTCGATCAAGATATCCTTACAATATATATAAGAAAAACTGTAGATGCATTGGTAGCGGGATACTTTCTGATGAATAAGTTTGCCGATACGGCGCAACTAAGGCTAGCGGACTGGCCCCCGGAATCGGGCATATGTCTGGGGTTTAGATGCGGCGGGTTCTATATGTACGAGAACGAGGTCGGCGTAGAGGGCTCCTCGATAAAATTACCGACGCCGCTACCTATAAGCTATATAATATATAAATTAGCCAGATCTATCATATCATTAAATAAAGATGATATTCTAGAGCTATATCTAGGAATTTTTAGTTGGTTAGTCGACAACTGTACACTTAGATGCGAGGATCCGGTCGAGCTGGTCGGCGAGCTCGAGGCGCGCCGCGGCTTCTCCTTGCCGTTTCCCGACAGGCCTCTGGGCGAGGCGCTGTCTCTTCTAACGTTACCTCTGCTCCCCGGCGTTCTGGGCCGCGGCGTCGATGAGGACAAGCCGCTGAAAGCATTGGACCAGAGGAGGATGCTGGATGTTCTTGACGAGGCCCTAGGCCGTGTCTACGAGGCCGGCTTCTATCCGGCTATCGCCGACAAAGGTTTGCGGTACATACCTACAGACATAGAGCCCACGGGCAGAATTATAGAACTCGAAGCTCTGCTGGCGGGCTTCACGCCCGACAGCCAAGGCGTGATCTCCTATGTTGATAATCTAACTAAAATATTAGATGAAATAACAAGATCTTATCAAAATAATATAATAAATATTAGTAATACTTATTATATTTATAAATTGATGAACTATTTACCTTATTTCTCGAAACTTAAAGATGTTTTAATACTTAGGGCAGATATAGGGAAGGGCTTCGTAGCATCGCTCATAGCGCCTTTGAAGGAAAGCCAGAGGCTTAAGGCGATCGCGGACAGACTTAACGATATTCAGTACATAGCCTACGACTCGAGCATTCTGGTATTCGTGCCGAGGGATCGATGGCCGGAGGTGGTAGGGTTGATCAAGTAACGGTAGAGATCTCTACAGATCTGCCCTGCGCCGCCGCCTTGGTGCTGGCGCCTGACGACGTCAAGATGCCCGAGGGCTTCAGCATCAGTCATATATGCCGCGACAATAGATACGTCGTAGTGATCGGCGGCAACGACGTGCTGACCCTTAAAAACACCGTGGACGATGTATTACGGTGCTTGAAGGTCGTCGACGCGCTGTGGCGCGAGCTGGCAGATCGCTAATGTATTTATACCCCTAGGTACGCGAGGGACGTGGCCGAGAGGCAACAAGCGGTGGCGCAACAGGAGAAGGTGGTGGTGTCTAAGCGGGATGTATGGGCTTCGAAGAAGTGGTATACTGCATACGCCCCTGTTTATCTAGGCGGAGCGGCGGTGGCCGAGGTGCCTGCGTCCGAGCCGCAGAAGTTGCTCGGAAGGACGTTGGAGATCTCCTACTTCGAGATAACCAAGGATATATCCCACCTCCCGATAAAGATAAGGCTTCAGATAAACAAGGTCGACGGCGATAACGCATACACGCGCTTTAAGGGCCTCGAGCTGTCCAGAGACTACATAAGGTCTTTGGTAAGGCGCGGCACCAGCAAATCCGTAGCCTATGTGGACGTTACGACGAAAGACGGCTGGAGGTTGCGCCTAACCGTGCTGGGGATAACCTCGGCGTCTGTGTCCACCAGCAGGAAATCGGCGATAAGGAAGGCCTTCGCGTCTTTGCTGGCCCAGAAGGTGCCAGCGTTAGATATAGGTTCTCTGTTGAAGGAGGTGCTCGAGGGCACGCTGGCCGCGGAGCTCTTCGTAGCCGCCAAGAAGGTGTACCCGATGAGGAAGGTGGAGATAGCGAAGATAAAGGTCCTCGCCTTCCCCAAGGGCGAGGAGATCGCCGAGCTTAAGGAATTGCCGGCTCAGCAGATAGAGCAGTAGTCTAGGTAAGATCTCTAACGGCTCTCTGGATATATTTATAGACAGTTCCGTGTTTCCTGCCCTCTATAAGCATCAGTAGTGCGTCTCTCGCCACCTCCACCGCCTCTGCCTCGCCCAAAATACCGACGTATCTGTCCCCTACGACTATCTTGACGCCCGCCAGCGATTCTATAGTTGTCTTGGCTCTGCCGTCCTCGCCGATAATCCTGGCCTTGACCCTCGACATATGCTGGCGTCCTACGTGTTCCTTGAGATCTATGTACTCAAGACGGTATCCCTCGTTCTCCAGCTTAAGCGCCTCCTCGGGGGAGAAGCCCAGCGCTATCGCCTCCGCCATGTTGCGTAGTTTGAGGAGCTCGTCGACCGTTATGCCCTCCGCCGGCTTTATGACTATGTAGGAGAGGGCCGTATCGATGCGGATCTCAGCCCTATATCTGCCAGCTACAGCCTCGGCCCACCTCCTCGCGTTGGGCAGAAACTTTGGCTCTATCGGGATCTGCACAACTCCGCGTAGGTACTCGCTCATGGAAATCACCGGGGTTATTAAAATAAAAGATGAAGGCATCTCGGCAACACAGCGATGTATTTATTTGTAGGATGGCAATAGTTCAAGTGTCGTCTGCAGACGATATAGACATAGAGAGGGAAAATAGGACCGAGAAAGATCACGAGTATTTCGAGACTCTCGACGAGGTTTTCAACGCCTATACCTGGCGAGCTTTGTTCTCGTTGATGAACAGAGGCGTGGTGGATCAGATCTTAGGCCCTTTGTCGCAAGGTAAAGAGGCTCGCGTGATCCTTGCAAAAGATAGAGAGGGAACCCGCATCGCTTTGAAGATATATTACACAACTACTTCGACATTCATAAAATCAAGATATAAATATATCATGGGAGATCCAAGATTTAAAAATAAAAGGATAAAAAAGGATATAATAGATATAGTCGAGGCGTGGAGCCGTAAAGAGTTCGGGAACCTCTCGGCGGCATATAGGGCAGGCGTCAAGGCGCCTAGGCCGATCGCTGTCGAGAGGAACATTCTGGCCATGGAGTTCATAGGCGAGGGCAGCCGGCCGGCGCCTACGTTGAACGATTTAGGCATCGACGGCCTTGACGACCCCGACGAGGTCTTCTGGGAGATTTTGAGGAACGTGGAGAGGACCTACGTCTTGGCTAAACTGGTGCATGCGGATCTCAGCGAGTTCAACGTCCTCTATCACAACGGCGATATAAGGATAATAGACTGGGGTTCGGCGGTCAAGCGGGAGCACCCGCTAGCGTTCGAGTATCTGGCGCGGGATCTCGACAACGTATTCAGGTTCTTCGGCGTGAGGCTTGAGGGGCGGCAAGCGGCTAGCCTCATAGCGGAGAGGGCCGGCGAGCCCTACGAGGAGGACGAAGACGGCTGGCTGGTGGTGAAAGGCAAGAGGCTCTACGAGGTTATCGACGAGGCGTTTAGCTGAAGATCGCCGGAGGCCAGCCTCCGGCCCTCATCGAACGCCCTACGGTTCCTCTCGTCTAGCCAGTCAACGCGCCCGTCTATGCCCAGTAGTTTGGCTAAGTATCCGAGCAACACCGAGTTCTCGTATATCGGGTCGCCTATTTTCATCGCTATATCGAACGCTGGCACCAGCCGCAAGTTCTTGTAGGTCTGTAGCGCCCTGTAGACCTGCTCTGGGTCGAGGTATCTGCCGGGTATTTGGATGACCCGCTTGTTGACTATTAATACGGTGTTCCCTCCTATGTACCTAAACGCCCTCAACGCCTCTAGGGCCTCCATGGCCACCACGTAGTCGGCATCTCCCTCGGACACCACCGGCCCGTATACCCTATCGCCGAGCCTTACGTGGACCTCTACAGAGCCTCCGCGTTGGCTCAAGCCGTGGATCTCCGCTATCTTGACGTCGTAGCCCGCCGCCATCGCCGCTCTGCCCAGCCACCTGGCCAGCGTCATGACTCCCTGGCCTCCCACCCCTACGATGACTACGCTTGTGACCATAGCTCCAACCACTTGCCTACTTTCTCCGGTTCGGTGGGCTTTATGGCGTCGTAGGGACAGACCTGTGCACACATGGAGCATCCGTTGCAGAGGCTGGGATCTATCCAGGCCTTGCCGTCGGGGAGCTTGGCTATGGCGTAGCATTTCAACACGTTGTAGCATATGCCGCAGCTCCGGCACTTGTCCGCAACTACGTAGAACTTAGGCGGCTTGAAGCCGGACCTCCTGGCGTGTCTGAGCGCCTCCAGAGTACACGGCCTTCTGGAGACCACGACGACGGGCTCGCCTGACTTCGCGTCGGCTACTGCGGACTTGGCGATCTCGACGCTCCTCTTGAGATCGGCCGGGTCGATGACGTAATGCTTGATCCCGACCGCCTCGGCCAGCCTCTCAGCCGGGACCGATCTGCTGGGGCTGGGCTGTCCGCCGGTCATCGCCGTGTATTCATTATCCATCACGACGAGCACCAGAGGCACTTTCTTCGTCTTGAGGTCGATCAGCTGGGGCAACGCGGCGTGGTAGAACGTGGAGTCCCCCACGGTGGCCACGACCAGCTTCTCCCTATCGGCCACCGCTATCCCCATGCCCAGGCCGAGGCTAGAGCCCATGTGGGTCGCCAAGTCTTGTTGCCCCGTGTTGATTCCCAGCGTGTAGCACCCTATATCGCCCGACCAGATCACCTTCTGGCCGGCGCTAGCTATCCTGAAGGCGTAGAAGGTCCCCATGTGGGGACATCCAGGACATAGATAGGGCGGCCTAGGCGGCGGCTGTAGCGGCGGGGTCGGCGGATCGGGCAACCTCACGCCGAGCCCAAGCGCCCTGGAGATGCCCTCGACGACGGATCTAAGCGTGAGCTCGCCGATCTTGGGGAAGAACCCGTCGATCTTCCCGCGGGTCTTGACGCCCATGGCGCGGAGTTGCATCTCGACCACGGGATCGCCCTCCTCGACCACCACGACCTCGCCAGCTCCGATATCGGCCAGCTTCTTGGGGAGAGGAACAGGCATGCCCACCTTCACGACGGCGGCCCTCACGCGCAACCTCTCGAGCGCCTCCACGGCGTAGAGATACCCAACCCCCGAGGCCACCACCACGATCTCGCCGTCGCCCTCTACTCTGAGAAAACGAGAGGAGAGATCCGCGAAGGAGTCCCACTTCCTCAATACCTCGGCTTTCCTGCGCCGGGCGTTCTGCGGCACGAGGACGTACCTCTCGACGTTCCGCGCGAACTTGCCGAACTTGGGCGGAGCCGGCGGCTCCACGACAACCGGCGCCCTCACGTGGCTCACCCTCGTGACGCTCCGGAGGATGACAGGGTGCTCCAAGGCCTCGCTCAGCATAAGGCCCTCCTTGGCCATCTCGAAGGCCTCCTGGGGGTCGGCGGGCTCCAACACAGGTATGTAGGACTGGAGGCCGTACCATCTGGTATCCTGCTCGTTCTGGGACGACCACATATTGGGATCGTCGGCGGTGACTATCAGGAGGCCCCCCACCACGCCCGTATAGGCCGCGCTGTGTAGCGGATCGGCAGCCACGTTGAGGCCCACGTGCTTCATGGCCGCCAGCGCTCTGGCGCCGGCCAACGCCGCGCCATAAGCCATCTCCACCGCCGTCTTCTCGTTGGAGGCCCATTGCACGAACCTATCTCTGTACTCCAATAGGGTCTCTATTATTTCCGAAGACGGTGTGCCGGGATAGCCGGCGGCGACGGCGACGCCGGCAGAGAGGGCGCCGTAGGCTATGGCCTCGTTGCCTAAAAGCAGATGCCTCATAAATAAATAGATATATATAGCTTATAAACTTATCCATATCGCCGACGCTCGGCACCCGCCGCGGCTCATGCTTATATACTTCCCACTAACTCGTATGGGATGAGATTCTGCCCGAAGGATGGCACCTTGATGGTGCCTGTGAGGAAGGACGGGCAGACCGTCTTGAAATGCCCCAAGTGCGGCTATGAGGTGAGGCTGACCGAGAGGGACAAAAAAGCGTACAGCGTCAAGACGACGGTGTCTGAGGACAAGAAGCGCGGCGTCATGACCGCCGCCGAGACGAGCGCTGAAGTGGATCAGGAGGAGCTCGAAGAGTTGAGGAAGCAGTTGTTGGAGAACCTCCAGGAGGGGGAAGAGGGGGAGGACTAGCGTTTTTAACCGGTCGGTTTGTCTGAGGCGTTATGAGGATAGCGGTAGTAGATCGCGATTCTTGCGATCCCAAGAAATGCGGCCATGAGTGTATAAAGTACTGTCCCGTGAACAAGAGCGGCAAGGTTATCTGGATAGACGAAAATACTGGCAAGGCGGTCATATCGGAGAAGCTGTGTATAGGGTGCGGCATCTGTGTCCATAAATGCCCGTTCTCGGCGATAACCATAACCAATCTGCCGGAGGAGCTCGAGACGGATTGCGTGCACAGATACTTCCCCGGCGGCTTTAAGCTCTACAGGCTTCCCATGTTGAGGAAGGGCAGTATAGTCGGCGTGATGGGGCGCAACGCGTTGGGCAAGACAACCATAGCGCGGATACTCGCGGGGGAGCTGATCCCGAACCTCTGCAGGGAGGGGGGAGCCGAGCCTGCCGAGGTGGTCAAGTCGTTTAGAGGCACCGAGCTCCAGACGTTCCTCTCGGAGCTCTACGGCAAGAGGCTGAGGGCCGTGCACAAGATACAGTATATAGAGCTCATACCTATGTACCTAAAAGGCACCGTCAAGGAGATCGCCGAGAGGGCGAAGATACCGCAGAGCTTGATGGAGAGGCTCGGCCTCTCCAAGCTCGCCGATAGGGACATCTCCCATTTGTCCGGAGGCGAACTACAGAAGCTGGCGATAGCAGCGGCGCTGGCCAAGGACGCCGACGTCTACATCTTCGACGAGCCGGCCACCCACCTGGACATAGTCGAGAGGCTCAAGGTCGCCTCGATTATGAGGGAGAAGGTCGAGGGGAAATACGCCGTGGTGGTGGAGCACGACCTGACAGTCCTCGACTATCTAGCGGACATAGCAGTAGTCCTCTACGGGAAGCCGGGGGCCTACGGCATAGTGTCCAGGCCGGCGGGGGCGAGGGAGGCTGTCAACGAGTACCTCAAGGGATTCTTGACGCATGAGAACTTGCGTATAAGGGACGAGCCCATAAAGTTCGAGTCGAGGCCGCCGGAGCGGAGGGCCTCGCGGCAGAGGGCCTTGAGCCAATGGACCGACCTACTCGTGGAGCTCGGCTCTTTCAAGCTGAGGGTCAAGGAGGGCTATATAGGGAGGGGGGAGGTCGTGGGCGTCATAGGGCCTAACGGGGTGGGCAAGACCACCTTCGTGAGGACCTTGGTGGGCGAGGTGAAGCCGGCGGAGGGCGAGGTGTACTCGGCGCCTTCCATAAGCTACAAGCCGCAATACATAAGGGACATAGCGGTGAGGAACTCCGAGGTGCCCGTGAGGCTGTGGCTCGCCAAGGAGGCTCAGGACTACGCCGATTCGCCGATATGGCCCGACGTGTCCTCCGGCCTCGGCCTCTCTGCAATACTAGATAAGAAGATGGGCGAGCTCTCCGGCGGCGAGCTCCAGAGGGTTGTGGTGGCCGCCGCGTTGTTGAGACGCGCTGACCTCTACGTGTTGGACGAGCCCATGGCCTACCTAGACGTGGAGCAGAGGATATCAGTGGCGAGGACCATAAGGCGAATAATTGAGGAGAGCGAATCGGCCGCGCTCGTAGTCGAACACGACGTAGCCATGCTCGACTACATGTCCAACTCCATAATGCCGTTCGTAGGGGATCCAGGCGTCGAGGGATATGCCGAGGGACCGTTGGACATGAGGACGGGCATGAACGTATTCCTGAAATGGGTAGACGTAACGTTCAGAAGAGAGCCGACTACCGGCAGGCCGAGGGTCAACAAGCCGGGCTCCGTGCTGGATAGAGAACAGAAAGAGAGGGGGGAGTACTACTACGCCTAATATCTACCGACGCGCGGCGCCGCGGTCTAGACGCACGCGCTGGCCGGCGAATGTTTTATTTCCGCGGATCTGGAGAGCCATGCCCTTCATCTACGGCATCTTGCCCCCGATAGCCACGCTTAGGCCCTTCGAGGGGGTTATGCCGGTCAAGCCGCATATTACCATCCTCAAGGTGAGGGAGCCTAAGGTCGTCGATGTGAGGCTTAGGCCGTTCACGGCGCGGCTCGGCGACGTGGTGCTTCTTCCCAGCAGGTCGAGGCCGCGCTATATCGCCCTATCCGTCGAGCCGTTCTCGGAGCTCCTCGCCTTAAGGAAGGCGCTTGAGGCGCTTCTGGGCGATACAGTGGAGGAGAAGCACGGCGATTTCAAGCCCCATCTCTCCGTCTACTCGATCAGACTGAAGAACCCCGCCGTAGAGGATCTGGCGCCGGCGATAGAGGAGGCTAGGTCTCTACGCGGCTCAGCCTTCGAGGTACGCGCCGTCAGCTTGATAGATACCACAGGAGGCGAGTATAGGCCAATACATACGGTGGAGTTCAGATAGCTATGGTTGATCAGGCCGACCGGACTCCGTCTAGACGCGGCGCCGAGCCCGAGCGCTGTCCGTGCGACAGACACGACGACGCGGCCGCGTATGTGCGCGGCCTATTCGAGCGCATCGGCGAGTTCTTCGACCCGGATCCACATGTGGAGAGGAACCTCATCGTAGTGTTTAGGGACCCGCCTAGGTGTCTCGCTAGATGTCTGGAGTTGCTCGGGATAGGGAACATGGAGACGTCGGACGAGAGAGGATCTGCGAGGTACGTGGTGATCTACGAGGTGGATGCGGTGAGGAGGTTCCTCGCGGTGGTGAGGCCCTCTATCCCCGACGTGGAGCCTCTGGCGAGGAAAATAGCTGGGTACAGATGATAGCCGATTTAGTCCTCGACGTGCTGAACTACGTAGGGATAGTGGCCTTCGCCGTGTCGGGTGCGCTCAAGGCGGGGGAGAAGGGCATGGACCTGCTGGGCTTTATAGTGCTGGGGTTCTCGACGGCGCTGGCCGGCGGCATAATAAGAGACGTCTTGTTGAGCCGTCTGCCGCCGGTCAATATAACCTATCTGCCGTACCAGCTGACGGCCATATCGGCCTCCGTGGCTACCTTCGTCTTTTACGATAAGGTGAGCAGACACAGAGACGTAGTGCTGTACCCCGACGCCGTTGGGCTGGGCGCATTCGCGGCCATAGGCGCTGATGTGGCCCTCAGAGCGGGCCTCAACCCGCTCGCTGTGATAGCCATGGCCGCCATAACGGCGGCTGGCGGCGGCGTCGTGAGGGACGTGCTGGCCGCGGAGATACCGGTGGTGTTGAGGCGGGAGATATACGCCACAGCCGCCGCGATCGGGGGCGGCATCTACATGCTTCTCTACTATTCGTTGGGCAGAGGCCCCGCTTTGCTGGGCACCACAGCTATTGTGGTGGCCCTGAGGCTTGCGTCTCTGCGCTACGGCTGGGAGTTGCCCAAGGTTAAGAACATGGCCTAAGGGCCAGCAGTTTGGCCAAGCCGCGGGGAGCCACGGCGCCGCCGTCGACGGCCACATCCTCTATCAGACATCGCGGCTCGCCGCGGGTTGCTATGGCGAAGCCTGCCTGGCTGAGCGCCTGGAGCGGATGTAGATCCTCGGGCCTGCCCGAAGGCGAATACGGAACGACGCACATGGTGTCCAAATCGATCACTCTCCTCACCCCTTTATTGATCACTAGATACAGCGGCGCCTTTGCGGAGGCCGCTATGGCGTTGTTTGGGGGTATGCGGTAGGGCCTTCCGTAGAGAGACAGGCGGGGGTTCTCGACGAATATCGCCGCGCCTAGATCGCACGTGGTCTTGCCTATGCCCAACATTAATACCCTTTGTAGGGCCAAGGCATCTACGTGGTCCATATCGGCGAACAGCTCCGCTATCCTCAACAAGAGATGTTGCTCGTCTATCAAGCCCCGCCGTAGTTGAAGTACATATGCATATATAGCCTCGGCCAGCCTCTGATCCCCGACGCGCGCCCATGTGTTGACGGCCTTCTCGAGCATCTCGGGAGCCTCGGAAAATACAAGCGCCGAAAGGAAAAGCCTAGGCTCTTCAACGACCTTGCTCAAGCCCTCCTTGTCGGCTATAGGCCCTCCATCGGGGTGATCCACATATGCTATCATCTAAATAGGCTGTTGCGTCTATCGACTAATTTATCGAGATCTGCAACAACTTGTAATAATCCATCATAATTCTTCGATTGTATTAAAGAGAAAATATTATTTATTTTATCGAAGATCTCGCCGTCGATCTCCTCAAGGCGTTCGAGATCGGACGGCTTGCCTCTAGGCGACTTTACCTTCACCGAGATCATGTTGACGGCCTTCAGCGCTCTGCCCAACGAATCCAGCGCCTCCTCTCCGACCATCCGCCGCCTTATTGCAGCCTCGGCGTCTTTCAACGCCTTGTATATCTTTTGCCTTATCTCTGGCTCGTCGTCTATATCGTCGTATCCAGGAAACACATAGAGGCGCGCCACGAATAAGACCCGCCTTCCCTTTAAATGGATTTTCTAGCAAAATATTTAAGCCAGAATAGTCATAGGTAGATTACGTAACCCTCTGAGACGCCCAATTATTTAGGGTCCATCTGCAACGTAACGATTTTAAAGATAGAAAACTATAGATATGTGGCGGTAGTTCAAAAGTTCAAGTGTCCAGTCTGTGGGGCCGAGGTGGAGCCGACCCTCACGCCGGAGGCCTTAAGGGCCTATGAGGCGGGGGAGGCGCTCTTCTTAAACTTAACATGTCCCCATGGGCACACCTTCTCCGTGGTGTTGAAGAAGCCCACGGCTGAGGAAGATGTACTGCTCGACTGCGAGATAAGGGACTGGGACCGCTTCTCTTTGCTACCCGTACAACAACAACAGGTGGTCCTAGAGTCGATACAGAGCGGGAGAGCAAGCCCGTCGGTGAGGGCGTTGTTGCGCCGGCTCAAAGATGCCGGCATAGTGGTCTGTACATGAGCTTTCTCGCTAGGTTTGTGGAGGATCTCAACGTAACTCGTTATTACGGGGATTTCATAAAGGCCGCGGGGGGCCTGGACGAGGTCAGGAACGCGTTGAGGTGGAGCGTTTGGTATGCCCTTAAGTGGTGGTACGAAATATATAGAGAGGGGCTACATAAAAGCAATAATATATTCGTGAAAGCACTGTATTTATCTCTTTTCGAGAATGGATATATAGATAGAGAAGGAAGAATAATGAAGAGGGTAAAGGAGCCGAGACCCCCCATCAACAGCTACGCGGCGGAGTTTGTAGGGCTCCACGAATCTTTCGATAAGCTAGGCGCCGCGAGGATAGCGGCCAATCAGGTAGACGAGAACACCATTGGCGTGCTGTATTCTGCGATGCTATCTCAAGGCTGGTATGACATAATGAGGGTCACGTTCTATAGGTTGGTCGGAGCCACGGAGGCGAAGAGGCTTTTTGCTCCTATAATTAAGGAAGGCCACGACATAGCCTCCCTTCTGGCGATCTCGCAATCGCCGCCGGAGCTGGTAGTCGGGTATGATTATAGGCCCGACTCGGTGGAGCTGTCTAGGGAGATCCTAGGCAGGAATATAAACATCGGTTCTTGCCCGGGCCAAGGCGGCGTCTGTGTATTCCAAGCGGCCAGTTCATGCGATGTGGCGGACGCTTTGGGCCCGCAATTCGCGAGAAGCTTCGACTCGGCGTTGGTGTTCCACTCGCTTTACTGGATGCTGGATCCCATAAAGGATCTCCAATGCATGCGCCGGCTCTTGAAGCCGGACGGCCGGCTCCTCGTGGGGCAACAAGTCATAGAGTCGACGCCGGGGCTCGTGGCCATAGTGGCCTCAATGGGGGCAAAACACGTGTTCAGATCGTCGGACGTCGACAACATGCTCGCGGCCGCCGGCTTCAAAAGGGAGCGTCTGTATCTAAGGACCATGCCGTTTTACATAGCTATATGGCGTAGTTAGCGCCTTATCGTCCACCGCGGCCTCTCGCCGTAAAACATGTATATAGCGCCTAGTCCTCTAGTGCCGAAATATCTCAGCTCTAACAGTTTCTCGAGAAACGCCCTGAGGTCCTTGTTCGGGGTGGCGGCATCCAAGATCTCCTTAAGCGCTCTGTATTCGTCCACATGGCCTGGAGCCAACACGTAAGCCAACGCAGGTATGAAATAGGCCACGTAGAGCCTAAAAAGGCGTCGGACGAGGGGGTTGTCGGGCTTGCCCATGCTAACCGCAGCCACTCCGCGGGCTACCCGAGTTAGCTCCGCGAGCGCCCTTTCCAGATCCCTGGCGGCGTGTAGGGCATAGGCCAGCACGGCCACGTCAAATGCGCCATCTCTAAACGGCAACATCTCAAACACGCCTTGTACTTTATCTATGTCGAGCCTCATAGCCTTGAGCATCTCCGCGGAATAGTCGAGGCCGATAACGTAACGGCCGGCAGAGATCAGATGCCTAGTCATGTTGCCCGGTCCGCAACCGGCGTCTAGTACGCGCCTGGCGTTCTGCGGCAGGAGCGTTGCCAGCTGCCTCCTCCATCTGTCGACCTGCCCCCACGTCATGGCCAAATTCATGCGCTCGTAGACTGAGGGCAGTCTGTCGTAGGCGGGGTAAACTCTACGCCACCTGTCGCCCAGACCTGTCATACCGATCTCCAGAGACACGATGACAGCGATCTGAGGGCGCTCTTCACGGCCTCCTCATCTACGGAGGATCCGCCAAGATATCTCGCCTCAACTACCCCGGCGAAAAAGGCGAGCCTCGCCTTAGCCAGCAATAGAACTCTGTTGGCCATCGCCACGGCCTCCTCCAGGTCGGCTACGAGCCTGCCGCCTGACTTCAGCGGTAGGTCGAGCCTCTCCTCGCCCAGTATCTCTACTATTATGCCGGCTCTATTGATGGCGATGATGCCGCTGTGTTTGTGGCCTGTTCTATGCCCTATGGAGATGAGCTCGTACGCGCGTCTGGCTGAGTCCACGGCCACGTGCAGTATTCCGCCTCTGACGAGCATCCACACATCGTCGTGGGGCTCCACGGCGGCGCGCACCTCGTCGACGGACACGGCCCTATGCCATTTAGCTATGGGCGTGAACCCCCTCCCCTTGCTGTAGCTCGGAGTCCTCACAGACGCCAGCAGTATGCGGCCGGAGCAACTGCTCGTCGTGTAGAGCCAAGGAAGCTCGTTGAGCCTCTTGAGCAACGGGTATATATCCTGGTCTACGCGCCCCTGCGTGGCCTCCCTCTCGAGCCTCTCGACGAAGGCCCGTTTCCTGTTGGCGAAGGCGGCGTCGTCGACTATCACTGGAGGTTCTCCTCGATCACCCTTTTAGCGTTTCTGTACGCTATCCCCTCCAGCTCCGAGTCGCTGAACCCCGCCTCCTTCAGAAGCTCGAGGAAGGCCGGGAGCTTGTCGACGGTCTCAAGACCCTCAACCATCCTGTCGACGCCCAGCGCATCGGTGCCTATGGCCAATATATCTGCGCCGAAGCTCTCCTTGATATACACGGCGTGCCTCACCAGCTCTTGCACGGTCCCGCGCTCCCCCGTCAACGAAGGTATGGCCGTTATGCCTATCACGCCTCTGTTCTTCTTAAGGGCCTCGAGAACTTCGTCGTCGACGTTGCGGACGGTCCTATGGACGGAGGCCGCGTTGGCGTGGCTTATGACGACCGGCTTCTTGCTGGCCGAGATCGCCTCCAAGGCAGTCCTCTTGCTGGCGTGGGCCAGGTCCAGGATCACGCCCAGCTTGTTGGCCAACGCCACCAGCTCCTCGCCGTAGGCCGTGAGGCCGTAGTCCTTCCGGGAGAGACACGATGCGCCGAACTTGTTGTCGAGATTCCAGGTGATGCCGAGGGCTCTGAGGCCCAGCCTGAAGTAGAGCAGGAGGTCCGACGGATCGTCGAGTGCGTCGGCGCCTTCCATCAGCAAGAGGAATTTCAAGCCCTCCCTATCCAGATCGGCGGCTCTCTCCACGATATGTACGCCGTGTCTCTCGGAGAGCCTATAGAGCATCTTGAACATCTCTAGCGCTATGCTCTTAGTGCCCACGGCCGCGGCGTTGCCAGGCCCTGTGGGTCCATAGGTAGCGGCCACGGGGAATATAGAGGCGAATACGAGATCCACCCCCGCCCGCCTAAGCTTAGGCAGATCGGACTGCCTGCCTTCATCGTCTATGTCGAAGTCGGGCCTGCGGCCCGAGAAGAAGTAGTGGGCTATGTCCTCGTGTAGATCGTATATCATGGCTAAGACAAAACATAAACCTTAATCGCCATTAGTCCCGTTTATTATAACGCAAAATTTATTAGATAACTATAGAGCTAGTTTGTGCAAGTCGGTGAGAGGCCTATCATTAAGCTCGGATATAGTGAATCTCTAATAGAATTCTTTCAATATTTAGATCCTATATATAGGCAAGTTATCAATATAAGGCTAAAAATAGTAACAGGTAAGGACTTCATCGAACTCGTTTCCGAGAAGCCACGAGATATCTTCGATGCCTTGTCCTCCGCATTAGGTCGACACAACGCCGAGGTATTTCTATATTTATTTACAAAATGGCTTACAGAGATCAACAAAGATAAATTAAATAAAAATGAATATCTATCTTTATTTACTTTTCTAAAATATTGACTTGTTTAAATCAGCAATATTTAAATGGACAAGGCAGTGGGACCAACGCTATGGACTCCGGCGATCTTTTGAGATTCCATAGGTCTCTGGAGATCTCGCTAAGACTACTAATATCTTTCAAGTTTAGATATACGGTAGGGAAAACGTTCGAGGAGGTGGCAGAGCACGAGCCTTGGCGCCTATACTACGCTTTAATAGAGGCGATAGGAGAGCACAACGCCGAATTGTTTTTAAATATGCTTAGGGAGTGGCTTATGAGGAAGGGCGAGGTAGTGGACTTGAGGACTCTGAGGGCTATGTTGAGCGACGAGAAGGCGTGGGCCAAGAGGGCTAGGGCATGAGCGCCGGCCTGGAGCTGAGGGGGGTGACCGCCATAGTCGGCGAGCCCGGCACAGGCAAGACGAGTCTGTGCATGAGGATAGCGCACGAGGCGCTACGCGCTGGCAGGAGGGTGCTGTGGGTGTCGCTGTATGAGGGGAAGGATCTCTTCCTCCAAGAGGCCGCCGGGCTGGGCTACAAGCTGGAGGGCGTCGATTTCTGGGAGGCGGTGATGGCGGAGCCCGAGGCTTTCTGGAATAGGTTGCTGGATTATGTGGCCGAGCGTAGGCCGGACGTCTTGGTGCTGGACTCGGTCACGCCTCTGGTGGAGGGAGTCGGCGGCAGGTCGTTGATGCTGAACGCCCTATATAGGGTCCTGCGCCCGTCCTCCATCGACGTCTTCATGACAGTGGAGGTGGACACGCCCCCCTTCGTGCTCTACATAGCCGACAACGTCGTCAGGCTGTTTCTGGAAAGGACCGAGGAGGGGGTGCCGGAGAGGAAGATGTGTATAGACAAGGCCAGGGGCCTGCCCGGGGGATACTGCAGACAGTTCGACATAATTAGCTCGGCCGGCTTGGTTTTCTTCGATGAGCTGAAGCCGGTGCCGGGGAGGCCGGCCGAGGTGCGCACAGGCACGGCCCTCGACGAGCTGGTGGGAGGCTCGTTTCTTGGCAACACGTTGTTGTTGGGCCCCGTCGGTTCCGGCAAGACCAGGCTAGCGGTTAAGATAGCCGCCGCGGCGGCCGCCAACGGCTATAAAGTCGTATACAGATCCTTCGCCGAGGAGCCCTGGCAGATAAAGGAGCTGGCGAAGGAATACGGGGCCGACTTCGAGGTGATGGCTATGAGGATCAAGCCGCCTACGTACGGCACCCACGTCTATGAGTTCTATAGGTTGATAAACGAGGCGAGGCCCGACTTGTTAGTGTCCGACGGCTTCGACGTGGAGTTCAGAGTCTACGGCGAGAAGGCCTTCGAGCTCAATATGAGGATGTTGTCGGCTCTGAAGGAGGCCGGCGTCGCCTTCGTCGGGACTATGGCCAAGTCGTACGGCCTCGCCAACTACGTCGACAATGTGTTGAGGCTGAGGCGCGCCAAGGAGGGCGTAGTCGTCGAGGCCATCAAGTCGTTTAGGAAGCCCAAGAGGACCCGTTGCGTCCTCACGGAGAGGCTCGACTGCTCCTAGAGCTTCATCTCCCTCCTCCTGGCCACGATAAGCTCTTCTTGGGCTTGCGGGAGGCGGAGCTACGCGTCGCAACTCTGCTAAATAGCCCTGGCCGGCCACGCGACGTTATCCCCTGCGCGGGTCGCCGTTGCTACGACCTCTAGAGGCGCTCTGCCGCGTCTTTCGGAATCTCCCAACGCGGCTTGTTAGGCACGTCTCTGTAAAGCCCTAAGGCCTTCTGAACACGTACAGCTCGGAGAGGAGGTAGTTGGCGGCGAAGCCGGCGAGCACGCCGAGGAGGTAGGCCAGATAGCGCGACGTGCCGGCCAGCACCAGGGCGTTCGAGAGGGCGTAGTTGGCGGCGATGCCCGCGAAGTTCGCGAGGTGGTATTTGAGCCACCCCTTCAGCCACGGCATTTCCCTATCTCTGAACGTCCACGCCTTGTTGAGGGCGTAGTTGGAGGTGAGCGATACCTCTATCGCCGCCAGGGCCGCGACGGGGTACGCCACGTCCCTCAAGGCGTAGAGGACGGCCTCAGCGACGCCTATGCCGGAGGCCCCAACTGCGGCGAATTTAAAGGGCCTCCAGCCGGCCAGCCTCATCAACTGCGCCAGGTAGTCGGCCACGTGTACCAGCCCCAGCTTAGACCTCCCCGCCCTCCGCGGCCTGAAGACGTACGGGACCTCGGCTATCTTAGAGGGCCTGCACTGGACGGCCACGTCCAGCAGTATCTTGTAGAGGCCCGTCGGCTTGACCGACGCGAGACATGCCCTCCTCGTGGCGAAGAAACCCGATTCCGGGTCTGAGAGGAGCCTAGCCTCCGGCAACAGGAGCTTGGCCAGCGCGGCGGCCCCCCGCGATATGAGCAGGCGGGCGGGCGACCACCCCTCGATCCCGCCGCCTCTCCCGTACCTAGTGCCCACCGCCAGCTCCGCGCCCGACAACACGGCTTGGGCCAGCGCTGGCGCCAGCTCCGGCGGATGTTGGAAATCGGCGTCCATGACGACCACCACATCGCCCGCGGCTACTCTGGCGCCGTCCACCACAGCGCTCGATAGGCCGAGGCGGCGGGGCCTAGAGACGACTCTGACCGGGTACTCCTTGGCGAGCTCCCTAGCTATCTCCGCCGTGCCGTCGGGACTGCCGTCGTCGACTATCACCACCTCGTAGGGCGTGCCGGCGAAGGCTCTGGCCAGCGCCTCGACCAGCGGCTTGATGTTGTCGGCCTCGTTGTACGTCGGGACCACGACGGAGATCGGCACAGGAGCGCTCCTCATCGGATCGGCATTGGAGTCTCTCCTCACACGTTAAAAAGGGCCTCTTCTTAAAAGGCTATGCTGAGGGGGGCGGGGATCCTTCTGCCTCTATTCTCCCTCCCGGGCCCCCACGGGATCGGCGACATGGGGCCCGCCGCGTACCGATTCGTGGAGCTCTTAAGGGATGCCGGCCAGACGTATTGGCAACTGTTGCCCCTAAACCCCGTGTTGCCGGAGTACGACAACTCGCCCTACAGCTCCACCTCGTCCTTCGCCGGGGAGCCGGCGTACATAAGCCTGGAGCTCCTGGCGGAGCAAGGCGTGTTGAGGAGATCCGCCTCGGCGGAATTCGGGGCGGGCCGCGCCGATTATGAGGCCGCGCGGGCCTACAAGGTCAAGATAATCGCCGAGGCGGAGAGGCCGAAGGATCTCGACGAGTTCGTGGGGAGGAACGAGTGGCTTGAGGACTACGCCCTCTACTCGGCGTTGCGGGAATATTTCGGGCGGCCTTGGGTGGAGTGGCCGAGGGAGCTGAGGGATAGAGATCCGGCGGCCTTGAGGCAGTGGCGCGAGAGGTTGCGGAGGAGGATAGAGCTCGAGTACCTCCTCCAGTACTTCTTCTGGACGCAGTGGCGCGAGCTGAAGCGGCACGCCAACTCGCTGGGCATCTTCCTCATAGGCGACCTCCCCATATACCTGAGCCTCGACAGCGCCGACGTGTGGGCCCACAGAGAGCTGTTCAAGCTCGACGCGGAGGGCCGGCCCCTATACGTGGCGGGGGTGCCGCCCGACTACTTCTCGCCCACCGGCCAGCTGTGGGGCAACCCCGTCTACGATTGGGACGCCATGAGGAAGGAGGGGTTTAGGTGGTGGCTCGACAGGCTGAGGTACACGCTCTCGGTCTTCGACTACGTCAGGCTTGACCACTTCCGCGGCTACGCCGCCTACTGGGAGGTGCCAGCTGGCGAGAAGACTGCTGTGAACGGCCGCTGGGTCCCCGCTCCGGGCGGGGAGCTCCTGGAGAGGGCGAGGGGCGAGCTGGGCGGGCTCAAGATCATCGCGGAGGATCTCGGCTACATAACGCCCGACGTGATAGAGCTGAGAGACCGCTTCGGATTGCCTGGCATGAGGGTGCTGCAGTTCGCCTGGGACGGCAACCCGGCGAACGAGCACAAGCCCCACAACCACGTCAAGAACTCGGTCGTCTACACGGGCACCCACGACAACAACACGATAGTGGGCTGGTTCTTCCATGAGGCCTCCCCCAAGGCGAGGAGGGAGGCGTTGGAGTACATGGGCAGACGCTCCGCCAAGGATATACACTGGGCCTTTATAAGGCTGGCGTACTCCTCGGTGGCCGACGTGGCCGTCGTGCCTATGCAGGACTTCATGGGGCTTGGGCCAGAAGCGCGTATAAATAGGCCGGGAACTAGAGGCGGAAACTGGGTCTGGAGGATGACAGAGCTCCCCGGGCGGGCGTTGGCCAGGCGGATAAGGCGGCTGGTCCGGCTCTACGGACGTTGAAAGCCGAACCTATTTAAACTCCGATGTCTCCAGCTCCATGAGGTTGTTGGTGGCGTTGATCTTGTTCGTCTCGATAGTCGCGGCACAGGCGCTCAACCTATGCCCCAACGCCGTCATAGTTGGTCCGCAGAACTCCACCGCAATATTGGGATATATCTCGAAGGCCCAGAAAGCGGTCTACATAGAGGCCTATGCCCTCACTTGGCGGGAGCTGGCCCAGACGTTGGCCTCGCTGGCGCAGAGAGGGGTGCAGGTCTACGTGGTCTTGTCGGGCAACGTCTACGGCGGGATCCCGACAACGGAGAAGCAGTTGGTGGATTACCTCAAGAACAACGGCGTCAACGTCGCCTACAACTACGACTTCAAGTTCGTCCACTCCAAGGCCTTCGTGGTGGACAACAAGACCGTGATAATAGGGTCCATAAACCCCACGTACTCCGGCGTGACGAACGACTTAGGGCTCGCCGTCGTCGTCCAGAACTCCACGTTGGCCCGGGAGATAGCGACCGTGATACTGAACGACTTCAACGGCGTGTACCCCAACTACAACTACACCGGCGTGGTGATATCGCCGATTAACTCCTACCGATATCTGAGCTGGTTGCTCCAGCAACGGGGCAAGGCCTACGCGGCCGTCGAGGAGATCTACGAAAGCTCCGGGCTGGCCGACGCCTTGATGTCGAAAGCCGCCTTGGCTCTGGCTAGGGTCACCGACGTCCCGGGAGTACAGACGGTGGGCGATCTAACGGCGAAGGTCATCGTGGTGGGCGACTACGTCTACGTGGGATCTATAAACTTGAGCGGGAGCTCCATAAGGAACAATAGGGAGCTAGGCCTTCTGCTCCGTTGCCCCAGCCTCGCCGCCGCGGCGATCGGGCTCATAAACCAGTGGGCCGGGACAGCCGCGACGCGGCCGGCCAGCACGGCGACGTACAGATCCTCGGCGACGGCCTCGACGACGCCGGCCGCGCAGACCGGCGCGCCGCAACTCTCCAATCTGTTGGCCCTACTCCTAGCGATCCTCCTAGCTCTGGCGATACTCTCAGCGGGGGGCAGGAGAAGGAGGAAAAGAAAGGCCTAGGCGCTTGCGGCGAGCTCCAGCGCCACCTCGAGGAGGCTCACGAAGTCGCCCTCGGTCTTCACCGACTTGACCGCGTTGATGAGCTCCGGGTCGTTGCCGAGATCTATCACCTTGTCTTGCGCCGGCTCTCTCCTCTCTGCGGTCTCGTCCGGGCCCTGCCCGCACCTCTGGTAGTTGCCCGAGGCGAGCTTGAGGCTGACCCTATCGCCGACCAACGAGATCGAGGCCAACGCGTACGGGCCGGCTAGACACGTCCCGCTGGACTCTATGCCCTGGAGGACCAGCGTCGCCGTGACGGTCTCGTTGCCCCTTATCAGCTCGAAGCTGTGGAAATTGCTTTCCGACTTGCCTATTCTGTTAAACGCCTGGATCCAGGCGTTAACCGCTTGGAGTCCTTCCCTTTCCATTAGAGCTTAGAGCGAGGCGTATTTATCTCTTTCTTAACTCCGCGCTCGCGGTTGGCGTAAGGATGCTTCACGCGGCCGGCGCCGCCCTTTTATAGGGGACGCGTCGGGTATCTAGTGCGCGTGGCCATAGTCGACGGCTATACTGACGAGCCCGCCGGCTTGGGAGTGCCGCCCTATATCGACGTATATCCCCGCTACGTCGCCGGGGCCGTCAAGATGGCCGACCCTGGGAACGAGGTGAGCTACTTCACGATAGATTCGCTGAGGAGGGACTGGCCCGCCTCGCTCAGAGCGCTCGCCGGCTTCGACATGGTAGTCGTCGTGGCGGGCGTGACGACTCCCGGCAAGTATCTGGGCGGGACGCCGATATCCTACGACGAGTTGCTCGACATAGGGAGGCTGGAGGGGCCCGTCAAGATATTGGGCGGGCCGGTGGCTCGCTACGGCTACGGGATAGAGGGCGGCACCGCGGCGATTCCGCCTGGCCGATTCAAGCGTTATTACGACATAGTGGCCACGGGCGATGTGGACCTAGTCGTCTACGAGGCGCTTAAGTTCGGCGTAGAGAAGGCGCGCCCCTCAGCCACTCATGAAGGGTACGAGCTGGTGGACCAGTTCGCGGTCCGCGGCGCCTTCGTGGTACAGCAACACCCGAACTTCGGCGTCAACCTCGTAGCCGAGATAGAGACATACAGCGGATGTCCCCGCTACGTCTCAGGCGGCTGTTCCTTCTGCACCACAGTGGCCTACGGCGCCGTGGAGTTCAGATCGCCCGAGGCCGTGGCTCGGGAGGTCGAGGCGCTCTACAAAGCCGGCGTGGTGCACTTCAGGCTGGGGAGGCAGGCCGACTTCTACGCCTATATGGCCGAGGATACCGGGAAGGTAGATCTGCCTCGGCCCAACGTAGCCGCCGTGGAGCGCTTGCTGGCGGGCGTGAGGAACGCCGCGCCGGGCCTGGAGACCTTGCATATAGACAACGTAAACCCGGGCACTGTCGCCAGGTGGCCGAAGGAGTCCGCCGAGGTGACGCGGCTGTTGTTGAAGTACGGGACCCCGGGCAACGTGGCTGCTATGGGCGTGGAGACCGCAGATCCCAAGGTGGTCAAGGCCAACAACCTCAAGGCGATGCCCGACGAGGCCCTCGAGGCGGTGCGGCTTATAAGCAAGATGGGCGCGGTGAGGGGGCCCAACGGCATGCCCTGGCTGTTGCCCGGCCTCAATTTCGTGCTGGGCCTCCCCGGCGAGACCAAGGAGACCTACGAGCTCAACAAGGAGTTCTTGAGGAGGATCTTGGACGAGGGCTTGTTGGTGCGGCGGGTCAACATACGGCAAGTCCTCGTCTTCCCCGGCACCAGGCTCTGGCCCGTGGCGAGGAGGCTGGAGGCGAGGCTGAGGGAGAAGAAGAGGCTGGTACACGCCTTCAAACGTTGGGTCAGAGAGAACTTCGATAGGCCTATGCTGGAGAGGGTAGTGCCTAGAGGGACCGTCTTGAAAGGCGCCGTCGCGGAGCAGAACTACGGCGGCGGGACGTACGCCAGACAGCCCGGCTCCTACCCACTGTTGATCTATCTGCCTCTCCGCATACCTCCCGGGACGAAGCTAGACGTCGTGGTGGTGGAGCACGGGTTCAGAAGCGTCCTGGGCATCCCGCACCCGCCGCCGGCCAGCTCAAAGCGAGTAGCTAGATACCTTAGGAAGCTCAACGACGCCTCCGGCCCGCCTCCCTCCTAGCCGGCTTCTGGGGGGCGGCCGCCTTAGCCTTCTCCTCCTCGACGTATCTGAGATATAGGGCTAGGATAGTGGCGGCTCCGAAAACCGCGGCCACGAACTCGGCTAGGTTCAACGACGTGTTGCCTATGGAGATATTCGGCGTTATGTATCCGCCCAACGTGGCGTAGAGGTAGAACACGGCGACGCCCACGGCGAACCCTATATAGGCGTAATAGTAGTACCGATACACCCTCTCGTCTATCCTAGGCATGGCGTCCCCCAAACACACCCATATAAATATAGAGCCGACATAAGCGCCGCCGAGTAGAGCGCCATGGATATAGCCATCAGCCCGAGGCCCCGCCGCACTTGTCCCCGGTCGGGCAGATCGCCGACGCCGACGGCGTAGGAGCCCGGCTTCTCCAGCCTGACGCGTAGCGATGCGGCCACGGCCGAGATAGGCCATCTCGCGTTGGGGCTCTCAACAGACCTATCGCCTAGGACGGACAGATCCGGCTTGAGGCCGGACAGATATGCAGAGGCGAGTATAAGCCCGGCGGCGATCCTCGCCGGTATCCAGTTCACGGCGGTGTCGAGATAGGCGGCGGGCGCGCCGGATATCCCCCAGTCCCTAAAGCCGATCAAGCCGTCAAGAGTGTTGACGACTCTTTGGACCCAGGCGCCGGGGAGGCCGAAGATGGCGTACCAGAAGAGCGGCGACACGAACGAATCCGCGAGCGACTCGGCGGCCGTCTCGAGACATGCAGAGGCCACGTGGCCACAGTCCGCCCGGGAGAGATCGCGTCTCACGAACTGCTGGACGACGTCTCTGGGACAGGGATCCAGCCCATACGCGGAGGCGCAGGGGTAGAGTATCTGGGTCTCGGAGAACGAGAGCTTGAGGAGGTAGGCCTCCAGGAAGATCCCCCAGACGCTCGACGAGAGGTAGGACTGGGCGAGCCAAAACGCGGCGGCCGTCAACGCGGCGAACGAGGCCACCACCGCGGCGTTTCTGGCGGCGCGGCCTCTAGCAACTAAGCGCGCGGCGGCTTTATAGATCAAGGAGACGGGATGTATCTGGGGCGGGATCAGCCTGCTGACCAGATAGCCGCGCCACCGCCTCGGCACGTCGAGGGCCTCCAACAACAGAGCTATCGCGAGGACGAGCGGAGATCCCCACTCAACCTCCTCGCGACCGTCCTTAAAAGCCTTCTGATGGTCCTCCTCCTCTCCACCGAGCCGTAGAGCTTGACGGCGGCCCTCCTCACGCTCTTGTACTTGGCGACGGCGGCTAGGACCCTCCTCTCCTCCTCGGTCAGCTCGAGCCGCCTAAGCGCCAGCTCGGCCAGCTCGTAGGGCTTCAGCCCTCCGTAGGCCCAATCGTCCGGCAGGTCCACGGGCTTGACGGAGCCGAACACTATTATGGAGACCACGTCGTCGTCCTTAATACCGCGGTAGTGCCTCCTCAACGCCCTCTTAAGCTCCTCCACGTTGCTGTACCCGTCGAGCTCCGCGTCGAAGTCGTCCAGCTCGGCCACCCGCTTATACCTGACGTCGAGCACCTCGGCCACTGCAACTATCCGGCCCCCGCTGTGTATTATGGCCTCCCTATCCCTCCTCACCATCCCGAGCCGCACCGTGGCCCTCTTCCTGCCGGAGAGCAGATCGGCGACGTAGCGGCTCGAGAGCATTAAATGCACATAGGCTCCCGGGGCCCGGATAAAATTTTTGTTTCCGTCGAGCTGGGCCGATGTGAGGTGGGACCCCGAGGCGGCCAGCTCGGCTTTCTGGCGGTACCTCAAGTTCGTGCGGATAGAGCACACCCTCTTCGCGCTCCCCATGGCCTACGCCGCCGCGTTGGAGGCCTCCGGCGGCTCCTTGACCCTATGGCAAGCCGTCTGGATAGCGGCGGCCTTCGTCGGGCTGAGGATAGCCGGGATGTCGTACAACAACATCGCCGACCGCGAGATAGACGCGTTGAACCCGAGGACCAAGAGCAGGATGCTGGTGACGGGCGCCGTCAGTCTGAGAGGCGCCTACGCGGCCTTCGCCGTAGGGATCGCGCTCTTCGAGCTGTCGGCCGCTATGCTGGGCCCGTGGCCTCTCTACCTCAGCCTCCCCTACCTCGCCGTGACGGTGACCTACCCCTACGCGAAGCGCCTCCACTGCCTCCCGCACCTACACCTAGGCGCCGTCTACGCGTTGGTGCCGTTAGGCGCATCTATAGCCATATATAGCAACGACATACGCACCGCCGTATTGCACACGCCGTGGTTGCTGGTGCTGGGATCGGCCCTCTGGGTCGCTGGATTCGACACTTTCTACTCGAAGATGGATCTGGACTTCGACAGGAGGATGGGGCTGGGAAGCATACCCGCCTGCTACGGCGAACGCGCGGCGAGGGCCTCGTGGGTCTTTCTGTTGGCCGCATCGGCCGCGCTGTATTTGTGGAACTACTTGTCGCTAGGCGGCGGGTTGCCCGGCCTCGCGTTGACGGCCTTGGGATCCGCCGTAGAGGTGTGGTCAGCCATAACGGCGCTGGACGAGAAGAGGATACCCACGGCGTTCAACGCCAATCTGTCGGTCGGACTGCTCATCGCCGCGGGGATACTGGCGAATTATCTGTAGGGCATTCACGAAGGCGGCCGAACGGCATCGGGCGCCTGCGCAGTTTTTAACCGGCAAGTGGTAGAGCCTATGGACGACCTCAGGGAGTTCCTCGAGGCGTTGGAGGCGCGGGGCCAGCTGAGGAGGGTATCGGCAGAGCTCTCGCCGGAGCTGGAGATCCCGGAGGCCATAAGACAGGCCGCGTACAGAAGGGGCCCCGCCCTCTTGTTCGAGAAGGTCAAGGGGCATCCAGGCTGGCGGGTGGCCGGAAACCTCTTCACTCTGGACAGGATAAAGCTGGCGCTCGGCGTCGAGAGGCTGGAGGAGGTGGGCGATAGGCTTCTGGCCCCCCTCTCGGCGCCTCCGCCCACCACGTTCTTGGAAAAGCTCAAGGCGTTCGCCGAGGCGGCCTCGTTGGGCAGATACATGCCGAAGCTGGTCAGAGGCGGCCCCGTCAAGGAGGTAGCGGCAGACCCAGACCTGACCTCGCTCCCGGCGTTTAGGTCCTGGCCGAAGGACGCGGGGCGCTACATCACCTACGGGCTGTTCATCACGAGGGACGCGAGGGGGATAACCAACATAGGGGTGTACAGGATACAGATACTGAACAAGACAGAGGCCGTGGTCCACGCCCAGATACACAAGAGGGCGGCGGAGCTGTTCTCCAGCTCCGAGGGTTGCGTCGACGCGGCCATAGCCATAGGCGGAGATCCCGCCTTGATGCTCAGCGGCATGATGCCGACCCCCTACCCGCTGGACGAGTACCTGTTCGCCGGCGTCGTCAAGGGCGACGGAGTCGAGGTGACGAAGGGCGTCGCGACGGATCTCTTGATACCCGCGAGGGCCGAGGCCGTCGTCGAGGGTTGCGTCGACGTGAGGGACCTACGCAAGGAGGGGCCTTTCGGCGACCACTACGGCGTGTACGACAGAGGGGGCCTCTACCCAGTCTTCAAGGCCAAGGCCCTCCTCCGGAGGGAGGACCCTATATACTACGGCACGGTCGTGGGGAAGCCTCCGCTGGAGGACGCCTGGATGGGGAAGGCTGTGGAGAGGATATTCCTCCCCGTGTTGAGGTTCCTGGTGCCCGAGATAGTCGATCTGAATCTGCCCGAGCACGGGCTCTACCAAGGCGTCGCCATAGTGTCCATTAGGAAGAGGTACCCGGGGCAGGCCAAGAAGGTGATGGCCGCCCTCTGGGGCCTCGGCCACATGATGTCGCTGACCAAGATAGTCATCGTTGTGGACCACGACGTGGACGTCCACGACCTGAACCAGGTCGTCTTTGCCCTAGCCCAGCGAGTCGATCCCCAGAGGGACGTGGTGGTCGTGCCGGGCGCCCACGTGGACGTGCTGGACACAGGCTCGCCGGTGCCCGGCTACGGCTCCAAGCTCGGCATAGACGCCACGCGGAAGCTCCCGGAGGAATACGGCGGAGGGCAGTGGCCGGAGGAGGTGGAGCCGGATCCCGAGGTGGCTAAAAAGATCTCCGATGTGCTGAGGTCCGTGCTTCAGTAGCTTTCCGGCCGCAACGCCGGCAGGTAGGCGCGGGGATCTAACAGCGTGGGGCTGGGCTTAGCCGGAATTCGTAGATAGGGAGGCGGTGAGGAGGGCGCCGAGGACGGGCAGGCGCGCCTCAGTACTCCAGAAGATCGACGCCGAGCAGATAGGCGACGGCCCTAAGCTCCTGCCTCACGTCGCCCGGGATAAAGACGTGGTGGTTCGCCGGAGCCGCCTCGAAGATCCTCCTGCCGTCGAAATGCGGCCTCGCCCTCAGTTGCGTCCTGCAGGCCCAGTCCACCAAGTTCCCGGACTCGATCGCGTCGAAGACGCCCACGGCCAGCCTCTCGAAGGTCGGGCCGAAGCTGACCGCCGTATATCTCGACTCGGCCAGCGACGCGGCGAGGCCCCAAGGCCTCCCGGTCTCGAAATGCGGCATGAGGCGCCAGCCCCTCGCCATGTCGAGAGACACCGTGCAGTGGGCGAAAAACGCCTCTCCAGACCCGGCGTACACCACGTTGGCTATCCAGCCGCTACGCCCAGTCAGCCCCCTGGAAAGCAACATGCCGGCGAGCGCTTGGAGATCCCCCTCGCAGGCCACCAAGTCGCCCCTCGCGTTGGCTAAGGCGAGCGCCAGACAGGGGGTGACGCCGTATTTCACGATATAGGGAAAACACGCCAGCGCCTTGCCGTCGTACCCGCCGAGAGATCTAAGCGCAGTGTATATTTTAGCCGCCTCCTCGACGCCGAAAATCGCCATGAATTCGGGATCCGGCGGAGAGCTCCTCACAAGCTCGGCGAATTTGTCCAGATCCATCACGTCGACGGAGCCCCCGAACTTCGCCGAGAACCTATCCGCCTGGGCGCTACGCCTCCCTATCAACAAGACCCTCGGCGCCGTCAAGAGCGCGGCCGTCCTCGCGATCTTCCTGGCGCTGGCGGCCGCGCCGCCGCAGTCCCCGCCGGGGGCGCAGTGCAGAGGCCAGACCCTGACCCCCTCCGCCTCCAGATAGGATCGGGCCGAGAGAGACGACGCGGCGCCGTTGTGCTCGGGAAAGCCCAGCGTCACCACGGCCCTGACGCCCAGACGCCTCGCGTAGTCAGCCACGGCGACGCCCGTGCCGCCCGTCAAGGTGACGGCCAGCAGTACCTTGGCCTCGGCGTCCGGCGCCTCGTCGGAAGACTTGAAGGGGCCCAACACCTCGGGCAGAACGCGCCTCACCTCCTCGAAAGCCCTCTTGACATACGCCCCGCCGTGGATCGGCGAGTAGAACGCCGCGGCCACGTACATCGCATCTACACGAGGCAAAATTAATAAATGTAGGCGTGGTGTTCTGAGAGCCGCCGTAGCTAAGCCCGGTATAGCGGCGGACCCTGCAGGGGGCCGACGCTGCAGACCCGTAGGTCCCGTCGAGCCCCCGCGAGGGGGTTCGGGATAGGGTTCAAATCCCGGCGGCGGCTTCCATAGGGCTCTGCCCGTCGCCACAGAATTCTGTCATTCTGTAGACAGGCCCAGGCCTCATCAGCGCCTCCAGTGCGCCGCCTGTGAGGTGTATCTGCTTGAGTACTCAGCTAGATCCGTAGCCCTACCCCCGTCTACACTTCAGCCGCTTCAAGATCTGTCGGATAAGCCCGCCGCCCCCAGCCTCGCCGCCAGCTCCAGCACAGCGCCGGCGAGCCTCTTCACGTCCTCCTCCACGAACTCAAGAGAGGGGTATCTGCTAAAGACGCCCGCCCTATCCAGCCCGTTATACTGAAACTCGTGCAGATTCAAGGCCACGTTCGTCAAATCCACAAGGGCGATTCCGGCCGCCTTCTCAAGCACGCCGGCCACCGCCAGCATGTAGCCCGTAGGCATAAACGCCGCGATAAAGTCGGCGAGCCTAACCCTCCTACCCTCTCTAGTGCCCCTAACCCCGCGGAAGCGCTCCGCCAACACATCCACGTAGTCGACAGCCAACGCAGCCAGCAGAGCCTTCCAGGCCTGAAAAGCCTTGCCGGCCGCGTTCCGGTAAAGACCCTCCTCCAGAAACCTCAAGGCGAGCTCGGCCTCGTACCGCGCCTCCAGAAGCCTCCCCCTCTTGTAGCCAGCGGGATCTCTCCAGGGCTTCGAAAGCTCAAGCACGGAACCCCCGGGATGCGTAAATATATCCTTACAGCCCAAAGATCTACTGCTCTCCTTAAGCGGCCCCAGGCCACGCCAAGCGGCGAGGAGGCCGCGGCGGCTAAGTCTCCGGTCGCGCCCTACACGCCGGTGTTCGTCTGCAAGGAGAGGAGGTTACGTGAGGGCCGCACGCGTCCTCACCGACCTCCTCTTATGCAGGCGGCAGATGCCTCTCTACGAGAAGGCCTCGGAGAGAGCTGTGACGTATATAGCTGAGGCTGTGGTAAGGTACATAGGCCTCTTCGAAGCCGATAAAAAGAGTCATACATAACCATTGAATTGAGAAATGTAAAAAAGGAAAGTTTTTAAAGTTGCCCCTCACTTCTATTATGGTCAACGAAGTAAAAGGAGAGATATATGAAAGATCCGAGGCAAAACCGTCGGTAGGCGCGTGTGGGGACGTGGGCAGAGACGCGCCGCAGGGTCAAAGTGGCGGCGCTGGCCCCTCATGGCGTGGATTAAGCGGAACGTAGCTATACTCTACGGAGTTGGCTACAGTAAGGGGTTTATAAACGGGTTTCTAACGTGGTACCTATCCCTCAAGCTGTACGACTGGGGTCTCGCCGTCTTCGCCGTGGTGAGGCTCGCGGCGCAAGTGCTAGACTCCGCCGCCAATCTGGCGGGGGGCTACCTAGCCGATAGAATTGGGCGGAAGCCCACGTTGATAATTACAGACGTGGTGTACATCTCCTCAATCCTATGCCTCCTAAAGCCGGAGCTCCTCCCGCTGGCGGTGTTGCTGTTCTATACCGCAGACGGCCTCCCCACGTCGGCCTCCTTCGTCATGCGTATGGAATCCGTGCCCGAGAACTGGAGGGGGAAGATCATCTCAATAGGCCCCGCCCTCTCATACGCCTCGTACGCCGCCGGCTCCTTTGCCCTGGGGCTAATCGCCGCCTCCCACGGACATACGTGGGCTATCTACGTCATACTGGCGATATCAGCCGCGGGCCTCGCCGCCAGATTCCTCCTCATAGAGACCGCGAGGAGGGCCTCGACCTCCACCTCCCTCAGCTACCTCAGGGAGTTGAAAACTGTATTCACCTCGCGTATATACGGCAGAGTACTCGCCGTGATGACGCTTCTCGGCATCTCCTTCGCAATCTCGCCCTTCATAGCACCCTTCCTAAAAGAGGTGGTGGGCATGTCGGAGCGCGAGATCGCCATGTTCTTTACACTCTACAACCTCGTGCCTATACCCATCTCGCTGGCGCTGGGCCACCTCGTGGATAAGTACAGAGAGTCGATCCCCCGGCTCATGGCGGCTCTGCTACTCGCCGACTTCCCCTTCATAGCCTTATTCGCGTTGTTCAGCCCAGCGGCGCCCATCTTCGCCTACGCCATGCTGGGAAGCGTCTCCCTGGCGTCTATATACAGAGCGGCGTTAAACATATACGTCTCCGACGTCTTCAAAACCCACAGAGGTCTGCTAGTGGCCCTCAACGCGATCCTCATGGCGAACCTCCCCGGCGTTGCGATCCCCCTGGTAGCCGCGTTATGGGCCGTGCTAGGCCCCACGCTGGCTATTCTCCTAGTGGCGGCGGTCAGACTCGCCGCCGCGGCCGTACTGCTGGCCAGCTACGGGAAGAGATCCACCGGGCCGCCCACCTGAGGAGCAACGTACACCAGTATGCGGAGGAATTACGGTGAAGACTACATGCGGCGTCCGGCACGTCTGAAGAGGAAAAAGGGGTAGCGCTTGGTGGATTACCAAAAGACAGTTGCCGCGTTGAAGGACTTGGGAATGGAGAGGTGGAGCAGAGAAGAAAGGCGGAGGCGCCTCGCCAGAGGCGCACCTGAGGCGTCGATGTGCCTAGAGCTCACATGCGCTACTCTGGGCATCCCCCAGAGAAAAACTTAAAAACACACAACCGGATGATTATCGATATATTTAAAATGAAAAAGATTAATATTATTAAGAATTTTTAATTTCTTAAAAATATTTAAATGATATATTTATATATAAAATATAAAATTAAACGTGACCAATCGCTTTACTTTATTAAAGTTTTTAAATAGATAAATCGAGGAAAATTTCTCATTTAAGATAACCTTTTTAACTATAAATCGGATTTACTATGTGAAAGCCCTTGAATTGGCCAGAAAAGTTGCTCTCCTTTCGTTCAAGGATAGACTGCGCGACGCCGCCGCGGCTGTGCTTCGGGACGGCATCTGCGCCGCCGTTGTCGACGGCGACCACATCATAGGTCTGTTAACCGAGAGCGATATCGTCGAGGCGGTTGCCCGCGGCGTCTCCGCCGACGCGCCCGTCGTTGAGGCTGTAGACAAGCCGCCTTTGTTTGTCGAGGGCCATGAGCCTTTGTGGAGAGTCGCCGAGGCCATGATGGCGGCCGGGACGGCGGTGGCGGCCGTGACTGTCGGCGGCAGGTTCGTCGGCGTTATCTCGGCCATGGATATGGCCGACGCCGAGGGCCAGCTGGCGGAGGCCGCGCGGTTCTCGGAGCTGGTGGGCTCGTTCGCCCCGCCTGCCTAGCGGAATTCTTAAAACTCCTTTTTTCGCCCCCCTTATGCTCAAGCTTGACAAGATAATAGCGTTGGCGATATCGCTGTTCCTTGCGCTGGCCTTTACGTGGATAGCGCTCGTGTCGCGCGACTTCGTGTTGCTCGCCTTGGCGTGGTTCGTCGTCTTGCTGGTCGCGGGCCTCGGCGTCTTCGAGGAGAGGACTGAGGGCGGCGAGGAGGGCGCTACCTGAACACCTCGAGGAAGGTGGGCCTCAACGCGTTGACCAAGTCGGCAGTCCTTACCCTTATTAGCCTATTCACGGCGCCTCCGCCGGCGAGCACGTACTCGTGCTCTAGTATGCCGGGGTCCGCCACGACCCTAAGCGCCTTAACCCTCTCGCTGAGGGGGGTCACCGCGCCTGGCTCGACCCCCAACACCTCCCTCACCTCTCTGGCCTTGGCCATGGCTGCCGGCGCCCCCAAAGCTCTGGAGAGGGCCTCCATGTCCACCCTCACGTTGCCTCTCGCCAGCACGACGACGTAATCCCCGCCGGCCTTAACCAACAGCGTCTTCACTATGGCGTCGGGAGGAGCCCCGCTGGCCTTGGAGGCCCTCTCGACAGTCTCTACGCCTTCGTCGAACTCCAAGACCTCCACCTCGACCCCCAAGAGTTGCGCCTTGTAGCTCCTCATACGGTCACGGCCTTGACCAATCCCGGCGGGGTGTCTATGGGCGCGCCGACCTTGACGCCTGCCCTATACGCCAGGAGCTGTAGGGAGACCGCGTACGATATGGGCGCCAGCTCTCTGTCCGCCTCAACGGCCGGCATATCGCCGCCGGGGCCCACCGTCAAGACGTCGGCCCCCCTCTCCGACGCCATCTTCAACGCCTTGTTGTAGAGGTCGGCGGCCGATTTGTCCGTGGGCCTCAACACAGCGACGAGGAGCCCCCGCGACGCCAGGGCGAGGGGGCCGTGCAGGAGCTCCCCCAGCTGGATCCCCTCGGCGTGGAGCAAGGCGGCTTCCTTGAGCTTCAACGCGCCTTCGAGGGCCACGGGGTACACTATGCCGCTGCCGGCCACGTATATCGCCCCGCGCGCGGCCAGCCTATCCGCCAGACCCTCGGCGGCCTTGTCGAGGCTCTGCATAGAGCCCGCCAGAGCTCTGGCGAGGCCGTCGATCCTTTCGGCGAGCGCCTTTAGGTCGGCCTGGCTCCTCTTGCCCGTGTGGAGGCCTACGTAGTAGGCCAATATCAGCAGAGTCTCGAGGGTAGACGTGAAGGTCTTCGTGGCGGGCACCGCCATCTCGGGCCCCGCCGTTATGGGCAGATAGACGTTCGACTCTATGGCGAGTCTGGAGCTGACGGAGTTCGTGACGCCGATTATCACAGCGCCTTGACGCCTCGCCGCCCTTATGCTCCTTATGACGTCGGACGTCTCGCCGCTTTGGCTTATGGCCACTATCACCGTGCCGGTGCCGACGTTCTCCAAGGCGTAGTGGGGAAACTCGGCGGCGCTGATCACGTCGACCGGCGTCCCCACATCGGCGAAGTAGTACGAGGAGACCATCCCCGCGTGGAGGCTCGTCCCGTTGCCTATGACGTAGACGTTCTTGGCGCCCTGGATTATCATGGAGGCCAGCCTCAGGTACTTCTCCATAAGCGCAGCCTTGGTCCTCAGAAGGGCCTCAGGCACTTCGTATATCTCCTTGAGCATGAAGTGGGGGAAGCCGGCCTTCTCGGCGTATAGGAGCTCCTTCACCCTCTTCCTCTCGGGTTGCTGGCCCTCCTCCGCGGGCCGCACCTTGAAGCCGCCGGGCTCCAGCTCCACGTAGGCGCCTTCCGGCAACAGGTAGGCCTCCTCGGCGAATCCGTAGAGGCTGGCTATATCGCTGGATATATAGGAGCAGTTGCCCGCGACGGCGACGACCAGCGGCTGGCCGCGTTGCACCGCGAAGAGCCTCCCGTCGGCCGTGAGGGCGGCGAAGGAGAACATGCCGGGGAGGCGCTCGGCCAACGCCGTCGGGTCCGCCCCCTCGAGCAGATGGGCCACGACCTCGGCGTCTGTGGTCGACGTGAATTTATGTCCGGCGGCCGCCAGCTCGTCCCTCAACGCCTCGTAGCCGTCTATCACCCCGTCCACCACCACCGCTATCCTCCGCCCGCAGTCCAGGAGAGGGTGAGTGTTCTCCAGAGTGACTCTGCCCCTCGACGCGTAGCGGGTGTGGCCGAGCGCCACAGCGACATACACGTCGGGGAGCTCCAGCCCGTCCACGTGGCCCGGGCGCTTCACGACCTTCAGAACGCCCCCCTCGAGGTAGGCCACGCCGCTTCCGTCGTAGCCTCTGTAGACGAGCCTCTTCAGACCGGTCTTGATATCCCTCAAGCTCCTCGGCTCCTTGCAGTAGAAGCCGAATATGCCGCCCACATACGCCCCAAGCCGCCTCTTAAAAAACATTATCTGTATACAAAAAGGCTTAAATAACTTTTTATAGAGAGATCTATGCTTATTATAGGCGTGGACGCCGGCGGCACGAAGACCGAGGCGGTCCTGTTGAGAGAGGACGGCGCCGTCTCCTTCGCCTACGCAGGTCCCTCGAACCCCGCCTCGGTGGGCTTCGAGACGGCGTGCCGCAACATAGGGAAGGCCGTCGAAGGCTTGGGAGCCGTAAAGCCCGACGCGGTGGGGCTGGGCATAGCGGGCCTCGTCGACGAGAGGCTCGCCGGCTCTTTCAGGAAGTGCCTAGGGCTGGAGGACGCTGTGTTCGTCGAGGACGTGGAGGCGGCCCACGTGTCGGCGTTCCTCTTCGGCGACGGCGTGGTCGGGATCTTGGGGACGGGCAGTAGCTTCCTCGGCGTCAAGGGCGGGGCCAAGGTCAGGGTAGGGGGATGGGGACATCTGCTCGGCGACGAGGGAGGCGCCTACTATCTGGGCAGAGAGGCCGTGAGGAAGGCGTTGAGGGAGATCGAGGGGCTGGACAGCCCCAGTTGCTTCGCCGAGGACGTCCTCAGGCACTACGGGGTCAAGAACACGGGCGAGCTTCTGTACGTTATATATTCGTCGGAGAACCCGCGGGGGAGGATAGCGGAGTACGCGCCGAGGGTGTTCGCCTTGGCCGAGACCTGCGCCGAGGCCCGGGAGCTGTTGAGGCGGGCCGCGGCCCACGTGGCCGAGTACATAGCGGCGGCCCTCCGCGCCCTCGGCCCCCTCCCCGTGGCGCTCACGGGCTCCGTATACCTCAACAACGAGGCGTCGCTGAGGCCCCTCATAGAGGACGCCCTGGAGTCGTTGGGGCACCGCGTGGAGATAAGAGGCCCGGCCGTGAGGCAGAGCTGCGCCGCCGCGTTGTTGGCGGCGAGGGCTAAGGGCTTGTTGAGCAAGCGTCTCGTGGAGGCCGCCGCGGCGACGTGTCGTTTTAAATAGGGAGCTCCGGAGCCTCCATGCTGGTCGACTGCCACTGCCACTGCCACGAGTTCGGCGACGAGGAGCTGGCCAAGTTCGCCGGGATTAAGCTCGTCGCTGTGTCCGACGACGTGAGGAGCTCCGAGAGGACTCTGGAGCTGGCGAGGAGGTTCGGCGTCGTGCCATGTCTGGGGATCCACCCCTGGAACGTCGGCAAGGCGAAGCCCGAGGACCTCTCGGAGGCGTTGCGGCTGATAGAGAGGAGCGAGGCGCCGTGTATAGGCGAGGTGGGCCTCGACAGGAGGTTCGTGCCCGAGACCTACGACAAACAGAGGGAGTTCTTCTCCGAGTTCCTCCGCCTGGCCAGAGAGTACGACCTGGTCGTGAACGTCCACGCGCCCGACGCCTGGGCCGACGCCGTCGAGGCGTTGAGGAAAGCCGACGTCGACAGAGCCCTCATCCACTGGTACACAGGTCCTCTGAACCTCCTGGAGGAGATAGCCCAGTACGGCTTCTACATCTCGATAAATCCGGCAGTCAAGATACAGAAAAAACACAGAGACGTCGCCGAGGCGGCGAAGCCCGACATGGTAGTCCTCGAGAGCGACGGGCCCTACGAGTACAGAGGGCTGAGGCTGGAGCCCCCCATGGTTAGGGAAACCCTCAAGACCCTCGCCGAGATATGGAGGACGACGCCGGAGGAGGCCGAGGAGAAGCTCTACCTAAACGCGGCTAGGCTCTTCAAGCTGTGAGAGCCGGCAGATAGGCGTCCGCACCTCTCGGGCTCGCCCTCGCCAGTCACCCAGTCCTCGCACCTATGGCCGAGGAGCTTTAAAAACCGCGCGCCGCGGTCCGCGGCGTGTAGGTATATAGCCGTGGGCGTGGCATAATGCGTGCCTATATACTCCTGGCCCCGGCCTACGTACAGGCCAAGCGCGGAATTGTTGAGGTTGCCTAACGTGAGGCCGTCGCCCTACCAGATCCCGGCGGGCGGCGCCGCCATCTGCACGTTGTGCCACAGGAAGTGCAGGCTGGAGCCGGGAGCCGTCGGGGCCTGCGGCGTTAGGTTCAACTTAGGCGGGAGGCTGTACACTGCCGTCTACGGCCTCCTCACGGCGGCTGAGTCGAGGCCCGTGGAGATAAAGCCCCTCTTCCACTTCTACCCCGGCACCTCGGCCATGACAATAAGCACGTGGGGCTGTAACTTCCCCTGCGCCTGGTGCCAGAATTGGCAGCTCAGCAAAGCCGCGAGCCTCACGGGGATCTACGCGCCGCCCGAGAGAGTCGTGGAGTGGGCCTTGGAGAACGGCGACTCCGGCGTCAACGTGAGCTTCAACGAGCCGACGCTCCTCGCCGAATACGCGGAGGACCTCTTCAGGCTGGCGCGCGCCAGAGGCCTGCACGCGTCTATAAACACCAACGGATACCTCTCGGAGGAGGCCGTCGAGAGGCTGGCAAAGGCCGGGATGGAGGCCATGAACGTTGACATAAAAGGCGGCCGGAGCACCTACAGGAGGTGGCTAGCCGCTGAGCTGGACAAGGTGCTGGCGACCTCGCGCCTCGCCAAGAACCTCGGCGTTCATCTGGAGTTCACCTACCTGGTGATACCCGGCGTAAACGACGGCGACGCCGAGGAGGTGATAGACGCGGTCGCCTCGTTCGGCAGAGATACGCCCCTGCACGTGACGGCGTACTACCCGGCGCATAGGCTGAACAACCCTCCGACCCCGCCGGAGGTGGTGGAGGAGATATGGCGTAGAGCCCGGCGGGAGCTCGACTACGTATACGTGGGCAATCTGCCGGGCCATCCAGGGCAACACACGTACTGCCCCAACTGCGGATATCCGGTCATCAAACGCGCCGGCGATAGGGCCGTCAGAATAGAGCTGAAAGATGGGAAGTGCCCCAGATGCGGCCGCGAGATACCCATCCGCGGTAGGCCGGGGCGATACGGCAGGCTATATAGAGCATACATATGAATCAGCCACGCGCCTATCAAGGCTAGCACATCCTGACGCAAGGATCGTATATTCTACTCTGTTGGCCGGCCGCGATGGTTTTTTAGGTGTCTGCCCTTCTCGTACGTGGCCGGCCTTGTCGGTGTGGCCAAGGCGTTGGCCGCGTCGGCTGTCTTGGTCCTCCTCGCGGCGTTGGCTGTCTTGTCGGGCTCGGCGGCGCCGGGGATCTCCGTGGCGACTTGCCTAGACGGAAGCCCCGTCCCAGCCTTCGTCCAAGCCTTCGCGGCTCTGCCGCCAGGCCACCGCAGAGCTCTCGTCGAGATATGGAACAGCACGGCGAAATACGGCACAGCCAAGATACCGCTCGCCGCCCTCGCAGACATAGCAAGAGAATGGGCTGAGAAAGGATACGGCCAAAACGGAGTAGGCCTAGAAATAATCGCGACTTATGTTAACGGAAATAAGACATATTATGAAATGTTATTTATCACATATAAGCCTAAAGATCTGATAGATACGCTGGAGAATCCGTTGCTGGCCGCCTCGAGGCTGAACTACGCTACGGTGAGACTAGATCTCGAGATCAGTGCGCCTATAACGAGCGGCGCGGCGCATCCACGGCCGGCGTCCACTGCTACGAATGCCCAAGCGCCAACTCCCCCGGCGCCGCCCGGCTGTTGGTGGGAGCTGATCGGCTCCTCGCAGACGCAACAGACGCAGATACCCATAACTTGGATATTCGATACATCTAGCCTGAGCGGAGTCCTAGGCGCCTACATCCAACAGACGACCTCTTCGGCGGCGATAGGCTTCCTGGCCTCCGCCGGCTTCAAATCCGGGGCTTCGGCGACTGTCAACTACCGCTTTATAGGCGCCTCGGCGCAGATAGGCGGGGCCTATCTTGAGGCGGCCTCAGTGGGACCTGCCTACGGCAACGACGGCGCCTATATATACCAGATAGGCACCATCGGGCTCGCCGAGTTTCAGCTCTACTGCGGGACCTACGACAGACCGCAGCCGCAGGATCAATACGCATACCAGGCGTTCATAGACGCCGTAGCCGGCAATCTGTACGTCTCGTACGACTTGAGCTATATATCAAGTATATTGGCTCAATATAACTACACAGGCTCGTCGATCTTGTACGTGCCGTTTGACGAGGCGTATGCGTCCGGTGGCGGACCCGGCTACGGATATCCGTTCTTGCCCATACAGTCCTACGACCAACCCTTCGGATTGATCGGGACGATACCTGTAGGCGCTATAGCGGCGAGGCTCATCGGGGTGCCAGAAGGCTGGCCTGCCTACCTTCTGCTCAACCTGGTTGCGGGAGTGCAAGCGTCGAGCACGCAAGTGAGCATAATAGAGCTGGGGCTCAGCTCCTCAACGCCGGCGTATGCTGACGTGTTCGCGGCCGCAGTCCCGGCGGCGTATGCCGGCTCCTCGGGCTATTCTTACTTCCCTTATATACTGGGCTTCAACATAACGCCGCCCGGGCACTACTACTCGCCCACGTCCATATACCTAGATGGGCCGGGAAGCGTCTACGGCTGTACCGCGGGCGGAAGTAACGGCTACTACACCTACACCGCCTACGTCCAGATAGGCAACACGCCTCTGCTTGTGCCCGGAGGGACCGTCTACGCATACCTCTACGGCCCAGACGGAAAATTAGTCTGGAGCGGACAAGTGACTCTGCCCAGTAGCGACTACGGAGTAGTTAACAGCACCCCGACGCACCAGCCCGCCGTCATAGATATCCCGAGCTACGTCTTCAGCTACAGCCCGTTCGGCACGTCCTACACCCTATACGTATACTACGGAGGCTACACGACGCCCTACGGAACGATAACCTACAGCTCATCGTCTGCTCAAATAACTATATACGCCGTGTATAGGTGTTAAAATCGTATATTTGTAAATCCCCCACTGTTTGGTAAATTCGTCTACAGCTCGGAAGGGACTGGGTCCTTTACGTCGGCGGCTTCCGGACTGAAACCGTAATATTTAGGAGTCGAGTCCGTCCTGTGGATCTGAGACAGCTGTTTGCCGACGCTAGGCGTAAGTTCGAGGAGGGGGGTCTGGTCTTGGACGTGGAGGAGGACAAGTTGGTGATAGTCGGCGATCTCCACGGCGATAAGGAGACCTTGGACTTGGTCTTGAAGAGGTGGGATGGCGGGAAGTTCCTCTTTCTGGGCGACTATGTGGATAGGGGGGACAAGGGCCTCGAGGTCTTGACCACCGTGGTCAGGCTGTATCTGGAGGGGAAGGCCTACGTGCTGAGGGGCAACCACGAGTCGCCGTTGATGAACGAGGACGGCGGCTTCATGGAGGAGCTCTGTCTGTACAAGAGGATACCGAACTGCGGCGAGCTCTACGGCGATATAGAGAGGATGTTCGCGGCGATGCCCGTGGCGGCTAGGATCAACGGCGCTGTCTTGGCGGTGCACGGCGGGATACCGCTCAAGGAGCCCTCCATGGAGCCCGCGTCGATAGCGGAGCTGGCGAAGCCCAGCGGCGACCTGGTGTTGCCGGAGGATCCCCTCGTCTATCAAGCCCTCTGGAACGACCCGTGCGACTGCGAGGCCCACGCCCCGAGCCCCCGCGGGCCCGGCATATGGCTCTACGGCAGAGGCCCGACGGAGAGGTTCCTCAAGGGGGAGGGCCTCAAGGCGATCGTCAGGGGGCATCTGTACGTCAGCGCCGGGTACGTGAGCCACCACGGGGTTGTCCACACGGTCTTCACGAGCCGGGCCGGGCCCTATAAGGCCGTGAGGCCCAAGGTGGCGGTGCTCGACGGCGGCGAGCTCCAGATCTACGACTTGTTGAGCAACGAGGCGATCCGCAGAGTCGAGATCTAGGCGGAAAGATTTAATATCGCCACGGGGGCATTGATCGGCCCCCGAGAGGCCGTCCCCCGACGGAGCACCCATAAGCCGCCGGGCAGGCGTTCGAGGGGACCCGGGACTGAGGACCCTCTCGGCGGGTTGCGCGGGTAGGCGCGCGCCGGTAGGACGGGGGTGGCAGTGGGCTGGGCGGCCGCCGCCCGCCCCTCCGAAAGGAGCCCCAGGTCTGGGGGGCCCGCAACCCCGCCGGGCCGGCCGTAGCCCCCGCGCGGCTCTCCGGGAGGCCGTGACGTCCCGGCCCTCGGGGCTTGCCAAGCCGGCGTGCCCAAGCCGTAGGGCTTGGAGGCGCCGGCGAAGGCGGCGAACCTGGGGAGGTCCGGGAGCGCCGGATCGTGATGACGTCCGATATGAGGACTAGATGAGCTGGCCGTCCCAGACTGACGTCGGTCAAAAAGGCGTTATTCCCTATCGGCCTTAGCCTTGCCGCCGCTCAGTATCCTCGCTTGGGCCGCCGCGAGCCTCGCCAGAGGCACTCTGAACGGCGAGGCGCTGACGTAGTCCACCGCAGTCTTTTCGAAGAAGTATATGGACTTGGGATCGCCGCCGTGCTCGCCGCATACGCCGACCTCTATCTTGGGGTTCACCTCCTTGGCGGTCCGCGCGGCCAGCTCCACCAGCTTGCCGACGCCTGCGACGTCCAGCGTCTCGAAAGGATCGGCGTCGAGTATCTTGAGCTCTAGATACTGCGGTATGAACTTGTTCTCGGCGTCGTCTCTGCTGAAGCTGAAGACGGCCTGGGTCAGGTCGTTGGTCCCAAAGCTTATGAAGTCGACCTCTCTGGCTATCTGGTCCATGGTGAGGGCGGCCCTTACGGTCTCCACCATAGTGCCTATCTTGACCTCCAGCCTCACGCCGGTCTCCCTCTCCACGTCGCGCAGCGCGGGGAGTATGCCCTTCTCCTTGACGTATCTTATCTCCCTCACGTCGCTTACCTGCGGTATCATTATCTCCACCACCGGGTTGCGCCCCTCCTTCTTGAGCTCGGCGGCGGCCTCGGCTATGGCTCTGGAGAGGTAGTAGTAGAACTCGGGGTAGGTCACGCCGACGCGCACGCCGCGGTGGCCCAGCATCGGGTTGGCCTCCTGCAACGCCTTGACTCTGGCGTAGAGCCACTCCAGCTCCTTCGCGTCCTTGCCGGCGGCCTTGGCCTCGTATATCTGTTGCAGGACCTCCTCGGGCTTCGGCAAGAATTCGTGGAGCGGCGGGTCTATCAACCTGACGATGACGGGCAACCCGTCCATGATCTTGAAGATCTCCTTGAAGTCCTCCTTCAGCATCCTGTATAGCGGCTCTAGGTGTTTGACCCTCTCCTCGCGGGTCTCGGCCAGTATCACTTTGCGCAGTAGCTCGAGCCTCTCCGGCTTCCTGAACATCCGCTCTATTCTCAAAAGCCCTATGCCTCTAGCGCCGAACTTCCTGGCCAGGGCGGCGTCCTCGGGCAGATCGGCGTTGGCCCTCACGCCGAGCCTCCTGACCTCGTCGGCCCATCCCAACAGCTCCTCCAGCTCCGGTATCAGCTCGGGCTCCACCGTGGGCACCACCCCGGCGTAGACGTTGCCCGTATTGCCGTCTATGGTGACCCAGTCGCCTTCCTTGAACACCTGCCCGTTGACGCTCATGGTCTTGGCCGCCTCGTCGATTGTCAAGGCCTCGGCGCCGACCACTGCCGGCTTGCCGATGGCTCTGGCCACGACGGCGGCGTGGGAGGTCATCCCTCCTCTGCTCGTCAAGATGCCGACAGCTGCGTAGAAGCCGTGGACGTCGTCCGGCTTGGTCTCCACTCTGGCCAAGATCACCTTCTTGCCCTCGCGCGCCCACCTCACGGCGTCGTCCGGGTGGAACACCAGCTGGCCCGACACGGCGCCGGGGCTCGCGGGGAGGCCTTTGGCTATCGGCTGGGCTTTGGCCTTGGGATCTATACGCGGGTACAGTAGCTGGAGGACGTGGTCGGGCGATACCTTCAATAAGGCCTCCTCCTTGGTGATGATGCCTTCCTTGGCCATATCGACCGCCGTCTTGACTCTGGCCAGCGGGGTCATTTTCGCGTTGCGGCACTGGAGGAAGTAGAGCTTGCCTCTCTCCACGGTGAACTCGACGTCTTGTACGTCCTTGTTGGCTTTCTCCAACAACTTCACGCCCTTGTACAGCTCGTCGTATAGGTGCGGGAACCTCTTCCTGAACTCCTCTATGTCCATCGGGGTCCTTATGCCGGCGACCACGTCCTCGCCTTGGGCAACGGGGAGGAACTCGCCGTAGAGCTTGTTCTCGCCGGTGGCCACATCGCGCGAGAACACGACGCCCGTGCCGGAGTCCCAGCCCATGTTGCCGAAGACCATAGTCACCACGTTGACCGCGGTGCAGTCTGCCACGTCGGGCGTTATCTTCTCGGCGACTCTGTAGAATATGGCGCGGGGGCTGTCCCAGGAGCGGAAGACTGCCTTTATGGCCAGCTTGAGCTGTTCCCAGGGATCCTGCGGAAACTCGCCGTAATGTCTCCTTATTATCTCCTTGAACCGTTCGACGGCCTCTTTCAAGCCCTCTAGAGGTACGTCGGGGTCCTCCTTGGCGTTGTACTTCTTCTTTATCTCCTCCCAAGCCGAGGAGAACAGCTTGTCGTCGATGCCCAGAACTATTCTGCCGAACATGTTGACGAAACGCCTATAGGCGTCGTACGCGAACCACTCGTTGCCGGTCTGTTTGGCCAGACCCTTGACGGTCTGGTCGTTGAGGCCCAGGTTGAGCACGGTGTCCATCATGCCGGGCATGGAGACCGCTGCGCCGGAGCGCACCGAGACCAGCAACGGGTTCTCCGGATCGCCGAACTTCCTGCCCACCTTCTCCTCGAGACGTCTCATGTGTTGCAGGACCTCCTCCCAGAGGCCTTGCGGCAGGTCCAGGCCGTTAATCAACGCGAAGAGCTTGCCTATCGCCTGGTCCCTTACCTCGGGAGGAGGCTGTTTTTCGAGGAGCGCCTCCAGCTCGGCTATCTCGGCCCTCCTAGGCGCGAAGAAGTCCTTACAAGCCTCCGTAGTTATTATAAAGCCTGGGGGGACCCTCAGCCCGAGCTGCGTCATCTGTATTAAGCTGGCCCCCTTGCCGCCGAAGAGCTTCTTATTCCTGTAATCGGCCTCTTCAAAGTCGTAAACGTACTTTTTAGGCATAGTTAAAGAACAACTGTAACCTAAAAAGATTTTCCCTATATATTAGTAGACTTCTATATGGGTATATATAAACGACTTAATTAGATCGAGCAAAACGATTTTTAAGAGTGTTTCCAGAAGATTTATCATAATAGATCATTAATGTTAATAGATCTAACCGGAGGAAAGTAGACTCGATAAATACTTGGCGAGGGCATATAGCTTCTGGGAGCGGATGACGACGTCGGCCGCCTCTTCGACGCGCCTGCTGGTGGGGTTGAACGCTATGGAGAAGCCGGCGGCTTCGAGGAGGGGCAGATCGGTCTCGCTATCGCCTACCGCGACGGCCTCGTCTAGCGATATGCCGTATCTGGAAAGCGCTTTGGCGGCCACCTCGGCCTTGTTGGTGTTGGTCACGCCCACAGCTATTCCGGCGACGAGATCCCCGTCGTAGATTATGTCGTTGACGTAGAACTCGGCGAAGCAGTGCGCGAGCCTCCTAGTGTAGCCCACGCCGGCGGAGACCGCGATGGCCACGGCAGATCCGCGGCGCAAGACGTTGCACAGCTGGTCGAAGCCCTCCCGGGGCTTGAAGAGGGCCTCGACTATATATCTCGGCACGCCCCGCCACAGAGCCACATCCGCCACGGCCCAGTCGACGTAGTCTATGTAGCCCCTCTCGTATAGGGCTCTGTTCATATCGGCGTCTATGCCGAGTATGTCGTGTATCCTCTTCCAAGCCGACCTGAAGTTAGTCAAGACGCCGTCAACGTCGAGGACGACCGCCCTGTACCTCATTCTTTATAGACCTTGATGGCGCCCGAAGGGCAGTTCTTCTCGGCTTCCTTGACGGCATCGTAGAGGGAGTCGGGCACGATTCCCTCGTCGACCTTTCCGTTGAGCCTGAACTGTTCGGCGATGCCCGGCTTCCCCTCAGGCAACATGGGGATGAAAACGGTCGGTGCGTAGAATAGGCAGAAGTGGGCGACGACGCACTTCTGCCGATCTATCCTCACCTTGACGACCATGGCTAGGCGATATTCCCAATATATATCATCTGCGGAGCCCCAAACTGCGCAACAAGGCCTCCTCGACGTCGTCCACCTCCTCTACATGTGCTAGGCGGCACACGCGCCCGCCGCACATCTCGACGCCCTCGTAGGCCAGAAGAGCCCTCTTGAGCTCGACCCCGTAAGAATACCCTCCGAGGGAGCCGTCGGCCCTCACCACCCTATGGCAGGGCAGGACGACGGGGTAGGGGTTCCGGGCCAACAAAAGCCCGGCGGCCCGAGGGCCCAGCCCTACGGCGGCGCCGAACTCCTTATAGGACGTCGCGGATCCGCGCCTAACGCCCAGGAGGCGGATCAAGGGGTTCGACACATCCAGTTTCACGTACTTTACGAACTCCTCGAGCTCCAGATAGCTTGGGCAGTTGCCCAACAGCTCTATCCGCGATCCTCTGAGCCTAAGCGCCACCGGCCCGTATCTGGCGCATATTATTTTACTGCCGGACATCTTCGGTGGTCCGCGTGTTGTTGGAGGGCGTGTTGACGTATCTAGCTGGCAGGAGGGAGCTCGAGGTGGAGGCCTCGACTGTGGGGGAGCTGATAGAGAGGTTGAGGGATTTCCCGAAGCTGTACGAGAGGATTAAGGGCAGGAGGGACAAGCTGTCGCCAGACATATACATAGCGGTTAACGATGTGGATATAAGGTTGTTATCGGGCCTAGACACCCCGCTGAAGGAAGGCGACGTTGTGCTTATCCTCGCGTATATACACGGCGGCTAGCCTCTACGTCTTACCTTCAAGGCCTCCCTCGCCGCCTCCTCTTCCCTCAGCTCGGGCGGCTCCTCGGGCAGATGTGCGAACACCTCCCGACCTGCGATCCTCTGAGGCGTCACTATCACTTCCTGTCTGTAATAAACAACGCCCTCCGGCACCTCTATCTTGGAGAACAGCGCTTGGAGCAACAAGGTGCCGCCGAAGAACGTGATGGTGAGGAAGCCGGTCAAGACCACGCCCCAGAGCGTGGCGTTCTCTATAAATCCCTGGATCGGTCCGACGGGGAACACGAAGCTCTGGGCCAGAACCTCGCGGAGGGCCCATAGGGCGAAGAAGACGAACCAGAGGAAGAGCCCGGCGAGGCCCCACCTCACGAAGAAGTCGCCGAACCAGCGCCGGGCGGGCCGTCTAGGCCTTCCGGAAGCTATCAGCGCTAGGACGGCGGCAATCAAGACCATCAAGAGCCAGGATAGTAGGATAGACCCCTTCACGCTCTGGATAAAGGCCGCCAGCTGGCTCAACACAACGACTACCCCTGTCCATAATATAAAGGTATTTTACGGATATGAGCGACGCCGCCACGTATACTCGCGGTGTTTTTGTGGACGACGCCATAAAAACGCCCGGGGGTCCTATGCCATGATATTGACCGGGGAGGAGATAAAGAGGCTCATATCTCTCGGCAGGTTGTCCATAGAGCCGCTTCGGAGCGACGCAATACGCGAGAACGGGCTCGACCTACGTATAGGCAAGGAATACGCGATATATGCCTACGAGGGGGCCGCCATAAGGCCGTGCGATCTGGCCGAGGGGGAGGCGAGGCGCCACTTCAGGGTGGTCAAGGAGGCCGAGGAGATAGCGATTCCGCCGAGGAACTTCGTCCTCCTCACCACAGAGGAGTACGTCAAGATGCCCAACGACGTGGTGGGCCTAGCCAACCTCCGCTCGACGCTGGCCCGCTACGGCTTAGTGATACCCCCAACTGTCGTCGACGCGGGTTTTGAGGGGAACATAACCATTGAGGTGGTGAACGAGTCCCCGAACACCATAGTCCTCAAGCCGGGCCTCCGCTTCCTCCACCTTATTCTGGTGAAGGCCGAGGGCGCCGCCAAGTACCTCGGCACGTATCTGGGGCAGAGGGGGGTGACGCCGCCTAAAGGCCTTAAGGCGGAGTGCTAGAGCACCCGCGCCTCCCCCTCCTCTACCAGCACGTCGTCCTCTATCCTTATCCCGAAGTGGCCCGGCACGTAGACGCCCGGCTCGACTGTGAAGACGTTGCCGCTCCTTAAGGCATACCCCTCGCCAGGTGCTATGTTCGGGGCCTCGTGGAACTCGAGGCCGAGGCCGTGCCCCGTCCTGTGGATGAAATAGCGCTCCAGCCCCCTACGCCTCAAGACCGACCTCGCCGCCTCGTCGACGTCGCCTGCCCGGACGCCTGGCCGAGCCGCCGCTATCGCGGCCGCCTGCGCCTCCGAGACGGCCGTATAGAGCTCCCTAAAGCCGGCGGGCTCGCCTCTGAACGCGAAAGTCCGCGTTATATCGCCGTAGTACCCCTCGTAGGCCGCCGTCACGTCGATTATCACCACGTCGCCTTCCCTCAGCCTCCTCTCGGTAGGGCCTTGGTGGGGAAGCGCCGTGTTTTCGCCGAATTGGACCAGGATGGGGCCCGGCTTCAGCCCCCGCTCCACGAGCCTTAGATATATATCGGCGGCCGCCTTCCGCTCAGAGATGCCGGGCGAAAGCTCGGCGTAGGCCTCCGCTATGACCTCCTTTATCTCCTTGACGGCTCTCGATATCCTCTCGACCTCGTCGGGGCGCTTGACGGCTCTGAGGCCGTTTATATAGTCGTCGGCAATCCTATACGTCGCGGCCCCGCCGAGAGCCCGCCTTATGATCTCCCAAGCCCTCAACGTGGTGCCTCCGTCGACCTCGACGTCGCCGCCTCCGCACTCCTTCACGGCCCTCCTCAAGGCCTCCGCCGGATCTTCACCATCGGAGTACGTGTAGGCCGGGCCGGGCACTCTCCCCTCCTCGAGCTTAGGCACCACGAACACCTTCTTGTATCCGCAGACCAGCAGTGCGGCGAACCTCTCGTACGCCTCGAGCTCGACGTCCGAGAAGTACTTGATGTTTACAGGCGTCGTCAAGATCAACATATAGGGATATCAGCTTAGGTATATATCGACTTCTTGCAAGACGCCGCGCTCGAGGCGCCAGGCCTTGAGCTCCATGGTGCCGGCGCGGCCTATGATCCACACCACGGGCCACATCTTCATATACTTTAGGTCGAGGGGGCTGGGCACCGGCGCGCCTGGATGCGTGTGGAATATGGCCACAAGCTCCAAGCCGAGCCGCTCGGCGTCGGCGATAGCCCCGTACACGCGCTCGGGATCCAGCTTGAACTCCACAGGGCTTTTGGCCACGTTCTCCACCCAAGTCCACCGGCTCGCCGAATCGCCGGTCCCGAACAGTAGGGCGGCGCACTCCTCCCGTGGGCTACACCTCTCCCTGGCCTCTTCCACGAACCTCCTAGGCACGCGCATAGAGCCTCTTCCTCGCCTCCACTATGACGTCGACTATCCTTATCGAGGCGGGGCACACCAGCTCGCACGCCCTACATCTAAGACAGGTGGCCAAGCTCTCCACCACATACCTCGACGAGATCCCGCCGTCCAGAACGGCTCGCGCCATCTGGAGCCTCCCGCGGGGCCCCATATGCCTCATCCTCACGGCGTTGTAGGTGGGGCATACCGCCTCGCAGAAGCCGCACCGCGCGCACCGGTCGATCTCCGATATCACGATATCACCTCGGCGAGGTCCAGTATCTTGAGCCCCGACGCCGCCCGTGAGAGGTTGACGTAGCAGATGGGGCATACCGTGATCACGGTGTCGGAGAGCTTGGAGAGCTGTCTGATCCTTATCTTGGCGACCTCGCCAGCTACGTCGGGCCTGACCGACTCTATAGGCCCTCCGCAACATCCCGAATAGGCCTTGCCGGTCACGTACGGATCCTCCACGTGGACGACGCCTACGGAGTCCAGCAAGCGCCTGTACACGTCGTATCTATCCAGATACCGAGCGTATAGGCAGGAGTCGTGTACGACAGCCTTGACAACGGAGGCCTTGGACGGCTTCACGAGGTCCATATAGCTCACCACCTTGAGGTCGAACCCATCTACGTATTTGGGGTATACCCTCTCCAGTACGTAATGGGTGTGGGGATCTACGGTGATGACCTCCTCCACGCCTCTCTCCTTGAAGTACCTATACACCTCCCTGGCGTAGGACGCGAAATCCTCCTCGAATCCTAGCTCGTAGAGCAGGGCGCCTGAATACGGCTCGTCTCTCAAAACGCCGAACTGTACGCCGGCTTTGCTCAACATAGTTGCGATGTTCCTCAATATGCCGTCGGCCCGCCTAGCATCCTCGTCCGAGGGCTTGAGAAGAAATCCGCCGAACGCTCTGGCCCCAACGGCCGCCAGCTTAGCCCTCACGCCTCCGGAGCTGGCGCCGACCTTCTGCAACATGTCGACGGCCTTGGCTATAAGCGGCGCGAGCTGGTACATGCAGGAGCTGTACAGCACGCGGCGGCCTCCCTCGGGCAGGCCGGAGGTCCACCGGCTACAGATAGATCTATCCGCCGGCAAGGGGAATCTGTTGCGTTTTAGGTTATCCACTACGAGATCTCGCAGGGCGCGTATCCAATCCTCCATTATTCTAGGGGCGTGAACAAGGTCTTGACGGCCTTTTCGGAAAGGCCCATCAAGAACTCGCCCACCCTCTTCCCATCGCCGTAGACGACGAACACCGAGAGGCACCTGTCGCCTATATGCATATGCGAGTAGTTGGCTATGAGGTCCTTATACTCCTCCATGATCTCGCTGACGATCTCCATGCCCTCTGCCAGCGAGAGGATTGCGCCGAGGCATCTATGGCCGCCTCTCAGATGTTGCGAGTAGGTCTGGACGAAGTTGGACACGGCTTGTGCGACCACGGCGCTGCGGGTCACGCCGAGCTCTTGAGAGATTCTGTCGACCTCTTGCGCTAGGTCGTCCGGCAAAGAGACGCCGAACCGCTTCATGCGAATAGGTGACTAGATATATATTTAGTTTGTGGTCGGCCCATGGACTGTATAGGTGTCGTCGACACGACGTTTGCGAGGGTCGACATGGCGTCGGAGGCCATAGACGAGATCAAGAACCTCGCCCCAGACGTCGAGGTGAGGAGGGTCACGGTGCCCGGAATCAAGAACACCATATGGGGCGCCAAGAAGCTCGCGCGGGAGGGCTGTACGGCTCTGCTCGTTTTGGGCTGGGTAGGGCCCTCCCTCACCGACAAGCTCAGCTACCTGGCCATGTCGATTGGGCTTATCGAGCTCCAGATACATATGGACGTCCTCATACTCGACGTGACCGTGCACGAGGACGAGGCCTCCGACGAGCGGGAGCTCAAGACGATCGCCGTAGATAGGGCGCGGAAGCATGCAAGGAACCTCGTGGCGTTGATGAGGGGGGATCTATCCAAGTTCGCGGGGATGGGCCTAAGACAGGGGCGGCCGGACGTAGGTCCTATAATTTAGAAAAAGGAAGCTAAAATTATTATTATTATGGCATCATTTATGTTCAAATAGACAAGGCGAATTCCTCATTAGAAAATAAATAAAAACCTTTTGGATTTATATAATATCTATATTTTACTGATATCCATAGAAAGCCATATATAGACATAAGATGACAGTGCCAACGGGCGGTTGCTAGAACCCCGGCGTACCCCCCAAGTATGCCGCCGCCCGTATTTCTCTATCTGAACAACAAGCCCAAGGTAGCCGCCATGATTCCCGTGAGGTATATGCCGTCCCACACGCCGGCCCCTCCAATTGAGGCGAGCGGAGGCATTTGGGCGAGGATCTTCCTAATGTTGTAGACGTCGGCTCCCAGCAGAGTGCCGTAGACGCCTATTATGTAGGCCACCGCGGGCGTCAGTCGGCCAGCCCACAGAGAAAACAGAAATGCTATAATCGGCGGCAGGAAACCCGGAGTGACCACCCCCACGCCGGGCACGACCCTGCTCACGAAATAGACGGCGACAGATGTAGCTAGGGTAGCTAGGGCCGTTCCCAGCATGTACAGCGCAGGCAATTTGGCGAATATATAGGTCGATAGAATTAGCGGTATTAGGGCGCCGCCTATATTCACGGCGAGTCTGGCTATCTGTTCCTGCACGGCTATTTGGGGCACAGGTATAGGTATGCCGAAGACGTACATAACACCGAATGCGGGATAGTAGACCCTCCTCCTAGCTGTATATATCACTACGTGGAAGGGGCTCAGCAGAAGGCTGAGGAACGTGGAGGCCGCGGCCACCGCCACCGACTCTGCGAGGCCGACCCCTATAGTACGTAGCACTGTCGCCAGCCCGGCTAGATACGAAGGCATCAATAACAACGCGAGGACGGCGTATATAGCGCCGACTATGCCAGTAAAGGGCGGCGAGAAGACGACGCGTCCGCCGCCCCTTATGTTCTTTGCCGAATGTACTTCGAATAGGCCGCCTCCGCGATATCCGCGGCTAGCGCCGTTATTAACATGGCCTCGTGCATTATCGGCGCGACGCCCTCGCACGTTGAGAGCGCCAGGAGTCTTTTAAAAACTGACTCCCTCTCCAGTATAGTCTTCAGAGCCCCTTCATGCCGGTTTTCCAAGAACGACTTGGCGGCCTCCTCGGCGTATTTCTGCAGAGTCTCGAACTCGTTGACGAGCTCCTTGTGGCAACCGACCTTGTTATGCCTCAGATAGTTGGTGGCCCGATCAAGGGCGTCGCCCATGTGCTCCAAGTTCTTGACGACTATGACGTAGTCGACAAAGCCCTGCGGGTTCTGGTATATGTTCTTCTTTATGATCCTCAGAGACAGGAAATAGAGGCGGTCCAGCTGGTCGTCCATGCGTAGTAGCTCCTTCGCGTCTTCCTCGTTATGTCCCTTGATGAAGTCGAGGAATAGATGGAACATGGCCATGACGGTCGTGTACATGCTCCTGACCACCTCGTCTACATTTACATCCTCCTTGGTCACTATCCTCAGCTTAAGCTTGCCCTCGGACTCCAACGCCACGACGCCGGGCAGTCTGCCCTCGACCCTACCCACTAGGGCTGATATGTTGCCGGACTCGATATCGATCTCGTCTACGCCTTCGATATAATATGCAATGACGTCCCTCAACGCCTTTTCCGGATCCTCTTCCTTTAGCGTGGCTGTGACGGCTACGCCCTCGGCTGTCGCGGGAAGTATCAGGATCTTATTGGCCTCCGTAAGTATTTTGATGGGAGAACCCACCCTCAATTGATTAGACTCGACCCATTCCCTCGGAAGAGTTATCCCATACGACCTCTCACCTATCCTTATCAACTTTCTAATCTCCATAAGTATCAGATATTTTCAGTTTAATAAACATTACCTAGGTTTAAACCGTACACTCCATGTAGATACGCCGCGGATTATCCAGATATGACGATTCGCAATGCTCTTCCATTTAATGGAGAGCCCGCACATGGCAATGTTCCACATCCAGAGGAGCATACCCTTCCCGCCTATCCGGCTCGACAGACTCGTTAAGTACCTACAAGCAGTGGTCCAGCGCGGCTCCATCTCTCTTGAAGAGTTAAAGAAGGAGGGGTTGGACTTCGGCAAGGGGAGAGGCGACATAACGCGGTTTCTCGAGAGGTTGGGGCTGGTCACCGTCTCCGGCAAGAACGTCGCGCCGACAAAGTTAGCCTACGAAGTGCTCTCGATATACCGCTCCATAGGCCCCGCGGTCTTCCACCCGCTCTTCAACTCTGCGCTTCCGCAGTACAGGCTCTTCGCCGAGCTGATCGAGAGCATGCGCACAGCGACGCCTGAGGAGCTCCACGGCGCCTTGAATAAGAGGCTGTCAGAGATCACCCCGTCGGGCTGGATCAACAACGTGGCCTTTAAGTCGCTCCTAGCCATCGCAGTAGATATAGGCGTCGTCAAGAAGGAGGGCAGATACGTAGTTTATATGGGAGACCCAGTCGCGCGGGCCTTCGCCAGCAACGGCCCGGTCATAGGAGGCGCCGCCTATGTGGAAGACGTGCCCGAGTGGCTGAGGGAGTGCTCCAAACAGCAGAGGCCTCTAGGCATAGCACAACTAGATCCTGAATGCGCCTCGCGTGTTCTGGAGAGGCACATCTCTAGTTTGAAATAAATAGGACGAGTCTATCTTTATGGCTAAGCGGCGGCAACAAAGCGAAAAAAGGGGAGGTAGCCTCCTCGATTTCCTAGGAGGCGGCGAATCTGCCGAGAGGCGTGAGGCGCCGGCCCAGCCAGAAGGCGTCGACAACGACGTGTACAGCTATATAGCCAGCAGAGGGATAGTGCCTAAGGAGGAGCTGTTCGAGTGGGGGAAGGCCAGGGGATACACGACGGCAGATATCATGAGGGCCGTGGATAGGCTGACTAGATCGGGGAAGATAAGGCGCCGTCTAGACGACGAGGGGAGGCTCGTCTATTCTACGTCCCAATAGAAAACTATATATTTAGATATTGAGGCTCTGTCGTGGAAGTCTGCGAGATACTGGGGAGATACCTTGCTAAGCTGGTGGAGGGGGCCAAGGGCAACGTAGTCAGCTTCACCGTGGGTGACGTCTCGCGGTGGTCCGAGGAGAAGTTCAGAACCACGCGGTCCGTCACCTTGAGGGCCGCAGCTATATGCGAGGCGTTGCTGGCTCAAGGGCTTCTGGAGAAGATCGGCAAGAAGTATATCTTACGGCGCGGCTCGCCGTTGTGGGAAGCCGCCGCTAGGAACGACATCGAGAGCATATGCGATATAGTTAGACGTACTATTATTGTGGCCGAAAGAACTTAATTAATCCCTCCTTTTAGTACCACGTGAGGCAACACGTAGGCATACTGCTGACGGCAATCGCGGTACTAATACTTTTAGTTTTGCATACATTAATATATAATATTATTGCACTTATAGTCTATATTATTGGTATTATAATTATATTAATACCGCAAAAAGAGCGACGTGTTGAGGAGAGGCCTTTAGCCGTTCCTCAGCCTAGGCCCACGCCTGAGGAGCTCAAGAAAAGGCCTACACAACCTCCCGAGCTGTAATGAAGACGCTGGCGTTTATATCAGGCCTTAAAGGCGGCACCGGCAAGACTACCCTCGCGGTCAACACAGCCGTCGTGCTCGCGTATGCGCTGAGGAACAAGGCGAAGTATCCTGTGTTGTTGATAGACGCGACGCCGGGGATCGGCACGGCCGCGATGCTGTTGGCCGGCTCGTATAGCCTACAGAATCTGATTAGCCTCTCGGAATATTTCGAGGGGCGGATATCGAACCCCCTCCAAGCGTTCTATTTGAGGAGGTGGCAGGTCCAACAAGGCGAGTTTAACGTCGTTTTTTCATTCTTCAACAAGCCCGTCGCGGTCTCTAGGAGGTTGCTTGAGGCGTTGGTGAAACAGGTAGGGGATATGCTCGGCCCGCTGGTAGCCATATTCGACTCGCCGCCCGCCGGCTACGATTGGAGCATCGCCGGCCTTCTAGACTTTGTGGTTCCCGTGGTTACTCCGGACATGTCCTCTATAATCTCGACGGCCGGGATCTCGAAGATCGTTGGCGGGAGGATGTTGAGGCCGATCATAAATATGTATGTAAAAGAGCACGACGTGGCCGGCGTGTACGGGCGGAATTGGCCGGATATCGTGAGGGAGATGTTCGGAGAGGAGCCGCATATAATACCTTCAGATCCCCTCTTCGAGGCCTCCAGACAAGCGTTGGAGATAGAGTCGCTCAAGTTAAGGCCCGAGGAGTCGCAGGGCCTGACGGCTCTGCTGTCCTATATCCGCTACCTCGTCTCGCAACTCTCTATCTGATGTGTAATCACGCCGATCATTTTGAGGTCGCGGACTATATAGGCGCGGCACGGCACTGCCTCGTGGTACTCTCTCTTTACGTAGCGGCCCTCTCTATCCACCAGGATCGACCCGTAGTCTGCCATTAACGCACCTACAAAGTCCTCGTAGAAGTCGTCGCCTACGTGGACATACACGTCGGGTATTATGTCGCCCACAAGCACCGTCAGCGCCATCTCGAATATGCGCGGGCTCGGCTTGACCGACCCCACATCGTCGGCATATATCTGGACGTCTAACAGCCCCGCTATGTCGAGCTTGGAGAGGAGCTCTCTGGTGGCTCTGGACCTCCAGAGAAGGATGTTGGATATGACGCCTACCTTATATCCATCGTCCCTCACAGCCCTCAGCGCCTCCACCGCATCCTGGAACGGCTTCACGTCAAGGCTACTGACAGCCTCGTCTATCTCGTTCTGGACCTCGTAAACGTCGAAGTCCGCGGCGATGCCGCGCTCCTTCAACTTCCTCTTGATCCTGTAGAGGTTGTAGGTGGGAGGGATAAACTCCTGTCTCTCCCTACGGGCGAGCTTCAAAGCACGCCGCTCATCCTGCACGAAGGAGTAGATCGAGCTCCACTGGACCCTGCCGCCCAACGCCTTTGTCAACACGTCGGCGACAACCTTTATAGCAGGCTCTACGGGCAGTATCGTGCCCCATACGTCGAAGGTAATAGCCTTGACGCTCATATCAGTACTCTCCCTACTCACTATTAATATTTACGCAGAGCTCCAGCTCCCTTTGCCCACAGAGCCGCAACCCAACTTTACCATAACGCCGGCCTTGGTTAACATGAACACTTATACAAATCTTACAATAATATTTAAAAATCAAATAAATATAAATAATACTAAAATTAATATATCTAATGCATTAATAATTTTTGAAAAAGTATATAAAAATATAGTAAATATAGGAATCTATCCAACCGGAGACAATGTGGTTGTATCAATAAATGGTACTGAAAAAATATTAGATGTAGCAAATATTTGTAATATAAATTATATTAACTCATATAATTATAGTCAATCTATATTTATAAATGTTTCATCAACTTGTTCTAATCTCAACGAGTACATTAACGGTATGCGTGTCCCAATAAATTCGGTTTATCGCCCTCCTTATTCGGGTATCTACTATGTTATATTAACAAATGGATCCTATTATGTTAATATAACATATATTGTATCTCCAAAAATCTCGACAAATATAACATATTACGGGCAGTGGCTTAACATATCCCTAAATCCGCCGCTCTACGGATCCGCCGTGGCGTCCATAGGCGGCTTCAACATCTCAACTACGTCTATGATATCGATACCGCCGTTTGCTCTGGCCGCTGGTAATTATACACTTACCTTAAGCCAAAACGGAGTACTGCTGTTAAACACAACAATAGAGATCCTTAAAGCGATACCTAAAATAACTATAAAAATAAATAATACTGTTATATATGGAATTACTACTAAATATAGTATAAATTCATATATATTTAATAATTATTATAGATGTAATGTTAGTATATTCATTAACGGATCCCTCGTAGCGTCTGGCACGACCCCGATGTCTCTAGATCTGCCTCTTCTGGACGTGGGCACGTACAACTTGACCGTCATAGCTCATGCCAGCGCCAATACGACCCAGTCAAGTGCTGTTAGGCTGTTCAGAGTATTGCCGGCACCCGTAAACCTCAGAGTGTATGTGAACGGCTCGCCGCTAGGTCAAGTAGTGCTGGCCTCATACGGCCAGATCCTTCTCTTCAACGCCACGGCAAGCTCCACGTTGCAACCTACTGGCAGAATCGTCATATTGGTTGATGGAAAAAGCTTCGGTGCTGTCGTCGACACGTTGATGCTGGGGGCCGGTCTACATAACGTCACGGTGGCTTTCTTGCCGTCTAGCGCCAACTTCAGAGAGGCTAAGGCGAGCGCAACGATAGCAGTGGCGAAATCAATGCCGGAGCTCGTGGTTCCGAAACGCATATCGGCGACATACGGCGAGATGCCCAACGTCACGTTGGGCCTATACGTCTACGGTAGACCTATCTCGGGTCTTCTAAACGTCACGGTGGGCAACTACACGAGGCTCGTGCGCGTCTTCGGCAATACGACTTTACGACTTCCTCTGTTGCCTGCAGGTTCGTATGTCGTATATGTTTCATTCCCGGGCAATGAGGATCTATACCCGACAAGTGCATCGTTTTTGTTGCTAATAAAGAGCGCAACCGTCGTCTTGTCCATAGAGGCGCCTCAAAGGGCTGTCTACGGCGCGTCTGTGCCGATATCGGTGTCGGCGGCCCCGCAGGTGCCTGGGCAGATCTCTATCTACGTAAACGGCACGTTGATCTACAGCGGCCCGAGCCCCCGCGTACAGACCACGTGGCGCCCGCCTAGGAGCGGCGTCTTTAACGTAACGGCTTATTTCCAGAGCGCCTCCAAGAACTACTCCAATACGGCATCCGCGATAATAATATATGTAGAGAAAGCGAAATGTACTATAAATATATTAATAAATTCATCCACCTTATATGTTTTAAGAAAATATGAAATCTTAATAAATTCATCGGTGATACCGGAGATATATCTAGATGGGGAGTATCTAGGTACCGCGCAAGTCCTGCCTCTATCTTTCAACTCCACTGGCGTACACACGATATTTGCCATATTCAAGGGCGATGTTCGGTACTCCCAGTGCAACTCCTCGTTGACAGTCGACGTAATGAAGAACCCAGCATATGTAGCGATCGAGATACCGCGGAAGCTCGCTGTCCCTAACTCTCCTATAGATATATACATACATATTCTCACTAAATCATATATAATTAATGGTATAATTTATATATATATCACTAGTATAAATAAAGGAAATAACTATACTTTAACTAAATACGTAAACAGCTCGCAGGAGGTGCTCAAGGTATCTTTGCCGGCTCCCGGCTCATACGAGGTCGAGGTGTACTACAGCGGCAATCCCTATGTTGCTGGAAACTACTCCAACGTCGTCGCGGTGACCGTCGTGGAGAGCCTCTTCGGCGTTCCCCTAATGATGGTTCTGGGATATGGCGTAGCCGCGGTATCGGCCTACGTTGCTGTGTTGGCGATAAAGTTAAAGAGGAGGAAATACGGCACTTCATGATATCGGCTCCGCCAGCCGTGTTGATTCTGCCTCTGCCTAACAGGGACCAGGTAATTTCCACGGTCTCTATGGTTGTGTCGCGGCTGAGGAAGATGGGAGTCGCCGTGGAGCTTAGGAAGGCGGACGGCCCGGTGTTTATAGAATGTAAGGTGTCGGCGGATGGGCTGTTGCAGAGGCTCGATATATACCTCGCCGCCAGCGGCGAGGACTTCGCCACGGTGACGCCTGTGCAGGAGCGGATAGTGGGGAATTTCATCGAGAGGACGGCCTACGCCCATATCGCTCAAGGCGTGGCGGTGCAGATAAACTACGAGGTTAAGGACAGCGTGTCGTTGAAGAACGTGGTCGTATATGCGATAGGATCGGCGTATAAGGACTTAAAGCTCTGAACGCGCATAACACTTATATATATTTCGGAAACCCCTTATGTGAGCCTTATCAGCATAGACGACTTTAAGAAGATAGAGCTGAAGGTCGGCAAGGTTCTTGAGGCGCAGAGGATTGAAGGCTCGAGGAAGCTCATAAGGCTTGTGGTGGATCTGGGATCCGAGAAGAGGCAGATAGTGGCAGGCCTGGCCGAGCACTATGCGCCGGAGGCGTTGGTGGGGAAGTACGTAGTCGTCGTGGCGAACCTCCAGCCGAGGAAGTTGATGGGCTACGAGAGCCAGGGCATGTTGCTGGCTACCTGCGACAAGCCAACCCTGCTTACCTTACTGGAGCCATCAGATGAACATATAGGGGAACATGTCTGTTGAGTTGCCCAGACATATAGCGGTGATACCTGACGGGAATAGGAGATACGCCAGGAAGTACGGCCTGTCGCTCGTAGAGGCATATAGACACGGCGTCGAGAAGGTCCGCAAATTCGCGACGTGGGTCCTCGAGTATAGGGATATACGACACATGACGTTCTTTGCGCTATCCACGGAGAACCTGCAGAGGAGCAAGGCGGAGCTGGAGGTCTTGTTCAAGATCTTCAAGAACGAGATCAGGAGAACCCAGGAGGATCCCATAATACACGAGAACAAGGTCAGGGTGCGGTTCATCGGCGACCGTTCGTTGTTGCCCCAAGACCTCGTCAAGGAGATGGAGAGGCTGGAGGACGTCACGTCGTCCTACGGCGACTACGACTTAACGCTGGCGTTAGGCTACGGCGGGAGGGCCGAGATAGTTAGATGCGTCAAGAGGATAGTGGGCGGGGAGGTGAGGCTTGAGACCATCGACGAGAATTCCCTGTTCCGATGTCTCGATACCTCATATCTCAAATACCCCGAGCCCGACGTGTTGATAAGGACAGGCGGCGAGAAGCGCCTGAGCAACTTCCTGCTGTACCAGACGGCGTACAGCGAGCTGTTTTTCCTCGACAAGTACTGGCCCGAGATCGAGAGGGAGGATCTCCGGGTGGTCTTGGAGGAATACGCGACGCGGCAGAGGAGGTTCGGCAGATAGCCGGCATCCCGGCAGGTCGGCCGTGGGCTATACCTCTTAAAGCCTTAATAAAGCCGAGATAGTCGAGCTATGGCTAAATTCGTCATCGGCAGCGCTTGGCCCTACGTCCAGTCGGTGCCGCACCTCGGCAACATGATAGGGTCGGTGCTGTCCGCCGACGTGTATGCGCGCTACCTCAGACTGCGGGGCCACGAGGTGGTCTTCGTCTCGGGCTCCGACATGCACGGCACGCCGATAGAGGTCGAGGCGATACAGCTGGGGGTGGATCCGCAGGACTACGCCATGAGGATGCACGGGATAGTTGCCGAGCTGTTTAGGCGGTGGGACATCTCCTTCGACCTATACACGCATACCCACAGCGACACCCATATAGAGTTTACAAAGGAGTTCTTTAAGAAGATCTATGAAAACGGATATGTATTTACACAGGAGGACGAGTTGCCCTACTGCCCCAACGACAAGATATTCCTGCCGGATAGGTTCGTTATAGGGAAATGCCCCTACTGCGGATACGAGAGGGCTAGGGGGGATCAGTGCGAGAGGTGCGGGAGGCTTCTGGAGCCCCGCCTCCTCATAGAACCCAGATGTGCGGTCTGCGGCGCCAAGCCGGAGTGGCGCAGGACCAAACACTGGTATCTGGATCTGAAGAAGCTGGAGGACGCCGTGAGGAGGTATGTCGAGGGGAACGCGGAGTTGCCCCAGAACGCGCGGGAGATGGCCCTGGGCATACTTAGAGAGGGGCTGAGGCCGAGGGCAATAACGAGGGACAACAAGTGGGGGATCCCCGCCCCGTTTCCCGGCGCCGAGGGCAAGACTATCTATGTGTGGTTCGAGGCGGTCTTGGGCTACATCTCGGCGGTCAAGGAGTACTTCGAGAAGAGGGGCGAGCCGGATAGGTGGAAGGAGTTCTGGCTGGATCCGTCCACTAAGGCGGTGTTCTTCGTGGGCAAGGACAACATACCCTTCCACGTCATAATACTGCCCGCGCTCATAATAGCGAACGGCGGGGGCTACACAACGAGGCTCACGACGTCGTCGACGGAATATCTGAACTACGAAGGCGATAAATTCTCCAAGAGCCGTAGATGGGGCGTATGGATAGACGAGGCGCTCAAGCTCATGCCGGTGGACTACTGGCGCTTCGTCTTGGTCTATATGAGGCCCGAGAATAGGGACGTCGACTTCACGTGGCAGACCGCCGTGGAGGTGGTGAACAAGGTTCTGAACGACGACGTGGGCAACTTCGCGCACAGAGTCCTCTCGTTCATAAAGACCAGGTTCGGCGGAGTTCTGCCGGGGCCCGGCCCCTCGACGCCTCCCGACGCCGAGTTCGTCGAGGCTGTGTCAAAATACGTCAAGTCGGCTGAGGCCCACTACGATAGGATAGAGCTCAAGGAGGCCTTGATGGACGCCGTCGAGATAGCCAGAGAGGGCAACAAGTACCTCAACCTGCGCGCGCCGTGGCAGTTGGTCAAGGAGAGGCCCGAGGAGGCGGGGACGGTCATGTACAACTCGTACAAGGCCTTGATGGCGCTGGCAGCTCTGCTATACCCGGTGATACCCTTGTCGGCCGAGAAGCTCTGGTCTATGATGGGCCTCCAGCCGCCTGTGAGGTGGCCAGACGCCGATCCCATGCCGGGCATCAAGCTGGGCGAGGTCGAGCCGTTGTTTAAGAAGATAGACAAGAATGAGCTGGACGCGATGCTGGCCGAGCTGAAGCGGCTGAGGGAAGAGCGCTGGAGCAGGAAATACCCCTGGGATCAAGTGGTCCTATAGACGCCTTTGGCCCAGAGGTACACCGGCTCGGCACGCTCGATCTCGACCTCCAGGAACGAGCCCAGAGGCCCTTCGCCGCGGCCCACCACGACCTGTCTATAGTCAGGCGCCCTCCCCACCACAAGCCCGTGGTCGACCTCGTCGACTAAGACCTTCAGCCGTCTGCCGACCAGTCTGGAGTTCCTCGCGTGCGCTATCTTCAACGCGAGCTCCGAGGCGATCTTGCTACGCTCCTTCTTCACCGCGTCCGGTATCTGCCCCGGCATCACCGAGGCCTCTGTGAACGGCCTCCTGCTGTAGCGCGCCACGTGCACCTTGTCGAACTCCAGCTCCTCCATGAGCCTCAAGGTAGCCCTAAAGTCCTCCTCTGTCTCCCCAGGGAACCCCACTATCACGTCTGTGGCTATGAACACGTCGTCGTTGAGCTCTCTCTTGATCTTAAGAATAAGGCCTCGGTACTCGTCGGCGGTGTACCTCCTCCCCATCTTGCGCAACACCTCGTCGCTACCCGACTGGACCGGCAGATGGAAATACCTATAGACCCTCTCGTCTCTCTTGACTATGTCCAAAATAGCGTCGGCAAACTTCCCGAACACCCACGGCTCCGACATGCCTATCCTTATCCTATAGTCCCCCTCGACCTCGGACAAGATCCTCTCCAGGAGATCGGGGAGGTTCCAGCCCCTCCGCCATCTGGCGTCGAAGCCGTAGGTTATGACGTCCTGCCCCGTCAAGTAGATCTCCTTGGCGCCCTTGGCGACGGCCTTCTTCACGTACTCCACGACTAGATCAGGCGGGGCGCTCCTCACGTAGCCGGCACCGCCTCTAGTGTACTTGGTTATGCAGAAAGTGCAGTTGCCGAGGCACCCCACCTGTAGGGGTACTGTGTAGATTAAGCCTTCGTCGGGCTCCGGCAGGACCGACATGCTCCGCCCCTCGCCGCCTTCTACCTGCTCCGGGTACAACAACTCGGCGTTCTTGGCGACCTGCCGTATGGTGTAGGGCCGCGCCTTGGCAAGACATCCGGCAACCACAAGCCTCTTGGACTCAGAGGCGAGCTGGCCCAGCCTCCTCAACTGCCTCACCTCGCCGTCCTCCCTAACCGCGCACGTGTAGACCAAGACGAGGTCGGCATCGCGCGGGCTCTCGGCTACGGCGCCGCCCAGCCTCTGCAGTAGTATTTGGGCATCCGCCTTGGCCAGCCAACAGCCGTAGGTCTCGACGTAGATCCGCACGCGGTCTATAGGAACTGGCTATTTATGTCGATCGCAAGGCTCGTACTTAACAAACCTGTAATATAGGGTATCGCGCTCGAAATCCCTAACCTCGTCCAGCACCAGCAGACAGCCGCACGGCGGCTCGATATATATACGCCGTACCTTACTGCGGGCGTCCTCCTTAACGACCTTCGTGGTGACGCCGCCCGAATCGATAGTGAAGACTGTAAGCGAGCCCTTGGAGGCCACGCGCCCCCATTGGGAAAGCCTCGCCACTATCTCCTCGCTTATAGGCGCCTCGAACACGAACGTCTTAGTCTTAACTACACGTTGCATAGCATGACTACGGTATACAATTAAATTTTTCCTATCCACGAAAGCTATAGAGCAGAGACAAGACTTCGAAGACCTCAGTTACTAAGTCGTCAGGCATATCGCCTGTCATGGCCTCGGGGGACGGGTGGACGTACGACGAGACTTTTAGATAAGTCCTCAAAACCCGCCTCTTGTACGGCCCCGGCAACCCGCTCCTCTCGAGCATAGACATGTTGAAGGACACGCCTCTACGCCCCCGCCTCTTAAGCACGTCGAGCCTAGCCTCGGGAGGGAAGCGCCTCATATAGCGCATCTGGATCCCTATCTCGATAAGGAGCTTGAGACAACACGCCAGGGTCAGCCTGTCCCCGGATCTCCTACACGAGTCCAGAACCTTCAAGGCAAATGCCTTGACCGACCGCTCGTATTCCGACTGCTCTTCAATGGCCTCGACAGCCCTCCTCACGTCGTCCCACACGCTTTTAATAGTCGGATTTCCCGCCTTTATATGCCCCACGCCTTCTTGGGCAAGTTGCCCGTGGGCTCCGGCCATCCGGTGAGGATTATGGGGGTTGTAAACGCCTCGCCCGAGTCCTTCTACGCAAGCTCGATCGCCGCCACGCCCGAGAAGGCCGTGGAGCTGGCAACCAGCTGGAGGGGCTTCGTGGACGTGATAGACGTGGGAGGCATGTCCACTGCGCCTTATAAGGATACGTGGGTGCCTGCAGAGGAGGAGCTGAGGCGCATCGTTCCGGTGACCAAGGCTCTCTCCCAAAACGTTGATGTGCCCATCAGCGTAGACACCTATAGGCCCAGAGTGGCCGAGGAGGCGCTCAAGGCAGGTGCCTCTATTGTAAACGACGTGACCGGCCTTAAGCTTTACCCTGAGATGTGTGGGGTGGTCAGAGATTACGGGGCATCGCTGATCTTGATGGCCCGGGAGAAGGAGCCGAGGCCCGGGGCCGACCCCGTGGATAGGCTCATCTCGGCGTTGCGGGAGAGCCTCGACGCCGCCCTTAAGTGCGGGGTTGATCCGGAGAAGATCGTCGTGGATCCCGGCATAGGGTTCCCTGTCCTACCTCCGGGAGATCTGCCGTATGTGGTTGCCGGCGAGTACAGACACGGCGATTCCCAGTGGCCTTGGTGGAGGTGGGATCTCTACATACTGAAAAACCTAGGGAGGTTCAAGGAGCTGGGTAGGCCTGTGTTGGTGGGGGCGTCCAGGAAGTCCTTCATAAGGAGGCTCGTCGGCGCGCGGACTCCCGACGAGGTCCTGCCGGGCTCGGTAGCCGCCGAGGCGCTGGCGGTACTACACGGCGCCGATATCGTGAGGACCCACAACCCTAAGGAGACCTGGCAAGCCGTCAGACTGGCGGAGGCGTTGAGAAACCTTAAATAAACAAATCAATATCGAAAAACATGAGAATTGCGATATCGAGAACAGGCAATAGGGTGGATGGACCCGGCGAGGGCGAGGAGATAGCCATATACGAGGTCGAGGACGGCCGATACAAGCTTGTCGAGGTCGTCGAAAACCCGGCGAAGTACGCCAAGATGGCGCAAGGCGCCGCGGCGTTGGCCGAAGCCCGCCGCCGAGGCGCGCAAGCGCTTATAGTCTCCGAGATAGGGCCTAGAGGCTTCGAGATAGCGAGAGCTTGGGGGCTAAAGGTGTACGTCTACGAGGGACTAGTCGAGGAGGCGTTGGCCAGATTCGTCGAAGGCGAATTGAAGGAGGCGGAGGGCCCTACGCACCACGAACATCACCACCACGGCGGCCACTGGCGCGGAGTGTCAGAGGACGAATACGCCCTACTGCTTAAATACACCCCTAGGGGCGGCATCGCCGCGGATCTGGGATGCGGCGCAGGTAGGCTGTGCGAGGTGTTGAAGGACTTCGCCTCGCGGGTCTACTGCGTGGATATAGACGAGGAGGCCCTCAAGGAGGTCGAGAAGATAGGTGCGCCCAACCTCTCGATACTTAGGGAGGACGTGCTCCACACATCGATACCCGGCAACTCCGTCGACGTGGTGGTCATGTCGAACGTGTTCCACGACCTCGCCGACAAGAAGGCGGCCGCGGCAGAGGTGGCCCGTATATTGAAGCAAGGAGGTCACATCATCTTGATAGAGCACAAGCCGGGCTCCCCGTTCGGGCCCCCCAGCTTTCTGAAAATGAGCCCAGACGACGTCAGAAAATATTTCAAGGGCTTCAAGGAAGTGGAGTACCAAGACCTCGGCCACAACTACGCCTTAGTGTTCCAGAAGGCCTAATAGCCCGCCTCGGCCAGGAAGCCCCTCAGAAGCTCCAAGAACTCCCTAGGCTTGTCCAGATAGGCCGGATGTCCAGCTCCAGGCAGTACGGCGACCCTCGCCGACGGCAGAATCCTCTTCAGAAGAGGCGCGTATATTGAGGGAGGCGATATCTCGTCCTTCTCGCCCCATATGGCGGCGATCCGCGCATCCGACTTCGCGAGGCCGCTCTGCAGCCCCTTGTCGTCGAGGCCTACGGGCCCGACGAGCACCGCTAGAGCCGTCCCGTAGCCCAAGGCGACGTACCACATGAGCACTTCGCCTGACATCGAGGGGCCAACTATAGGCGGTTCGCCCAGCGAGAAGGCGTCCAGGATCTTCCTCAGGAATCGGGCGTAGCCCTTCGCGTCGGATCTAAACTTGGAGCTCTTGGACTTGGCCCCGTACGGCATATCGATCGCGTATACTGTGTAATTCTCGGCGAGGCTCTGGGCTATGCCGGAGGAGTACCAATTATCTGCGTTGAACGAATAGCCGTGTAGGAGGACTACGGGCTTCCCGTCGCCGCTCCTTATGTAGCGGATCCTAAGCCCTTCAAGGGACAGAGTCCCCTCCTCCATGGCCGCCCACCTTCATCCTCATGAGGGAGAAGTTGTCCCTCTCGGTTATGACGGAGAGCCCCGTCCTAGTGGGGAACATCTCTATCCACACGATCTTGTCCGGCCTCGTCAAGTCGACCTTTCTGTCTATCCCCTTGGCCACATAGTCTATGACCGCCAGCCTGTCGTACTTGACGCCTCTCTTCTTCAGCTCTATCTTGAAGGTCTCGTTAGGCCCTATATGCTTCGCCGCGAGCTCCGAGGCGGCCCTCGCCACCTCGTCCAGATCGCTCTTGACGACCACCATTATCGGCGTCGCCCTCAAGACGAATCTGGGCACGTAGTATCCCGACGACACCAAATCGGCGAGCGCTCTCGTGAACTCGAGAGGATCGCCCTCGACCTCAGCCGTGAGGAGCCCGTCGAAGCCGGTGAACCACACGTCCTTCACCCGCCGTGCTAATATATCGCCAATCTTGTAGAGCTCCTCCATGCACATCCTCTCTTGCCTCCAGCCAGTCGCCACGACCAAGTTGAAAGACATCGACAGAACTTACGTGTACTAAATAAAGCTGTCCCCCGCCGCGTTTCAGGATCGCGCCAAGGCGCCCGGGAACACCAAGTCGTCCGAGGTGATCTCTATCAAGCCGAATAGGACGGCCCACGCTATCACCCTTCTCGTAGGCACATCGCCGCAGTAGCCCAACCCGCAGAGCATCTCGGTGACCTCGCCCAACGGCAACGGCGTCTTCCTCCTCAAGGACGCGAGGATATCGGCGAAGGGAGTAAGCGAGGCGAGCCTTCTGGCGATCTCGGCCTTAACGCTATCGAGATCTAAGACGGCCCTACGGCCCAGCTCTGTCAACTCCACATCGCCGGCCTTTACGGCCACTAGCCCTAGGGATTCGGCCGCGCCCACGGCCAAGCTTATCTCGTCGAAGTCTATCTCGACCTCCTCATCAATTCTGTAGATATCTGTCTTGCCGCCCAACGAGTGTACCACTCTCAGAAGTCCGAGGACTTGGTCGACGGCAGCCGGCTGAAACGACCTATTCATCCCTCAAGAGGAGATCCAAGGACTTCCTCTCCAACGAGCTTAGTTGCGACATCAAGGCCTTACAGCCGGCATCGTTGCGGGCGCGGCACAGCCTATACATGTTGAGCGCCGCCGCGTCGCCCGGCTCCTCGCGACGCGCCAGTTTCTTTAAAGCCTCGACTCTCTTCGATACACAGTCGTTGTCGGCCTCCTCGATGACCTCCACAGACTCGCCTCTACGTAGCTGTAGCTTGACAGTGCAGGTCTCCGCTATGTAGGAGACCTCGACTTTATCGGCTAGTTTGATGGCGTCCCGTCCCCGCTCTACCTGAGAGGCGAAGAACAGTAGCTTCATCGCCAACTTCGCCGCGTTTTGGGAGGGCCACGTGAGGAGCGCCAGCGCAATCCTCTTGATCTCGTTAAGATCGCTGTCTGTCAACTCCTCGGGCCTCTTGCTCAAGAGCTCCTCCACCTTGTCTAGGTCTTCAGACGTCGGTATCTTCGGCTGGGACAGAGATTTCAGCGCGACCACCTCCTCCGACGATATGACGCCGCGTGCGGCCAGCATATCGGTTAAATTATCGACAAGCGTGTAGGTGTGGGCCCTTATCCAGACCAAGTTCGCGAGTATTGGGTATACGAGCGACTGTAAAGTCCTCAGAGACTTGTATAGGTAGACTGCGATCCAGACCTCGAGAACCCCGAGCGCTGCGAGAACTATGTAAATCACATCCACACGACAACGAAGTTCTAGTTATAAAAGTTCCCCCCTCTACAATCCTAGAGATCGGGGGCCTCTCGATCCCAGTCACTGCAGAGATCTATATCGCCATCGTATATCACGTAGCTGTCGGCGTAACGGAACCTATGGACTTCTACGGCCCCGCCTGATTTGATAAACATAGCGAATTCGCGGGAGAACGAGGGGTCGGTGGCCCAGTTTGGCATGAAGCACTCTGCGTCCGGCCTCATGACGAGCACGACGACCTTGGCCCTATAGCCGGCGCCCATTAACGACCTCAGTAGCTTCAAGTGCTCGGCCCCTCTCTTCGTCGGGGCGTCGGGGAACAAGGCCCTGCCGTCGACGACCAGCGTACATCCCTTAACCTCGATATACATATCGCCTAGAAGGAAGTCGAGCCTGTGGTTGCCTACTTTCACCTCCCTCTTAGCCCCGCCGAGGAACAAGGAAGCCACATCGCTGTGTATCCTGCTATCGGCGACGACCCAGACGCCGTTAGGCGCCTCCACCGCTGTTATGGAGCAGTCGGTCTTCGCCCCGCGCGTGGGCCTCACAACGGCTCTAGCGCCCCTACGCACGAGCTCCGGCAGACGCCCAGGGTCGTGGAGGTGGCAGTGCTTGACGGCGCCCCCGTCCAGAACTCTGACGAGGAACCTATTGGGCCTGTCGAGTATCTCGACGAGCCTTAGAGGGCCTTCGAATCTGTAGACAATGTCCCCAACCGCGGGGGCCATAGCTACATAAATCTTATATAGTCTTAGCCCTCCCGCCCTATGCCCAACGTCGAGGTTAAGGAAGTCCAAGAGGTGAGAGGATTCAGCACAATCAAGTCTGTCCCGAACAGATCCGCGCTGGCGCAAGACTTGAAGCCCGGCGTCATACTGATATTCCACGGCAAGGAGGGCGCGAATATGGTCGTCGAGGTCTTCACCCCGGATCCCAACGGCGATAAGACGCTAGGCGCTGGGAAGATGGCGGTTTACAAGTTCACGGGCTCCTCGGACAAGGTGGACAACGCGTACGCGGCGATATTGTTCTGGGCCTTGAGCAACGGCGTCTCGCCGGGCTCTCCCACGAGGGAGGTCTACCTCAAGGTCGACAGAAACCAGACCCCGCCGGAGGTTGAGGTGGAGGTACAAGTACCTATCTAGGCCTCAGAGACGCCCCTATATTTTTCAGCAGAGAGGCCAGGAAGTAGAGCCCTCTACGGGCGTCTTCGTCCAGCATCAAGGCATTCAAGGTCTCCAGGAAGCCCGGAGCCTGCGCCCTACGGCTTTCGGCCAGCGCGGCGTCCAGCGCGTGGGCGATCCTCACGGAGGCCAGTCCGTCTAGTATCTTCGGCGTCTCGTTGAGCAGATAGAAGGTGCCGGTGGTCAGATACGCCCTCGCGGCCTCGCCCAAGGCCTCGGGCTCCGCCAAGCTGGCGGCGGCGTTTAGGAGGCCCGACCTCTCTAGGCCTTCCAGGAAGGAGAGCGCCTTGGCTAAAGCGTCGGCGTTCTTGGCCAACGCCTCGAGGACAGCCGAGATCCTGTCCAGGTTCATGAGCAATGCGACGACGCCTGTGTTCAGGAGGCTCTTGGCTACGTCGCCTAGGACCTCGCCGTCTAGCAGATCCTTTAGGGTGTCCAGAAGCCCCAGCTCGTCGGCTTTGACCAATATTTCAGAGAATTTGGCCAGAGCCCGCGCCGACTCCGGGCTCAACGCCTTGGAGAGGCTCTCCGCAACGGCCAGATCTGCCTCAGACATAGATCTTCGAAAGCTTCGCCGGCTCCGTCGCCTCGAAGTAGGCCTCGAATACGGGGTTCCAGAGCTCCGGGTACCTAACCATATCCCAGTAGGCCGCCGCGAACGCGATCTTGGCCAGGTGCGAGAAACGCGACGGCGGTAGCTTAACGACGGGGTTGTTGTAGTCGCTGATGACGAAGGTCCCCAGACCGTAGCCGAGATCGAATGGACAGTTTGTGCGCCCGTTGTTGCGGGCGTCCTCGCCCTGGAGCCTTCTGGCCACTACGCCTGCTTGCAAGTGCGCGGTGACTCCCGTCTTGGCAACTGGCACCGCCGACGCATCGCCTATGACAAAGGCGTCGTCGAAGCCCTTTATGTTGTTGGTGAACTTGTCGGCTTGTATGAATCTGTCGGTGGTGAGGACGTCCTCGGGCGAGATCTTCATGTCGGTGCCCACGTGGGGAGGTACCACGACCAACGCGTCGTATTTGAGCTCCTCTCCCTCCATCGACACCGCGACTTTCCTATCCTCCTCTATCCTGTCGAGCGTGAAGAACGTGATGTACTCGACGCCGCGCTCCTTCAGGAGAGGCTCCACCACCTCGTTCATAGGCTCCGCGGGGTACGGGCGCGGGTAGGGCACCGCGAACACCACCTTGACCCTATCTCTGAGGCCACGCGATCTGAAGAACTCCTCGGCAAGGAAGACCCCCTCGAGCGGCGACGGCGGGCACCTATAGGGATCTCCGCCGACAACTATCGCGAACGTGCCCTGTTTGAGCGAGTTCACGGTCTTCCAGACCCTCTCCGCGTTTTCTATAGTCGAGTGGTAGTCGCCGTACTTCTCCACGGCCTTCTCGTGGCCGCCTATCAGCCCGTACGTGGGCCGCGAGCCTGTAGCCACGACCAGATAGTCGTAATCCAGGGTCTTTCCATTCTCGAGGACGACCTTCCTGTTGTTGAGATCGACGGACTGGGCGCCCGACTGGATGAAGTTGACGCCCGGCTTGAGGAGCGATTATCTCCCGCTTCATGGGCCTTTTGGATCCCCTAAAGGCAACGTATAACAGCCAGGGCCAATAGTAGTGGTAGGGGCTCCTGTCGACTACAGTCACCTCGAAATCCTCCAGAGGGAGGTTGTTGGCCAGTATCGCGCCGCCGGACCCTCCGCCTATAATTACAACGCGTCTTTTCATTTCTTCGCCGTGACTTTAATCACGGCGATGTAGGTCCCTCCCTCCTCTCTGAACTCCAAGAGCTGGTTGCCGGTCCGTTTAATCCAAGCCTCTACGTCGGGCTTGAAGCCGGGGTCCGTGGCCATGACCTCTATAACATCGCCGTTTTTGGCGTTCCTATACGCCTTGACGAGCTCGGTGATGGGCCCCGGACAAGCTATCCCCCTCGCGTCCACCTTTATTCTGTTCTCGGCCATGCCGCCCTTGACATCACTTTTTATATGACTTATTACATGAAAAACATGTAATAGCACATATATAGACTTAGGGAGACGGCAACCATGCCGGAGAAGATATCGATGATTGTGTTCTCGGGGACCGACGACAAGCTGATACCCGTCGGCGTCATATCGCAAGCCGCGGCGGCTCTGGGATACGAGGTACATGTGTTCTTCACGGGATGGGCCATGTTCAAGTTGCTGAAGGAGCCGGCGCCCGAGATATGGCCTAAGGAGTTCGAGGCCATGGTGCCGAGGCTCAAGGAAGGCATGGCGAGGATAAAGGCGCCGACTTGGAAAGACATGCTCAAGCAGGCGAAGCAGATGGGGGCTAAGGTCTACGTGTGCTCCATGATGGCTGAAGCCGCCGGCCTAAAGAAGGAGCACTTCGACCCGACCTTGGTAGACGACGTGGTGGGCGTCACTACGTTCCTCGAAAATGCCAAAGGAGGCCAAGTACTGTTTATATAATTAGATTTACAATTTTTCTTTTTAAATTACGGACCGCCCACTATACCTGCCACTTTCGGATATGGACGGGCTTCCCAGACGGCTCTCAGCCCGCAGAGATATCTCGTCAGTCTCTCTACGCCGATCCCGAACCCAGCAGTCTGCAGAGGATAGAGCTCCTTGGCCATCTGGAGGAACCACTGGTACTTAGCGGGGTCCTCGCCCGATTCCCTAATCCTCGCGACGAGCCTTTCGGGCTCGTACTCTCGTTCCGCACCGCTTATGGCCTCCCCGAATCCTTCGGGGTACAGCATGTCGAAGTCTCTCAGTATGCCGCGCCTCTCGGGGTCCTCTCTGTCGTAGAAGCCCCTGGCGCCTCTCGGGTAATCGTAGACGAAGAACGGCGAATCGTGGTGGGCCGACATGACCTTCTCGCATTCCCACATGAGCTCCTCCTTGGGCGGGTTCCTACAGCCGAGCTTGTTCACGAACTCCACGGCCTCCCTGTGTTGATACCGCTTGAACGGCCTCTGGAATTCGCGGAGCTGTCTCCCCAACGCCTCCAGCTCCTTCCCGTGCACGTCCTTTATGTACTTAACGACATAGGTGACCAGCTCCTCGGCCACATCCATGGCGTCAATGTACGATGCCTTGTACATCTCTATATCGACTTGGTAGAACTCGACCAAGTGCCTCCCCGTGTATATGCTGTCGTTGGGCTCCAGCCTTATGTTGGGGCTGACGAAATATATCTTGCCCAGAGACGCCGCCATGTACTGCTTGTAGAGTATAGCGGACGACATGACCTTGTACTCGGCTCCGTAGAAGTCTATCGTGGCTTGTTTGGCCCCTCTTATACCCGGATCGGTCACTGGGCCCACGATCGGCGAAAGGACCTCGACGAAGCCCTTGGAGTCGAGGAATTCCCTTATCGCCCTCAATGCAGAGGCCTGGACCTTAAACACGAGCTTGTACTTGTCGGTGACGGCCCATCGCCACGAATACTTTACCCACTCCTCCAGCTGTTTCCTGTACCGTTCCTTATCAGCCACCATCTTCTCGAACTCAAGGACAGCCGGGTGAAGGTAGGGCATGGCCGACGTTACGACGTCTCATTTAAAACATTACGAGAAAATATACATAAATTCGCCGATGATGGTGAAGCCTATATCTGGATCGCTCCGGAATACGCGATACATATGACCAATTTATCCGTATATGCTCGGTAAATATTATTATCGACTTCAGTTTTACTATGGACGGTCGATAGACGGAAGAAGACGTATAAATTTCCTTAAATCACGGGATAGGCAACTTTGCATATTCAGTTAGAAGCCGATATAGGCCATATATTTTTCCGATGGTTTATTTAATATCGTCCAATACGTCGACTGGTGTTGCCGGCTAGATTAGTGGTCATGTTGAAGGGCTTGACGTTTCTATTTAGGGGATACAGGGACTTCCTCGAGGGGTATCCCATAGGCGAGATCTCCTTCAGGGCATTAAAGGGCAAAGATGCTGTATATCCCTTCGGCTTGATAGCGTCGTACGGCTCGGCGGTTTTAGGCTCCGGTATCTACGATAAGGGTTGCCCCCGTTTCAAGACGCTCGACTCCGTCGTGTTGATGCCGCCGGCCTTCACGCCTAAGAGGCTCGAGAAGGTGGCCGAGCTTCTAAGGGAACCGAGCTTCATGGACGTCAAAACAGACGCCGACTTGGGAGGCTTCCGCTCTTCGTTGCCGGTGGTCGTGGGCTCCATGGGGTCCACCCACATAGCCAGCAAGACCGCTCTCGAGATAGCTCGAGCCGCCGCCAAGTTCGGCGTCGTTTACGGGATAGGCGAAAACGTGGCGACGGTTAGGGGATACTCGGAAAGGCTCACTAAGGGACATCCGTCGTTCAAGGAGAGGTTGCTCGCCTACTTGACCAACGTAGATAAGGCCGGCGGCGTGATCATCCAACAGAGCGTGGAGGATGCATACGACGAGCTGTGGAACAAGGTCTACAGCGATAAGGACGTCGAGCCGTATCTGGAGGAGGGAAAGATCGGCTTCGAGATAAAGATAGGCCAGGGGGCCAAGCCGGGGCTAGGCGGCGTGATAAAGATACCGAGGAGCCAGGCGGAGAGGCTCAGAGCCAAATATAAATTCGACGAGGCCGAGCTGAGGAAGAAATATATAACTAGGTACTCCGTCCCCGGCACCTTCACCGCCGAGATCCTAGCCGGCACCATACGGTTTATGAAAACCGCGTATCCTAGGGCGAAGATATGGATAAAGCTGGGGCCGTTTAGGGACGCGCTCGACGTGATCAGGATAGCCGCAGAGGAGGGAGCCGACGCCGTCGTGATAGACGGCAAGGAGGGCGGGACGGGCATGGCCCCCACGGCGGCTATGAAGGATCTCGGCTATCCGACCCTGGTGGGGCTTAAGGCCATCAAGAAGGCGCGGGAGGAGGGCCACAAGATATCGTTGTTGATAGCCGGCAGGCTCTACGACGGAGGCCACGTGGTGAAGAGCCTCGCGCTGGGGGCCTCCGGGGTGTACATGGCGAGGCCCTTCCTCATAGCCGCGCTAGCCCGCGGCGAGAAGGGCGTGGGGAACTACCTGGAGTCCCTCAAGGTTGAGGTGCAGATGTTGGTGTCGGCTTTGGGCAAATACGACGTGCTCGACGTAGGTCCGGAAGACGTAGCCGCCCTGGATAAGGACGTCGCCGAGATGCTAGGCATACCGTATGTATACAGATAGCGACGTCAGACTTGCTAGGGCAGATCTGCGTAGCCGCACGCCTCGATACACACCGGCCTACTCTCCCGGAGATTGCGCGGCCGGCCTAGCCTAGCTTTTCCAGATTGTCTATAGCCTCGGCGTAGCCGCTACGCCTCAGCTCGTCTAGATCTCTCTTGTCGTACTTATGCACAACATCGCCTTTCTTCGGGTCGAAGTCCCAGACGGCGACCACGACGTAGTCGCCCGGTTTTAGCCAGAGCCTTTTCCTATATCGTCCGGGTATCCTCGTCACCCTCGTCTCGCCGTCTTGGCAGATAACCTTGACTCTGTTATCGCCAAGGAGCTCCAACACCTTGCACAGGATCTCCCCTTCGCCGGGCACTCTAAACTCCGACACGACAAGGCCTAAGTGGCTTGCTTATATCTATTGTTGTCTCGACGCCAGACAAGACCCCAGCATCTTCACCATGGACACGATGTAGCCGAGCCCTCTCTGAACGTCGGGGTCTTGAAGGGCTTGGAGGAGGCCGTAGATGCCTATCGGCCTCGACGCGCCGGCGCCCGACATGGCTTTGGAAATACAGGCGATGCCCTCGGTGTTCGAGGCCGCTACAGATGCCGCCGACGCCAGCTCCATGAGCTTCGCGAACTTCTCGGCGAAGTCTCTGCTGGTTATTAAATCGGCTGAGAGGGCCTTAGCCGCCGCGATGCCGGCCGCCAGAAGCTCGAGCACGCCGGAGTTCCTCAACTCGGATAGGAAGATCACCAGGTCCTTGACGGCGTCTATATTCTCGAGGAGGACTGCCAGCGCCTCTTGTTTCTGCGGATCGGCGAGGGCCTTGAATATCCGCTCCTCGGAGCTCATGGCATGGCGGGGAGGGCCACTATTTAAGTCCTCCCTACGGTTGGCGGCGAAATCGACGACGCTAGGAGCAACCCCCGGGTCTAGGGACTCCCGCCACTCTGCATAAGCCCTCGGCGGGGCCCGAAGGAAAGAGCCTATACAGATCCTCGAAGGTCATCCCGAGATCTCTGAGTAGTCTGCTCACCGGCGGGCACTCGCCGTGTTTCTCCCAGTAGGACCTGACGTATTCGACCGCGCGCCAGTGCTCCGCGGTCAGGCTTATGCCTTCTAGATTCTCGGCGATCCATCTAGCCACCTCCCTATCCCAATTGGAGGGGTCCTCCAGATAGCAGTCCTCGTCAAGCTTCACGTCCTTGTCGGCGATCTTATACGTCCCTGGGCACCGCACGTCGGTCATATGTAGTCCCTCGCCGCTATGTCCTGTCCGCATTTCTGTAGGCACTCCTCACCTATTAATCCTATCAATGCCTCAAAGGCCCTCTTGAAGAACTTGTTGAGGACGGCCCTATTCCTCGCGTTGAGCTCCCCCGCCAGGTATCTCGTATATAGGACGTAGGCGGACATAACGGCGTCGTTGACCGGCGTGCCGGGCCTATAGTTCTTGAGAAATATATCGGCGAGCTCCAGAACCTCCTCGTCGGAGAAGTCCTTGAGATTCCACCGGTCGCGGAGCTTGTCGGCCGCCATCCGCGGGCTCAACGCCTCGTACGCCATCAGAGCCAAGATGCCCTTAGGCAATACGTAGTACAGTTTCCTGCCGTTTCCCGGCTCGCAGAAGTACGCCACCAGCTCCTCCCGCTCGAAGCTCTCCAGCTTCTTGTAGACGTAGGAGAAGTGCATCTTGTTGTCTATGGCGACTTTATACGCCGTAGTGGGCTCGCTCGTGATTATGCCAAGCAATATCCTCAGCTCCTTCTCGTCCAACTTCACGTCCAGCCTTTCCAGGAGGGCGTTCATGCCTCCCTCGACAGGAAGTCGGCGAGCGCCTCGTACGACCTCCTGTACCTATCCACATCTATGTCGACGATCCAAGAACAACAGAGGCGGATGCCGGACCACTCGGCCATGTAGACCCTCTCGTCGTATATCCCCATCACCACGTATTTCCTCTCGTCCTCGTAGAGCTCCACGTAGGGAGGCTTCAAGGTCTTGAAGACGCTTTGTTGGATAGTCTGGGGGTGCGCGAAGGTCCTCAAGGCGTCCGCCAGGCCGCCTATATCTAGGCATCTGTATCCGCCCTCCAGCTCCAACACGGCGACGGATCCGCTGAGGAACAGCCCGTTGGCCAGCTCGAGATCTAGGGAATTCGGCGAGCAGACATAGCCTCTAGAGCCTACGAGTGCCTGGAGCCTGTCCAGCACGTGCTGGATGGACACAAACACTTGCTCGACCTCGCACCTCTTTTAAAAGCGTCGCCCGGCGATCGTCAGGCAGGTGATGGCGGCGTCCTCCCCGACCTCCGCCTTCTGAGATATACGGCCGCGCCCACTATCACTATAAGCAAGGCGGCGGCGAGCGGCCCCACCTCCAGCAGATTTATCGAGGACCTAACGGATATGGGTATCTGGATCGTCTCCACGACGGGCGCCAGGGCCCCCGTCTCGTTCCACTCGAGCACAAGGGTAGCGTAGTAGACCCCGTCGGGGACGTTGCTGGACACGTCTATTAGGTACGTCGTGGTGACGCTTTGGCCCGGATATATATCGCCGAGGAACCTCATGCTGGATTCTAGGAGATTGGCCGTAGGCGTCGCAGAGCTCGGCGTGTGTATCTGGAAGACCTGGTTGGGAGTCCACTGCAACGTGACCATCTTGGCCGGGACGGGACCCTTGTTGACCACGGTTATGGTCACCACGGCGGTAGATCCAGGCTGTGCGTTGGACACGTTGTAGTACACCTTAAGTTCCGCCTTCGGCAACACGGTCAGCGGAGCGGCGGAAGAGGCCTCGCCGCCTATCCAGCTAACAGAGACCTTCGCCGTCCACTGGCCGGGCCCCAAGGCGCTCGCGTTTATCAGGAAAGGTATCTGTATTGGCTGTCCAGGCGGCAACACGCCCACATTCACGGTGGAGTTCCCCACGACGGGGACGCCCGAGATAGATATAGAGGCCCCGCGCGCCGGGACGAGCCCGGTGTTGACGACGGACACGACGGCCTTGATATAGGGCACCAGACCGCCGGCGATCACGACGGGCGGCTCCATGGCCACGCCTTGTATGATCACGGTGGCCGGCTCGACGTGTATGTACGAGACGTATACAGACCCGTCGACGGACACGTATACGGGATAGTCGCCAGGCGTGGCGTTCCCCGGCACCTTCAAGACGCTTGTGAGAGTCACGGGGTTGCCCGACGGCAGGACGGGGAGGTAGTACGACGCGCCCTCCAGTACCGCGAGGGGCGTCGAGATGTTTACAGAGACTCCGCGCATCTGCGCATCGCTTGTGATGACGATGTTGAGGGCGACCACGGCGCCGGGATATGCGGTCGGCGGATTCGCGGCGATGGCGATCCCGAAATTCGGCCGCCGCACGTCGACGTGGTATTCGTAGGTGTAGCCGCCTGCAGAGACGGTTAGGGGATATAAGCCCGGGGCCGCGTCCTTGGGCACCTCCACCAATGCGGTCAAAGTGACGGGCGATCCCGGCGCCATGCCCGGCAGGTTGTAGACGCCGCCCTCCAGCACCTCGAGCTTGTCGGAGTTTATATATACGGTGAGGGGACCTACCGGCTGGTTTGTCGCCAGCGTCACTGTGAGCTGGACAATGGAGCCGGGATAGGCCCAAGGCGGGTTCTGGACGACGTTTATAGCTAAGTTGGGGGCCGGCACGTACAAACTCGCGTTCTCGACGGTGCATATATTCGTGTAGTAGCAGATCTCGAACGAGGCCGTTATGGTGCCGTATCTGTTAATTATAGCCTCAACTGGTATCTGTATCGAGGTCAGTAGCGGTAGCTTTATGGGGCGCGATATGAACGAGATATCGCTTGTGTTGAGCGGCGTCACGGTCACGTTGGTCGGCTGTGCCAGCCCGCCTGCTGAGATAGAGACGAGCAGAGTCGTCGGGAGGCCCGGCACGATGGAGCCCTGCGGTATCAAGCCTACGTTGAAGCTGACCGGCTGGGCTACGGCAACCGTGAAGTTCTTGGAGAAGGAGACAGTGGCATTGTTGGCCGTATCTAAATACGTCACGTTGAGGACGGCGGTATAGCTCCCGGGCTGGAGGCCCCTCTCGACGACGGCAGGTATGACGCAGGTCGAGTTCGACTCCGGCGGCACATAGGCGGAGCAGGTCAAAGAGGCGTTGGAGAACTGCGTGAAGGGCCCTCCGACCAACCTAGCAGAGGCCTTGACGACGTCCACGGTGGGGTTTATGAAAAGTATTGGTATCTCGACCACCTGGCCGGGCGCCAGAAGGCCCCTCACTATGGGCACCACCAGCGCGTCGTAGCTGAGCGGCGAGACTTGCACGTAGTAGGTGGAGCTCTCGAACTGGAAGTTGTTGATCGGGTTCACCAGGCCCACGGTCACTCCATAGTTGCCCGGCGCCGTCCCGAACGGCACCTTGACCACCGCCGTGAGCGTCACGGGAGTCCCGGGCGCAAGGCCCGCTAGGTGGTAGGAGCCGCCTGTCAATACGGAAAGGCTAGGCGACGTGATGTAGACGTCGAGAGGCCCCACGACTGCGGTAGACGTGAGCACTACGGTGAGCTGCACGACAGTTCCTGGATAGGCCACTGGAGGATTCTGCAAGACGGTTATGCCTATATAGGGCGGTTGTGTCGGCGGTTGCGGCGTCTTGGAGGGGACTATCTGGGAGTGGGCAAGATAGGCCAAGGCCAGGAAGGCCGCTAGAAGTATTACAAGCCTTTTCATGGCCCTCCAGATATATCGGTATATATAAGCTTTTATCTGCTCAGCCTCCGCGAGACCTTGTCGGAGAAGTCGGAGAGAACCTTGGCCAGCTCCTCGAGCCTCGCCCTATCCGCGCTGTCGAGCTCGTCGAAGATCTCGGACAAGAACCTTATCTCCTCCACGATGGAGGCCAGTATATCGACCTTCTCCTCGTCTTGCCGGCGCAGATACGAGAGGAGTTGGTTGAACGCCGGATCCTTCATATAGTTCTCCAACATGCGCCTCCCCTCGTCGGTCATCCTGTATATCTTCTTCCTCTTCCTGCCGACGTACTGCTCCTCTGAGCGTATGTAGCCCTCCTCCTCCAAATACCGGAGTAGCGGATAGATGGTGCCCGGCGACGGCCTTATCTTTCCGCCGAACGAGCCCTCGATGGCCTTAATTATCTCGTAGCCGCTTAGAGGGCCCGAAGATAATAGGTAGAGGACGATCGCCTTATAGTAGCCGCGCCATTTCGGATACATCGTTTTACAAAGTTTATTCCGGAATAAAAACGTTTAGCTCTAGCCGGCTAAATAGACGTTATATATATAGGCGAATGCTTTTATATAGGCTATATCGATAGGCCATGTGCGGAATCCTCGGCCTTTACTCGCTCGACGGCGGCGAGATCCCGGCCAGCCTAGCTATTAGAGGCCTCGGCGTTATGAGGGAGCGCGGCACGCCACACGGAGCGGGCCTGGCCCTATACAGGCCCTCGGAGAGGCCTAGAGTAAAGGCGTTTGTCCGCGCCCCGATCGGCCCGAAATATATAAAGATCTCCGATAATTTATATGATGTTGAGCTCGATGAATATATGGAAGTTGATGGATATATATATCTAAATAGTAAGTGGATCGACGTCTATAAAGTGGTCGGGTGGCCCGAGGACGTGGACAAGCTCTACGGCGTCGGCAATTTATCTAGCAGGGCGTGGATCGGCCACACCAGATACCCCACGAACAGTCCGGGGCGGTTGCCCTACTATTCCCATCCCTTCACGGCAGGCGATGTGGCCATAGTCCACAACGGCGACTTGAGTAGCTATGGCGCCAACGTCAACTTCATAAAGTATAGGGCCCACGCCAAGTTCACCGGAAACGACAGCGAAGCCATAGCATACCTCCTGTCGTTTCTGGCTAAGGAGCTCGGCGTCGAGGAGGCCGTGAAGGAGCTGATGTACGGCAGACGCTATAGGTGGGCCCGGCTCGACGGGCCCTACGCCGTGGCCTTCATAGTAGGAGGTCCGAGGCCCATATTCGGCGCCTTCGTCGACACGCAACATTTCCGCCCGCTATACGTCGGCATTTCCGGCTCCCTGCTACTCGTGGCTTCCGAGGCGGCGGCGATAAAGGCGGTGGCGCCGAGGGCCAACGTGTGGGCCATGAGAGGCGGCGAGTACATAATCGCGGAGGGCGATGAGGTGTACGGAAATTACAGGAAGAGATACGTCTATCCCGAATTACCTCCCGAGCCGCCAGACGCCATAGACGCGAGCCTCTACGACGCCGTGTCCCTCGCGCGCGTCGTCAGGGAAGAGCTCGCCGGGCGGGGACAGGTGGACGTGGTCAACGTCAACGGCCATAGATATCTGGGCAACGGGATGTCCTCGGGCTATTTGAGGCTCTGGGGCGTGGTGGGGAACGCCTCTGCCAACGTGATGTCGGGGGGCCGGCTCGACGTGTACGGCGATGTGCAGGACGACTTCGGCGACGCGATGAACGGAGGGACGGCGGTAATCTACGGCAATGCGGGGGATGCTCTGGGCCAGGCCAAGAGGGGCGGCGAGATATACGTATACGGCGACGCGGGGACCAGGGCGGCTATCCAGCATAGGGGAGGAGTGCTAATCATCGGCGGCTCCGCCGGCAAATATCTGGGCGAATACATGGGCGGCGGCACAGTGGTCGTCCTGCGCGCGACCAACGACGAGGAGGTAGGCGACATGATAGCTAGAGGCATGGTGGGCGGCGAGCTCTATATAAGAGGCGAGGTTCCGAGGGAATACGTGGAGGGCATGGACAGGAGATCGGTGGAGAGGTACGCCAGATCGTTGCTCCTCGACGGGATCATAGACGGAGACAAGTACGCCCGGCTGGTCGAGGAGTCCGGAGGCCTCTCGGTGGAGCAGAGGGAGCTCTCGGAGGAGGAGATAGCGAAGTTGGCCCCCTACATAGCTAGGTTCAATTCACTATTCAATAAAAATATCAAACTCAGTAGAGAGGTTTTTACAATTATAAAGCCTAAAGCTTAAACCTTACAGCGGCTCTGTCTATCGCCTCGAATATGGTTGGGTGTGCGTGGGCCAGTAGCGCTAGGTCCTTCACCCTCGCGTTGACCGCCACGGCGAGCGCGATCTCGTTTATGACCAACGAGGCCGCCTCGCCCACGACCTCCCCGCCGATTATCCTCTGGGAATCCCTTTCTATTATCAGCTTGACGTACCCCTCCCGGGCCTTGTAGATCTGGGCGTGGGCGTCGTCCTCGAGCGGGTACCTCACCGTGGTGTAGGGTATTCCCTTGGCCTTGGCCGCCTCCTCGTTTAGGCCTACCATGGCCGCCTCGGGCTCGCTGAACAAGGTTATCGGTATCGTGTTGAAGTTCACCTCGTATATGGGATGCCCGTGGAGGATGCTCCACGCAGCTATAGTGGACTCCTTGACCGCCGCGTGGAACAACATGTACTGCCCGGTGACGTCGCCGGCCGCGTAGACGTTGGGCTTCTTAGTCCTCATGGTAGAGTCGACTACAACCCTGCCGCGCTCGACTATGCCCAAGACGTCTAAGCCGTCGACGAACGGCTTTCTGCCCACCGCCATTATGACCTCCTCGCCCTTGACATACCCCTTCCCGTTTTGGGACTCGAACTCGACCACCTTCTCTCCGCCGTCTTGCCTAATGGCGGTGACCTTGGAGTTTGTCAGCACATCGACTCCGAGCTTCTTCAAGCTGTTCTCTACGTGCGAGACCACCTCGCCGCTCCATCCGCTTAAGATGCGCGGCAATATCTCCACTATGGTCGCCTTGACGCCCATGCGCGCCAGCATGAAGGCGACCTCAACGCCGATATACCCGCCGCCTACAATCACCGCGCTCTTCGGGAGTTTCCTGTACTTCGTCTTGTACCCGAACAGCTCCATGCTACCTATGGCGAGCTCGGCGCCAGGTATGGGCAACTTGATAGGGACGGAGCCCGTCGCTACGTGTAGCCATTTCGCCTCGACTTCCTTGGTCCAGCCGTCGCCGCGGATCTTCACCCTATGTTCGTCCACAACCGTGGCTATGCCTTTGACAAGCTCGAGGCCCGGGTGTTCCTTGACCTCCCTTATATGCTGTATATAGCGCACTTCTTGGACCCAGTCCTTGTGGTCTATCAAGTTTTCCCAAGCCAGCCTGACCTTCTCCACGTCGTTGTTGCCCACCGACAGGAGTATCTCCCTAAGCGTGTGGAGTAGGTGTATTCCAGCTCTAACGGATTTGCTGGGTATACACCCCTCGTAGAGGCAGGAGCCGCCGAGGTTCCCCTTGTCGTCGATCATCAAGACGTTCAGGCCGCCTTTGCTCAGCTCGAAGGCGCCGTGGTAGCCGCCTCCGCCTGCGCCTATTATAACCACGTCGTATCTATCGCGTTTGGGTTCCCGCAGAAACTCGGGATCCGTAGGCGGGAATGTGGGGTATTTTCCGAGCTCCATCACTGTCAAAATATTGACGTTATTTCAAAATGTTTTTTCAGCAATAGGCGAAATAAATGAAAGACATAAAGTGTAGAGAAAATCTCAATTAATTTTATGAAAATATAAATAATACCAAATAATAAATATAAAAATAATTTAAACTATAACGCTTATCATGTATATGAATATAAATGTATATTTGTAAAGAGAGTTTGAGCGTCGACTTGCAATAGCCGGGATGCCAATATAATGCTTATATACTCAATAGGGATGCTATATAGTGCGTGGCGTGAATATATACTTGCGTCCCGCCGTCCATAGGATCCCGGAGTTCTGGGGACCCGACCGCGTGGAGTACGTACGCCGCTCTGCCGTAGAGGGAATGCCGCCATATGCCTTGGAGGAGTCGCCGAGTAAGATAGGGAGGTTGCTCGATAGGATGGTCTTCAAGGATTTGAGGCCTCGGGAAGTCAACGATTTGCTCAAACACGCCGACAGGCTAGACGTGGACGTCGGCGTTGATTTCTTCGGCACGAGGCTGTCGGCGCCGATATATCTCGGCGATATGTCATTCGGGGCGCTCAGCGGGAACCCCAACATAGCCATAGCCAAGGCGGCCACCGAGGAGGGGGTGGTGGCCGGCATAGGCGAGGGCGGGCTCCATCCCGAGGTGGCGAAGTACAGGAACATAGTCGTCCAGTGGGCGTCGGCGCGTTTCGGTATGGACATGGATCTGTTGAGGGCGGGGCTGGCCGTCAACATAAAGATAGGCCAGGGCGCTAAGCCCGGCATCGGAGGACACCTCCCCGGGAGGAAGGTCACCAAGATAATAGCCGAGCTCCGGAAGATCCCAGAGGGGAGCGACGCCCTATCGCCGGCGCCGCACCACGACATATATTCCATAGAGGATCTAGCCCAGCGGGTCAAGGCGTTGAGGGACTTGACGGGCAAGCCTGTGTTGGTCAAGGTGGCCGCGGTGAACAAGATCATGTACGTGGCGGTCGGGGTGGCGAGGTCCACCGCAGAGGGCATAATAATAGACGGGGCGGGGGCAGGCACCGGCGCGACCCCCATATCGGTGAGGAACCACCTCGGGATACCCATAGACTACGCCGTGCCTGTCGTGGATAGGTGGCTGAAGGACAACGGGGTTAGGGACGGCTTCCTCGTCGTGGCCGGCGGGATGCTCTACAGCGCCTCCGACATAGCGAAGCTGATAGCGCTGGGCGCCGACATGGCCAATATAGGGACCGCCGCGTTGTTGTCCTTCGGCTGCATAATGTGCCATTCCTGCCACACCGGAGGATGCCCTACGTCTCTAACGAACATGATCGGCGCGCGGCCCGACCTGGACATCGAGTGGGCCTCCGCGGCTCTGCGCAGGTACCTCTCCGCGCTTAGGCTAGGCTTGAAGGCCATACTCTACTCGCTCGGCATGGACAGCTTGAGGGAGCTGGTGGGGCGGAGAGATCTCCTCGGGCTGTATTACGTCGACGAGCTGGTGGCGAACACCGTCGGGGTCGACCTAATCGCCGAGGGCGAGGTGGCCTACTACCAAGACTACGTGCCGCAGTTGTCCAGGGAGGTGTACGAGGAGGGCAAAGCGCCTATCACGGGCATGGGCGGCATAGTGCCCGGCTACACGTACCCCGCGAGGAGGCCCCTGGACCTCTTGAGGATAGAGGCGGCGCAGGTGACGCACCCGTCCGTGGATCCGTATAGGGAAGAGGTAGACGTGCGCGTGCCGCTGGCGGGCGTCGAGCTCGACACGCCGGTGGTGGTGCCGGCCTTGGAGCGGGCGGCCGTCATGGCCGGGTACGGACTCGGCGCGCTTGTCGACGGGGACGGCTGTCCGGAGCCCCAGTACTGCCTCTCCCGCCTGCCGCACCGCAGAGTCGCGCCGTCGAGGGAGCTCGAGCCGGAGGATGGCATCATCGTTATCGACGAGGCTTTAGGAGGCGACGCGTGGCTTGAGGAGGCCGTGGCCGCGCTGGACGAGAAGGCGAGGCGTGCGGGCATAAGGGAGAGGATGGTGGTGATCGCGGCGGGCCGTCTATTCAGCGGCTCAGATGTCTATAAGCTCGCGGCGTTGGGCGCGGATCTGGTGGAGCCCCGCGAGCCCTTCGAGCTTCTGGCGAGGCGGTCCGCGCCTGACTACGCCACCAAGAGGCGTTGGTACGAGAACACGATAATGGCGCTCACCAAGGAGCTCAAGCTGGCCATGGGGGCCGGCGGAGTGACCAGCTACTTCCACATGGTAGGGAATAGAGATTTGTTGAGGTCCTTAGACGGCCGGGTAGCTACAAAGCTAAACGTCCCCGTAGCGGGTAGCTAGTCCCTCCGAGATTATCGGTACCAAATACATTGTACTACGGGTACTTTGAATATAACGAACTATATAGGCCAAGATAGTCACGTAGATCTACGAGTAAAGTTTATATACCGAGTGGGCATGTCGCCTATGCCGGAAGGGCTAAGTGTCTGGAGAACGTTGAAGGGCGCCGGGGTTAAGTACGTCAAGTTCGTCATAGTCGACATATTCGGCAGGCCGAAGCTCGAGATTCTGCCAATAGACGCGGCGCGCGACGCCTTCGTCGACGGCATAGCGTACGACGGCTCCTCCATACCGGCGTATACGACCGTCAACAAGAGCGACTTCGTGGCCGAGGTCGACGCCGATGCCGTCTACATAGAGACGTGGAACGGAGGCAAGACCGCATTGGCGTTCACGAGCACGTTGGACGGAGACAAGCCGCATCCGATGGACCCGCGCAACGCCCTTAAGCAGACGGTAGAATACCTCAAGTCTAGGGGATACGAGGCCAAGATGGGCGCCGAGGTCGAGTTCTTCCTTGTGAGGGGCAACCCGCCGTCCCTTGTCGACAGCGGGGCCTATTTCGAGGGCTATCCGTTGAAGGAGACAATGCCTGTCATGGAAGAGATAATAGAGCACTTCTATCTGTCGGGCATAGGGCTGACCAAGACGCACCACGAGGTGGCGCCTAGCCAGTTCGAGGTGAACATACCGGCAGGCGACCCGGTCCAGGTGGCCGACCAGATACTCGTGTACAAGATACTCGCCAAATCGGTCGCGCAGAAGTACGGCCTCATCGCCACGTTTATGCCAAAGCCGTTCTGGGGCGTCAACGGCTCCGGCATGCACATACACGTGAGCTTCTGGCGCGACGGCGTCAACCTCTTCGCGTCGTATAAGGAGCCCACGCCGGAGCTCAAGTCGGCGATAGCCGGCGTGCTCAACAACGCGTTGCCCAACAGCGTCTTCGTGGCCCCGGTCGTGAACAGCTACAAGCGCCTCGTGCCGCACCACGAGGCCCCTACCCGCGTCGTCTGGGGGCTCGGCAACCGCTCGGCGATGGTCAGAGTGCCGTACTACGGGAAGAAGATAAACAGGTTCGAGTACCGCCACCCCGATCCATCCGCAAACCCCTACCTCGGCTTCTCAGCGATACTGCTAGCCGCCTTCGAGGGCCTCGACAAGAAGCTCGAGCCGCCGAGCCCAGTCGAGGACATCGCGTACGACCTAGAGGGCGTCAAGGAGACCCCCAAGCACCTCGGCGAGGCGGTCAAGCTGGCGTCGGAGGGCGTCGCGGCCAAGACACTGCCGCAACAGCTAGTCAAGGCGTACCTCGCGCTCAAGGAGAAGGAGTGGAGCGACTATCTGGCAAGCGTTTCCGAGGGGTGGGACAAGACTTGGAACGTGATAACCCGGTGGGAGTACGACCAGTACCTAGAAACCGCTTGATGTGTAGAATACTACTGCTTTTTGGGGATCCTCGGCCAGATCTTTTCAGATCTTTCGTCGAGATCTCGAGAAGGGACAGGACGGCGGGCTTAAGCCACGGATCTGGCTGGGGCGTCCTCTACGCCAGGGAGGGGGAGTACGGGCTATATAAGTCCACTAGACCCATATGGGAATCATATATAGATCCGCCTAGTGGATATAAACTATATTTATTTCATTCCCGTCTGGCCTCCGTCGGCGGGGTGTCGCCGGCCAATACCCACCCCATAGTCTACGGAAACTTCGCCATAGCCCACAACGGCACTATAATGAAAGACAAGTTCTCGGAGGAGTTGAGGCAGAGGGGTATAGACGTAAGGATCGGAGGCGCGACGGACAGCGAGCTGTTCCTCAAGGCCTTCGTGGACATGGGCGGGGACCTAGACGCTCTGAGGGAAGTTTCTGAGATAGCTATACATTTCCTAGATCCCGAGGAGCCCATGATGAACATAGCTCTAGTAAACCTGGAGAAGCCCGAGGCGTATTTCTTGACGTATAGGTTGCGGGAGGATCCGCATTTTGTGCCGGTGGTGCTGGATGGTCCGCAGGTGGTCGTGGCGTCCGAGCCGTTGGACGGCGGGGCGTGGAGGCCTTTAGGAAACGGCGTGTTGGCGATCGCGTCGGGCGGGGCTGTTGAGGAAGTAAAGTTTTTGATAGAGAGAGGTTAGCGGAAACGTGATAGAGTATGTAAGGAGGGCTCTGGCTATCGACTGCGAGGCCGTCTCCAGATACCTCGTGGAGAGGTTGCGGGAATACTTCGAGGAGAGCGGCGCCGCTGGAGGCGTCTTGGGCCTCAGCGGGGGCATAGACTCGTCGGTGGTGGCGGTCCTCTTGGCCAGGGCCACGGACAACTTCTTCTTCCTCTTGATGCCCTCCTCCTCGACCCCGCCTAGGGATATGGAAGACGCCATGAAGATAATCAAGCTGACTAGGGCCGAGGGGAAATACGCCGTGGTGCCCATAGACGAACACGTCAAGGCCCTAGCCGACGCCGTCGGCGTCGCCGATAAGAAGATAGTGGGCAATATAAAGGCGAGGGTCAGGATGGTTCTGCTCTACGCATATGCCCAGAAGCTCGGCTACCTCGTGGTCGGCACCGGCGACAAGAGCGAGTTGATGTTGGGCTACTTCACGAAGTACGGCGACGGCGGCGTCGACATACTCCCCATAGGGGATCTATACAAGACGCAAGTGAGGCAGTTGGGCAGATGCCTAGGCGTGCCCGAGGAGATAGTGGCCAAGCCGCCCTCGCCCGCCCTCTGGGAGGGGCAGACGGCCGAGGGGGAGCTCGGAATCGACTACGAGACGATAGACTCCGTCCTGTACCTGCGCTACGAGGAGATGAGGACGCGGGAGGAGATAGCGGCCATGTTAGGCATCGACGTCTCGGTCGTCGACAAGATAGACTCCTTGGTGAGGAGGAGCCAGCACAAGAGGTTGCCGCCGGAGATCTTCAGGTTGAGCGGGAGGGCCATCGGATCCGACTGGAGATATCCCAGGAGGTACTGGAACGTGAGGCCATGGGTTTGAGAATAGAGCTGGCCCAGATAAGGCCGTTTCTAGGCGACGTCGAGCGCAATCTCCTAAAACACAAAGAGATCGTCGAGACGAGCGATAGCGACTGCGTTGTGTTCCCGGAGCTCTCGTTGACGGGCTACGTGCTCAAGGACCTCGCCTTCGAGCTCTTCCGGCACAGCGAGAAGGCCGTGGAGAAGCTGGCCGACGCGGCCGGGGGCAAGTGCGTGGTAGCCGGCGCCATAAAGGAGGTGAGGCCCGGCGTCTTGAGGAACTCGGCCGCCGTTATAATAAACGGGGAGATCAACTACGTCTACAAGTTTTATCTCCCCACCTACGGACTTTTCGAGGAGAGGAGGTACTTCCAACGCGGCGATCCTCTGAAGGACCTCAAAGTGTTCCAACACGCAGGCGTGAAGTTCGGGGTTATCATATGCGAGGACGCCTGGCATCCGGAGCCGGCCGAGGCGTTGGCGTTGATGGGGGCCGACTTGATACTGGTCCCCGCGGCGTCGCCCATGCGCAGGCTCGGCAAGGACTTGGCAATACAAGACAGCTGGGAGGCGTTGCTGAAGGCGCACGCCTTGATGAACACGGTGTGGATGGCCTTCGTCAATACGGTCGGGAGCCAGGAGGAGGAGTTCTTCTGGGGCGGATCCATGGTCGTGTCGCCTCTCGGCGAGGTGAAGCTGAGGCTCAAGATCTTCGAGGAGGACAGAGCCGTCTACGCCCTCGATATGGACGAGCTGAGGAGGGCGAGGTTCTTCAGCAGCTTCAGAGACCACATATCGTCGTTTCACAAAATCCTGGCAGAGCTCTGACCGGGCATCCAATAATCAAACAATAATCAAATATCGCAAGCTGGCCTTTACGCGTATCAAGTATAAGAAGAAATATTTTTTAAACAGCACGAGAGGCACATGGGTGCGGTTTACCCATTATTGATCCTGCTGGGTGCGGCCATGATATTGGGAGGCGCGGCGGCTGTTTTCGTGAACTACAACGCCTTGGCGATTTCGCTGGCAGGCGTCTGCGTCCTGGTTGCGGGCCTACTTTATAGAGCCCGCGATGCTTCCGGGCGGTTGTGGGCCACCGCGTTGATCTCGGCCGCGGCGACGGGCGCCGCCGCGGCGTCCTTTGCGGCCATCGCCGTATGGGCCGAAGTGTTGAGCTGGATTACGTACAAGGCGGTGATCGCCTCTCTAGCTGTCTGCGCGCTCGCGGCGTTGCCCGGCTACGTGGCTGTTGCAGTCGAACTATTGGGGAAGAGAGGCGCAATCGCGAAGACGGCCGCCGTTCTGCTTATGGCAGTGGCGGCTCTAGCCTTTCTGATAGCCCTCGCGGCTATATCGACGTTTTTCCCGGTGGTCGCAGAGCCCGCTTAGCTAAAAGCCTATAAGTGCGGAGATCTACGCGGGCTGGCGGCCGGCGCCGGACTTGGAGGCCCCGGCCTCTCATCGACGAGGGGGTCCGGGATGCGGCTTTATATAACCTGCGGTTTTTCCACCATGACGAGGATCGCGCGGTACTATCGCGAATACGGCGTGAGGCTTGTGAAGGGCTACATGCAGTATGTCTGGGACGACGGGGGGAGGCGGTATCTCGACTGCAACACCAACCACGGCGTGGCGTTCCTCGGCCACTCGAACCCCTACATAGTCGAGGCCGTAAAGAAGCAGGTGGAGGAGGTGTGGGCCGTCCCCCTAAACTTCGCGACGCCGGCGAGGGAGAGGTTCGTTGAGGCCTTCTCCCGGCTCCTTCCGGCGAAATTCGGCGTGGTGTTTCTCCAGAATACGGGCACGGAGGCGGTCGAGACGGCGGTCAAGATAGCGAAGAAGATCACGAGGAGGCACACCATAGTGGCCTTCACTAACAGCTTCCACGGGAGGACCATGGGCTCCCTCTCGATTACGTGGAACGAGGCATATCGCAAGGCGTTCGAGCCGCTTTACCCCCACGTGAGGTTCGGCAAGTTCAACGTGGTTTCTGAGGTGGAGAAGGTGGTGGGCGAAGACGCTTGTTGCGTCGTCGTAGAGCCTATACAGGGCGAGGGCGGCGTCAATCCGGCGACTCCGGACTTCTTGAAGGCGCTCCGCGACGAGGCCTCCCGGAAGGGGGCCCTGCTGATATTCGACGAGGTCCAGACGGGCTTCGGCAGGACCGGGGCCGTGTGGGCTTTCCAGAAGTACGGGGTCGAGCCCGACCTCTTCACGGCGGGCAAGGCGCTGGGCGGCGGCCTCCCCATAGGCGTTGTGGTGGCCAGAGAGGACTACGGGGACGTGTTCGAGCCGGGGGAGCACGGCTCCACCTTCGCGGGGAACGCCGTCGTGATGGCGGCGGCCGCCGCGGCGTCGGAGCTGTTGCTGAGGGACGACGTGCCCTCCAAGGCCGAGTCGGCGGGCAGGGATCTTGCCAAGGCCCTCTCGGAGCACGGCTCTAGGCTGGGGCTGAGAGTCAAGGGGATGGGCCTCATGTTGGGCCTAGAGCTCAGGGTGAAGGCCGACCAGTTCATCCAGCCTCTGATGGCGCGGGGGGTGTTGGCCCTCACCGCCGGCATGAATGTGCTGAGGTTCCTCCCGCCCTACATGATCACGAAGGAGGACGTAGAGCTCGTGAGGTCGGCCGTCTCCGACGTGTTGAGAAACGCCGGGCACTGATATATATCAGCCCCCGTTCCGGTCCATGAAAGTAGTGGCCGTCGGCTGTAGGGGATGGGGCCAGATACACTTGAGGGCTCTGTCCCAGCTCGGCGTCGATCTGGAGATCATGGAGAGGAACGAGGAGGCCGCCAGGACGTGCGTGGAGAGATACGGGGCGAGGAAGGTACACGCCACGTATTCGTCCGTGCTCTCCTCAAATGCAGACGTGGTGGATCTAGTGGTCCCGCATAATCTACATAGGGATATGGCCGTGGAGGCCCTCAAGGCAGGCAAACACGTCCTCGTCGAGAAGCCGATGGCTAGGACCGAGGCGGAGGCTCTCGACATGATAAACGCGGCGAGGTCCGCCCGCAGGAAGTTGATGGTCACCGACCAGTTCCACTTCGACCCGGCGGTCAAGGCAGTCGTAGAGATGATAAGGGACGGCCGCCTCGGCAAGGTCCACACCATAATAGTGAGGTCGCAGGTATTGGGAAGGCCTAAGGAGTGGCGGACTAGGCTGGAGGAGATGGGCGGCGGCGCTCTGATAGACGGCGGGGTCCACTTCGTGAATACTCTTCTGAACTTCGGCGGGGACTACGAGGAGGTCAAGGCCTATGTATACAGAGCGTTTGTGCCCATGGAGGGCGACGACACGGCCATGGCGATCTTCAAGTTCAAGTCGGGGGCCTACGGCCTCTTCTACTACAGCTGGGCCTACCCCAACCCGCCGCTCTTGCCCTCTTACGAGGTCATAGGCGATGCCGGCTCGGTGGTCGAGGACTTGGAGACCAAGCGGAGGACGTGGGCGCCGCCTAGATACAGGGTGTACGGGGACCCCGTCCTCAACGGCAGGAGGGTGGAGGTGCCCGATGTCGACGTCTTCGTGGAGATGTTCAAGGGCTTCTTCAAGGCGGTGGAGGAGGACTCGGAGGTGCCCTACCCGCCTGAGCTCTCCCTTAGAGATCTAAGGGGAGTGCTAGACATCTACAGAGCCGCCGGCGTCCCTTGGCTCAAGTAGGCTTAGCAGAGCCTCCCTGAACCGTCCGTCTTTTCTGAAGAGGTAGGTGTAGGTTCTGTTGGCCTCACCGCCGAGGTACACTACGTCGCCCCTCACCTCTATCGGCGCGCATAGGACGTCGCGGGGCCCCTCGGACAGTCTTGCGAGGACGCGTTCGTAGAGATCCGCCAGAATTCTCGTAGCTGTCAGGTCGGTCAAATAGTCGGCGATCTCCGAGAGGTAGCGCCCGGAGCTGTAGAGGGGGATTAAGGCTAAGTAGAGCCTGCCGCGCCTCCTCAAAGGCGCCCCCGCCAATATTCTTCTGGCCTCCTCGTACCCCTCGCGCAATAGCTCCACGACGGTCCTATAAGGCAGAGGCTCGACGCACGGCCCGCCAGGTTGCGCGGCCGCGCTCCGACTCACGACGAGGAGAACCCGCTCGTGTTTCGCCGATATCTTGTCCGCGAAATATCCGTCGACCAGCGCCTCGCCGATATCGTAGAAGGGTACGGCCGTCACTCCACGAACACCTCCCTGCCTCTTAGGGCTGAGAGGAGCGCGGCGGCGAAAGCGAACGCCGCGGCGAGGTGGTAGGCGTAGTGGAACCCGTCAGCGAGCGCGGGCGCCACGGCGCCGGCGAAGAACTGCGGCTCGGTTATCGCCGAGTAGACGGCTTGGCTGAGCTGTACGTGGTTGAGGGAGACCAACGTGGCCATCGGGTTGTAGCCGAGAAACGCGGCGAAGAACGCCACTATCGGCGGCGTGGAGAGCAGAAGCCGCGCAGAGTCGGGCGGAACGCCGGCGTTGACCAACGCGTTGTATATGCTGGGCCCCAACGACGCGGCGGAGCCCGCCACTATCAACGTTATGAAGACGGCGAAGCTCAAGAGCGTGCCTACGTTCTGCAACATGGCCCTGACGCCGGAGGCCGCCGACCTCGTGGACGAGGGCACCGCGCTCAGTATCGAGACGAGGTTGGGGCTCATGAAGAGGCCGGTGCCGGCGCCTATGAGCGCTATTATGAACGCGAAGAGCGCGTAGTGGAAGGAGAGGGGCAATGCCGACAGCATCTCGAAGCCTAGGCCCATCAACGCGGCCCCCGCGGTGGCGACGGCCCTAGCGCCGAACTTGTTGACGAGTTTGCCGCCGATTGGGGCGAACACGGCGCTGGCCAAGCTACTCGGTATTAGGTAGATCCCGGCCCATAGAGGCGTCAGCTCGTAGGGCATGCCGCCCATGGGGAGGTAGACAGCCTGGAGGAAGATGGACAGCACGAAGACGTTGGCTCCCTGGGCCAGGAAGAGCAGGAAGGCGCTGAACACGCCGAAAGAGAACTGTTTGTTCGAGAAGAGATCGAGGCGTAACATGGGCGCCCGGGATCTCCGCTCGAGGGGTATCAACGCGGCTGAGAGCGCCGCCCCGCCCGCCAGCAGAGCCCAGACGTAGGGGGCGCTCCAGCCCAACATATGGCCGTCGTAGGGCACGGTCGAGAGGGCGAGCCCCATGAGGAATAAGAAAAGCGCGGCGGCCAGGACGGCGGCGCCTGCCCAGTCGACCACAACTCTGCCCGCGCCCGGCGACACGCGGTACACGACCTTGTAGGACCACCACGTGTTGAGGACGCCGAAGGGCACGTTCGCGAGGAAGACAAGCCTCCAGTCGATCACGGCGAGCGCGCCGCCGGCTAGAAGCCCGACGAGGGAGCCGGCCGAGAAGGAGATGCCCACGATCCCTTGGGCTATTCCCCTCTCGCTGGGCGGAAAGACGTCGGCGATTATGGCGGCGCTGTTGCTGAACATCAAGGCGCCGCCGACACCTTGTACGGCCCTATATATGATCATCTGGAGGGCGGCCGCGGCGCCCGTGCCCGGGGTCAAGCCGAGCAGTAGCGACGCCGCGGTGAACACGGCGGCGCCTAAGGTGAATGCCCTCCCCTTGCCGTACATATCGGACAAGCGGCCAGCTATGGCCACCAAGACGGCGATGGTGAAGGGGTAGGCCAATATCAGCCATAACATTGACATAAACCCCAGCGGCGAGAACGGGTCTATTCCTATTCCTCTAAAGATCGCCGGGAGCGCTATGACTAGAGCCGATACGTTCATGCTGGCCATGAAGGAGCCCAGGACGCTGTTGAACAGTATGGCCCGTCTGTGGTCCACGGATGCCGAGACGTCGGACCTATAAAAACTTTAAGACAAACCGCCGTCGTCTTCGCGCAGAGCCCCTATTCAAACTTAAATGGTTAGGCCGGTTGCGCACTCCCGTGGCCGAGGTCGAGTCGGATTTAACGCATGAGTTGAGGCCCGGCGCCGAGCGCGTGGTGTTAACGGAGAAGGAGCTGTCTGTGATGAGGGACGGCGAGATTCTGTATAGGGTGGACCTAGGCCGGATCAAGAGGGCCTATGTGGAGGATGGGATAGGCCTGGCGAAGCTCGTCATCGAGTTGGACGACGGGTCGTCGGTCGAGGCGGCCTACTTCACTAAGAGGAAGCTGGTACAGTTCAGGGCCTTGGCCAAGGCAATAAACCTGAGGAGAGCCGAGGCGGCTCTTGTCGAGGATCAGGCCGGCGGGCCCGTGCGGCGCGGCTCCGGCCGGACGCTCTTGTGGCTGTTCTCCCACATGGCGCCGTACAAGTACAGGCTGGCCCTCGGCGTGGCCCTCTCGCTGGCGATCACCGCGTTGAACTTGGTGCCGCCCTACATGCTCAAGGTGCTTATAGACCAAGTACTGCTCTCGCCCAGCCGCAACGAGGGGCTGTTCGTGAGGCTGACCTTGTTGTTGGTGGCCGCATATGCGTCGGTGTCGTTGCTGTCCATGGCCCAGAACTACGTCCTCAACACGGTCGGGCAGAGGGTGGTCAACGACCTCAGAGGCAAGCTGTACGCCAAGGTACTGCGCCTGAGCCCCTCCGTGGTCGACAAGATCTCGACCGGCAGGATACTGTCCAGGCTGACCACCGACGCGGGCAACGCGCAGTGGCTCATGGTGTGGGGCCTTCCGACCCTTCTCGTGAACACGCTTACGCTGATAGGCATAGGGGTGATACTGTTCTCCATGGACCCCCGCCTGGCCGTCTACGTCCTGGTCCCGGTGCCCCTCATAGTGTACCTGCTCGTACACTATAGACGCGTGTCCAGGCTTCTCTACCACAGAAACTGGCGGAGGAGCGCCGATATGACTTCGGCCGCCTCGGACGTGATCCCGAACTACGCGATAGTCAAGGCGTACTCCAGAGAGGGCTACGAGACCTCCAGGTTCTGGCGTATACTGGACAGGCTCTACGAGTCGCAACGCGATGTGGCCGCCATGAACTCGCTACACTGGCCGCCGATAGGCTTTCTCACCTCCCTAGCGACTGTGATGATCTGGTGGTTCGGAGGCAACCAAGTCATAGCCGGCAACATAGAGCTCGGCGTCCTCACTGCGTTCGTGTCCTACATGGCTCAGTTCTACGGGCCCATAAACAACCTCAGCAACATAATACCGTTCATCCAGCAGGCGATAACCTCGGGCGAGAGGCTTAGGGAGATCATGGAGGCCGAGGAGGAGCCCCGGGGCGGCGATAAGAAGCCGTCCCTAAGAGGGCCCATAGAGTTTAAAGGGGTCTGGTTCGGCTACGAGCCGCTAACCCCCGTCCTGAAGAACATAAATCTGAGGATAGAGAGGGGCCAGAAAGTCGCCTTGGTCGGGAGAAGCGGCTCGGGCAAGACGTCTATTGCCAAACTGTTGCTCAAGATGTACCAGCCCGCCGAGGGCTCAATATACATAAACGGCGTGGATATAAGGGAGATAGACACGTCGTATCTACGGCGCAGGATAGCCTACGTATCCCAGGAAGTGTTGCTCTTCGACGACACTGTGGCCAACAACGTGGCCTACGGCGCCGACGGGAAGATAGGCCCCTACGACATACTTAAGGCTTGTTGGCTGGCGAAGGTCCACGACGACATAATGAAGATGCCGCTCGCCTACGACACCCCCTTAGGCGAGAGGGGGTCCTACCTATCGGGCGGCCAGAGGCAGAGGATCTCGTTGGCCAGAGCCCTCGTGAAGGACCCCGACATATTCATATTCGACGAAGCTACCTCGAACCTAGACGCCTTAACCGAGAAGGAGGTCTTCTCCACCATACTAGACGTAGTCGGCGACAGGACGGCCATCTTCATAACGCACTCGCCGGTGGAGGCGCTGGCGGCCGACAAGGTGGTGGTCATGCGCGACGGGGAGATCGTCGAGCAGGGCGCGCCGGCAGAGCTCTTGATTAAGGGCGGCGAGTTCAGCAGAATGTTCAGCGAATACGCTGAGGCGGCGGCCTCCATGTGGTCTAGGAGACAAGAGACGGCTCCGCCTCCTATTTTGAAATCGCCCAAGATAGCGCCGGGATCTAGGCGTAGCTACGTCAAGCTAGACGGCGTGGCCGGCGAGTGTAGGCCCACGTTGCCGTTCCCCGTGAGCCACAGACATTTCGTGTTGTTGGACTGCGGCGGGCGCCAATACGTAATAGAGGACTACACAACGTTGGACGAGGGATCGAGGACGGCGTTGGAGAGGGCGATAGGCGCCAACGTCTTAGTGCCTCGCATAACGTCGATAAGGTCGGTGGACATAAAGGGGGACGAGCTCGTGTGGGATGTGGAGACCGAGATAGGCCGCCGCATCATCTCGACAAGAGGCAGGAGGAACGTCATGGCGATGGACGGCTCCGTGGTGTTGATAGACGTGTACGAGAACGCCTACGTGATAGAGGTCGACAAGCTCGACGCGCGGAGCAGATATTGGCTGGACAAGGTGGTTTAAGATTTTAAGCAAGCGCCCTAAACGCCGTCGTGGTAGTTTTGGTGAGGTACAGCGAGGTGGCGATCAAGCGAGGGTCTACCCGGAGGGAGATGGAGAAGTTGCTCGTCAGAGCTATTAGGGAGGCCGCCGCCGGGTGCGGCGAGGTTAAGTTCAGGCTGGAGCCGGGGAGGATATTCGTCTACGGAGACGACGGATGTGTGGCGAAGGCCGCGGCGCGGGTGTTCGGGGTCAAGTCGACGAGCCCGGCGGCCGAGTATATATTTACAGACCTGGCAGATCTCGCGTCTAAGGTCGCGGCCCGCTGGAGGGATATAGTGGCCGGGAGGAAGTTCGCCGTGAGGGCGCATAGGGCCGGGACGCACCCCTTCACGTCGAGAGACGTCGCGGCTAAGGTGGGGGAGATCTTGGCGGCCGCCGGCGGCTCCGTCGACTTGGAGCGGCCGGAGGTGGAGATATTCGTTGAGGTTAGGGGAGATCGGGTCTACACATACAACGAGATCTACGAAGGCCCCGGCGGACTCCCTCTGGGATCTGAGGGCAAGGTCCTGGCGCTCGTGTCGGGAGGAATAGACTCCCCTGTGGCCGCCTGGTATATGATGCGTAGAGGGGCCTACGTCGACGTGCTCTACTGCAACCTCGGCGGTGTCTTGACTGAGGCAGCCGCCTTGAGGGTGATAGACAAGCTGTTGGAGTGGTCGTACGGCTACGACGCCAAGGTGTTGGTGGCTGACTGCGCCCCCGTGGCCGACGCCATACGCAGATATGTGGACCACCATTTATGGTCCATAGCGTTTAAACGGGCGTTGTACAAGCTCGCCGAGAGGGCCGCAGGGCTCGTCAAGGCCGAGGCCCTGGTCACAGGCGAATCCCTCGGCCAAGTGTCGTCCCAGACTCTCCAGGCGCTTTCGGCAGTGGAGATGGGGATAGACCTGCCGGTGTTTAGGCCCCTGATAGGGCTGGACAAGGAGGAGATAGCCAAGATGGCGCAGAGGATAGGCACATACGACCTATCCGTGTCCGTCCCGGAGTACTGCGGAATATTTTCGAGGGAGCCCAGGAGGTGGGCCTCCAAGGGGGAGATAGAGGCGATAGACCTCTACCTGGCCGACACTGTCGAGGAGGTCTCGAGGAATATAAGAATAGTAAGGAGATCGGAGCTTAAGTCTGCGATAGCCGGTCTGGCCCCCAGCGTAGAGGGCCTGGTCGTGGATAGGGTGCCCGAGGGCGCCGTCGTGGTGGATCTCAGAGACCAGGAGGCGTACCTTAAATGGCACATACCAGGCGCCGTCCGCGTCGAGCTCGACAGAGTCTTCGACTTCGTCGAGAGGATGGGCAGAGACAAGACCTACGTCTTCTACTGCTACCAAGGGGCTCTGAGCGCAGATGTGGCCGAACGTCTAAGGAGATCGGGCTATAGGGCGTACAGCTTGAGGCTCAAGCGATAACGCGTTTTCTAATAACTTAGTCAATATAAACCGTTAAAATACATTATTACATATAGAAATGCAATACGGCTTATATAATAGTGTTTAGTTATTCACATGCCGCTGTTATGGACCCGCTAGATCTGTGGCTGGACGTATTGGGCACGACCCTATTGGCCACCGCCTATTGGCTTTATCTCAATTTCGCCTCCAAGGCTTCCTTAGCCGTCAAGCTGGCCTTTAACAAGGCATTTGGGTACTTCTACATAGCCCTGGGCGTGTACGCCTTGGCGAGCGGTCTGTGGGCCACGGCCACCTGGCCGTTGCCTAGCTCCTACAACTTGATATTTTCTGACGCCTGGCCGATCTTCGGCGTGGCGCTGATACTCCTTGGCCTCACGAGCAGTAGGATAGGCGTGGAGGCCCTCGGCGAGGACGGCCTCTACTATCTGAGAGGGGCGCTCGTGGGCATTGCCGCGCTGTCCCTAGCGCCGTTCGTCTACTCATTCGATATATGGAAGTATGGGCTGACCAACGAGCCGCCTCTTGCCGGTCTGCTCTTCTTCGCCGTGGGCCTCGCCGGGCTGTTAAGCCCGCTCCTCACGTTCAAGAAGGCGGCGAGGGGCGTCGCCTACCTGCTCATGTTGCTATTGGTTATAGGCGGTCTGATATCCTTATTCATAGGCGTCTCGGCCATATTCGCGCACACAGCGATCTGGAAAGCCTGGGCTCCTTGGTACGGCGCCCACTAAAAACCCCTAATTTTTAAGAGGCTCCCTAGTCCTCGTTTTTCATGACCCTCTTCATAACAGAGGGTGAGGTCGACCAGTTGTTGAGCTTCAGGGAGGCGATAGAGGCTGTCGAGGAAGGGTTCAGGCTTTTGGCGGAGGGCCAGGCGGTCAATTTGCCGAGGCGTAGGGCTATCGTGAAAGGCGCCGTCCTCCACGTCTTGCAGGGCGTGGTGTTGGGGAAGTACGGGGTGGCTGGGTTGAAGACCTACCTAAGCACTAGGGAGGGCGCTAGGTTCGTGGTCTTGCTCTTCGACGTAGCCGGCGGCGATCTGCTGGCTATAATCAAGGCGGATAGGCTCGGCCAGAAGAGGACCGGGGCGGCCTCCGCTGTGGCCACTAGGCACATGGCGGCCCGTTTCCAGGGAACGCTCGGCATAGTGGGTTCGGGCAGACAGGCGAGGGCCCAGTTCGAGGCGCTCGTCGAGGTCTTCAAGCCGTCCCTCGTAAAGATATTCGGCAGGAGCAGAGAGAGGGCCAGAGCCTTTGTAGAGTTCGTGAGGGGCAGGGGCTACGACGCGGCGCTGGCCGACGACTACAGATCGGTGAGCGACGTGGACGTGTTGGTCACGGCGACGAACTCGGCAGAGCCCTTCATAAGGGGGGAGTACTTACGGCCCGGAGTCCACGTAAACGCCATAGGGAGCAACTGGGCGAATAGAGCGGAGCTGGCGCCGGACGCCGTGGCGAAGGCCGACGTAATAGCCGTGGACGACCCGGCCCAGGCGCGGGAGGAGGCGGGGGATCTGATCATGGCGGGGGCCCTCGATAGGGCTGTGCCTCTAGCCGATATAGTGGCCGGAAAGGCGCGCGGGCGGCCCGACGAGAGCTCCATAACTCTGTTCAAGTCGTTGGGCATAGCCGTGGAGGATCTTGTCGTCGCCAAGGTGGTATACGACAAGGCGGTCAAGGAGCGGCTTGGACGGGAGCTAGAGTTCTCCGGGCGCTGGCCTCTCTGATCGAGAAGATCCTGCTTATAGCCACTGTGTTTTGGCCGAGCAGACATATGCCCCAGAAGGCGTTGACAAGCGCGGTGTACATGGTGAGCGATGCCGTAAGAGCCCCTACCAGGGATCCCACGCTGAGCCGCCCCTCGTTGACGTAGTTGACGCCTATAAGCGCTGTTATTAGAGGAACGGCGTAGCCCACGGCGAACGAGGAAGACCAGTACTCTCTATCTAGGTGGATGTTTCTACTAATCCCTCTGATCCACCTATCCATGGCGGATGTGAAGGCGTCCGCGCCGGCCCTCCCGGCGAGGTATTCCGAGGCCGCATGGATGCTCTCGCTGTAGGCCCTCCTCTCGAGGCCTCTGGCCTCCTCGACGTTCTTGACGTAGTGCTCCAACAACGCCACGTAGAAGGGGAGCCCGATCAGCCCCACGAGGCCTAGAATCGGGCTCATCTCGAATATGGTCACCTCGGCGACGGCGGCTGTGAAGAGGTTCGGCACCATGGAGTTTATTATGCCGCCTACGTTCCACATGACGAAGTCGACGTCGTTCACCAGTTTACCTATATCGTCTCCGTTGTCGCGCGCCGCGCCTCCAGCCACGCCCTTGACCAGGCGCATTTTTATGAGGCGGATCGATTGGGCGATGCCGATCCAAAACGGCCGGAACAGCCACTCGGTTATTGCATATATTAGGCCTGCAAGGGCCAGGAGCCACAAGCCCTGGCTCATCGACCCCACGGACCTGTTAAACAGCCCGTTGGTTATCTCCTGGAGCGAGAACGGGATAAACATGCCGCTGGCCACCGCGCGGAGAATATAGGCAGCCGTAGCCCCGCCGATGCCGAGGTTGAAATATCTGTTGTTGAGGAACTCTTGGTAAAACTTCCAGTGTAGCCTGGCGCTTTTGGCTATTTGGCGCATACCGCCTTACCCATACCTATTTAAAACCTATTCGACGTCCAGCACGTCGAGCTCCACCACCTCGAGCGAGGCCCCAAGCGTCTCGGCGACGCTCGGTTGCGTCCGCCCGCCGTCGCCGTTTATGAACTCCTTGACGTATAAACCGCCTTGGCACCTCACGAATATCTCGATGACCCTATCGGCGATTTGGTACGCTTCGATATTGTATACCATCCTCCGCCTCCTGGCGCGCGGGTTTAACCTCTTTATCCGCCTCGGAGTCCGCTGGACCACCACGGCGCCTTCGAGGGCCTTAAGCCTGGCCAGATCCTCGGCCGAGATGGGCTTGTCGGACAACGCCACCGCTCTGTAGAGCTTTATGCTGGTCTTCGACTTGGCCTTCATCTCCCTTACGTCGTTTCTAGTGCCCGGCTTAAGCGGCGATAGTATAACCCATTCAGTAGTGAGCCCGGAGAGATCCCCCCTATACTTCGACGGCTCCTTGATCTCGACGACGGCAGGCCTCCCGTTGCCCAACATCCTAACGTCGGAGTCTTCGCGGCCCGCCGCGTGTAGGACCAACGCAGAGCCCCCGAACCTGGCCCGCACGGGGTCGAGCACCTCCTCGATGGTCCTCGAGGCGCCCGGCACGAGCCTTCCCTGCGACACGACGCGGCTCAGCTTGAGGTAGCGCCCAAGCAACAGGAGGGGATTTCTGGTGACTTTGACCGTGCCGTCGATTAAATTCACGGTGGCCACTACGTCGGGCCTCTCCTTGTTGGCCGGCCTCTTCAGAAGCTCCCCGACGGCTCTCCCTATCCTCCTGTTTATTTCGTGTTTTATAGACTCTCCCGTTTCTATGCCGAACTTAGCAACGATTTCCCGCTCCCGCTCTAACATATCCCTCGGCACCACGGACCCCACCTGGAACGTCCCGAAGTCTATCTCGGCCAACGCCTTCGCCACGCTCTCCGCGTACTTCTCCACGTCCTTGAGCAGGCCGCCGCAGATATAGCAACGGGCCTCCTCGACGCTTATGCCGTTCGAGGCGAGGAACCTCCTAGTGGGCGCGTGGACTCTCCCGAGCGCCTTGAGATCCTCGGTGACATCTACGCCGTTTCTGTAGTCGTACACCAGCCTCATGTGGAGCAGAGTCTTTATAGCGCGGCCCCTCTCGGCGTTCTCCATGCCGTAGCCCATCGAGGCGAATAGCCTGCCCAGACACGAATCGCACAGCGGATACTGGCGCAGAATTTCCCTAGCCCTCTCGACGGGATCCACCGCGCACTCTGCGGAGGGGGTTATAAATTTAGGATCGACCGGGAAGAGGTCAACGGACTACCTCCTGGCGATCCGCCTCTATGTTGAACACCGCGAACTGGTGGTGAGGCGGCATGTCGCCCAGCCCAGCGCCGCAGTCCACCTCGACGTCTGCAGGCTCCAGATAGGCGACGTACGTGAAGTCCCTCGGCGGCTTGCAGACGCCGCGCCTGCCGTCCACGACAGGCCTCCGTATGAGATCCGCCAAGCTGGCGCGTTCAATCAGCTTGACGCCGGGATGTCTGGCGCCCCGCAACGCCCTCCTCAAGAGGCCGGTGGAGGACTCCTCGTCGGGGAACAACGACCTCACGGAGTTGCCGAGGACCCTAATCGCGCGGGCCGCGTCGATGAAATACGCCACGAACTCGGCGTCCTCCCTTATCCCGTTCGATATCAATAGGGCGGCCACAAGCGCCTTGCCGTGGACGTAAGGCTGTTCGGCGAACGCCCTTGTCGATGTGACCAGGACGAACCTCCTCATTGGAGGCGGACGCCCCTGGCGCCCAGCCTGTACTGGCGCCGCAACACCTTGGACATCCTCTTCATCGACTCGTAGACCTTCAACATGTCCTTCACGTCCTTGGGCGTCACGCCGGCGCCTATGGCTATACGCCTGATCCTGGAAGCGTTGAGTATGCTCGGGTCCCTCAACTCCTCCTCGGTCATGGAGCTCAAGATGGCGCGCCACCTCCTTAAATTCTTCTGGGAGAGCTCTATCTGCTCATCGCTTATCTTGGAGGCGAGCGTGCCGGGGAGGAGCTCGAGGACCTTGCTCAGAGGCCCGAGCTTCAACAAGGCGTCTATCTGCTTCTTGAAGGTGAGCAAGTCGAGCCGCCCGCTCTCAAGCTCCTCCAAGACCTCCTCCTCTTCGAACACCGCCTTGACGCGCTCCACCAAGGTCTCCAGATCGCCCATGCCCAACACCCTCGCCACGAACTTCCTGGGGCTGAAGGGCTCCATCTCGTCGACGCCCTCGCCGACTCCGATGAACTTGACCCTAGCCCCTGTCTTGGCCACGGCCGCCAAGGCGCCTCCGCCTCTGGCGGTGCTGTCCATCTTGGTTATGGCGACGCTGTGTATGGGCACGTACTTCATGAAGGCCTCCGCCTGCGCCGCGGCCTGGCGGCCGACGGTGGCGTCCACCACCAACATCACCTCGTCGGGCTTTATGGCGTCGTAGATGGCCTTGACCTCCTCCAGCAACGACTGCTCGTTCCTGTGTCGGCCGGCCGTGTCCACGAGGACTAGATCCACGCCCTTCATCTGCTCTAGGCCGCGTCTGGCTATGCCCACCGCATCGTTGCCGTCCTTCTCGCCGTAGAAGCGGGCGCCCACTCTCTCCGCCAGTTGCTTTAGCTGGTCGTATGCAGCCGGCCTAATGGTGTCGGTCTCAATTACGCCGACCTTCAAGCCGCGTTTTATATAGAAAAGCGCTATCTTCGCCGCAGTGGTGGTCTTCCCGCTACCCTCTACCCCCAGCAACATGATCACGTACGGCCTCTTGGGGAGCTTTAGATCAGGCTCGGCCTCCCCGCCCAGGAGCTTGACCAGCTCTTGATATATGACATAGATCACGAAGTCCTTGACGGGTATGCCGGGCGGCGGCCTCTCCTCCTTTATGCGCCTAACTGCCGCGTCCGTGAACGCCTTGACCATATCCAGAGGCACGTCGGCCTTCAACAGAGATCTCTGGAGCTCTCGCGAGATCTCCTGGAGCGTCTGCTCGTCGATGTACTCGACGCCCCTTATCTTCTCGACAAGCTTCGAGAAGAGCTCGGTCAACGGCCTCACGGCTCGGTCAGGCGCCGGTATATATATTTATTACGACTAGACGCGGCCCAGCAAGATCAACGTGGCGTAGGCGAGCAACAGCGCCGACGTTATAGACGCCAGCGCCTTTATGAAGTCGACGATCCTTATGATCCTCATCCTCCTCGAGGCGGCCGAGCCGAGCAAGGTGCTGTAGGTCAAGAGGGTGAACGACATGGGGACGTTAAAGGCAGTGCCCACGGCGGCCAGGACGGCGGCAGACACGCTGGCCGCGACGGCTCCGCTGAACGAGAACGCGTAGAGCTTGACTATCCACCTGGAGAATCTGAGGCCTAGATAGTTGCCGAGCAGTATAGCCGCAACCACGTAGATGTTCTTGTCGACGAATGCTATGTTGTTTACGCCGAACATGAAGGACACGGCGGCTAGAACGACGTATCCCAACGCGAGGGAGGGCCTCACGAGCTTGGCCACGAGGTAGCCCACGGCGAACGCGAGCGCGGGCGTGCCGAACCACAGCAGCAATGACGTAGCTGTTAGGCCTCTGAGCGAGTATAGAAATACGGAGATCGGCAGGGAGATCTTCGCGGCCGTGAACGCGACGTAGAACAGAAGCGCCGCGAGGTATTCGGGCACGCTAAACTTAAGCGGCGACATGGGCGACAGGAACGTGCCCGCTATCTCGGATACCACTGCCAATATCAACGCGCGATCCGGCTGGACGCCGCCCCACGCAGACGGGCCGAGGACCACCAAGGCGTTGTTGTAGACTAGGGCGAAGGCGAGCAACGAGGTCAGCAACTCGTCTAGCGCGGACACCGGCCCTCGTCGTCCAATTGTTTTAAAGATTTCCTGAGGAGGGTTATATGGATCTCCCCAAGACTAAGGAGGAGCTGGCCCGGCTGATAGACCACACCATACTCAACCCGGCGGCTACCCCAAGAGACGTCGAGAGGTACTGCAGAGAGGTCTTGGAGCACGGCTTCTGGGGCGTGATGGTCAACCCGTCGTATGTCGCGTACGCCAAGAGCGTGATCGGGAACAGGGCTAAGGTCATGTCTGTCGTCGGCTTTCCATTCGGCGCCACTAAGCCTGCGTTGAAGGCGGCGGAGGCCGAAGCCGCCATGAACGACGGGGCCGACGAGGTGGACATGGTCATGAACATAGGCGCGTTTAAGGCGGGCCTCTACGAGGTCGTGGAGAGAGAGATAAGGGCTGTCGCCTCGATTGTGCACGACTACGGCGGCATCCTAAAGGTGATACTGGAGACCGGCTACCTAACGCCGGAGGAGATAGCCAAGGCGTCGTCGATAGCCGTGGAGGCCGGCGCCGACTTCGTCAAGACGAGCACGGGATACGGCCCCCGCGGGGCGACCGTAGAGGACGTCGAGATAATGAGGAGGACTGTCGGCGATAGGGCCGGCGTCAAGGCGGCGGGCGGCATCAGGACGGCGGAGCAAGCGTTGGCGATGATAAGGGCAGGCGCCAACAGGATAGGGTCCAGCCACGGAGTAGACATAATCAACACGTTCGTGCCCTAGGCCGATTCTCCGCGTTCCAGGACGGAGACGTAGGCAGGCCTGTCGTCGTACAGCTTGGCGGTCCTCAAGGCCTTCGCCTCCGCGAGGTTCTGCGACTTCCGCCTAAGCGCGTCGGGGTCCTTGACCAGCTCCTGCCCTATGGGCGTCGGCCTTCCCCCGGCCATGTTGACGAAGGTGAAGTAGCCGCCGGCTACGCGCCTCTCCCCCCTCAGCCCCTTGGCCACCACCTCGAAGGCCACCTCGAGGCTCGTGTGGCCGACGTAATCGACGTCGCTTCTGACAGCGATTATGTCGCCTACGTAGATCGGCCTCTTGAAATTTATCGAGTTCAAGCTCGCCGTCACGTAGATCCCCGGTCTATAGTTGAATGCCGATATCGCCGCTATTTGGTCCAGATAGTAGAGGAGCCTGCCGCCGTACATGAGATCGCCGTATACTGCGTCTTCCGGCATCACCTGGATGTGGGTCACTGCGGGGAGATCGCCGACGGCCGGCTCGCGCCTCAGCTCAAGCTCCACGGACTCCCTCCATCTGGAGAAATAGCCCCAGAGGGCCCTCTCCCAGTCCTTGGAGGCCTCCAGCGCCCTCCCGACGGGCGACGGCTTGTCGTCGGCCCCAATCTTCACGAATATCATCCTGGCTATGGTGGCCAGCGAGGGCCCCTCAGCCCTCTTCACGTAGGCCTCAACCAATGCCGTCATGCTGGATCTCCTAACGTGGACGATCCAGGCTTTGAACTTGACCACATCGCCTACCTTGACGGGGGAGACGAAGTGCATGCGGTCCAGGTAGCCCAAGACGACGTTGGACTCGGAGAAGTCCATGGCGGCTATAGTCCCGGCGTCTACCAGCCACTGGAGCATATAGCCTCCGTATAACGTCCCTATGGGGTTCACGTTGTGCGGGGTGACCAATCTGACCACCTCCACCTCGGTGTCGGAGATCGAGGTCATGCGAACCCCTGGCCGGGCTCCAACACAGTGCCGGCGCCTACCCGGACGCCTCTGCCTATCAACGCGCCGAGCTTGTAAAGCTCGCGGCCTCTCACCTCTATGGGGCTCAGCCTATCTCTGCCCTCCCTCAACACCGATTTAGTCAAGACGTTGGGCTCCAGCACCGCGTCCTCCCCCACAACGCTGTAGGAGACGAAGGAGCCTCTGCCAACCGTGGCCCGCGGCCCCACGAGGCTGTGCGTTATCTCGGCCCCGCTCCCCACGACGGCGCCCTCCTCTATATCGGCGAAGTTCCTGATCAAGGCGTGGGTGCCCACGAAGGCCCGCCTGCCTATGTACGCCGGCCCCTTCACCACGGCGTAGTGATCTATCTCGGCCCCGCCGTCCACCACCACGGGCCCTTCGATGACGGCGGTTGGGCTCACCTTGGCGTCCGCCGCTATGTATGTGGCGTTGGGCATGACGAGCTCCAAGGCCTCGATTAGATCCACCGGCTCCTCGACTCTGAACCACCTCCCTCCCCACACGGCGACGGCAATTCTAGCCTCCCTGGCGGCCTCGGCAAGCGCCTGGGGGAACCTCGCGCCTTCGAAGAGCCTGGCCAGACGGCACGGGATCAGCAGAGCGCCTCCGTAGGCCAGTTGCCCCTCGCCGCCGATCCCGGCCAGCAATCCCCCCGACATGGCTACGGACAGACCGCCTCGGGCTCTCGAGGGCACCGCCAGAACCGCGCCGTCGGCCCCCGCGGCGGCGGCCGCCTCGACTAAGGCCCTCAACGCATCCTTCTCGGTTATCACGGAGCCCGACGCCACAAGCAACTTGTCGTTGGCGGTGCACAGCTGGGCCGCAACCCTCACGACGTCCTCAGCCGAGTTACCGTCGACGTGGAGGACCTCGTGCCTCCCCTCCTCTACTGATTTAGAGGCGACGTAGACCTTGCCGAAGGTATCAGACAGGATATCGGCCGTGTATCGGTATAGGGGCCTCCCGCCCAGCTTAACCTCGGCTATGTAGCCGCCTGTGATGCTCTTGAAGAGTTCGCTGTACTCGTTCGCGGCCACTACCGGGACTATCATCACTCCACGGTGACCGTCTTGGCTAAATTACGCGGCTTGTCTGGATCTCTGCCCAGCTCCACGGCTGTGTAGTACGCCAACAGCTGTAGCGGTATCACGAACGAGGCGGCGTTCAGTAACGGATCCAGGTGGGGCACCTCGAACACGTATTTGAGCTTCCTCGCCACGTCGTCGCCGCGCGGCGCGACGCCGACTATCAAAGCGTCCCTCGCCTGCATCTCCGCCACGTTGTTTAGGAGCTTGTCCTTAAGCGAGGGGTCGGAGAAGACGAACACTACGGGGAACTTGCTCTCGACCAGCGCTATTGGCCCGTGCTTGGACTCGCCGGCGGGATAAGCCTCGGCGTGTATGTACGCTATCTCCTTCATCTTCAAGGCCCCCTCGAGCGCGACCGGCATGCCGAGCCCTCTGCTTAGGTAGTACGCGCTTTGGCTGTTCTTCAGCCTCTCGGCGAGCGCCTTGGCGGACCCCTCGTTGAGCTCTATGGCCTTCCTCGCGACGTCGGGAAGCCTCTTCAAGCCCTCCACGCGGGGCTCCACGTCCATACCCAACGATCTGCCGATCTGGGCGTGGAGCGCGGCCAGGAGGGCCACCTGCGTGGTGAACGTCTTGGTGGCGGCCACCCCTATCTCGGGTCCCGCCCTGGTGTAGAGCACAGCGTCGCTTTCCCTCGCCAACGTGCTCGCCACCACGTTGGTCACCGCCACCACCTTGACCCCTCTCTCCCTCATGGACCGGGCGGCCTTTATTGTATCTATGGTCTCGCCCGACTGCGACACGGCTATGGCAACGTCGTCGACGTCGAAAAGCCCCTCGTACGTTGCGTACTCAGAGGAGATTATCGGAAGAGCCGCGATCTTGTACTCCGCAAGGCCCAGTTGGAAGACGAGCCCGGCGTAGTACGACGTCCCCGCGCCCACGACGTACACCCTCTTGGCGTTCAGCAACATCTCGGCGACTTCCGACAGACGCCGTTGTTCGAGGCCGGCCACGGTGGAGGCTAGGGCCTCCGGCTGTTCGTGTATCTCCTTCAACATGAAATGCCGGTAGCCGCCTCTGAGCGCCTGGTCGGCGCTCCAAGGTATCAGGTGTACCCTATCCCCCACCTCCACCCTCACCCCGTCGTGCTCCACGACTACCTCGGCCGGGGTGATATAGCCGTACTCGCCGTCCTTCAGCGGGAGGACCTTCTTGGTGTGCTCAAGCACGGTCGGTATATCGCTGGCGACTACGTTGAAGCCCTCGCCGAGGCCCACGATCAACGGCGAGAGGTTGCGGGCGAAGAAGATCTTGTCCGGCTCCTTGGAGTCCACGACGGCGAGGGCATAGGCCCCCCGCAACCGCGACAAGGCCTTCTTGAAGGCCTCCCAAGGGGTCATGCCTGCCTTCTCGTACTCCTCCATGAGGTGCGCGAAGACCTCTGTGTCGGTCTCGCTCCTGAACGCATGGCCCCTCGCGACTAGCTCGGCCTTCAGCTCCTCGTAGTTCTCGATTATGCCGTTGTGCACCACGGCGATAGAGCCGGTGCAATCCACGTGCGGATGGGCGTTGATCTGGTTGGGCTTCCCGTGGGTAGCCCACCTAGTGTGAGCCACGCCGGTCCTCCCCCTTATCTGGTCGAAGCCCAGCCTGGCGGAGACCTCGGCCACCTTCCCTGCGTCCTTCCTGACGACGACGCCGCGAGGCGTCACCACAGCGATCCCGGCCGAGTCGTAACCCCTATACTCGAGCCTTTCCAAGGCTCTGCGTAGCAAGGCGCCGAGGGACACCTCGGCGTTGGTGGTTATGCCGAAGATGCCGCACACACTAGCGTCGGGGCGGCGAGTATATATTAATTAGTGCCATGGAGCCCCAGTGGAGCTCCAGGAGGCCGTAGACCTATTGGAGGCCAAGATAAACAGCCCAACCTTCGTAAAGGCCGTGGGGAGGACCGCGGCGGAGGCCATAAAGACGTTGTTGGAGGCCTATAGATGCAACGTGGTCTTGACGACGGAGGAGGTGTTGAGGGTGCTGAACGACTACTATATCTTCGAGTCGCGCATGAGGAGATTGATAGAGCTCTACGAGGAGCTCTCCGGCGGCGCGTTGACCGCCCTAGCCCGCATAGCGTTAGGCGAGGACGCGGATCTGCCGGATGTAGACTACAAGCTTCTGCTGAGGGAGCTGGACGCTTATCGATCAGAGCTCTTCAGGCTGGCCGAGATGGTCAAGGAGGCGGAGCGGCGGTGTCCGAAGGCCTACTCCTCGACGAGCTCCAAGGCGTAGACTCCGGGCTTCGAGATCCCCAGCCGCTTGGCGATGCAGGACTTCTCGGGGTCCAGGACGGCCAACATGCCGCGCCAATTGTTGACGAACTCGGTAGAGCCGCAGTTGGGGCACTGCGCCGCGTCCTCGGGCACTATCAGCTTGCAGTTCTTGCAGGCCTTGTAGCCCGACAGGGTCTTCTTGGCGCGGCTCATGGCTTCTTCCCCTTCTTCTCCTTGAGCCACTCAAGTTTCCCGAGGCCGGGGCCGCGCATGGTCATGGTGATCCTCACGGCGAGGTCGAGGCCCTCCTTCTGGGCGACGTAGGAGACGCCGGTGATGCGGGCCCTCACCACATCCCCCACGCCCACCTTCCTCTTGCTCCTCTCGCCTATAAAGCTCTTCGTGCTCGCGTCGAACAATATGTTGGGCTCCTCCATGAGGTGGATCTTGTTTATGAAGCCTAGGACGGGGCCTATGCGCACCATGACGCCCACCTCGCGGGCCGACTCCACTATGCCGTAGACAACCTCCCCGTCTAGGGGCACGTATGTCAACAGATCGAACACGGCTCTGTGGTACGTGGCGCCGTCGCCGAATAGTATGACGCCCTCCCTCGCGACCTTGGCGCCCAACACGGCCACCACGAAGCCCAGATCCCTGAAGGACTTCCCCTCGTACCTCGCCCTCAACTGGGCCAGGGCGACGTCCTCAAGCGGCTTGCCGAACTCCGACGGGTTGATCCTGACGTAGTCCTCGGCCTCGACTAGACGGAAAGGCATGGGGCTATCCTATCCCGTCTTTTTAAATACAACGCCTTAAAGCGCTACCAACTCCCTATCGTGGAATAGGACCACCGCAAGCCCGCTCCTCCTCGCCCTCTCCACGATCTCCGAGTCGCCCGACAGCACGGCGCCGTCCACGCGCCTGGCGGCCTCCACGACCGACCTATCTGCGGGGCCCCTCTCGCCGACCACGAAGGGGGCCAACACCCGCACGAGCTTGAGAGCCACCCTCGCCTTCCGGCTTCTGCGGGCCAAAGTCTGTAGCTCCTCCAGCACGGCGTAGGTCGTGAAAAGCGTGTGCTCGACAAACACGTCGACGCCCACCCTCCGCTCGACGACGTATAGGAACGACGACGTGTCGACGACAAGCCTCAAAGCCCCACGACAGATATCCCCAATTTCTCGGCGGCTTTCTTGAACGCGTCGGACTTCGCCGTCGCGATGAGCTGAAGCCGCTTCTTCTTAGCCAGGCTCAGGTAGGTCGCCAAGAGCTCCTCGGCGTAGTTGTCGGGCACGGCGAGATCGACGTCGTCCACCGCCACGACGCTGCCCTCGTTGGAGAGTATCAGCTGGGTCAAGACCGGCAGAACGGCCTTGGTGAAGTTGCCGACGTTGTAGGCGTTTGTCCACATGCCGCCTGCCTTGACGTACATGGCGATCCTCCCCGTCGACACGAGCCCGACCCTCACGTCGTCTATCCTAGCCGCCTTGAGGAGGCCGTAGAGGTGGTCTCTGAGCGGCTCGAACTGGGGCTGGGATAGTATGCGCGAGATCTGGTGGGCCGTGTACTGGCCTTCGGGCCCCACGCTCGTGGCCGGCAGGAGGTCCACGTGGGTCTCGTAGGTGTATTTCCAAGCGGCCAGCCTCCTGCCGCTTATGAAATAGTAGGCGTCTTTCAGCCCGACCCTCAGATCCAGCAAGATCCTCTCGGCTTTCCTGAACCTCTCGTCGTCGACAGGCCCGCAGGGTATCAGGACGTCCTCGTTCAACACAGCGTAGGGCGCGGTGCAGAGCTCCACGTCGAGGCCCTCGGGATAAACCACTCTGCCTCTCTGGCCGCTCTTCGCTACGCGTATCAACTGTTGAAAGTTCTCGTAGATCGCCTGCTCGACGTATCCGCCTTTCGTGGCGTAGGAGTAGCCGTAGCCGTACACCCCGCCTTCGAGGGCCCAGTGGGCCTCTATGGTAAACGGCGTCGAGGTATCGCCGCCTCTGTGGACGTCCTCCGCCTCGTGCACTATCAACAAAGGCCCCTCGAACAATATCCACTGCTCCCCCCTGCTCTGCATGAGCATGGAGAGCGCCTCGAGGAGCGACGTCTTGCCAGAGTTCGGCGGCCCGAAGAGGAGGGCGTGGCCCTCCAGATCCACGCAACGGTCCAACGCTCTGAAATTCCGGGCGCAGAGCCTCCTCAGCTCCATAGCCTCGCCAGCTCGTCCCTATACCGCCTCAACAATCTGTCCAGCTCATCCGGAGGCGTGTTGGGGTCTATCTCCCTGCATCTGGGGATTATGTGTATGTGGAGGTGCGCCTCGACGCCTGCGCCGGCCGCCCTGCCCACGTTTATCCCCATCAACACATTTTCGCAACCCGTGGCCGCCATAACCGCGCTCTTCACCATATAGGCCTCCCTCAATAAGCCGGCCAGCTCCTCGTCTGTAAGCTCGTCCAGATCGCCCACGTGCTTGTAGGGGGCCACCATCACGTGTCCCCACATATAGGGGTATTTATTCAGCAGACCTATGGAGTATCTGCCTCTATAGAACACGAGGTTTTCCCCGTCGGCCTCGGGCCTCCCTATGTATTCGCAGAAGAAACACCCCTTCTTGTTCTCCCCGGAGACGATGTACTTATATCTCCACGGCGTCAGCACCACTCGGAACGCTCCCACCTGCCGTCCTACCCAATGCCTTTATAGGTTTTCCGGCATGAGGATGTTGGGGCCGGGATAGTCCAAAGGCCAGCTCCGCCGACGCCGCGGGCGAGGCCCCGCGTAGCGGGCTTCAGACCTGCTCGGCGCGTCTGGCCTTGATCAGTATGAATCTGTCGGACACTATGTCGTATACTATCGAGAAGTCGCCGGCCAGCATATGCGCCAGCTCTACCTTCTCGCCGAAGTCGAGGGATATGCCGTACTGCCGCAACACCTCGTCTAGGTCCGCCGAATCGCCTGCCTTAAGAGAGATGAGCTTGGCCAAAGCCTTTAGGTCCATCGTAGACTTCGGCCGTCCGATATTTTTAGGCGACGGTTAGGGATTTAAGGGGAACGCGGATTGTCCGGAGTGTTGACGTTGCCGACGCCTGCAGTGGTGGCTATAGGCAGTAGGGGCGGGAAGCTCGCGGCTTACGACGTGGAGGGCGGGAAGTTCTACGACTTGCCCATAGACCTCGAGGGGATAGACGTCGCGGAGCTCAAGATAGAGGGCTTCAGCGTCAGGTCGCACGTAGCAGTGGCGTCCTACGCAACGTCGTTTATCAAGGCCATCGCCGTCGACGGCGACGCGGAGCTGTTGGATGTTGGGGGGCTTAGGAAGATGCAGCGGGGAGCCGTCACTATCCAGACGGTGAAGGGGCGCGAGTTCGGCAGATGGGACGACGTGTGGAATAAGTTGATCTTAATAAGGGGGCCTGCCGGCGTGTTGGCTATCGGGGCCTCCAGAGCAGGCTCCCTCCTCCATCTGAGCACGGCCAGGACCGACGCCAGACACGTCAAGGCCGTGACGGACTCCCTAGAGCTCTTGAGGAAATTCGGCGAGGTCTCGGTCGCCTGTTCGTGCCGGCTCGGCCTGCTCCCGGTGGAGCTATTGGCTAGACGCGGCACCGAATACGTCTTGGTCAAAATCTACATGAATATCCAGAACAAGAGAAGCGAGAACCTAGTGGTTATCAAAGGCTCTGGCGGCAACATACAGAGGAGGTTTATCGGACCTCTAGAAAATCTCAATCTTTTTATCCAAGAGGTCTACCGATCTTGATGGATAGAGTTATCATCCTGGCGGGCGGCTTTGCCACCAGGCTCAGGCCCCTCAGCTATACCAGGCCCAAGCCCCTCTTCCCCGTGCTGGATAAGCCGCTTATAGACTGGATAGTGGAAGGCGTGAGGGGCATAGCGCCTGTCGTCGTGTCCGCCCGCTACCTCGCCCACATGATCCGCGACTATGTCTCGAGGAGGTGGAACGACGTGGCTACCGTGGTCGAGGAGAATAGGCCGTTGGGAGACGGAGGCGCTGTGGCGTACATAGCCGACATGTTGAGCCTCAACGGCCCGGTGTTGGTGGTCAACGGCGACGTGTTCACCGATGTGGACTACTCAGCCATAGTGAACGCCCATAGGAAATACGGCGGCGTGGCCACCATAGCCTTCGTCGAGGTGCCGCCGGAGAGCGTGAGCAAATACGGCATAGCCGTGGTCGACGACTCCATGAGGCTGAGGGGCTTCGTTGAGAAGCCGAAGGAGCCGCCGGGAGGTAGCCGGCTCGCCAACGCGGGCGTCTACGTCTTCGAGGCGGAGGCCCTTAAGGCCATACCTAGAAGGAGGGGCGAGGTCAAGATAGCGAAGGACCTCATACCGGCTCTCCTGGAGAAACACGATATATATGTCTATATACATAGAGGGATCTGGCACGATATAGGGACTCCCGCCGACTATCTGAAGGCCAACTTCGCGGCGCTCGACAAGTGGGGAGGCGTAGCCGAGAGGGCAGGCGCGGAGATCACGCCGCCTGTCTACATCGCCGGGGACGTGGAGATAGGCGAGGGCGCCTCCATAGGCCCCTACGTGGTGTTGGGGTCGGGCTCCAGAGTGGGCAAATATTCCAGAATAAGGAACAGCGTGTTGATGAGGGAGGTGTCGGTGGAGCCGGGCTCCCACATATCGGGTAGCATAATAGGCGAGGAGAGCTACATAGGGAGGTGGGCCCGCATCGTCGACGCTGTGATAGCCGACGGCGTCTACGTCAGAGACGAGGTGTCGGTCGGGAGGAACTCGTCGGTGGGCCCCAACAGAGAAGTCGTGGAGGACGTGCCGGAGGGCTCCACTCTGCCTTGATCAGCGCTTTTAACCCCATTCACGCCGTCCTCCAGCCTGGCCTCATCACCTAGGCGTTATAGACCTTGCTTAAAATAGTGCGCAACGCCTTCTCGACGTCGGTCTTCGTCCGTATTTTCTTCTTGAAGACATCGCCGGCGTCCGCGACGATGCGGTTGCCCTCTATGTATATTCTGGCCGTCGAGGTTGGGGATATGTAGGGTCTGAAAACCAGCCGCCTCTCCTCTACCTGCAACGGGCCCGTGTAGGAGTAGTACCGCGATTTCGTCGCCTTGGCTATCAACGACATGAGCCTCGCCAGAACTCTGCCGGCTCTGGCCACCTCCTCGTCGTCTATCTTCTCCTCGCTCTCCTTGCCAACTACGGCAGAATAGAGGCTCTTGGTCTCGAGATGGTACTGCATCAAGAACGCGGCCCTATCGCCGATCAGCGAAATAGATCGGACGTAGGGGCTGACCACTACGGAAAGCAACGGCCCCTTAGAGCCTCTCGAGCGGGTCGACCCCATTTGGACATTTATACTGCATCTTCCTGGCGCACACGTCGCAGAACATATGGCCTGTCTTCTTACAAAGGTATCTATCCTCGTAGAGGTAGAGCCTTCTGCCGCATCGGCTACACCTCCCGACCATCAAGGTCTTTATAGGGTAGACCACGAACCGCCCGTTGACGGGCCTATTTAAATTTTGGCTAGGCCTTCCTTACGCCGAGCTTTAGGACGATCCTCCCGCCGTCCTGGACCAGCCTGGCCTTCTCGGTAGCTAGGAGATAGGCGAGCGCCTTGTTGGGATCCACGCCGGCCTCCCTACACCGCTCCACAAACGACGAGATCTCCTCTCCGTCCTTCAGCTCCACCTCGGCGATGGCCGGCGAGTCGAGCCTAAGGACGCCCTTGACGAGCACCTCCAGCTCCTCGTATATGTCCGCCAGCTTTCCGAGCACCTCGACCACGGCGCCTAGCTCCCTCATGACCTGCGCCACAGCTTCGTTCAACTCCTCATCGTCGTAGCGCCTAGCGGCTCTGTCGAGATCCCTCAAAGACCTGGCGAGATCTCTCACCAAGTCCATATTCTAAGGACTCTGTCCAACGTATTAGGGTGTGTCTTAACTAAGAACTTCAGCCGCGAGTAGGCCGGATATAATACCTCCTCGACGACCTCGTTCCACCCGACCTTCAACAAGCCGGTGGCCAGATGTCCGGAGCCGGCGTATCTATCCGCCTCGTACTCGTAGAGACGTATCAATGCCGTGTAGAGCAGAGACGCGCCGATTAGATGAATACCTATTAAATAGAGCGATATATTAGCATATACATAATTAATTAAATATATTCTTAAAATAAATTCACTTATTAGAAATAAAAGAATTTTATACATATGGTGGAGCCTTATATGGCCTTCTTCATGCCTCAAGGCCGCCTCTATTTCCTCCGGCTTCAGCCTCGCGAGAAGCCCGGTGGTGGCGAGTATAATACTGCCGAAGGGCGTCTCGAAAGACATGGCGTTGGCCGTGCGGTCCTTGACCACGCATATGCCCTTGGCCTTGAAGTGGTAGGCCTCGTATTCGCCAAGTATAGCGGGGTTTTCCAATATCTCTTTTTTGTTCTTTTTAAGGAAATCTAAATCTTTATATTTAGTTTTTATTATAGTTATATAATCTACTTTAATACATTTACTTTTTAAATATAGAAATAAAGCGATATAGCTGGCGATAATCGCGGAAACCCCGACCATGAGCTGTAGAGACAGGTGGTGCACGAGCAGGGCCGGCGGCATGGAGATCAGGAACGGGAGGAATAGAAATAGGGGGTTGATCTTGATTTCCGGCGGCTCGACCAACTTGCCCGATTTCCAAGCCCCAATTATAGCTACGTTATACCTGTCGTCTCTCGCGAGCTCTCGTAGATATAGGAGATATGCGGCCCGTGCCCTCAAGCTACGGAGCTTTGGTCTCTTGATCTCTATAGTCTCGCCGTCGGCTAATATGACGCCGTCCCTTACCTCGAGCCTCGAGCCCAAGCCCAATCTCCTCCACTGGTCGCTCAAGTCGATATACACAAGGCGGGAGGAAAGTCCTAATATATTGCCGGCGATTACTGTAGCTTTTCGGACTCCAGTATCTCCAGGACTTTGTCGGTCTCGTACTTTTCGAGGAGATCCCAGAGCTTGCCCGATCGGTAGAGGCCGTAGACTTTGCCCCTGGCGCTTCTCTTGATGACGGCGATATAGCCGCGGTGGACGAGCTCGTCGAGGAATCCGCGTATCATGACCGTTTTTGCCCTTATATCCTTCCTGCTATATATGCTTAGGTCTTGGGCGATTTTAGATGGTCGAAATGTTATCAAATTGCCCTTTGCATTCTTTGCTTGATCTTGCAAAAACTGTATAGTGATCCTTTTTATTACATAGGAATCGAGCTTATCGGAATATTTGTAAATTGTACGAAAGCCTTCCATAGATCATTAGAATTCACCTCTTATTTATGCATTTCTTTTCTATTTAAGCATTTTAGATTCTCTATAAAAATTATTTTCTCTTTTATTTCATTTAAGGTTTTTTCTATGTATGACAACTTATAATTTAGATAATTAAAATAAATCTCACAAGTTTCCATCTCGTCGATATCAACGCCCAATATCTTCAGTGCATTAATAATTTGTTTAATTATTTCATCTCTATCTTTCATATTTCTTAAATAAATTTATAAATTTTTATAATTTTATCATTTATTATAATAGATGAATTATTTATTTTAAAGTCATATGATATATGCGGTTTAACGAGTATAATATTTGTATGCGCCATTACATCTGGCGGCGGCAGTATATTGGTGACCAGGACAACTCTAATGCCGTATTTGGCCATTTCAGTAATTATGTGTCTTATGATATTTAGATTTAAAATGTTTTGAGCTTCATCGAGTATTAATATTAATTTTATATTTTTTGTAATAGGCATATTTCTAAATTTATTGTATATAAAGGTCAGAATTAATGATATTATTAGAATCTTCTCCTCAACTAATGATAGACTAGATAAATCAATTGTTATATTTTTATTATATTTAATAATAAAATCAAGTGGGATTCTTCCTTTGTCTAATGCATCGAGAATGTATTCAAGCCTACGTAGTATGGCCGCCTTCATTTCGGTCTCGCTCTTCGTGGTTGTCAGATACGAATCTATCGCTGTCAGCAGATCTTTCGGCCGTTTAACCTCTTGATCCTTTATAGATCTATATAGAAAATAAATAGATGGCTCATTTAGATTTAATGATATACCAATTAATTCTGCTAGGATTTTCTTATTTATATTTGATATATCTAGCTTTAATTTAGAGGCATTTATCCTAAGGCCTAGGCTGTACTCGCCGTTCCAGTCCATCACGACGACTTTCTTTCCACTACGGCTTGCTATCTTCTTGGCGAGGGTAGTCTTGCCCGATCGAGTAGGCCCTATTATGGTTATATGTTTGTCGAGAGGCAGGTAGACGAGGCCGCCGGAGCCGAGGCCTACGAACACCTCGTCGTCTCTCCAAATATATGTGGCGAGAGCCAGCGATATGAGCGCCGCGAGGGCTATGTCGATCATCTTGTCGGCATCTCTCTCAATACTGCAGAGTTGGTGAACCACCTGGGCATCGCCCAGCGGTATTTCCAGAATCTGTCGTCGACGGCCGCCACGTATTTTTCTCGGTTTTCTAGGCCTCTCATGACTCTGCCCATGGCTTGTACGGAGTTGCTGACCGCCGCGAAGAGCAACACGTATCTGAAGCCCGATAGCCCTAGCCTATCGACGATCTGCATCTTGGCCTTCAACCAACTATCTGTCACGTTAGGTATGGGGAATCCGACGAGGATTGCCGCGTCCGCATCCACGTTGACGCCTTCAGAGAGCGGGCTCCCGAAATAGGTGATCACTATGTGGGGTATATCCCCAAGCGGCCTATCTGATAACGGATATTCTCTAAGTTTAACTTTGTAATATTCATATAATTCCTTATTGGGGAGAAATAATATAATTTTATTAAAAACAGAAAAAGTATCATTTAATATCTTTTTAATAAGTAATACAGTCGATTTGCTTATTCTATTTATATACCTTATTTTTATAGGATATATATCAATTACTAAATTTTCAAAAAATATATTATCATTATTTATATAGTTTATATCAAGAAATTTAACGAATATCTCAGAAAAAGGTTTAGTTACAGATGCGCTCGCCAACAAAACGTCTCTTCCTTTCAAGAGTTCTCCCATTATGGGCAACAGGACGCACCGCCGGGCGTGCGAGTCGCATATCCTATCCGACGGAATGTCCTTCTCGACGAGCAGGTCGTGTAGCAGGAGGTTGTGTGCCTCGTCGATTATGACTAGATCGCTTTCCCTTAAGAGGTCGGCTATAGACGACAGGTATTCCTGGCTTTCAAGATAGGCGATAGGCAACACCGCTATCTTGCTCTGGCGCCCTATAGCTTGTAGGTACTCGTAGGGACATACGCCGGCGTTGTAAATATCGTCTATTTTAGCGAATTTTCTATTTATATATTTATATCGGGCTTTACATATTCCACGTTCCCGAAGCAAGAGGCACTCAGTCGCCGTCCTCGCGCCGAATTTACATAGAGAGGATCTCCCGAACATCAGCGCGGCGCTCCCGCCGTACTCTGCTATGTAAGAATAGACCTGTAGAGCCTCTAGGTGCGATCTAACAAAGAACAGGGTCCTCCCGCCGTGTTCTACAGCCGCCTTGGCGAGCCTCCTGCTTTTGCCGAAGCCAGGCGGCGCCTGCAGTAGCGTCCTCACACAATGTCGCAGGCCTTTAGAGCAACTACGACTTCTCTATCTCACTGAGCAACCGCCTTATGGTCTCGCCGAGCTTGCTCTCCGAGATCTCCTCAAGCTCTAGGCAGTTGCGGAGAATGCCGGAGAATAAGGCCTTGGCGACATCCTTGTCCCTTTCGCGCAATAATCTGTATCTCTCCATCAACTCTCCAGTCAGTATCTGTTCGGCCTTGCTGGGATCTTCGGCGATTAGATGCTCCAGGTCCCTGAGCTCGTCGACAACGTCGTCGAGGAGGTTGACGAACTCGGCCGGCTTGTTGGATAGGTCTATGTTGACGTAGGCCCTATTGACGCAATATCTGACAAAGCGGTACTGTAGCGCCTTGAGCGGGTCCATTATTGTTTAGGCTTAACTAAGACGGTGCCGTCCTCCCTCTTCTCGATAACTACATCCACATAGCGCGGCGGCCTCTCTCTGCTCCGGGACCAAATCGCGACGTTGAGGGAGGGGTCTATCTTCACCTTGCCGACCTCGGTCTTCATATGCCTCGCCGCGAACTCCCTTATTATCGCCACGGCTCTCTTGGCCCTCCGAGTGCGGGCCGCCCAGTAGGCCCTACGGAGGCTTATCCTGTATTCCCTCGACGCGACGACCTTGGCCTCCTCGGACATGGCTCACCGCAAGAACCACCTTTTTAAGCCTTGAGCTTCGCCCGCCTCCAGTACCTCCTGGCGGGCGATCTCGTCACTCGGTTCTTGGTCTTCAGCCTCACCCAGGCCGGAGGATCTCTGTTAGATTTCAAAGCCGCCGCAAGCCTTAACTTCCTCCCCAACGCCTTGTTGCGCGCCATGTCCCCGCCGGCGTCGGCCCTTTTTAAAGATTTCCCTAGAAACGAAATCTATACTCCTTCCTGCTCCTCTCGTATATCTGGGCCAAGATCTCCTTGAGGTCGTCGTCTGTTATGGGCAACTTGACCCTACCGCTGGCGGCTAGAGATATGAGCTGTTGCTCCAAGGCCTCCACTAACTCCGGCCTCACAATCCTGAGGTTGTCCAGCCGCGCGAGGGCCTCCGGGGTCAATATCCTCTTCAGAGCAAGCCGCCTCTGGGCAGCCAGCTCCTCGGCCCTTCTCCGAGCCTCCGCCTGCTCCTGCATCTCCCTAAGCTTCTTCTCGCGTAGCCTCTCCAGCTCCTCGTCGCCGCCCTCGGCGGCCATTACTCCTTGGGCGGGGCCAGATATTTGGCTAGCTCCGGCCTGGCCTTAACAAGCTCCTTCGCGATCTTCGTGGCGATCCTATCCACGAGCGATCTCCCCTCGGGCGTGAGGACGCGTCCTCTCTTGGTCCTCGCCACGATGCCGGCTTGCTCAAGCTGGTGCAGGAGTTTCCTGATCACGGCGCCGCCCGCCTTCCTCGTCCTCTCGCTCCTCATCCCCTGGCCGACCTTAGCCCTATATCCGTAGTACGTCCTCAACCTGGACAGCCCCACCGGCCCGTCCAAGTACAGCCTCCTGACTATGGACGCGGCCCTCACGTACCACCAATCGTCATCCATAGGCGGTCTGTCCTTATTGGCGCCGGTCTTCACGTAGGCGGCCCACACAGGCGGCTTGACCTGGGCAACGTTCGTCTTCAGATATGCGGCCAGCTCCTTGATTAACAGATCCGCGGGCACGTCCTTGACCGAAACCACGTCCCCGCCTTCGACGGCCTATTTAAAACTTTTCCCCAGCTTGGACCTAGCAAAAAGTTTTTATAGAGAGCTCCGATAGCGAGGCCATGCGCTTTTGCCCCAACGACGGCTCCCTACTCGTGCCGGTCAAGAAAGGATCGGCCACCGTGTTGCGTTGCCCCAAATGCGGCTACGAGGAGCCGGTCAACGACGCGGCTAGGTCGGCCTATAGGTCCAAATCCGCCGTCGAGAGGAAAAACGAGATACTCGTCGCGGACGCCGTGGCGGAGACTCTGCCCAAGACGAAGGCCATATGCCCCAAATGCGGCAACGAGGAGGCCTACGTCTGGATGCAACAGACGAGGGCGGCCGACGAGCCGCCCACGCGTTTCTACAGATGCACCAGATGCGGATATACCTGGAGAGAATACGCCTGATATTACAAGCCAAAGCTTATATTTAGCGACGCGTCTGTCCACATGGCGAAGTACACCATCACGTACTCAGACGCCAAGGAGTGGTCCTACATCCTAGACTCCATAGCGGTCCTGGTGGAGGAAGCCGCCTTCGTCTTTCGGCAAGACGGACTAGCTCTAAGATCTCTAGACCCCTCGCGGACGGCCATGGTAGACCTCTTCATACCTAAGGAGGGCTTCGAGGAGTACCCGGAGCTCCAGTCGGAGGTCAGGATGGGGATAAACTTCAAGGACTTCAGGAAGCTCCTCAGAAGGCTCAAGAAAGGCGACAAGATCTCTCTGGAGATCGAGGAGTCCAAGCTCAGAGTGAAGCTCATAGGCAAGTCCACCCGCTCTATAACGCTTCCCCTGATTGAGGCCGCCGCAGAGGAGTTGCCCACGCCCAAGGTGGTCTACACCGCCACGGTGAAGACCGCCAGCGATGTGTTGAGCCAAGCGCTTAAAGACGCCGACGCGGTCGCCGACTCGGTGAAGTTCGACGTAGACGAGGAGGCCCTCTACATAAGGGCGTCGAGCGACAGAGGCGAGGTGGAGGTGAAGCTCGACAAAGGCGGGGAGCTCGTATACGAATTCGACGTCAAGGAGCCGGCAAGCGCCACGTTCTCGTTGGAGTACCTAGTGGATATAGCCGGCAAGGCCTCCAAGGTCAGCGATATAGTCACAGTAGAGCTCGCCACGGCCAAGCCCATATCCCTAACCTTCGATATACCGGCCGGAGGAAAGCTGACCTACTTCGTGGCGCCGCATATAGAACAATAGATCTGGGGAAAAGAGGGATTTATTTCTCTTGGGCTATCCGCAGGTCGACCCCTATCGTCTCGGGGCCTAGGAACGCCGCGATGCCGTAGACAACGCCGGCCAATATCAGCCAGAAAGCCGCCACGAACCATATATTGCCGTCCTCTATGGGCTTAAACAGATCGTAGAGCGGTATCGAGTAGAGCAGCATCCACGCGCTTATGAATATGCCGGAGCTGTAGCCGAAGCCGACGCCGCTGGCCCTCCTCTGGGTGGCGAAACGCTCGGAGAGGTACACCGGGACGAGGCCCCAAGGCCATTGGGTCAGCCAACCGGCGAGAGCCGCTCCGAGGTAGAGCAGGGCGACGTCGTTCGTGGCCGCGCCTAGATACCAGACGTAGAACGCGGGGATTGCGAGAATCGCCGAAACCACGCCGGCTATGACTAATGCCTTTCTCCTGCCCAAGAAGTCCGACGAGAAGCCCCACAGAGTTACCGCTATGGCGGCGATGACGCCGGACACCCCGTAGTAGCTAGCTAGCGGCGCCCTGCGCTAGACCGGCCTTCTCAAGGATGCCGGTGGCGAAATAGAATAGGGAATAGCTGCTGAAGAAGAGACCTGTCATGAACACGAAGACTGACAGGAAGGTCCAGAGGGCGGGAGGTCTAAATAGGCTGAAGAACGGCACCTTCTCCAGCTGTCCCTTGTTCTTGGCCTCCGAGAACACAAGCGTGTCGGGCATGGCGAACCTTATATAGAGCGCGATCACGGCCGGTATCAGTCCGGTGAGGAATACATATCTCCACGCGTAAGCCTGCATGGCGGCTTGCCCGAAGTAGGCGGTAAACGCGGCGACCACGAAGCCGCCCAGCGCGACGCCCCAGCTGAACGCGCCCTGGACTATGCCGCTGACGAGGCCCCTCCATCTAGGGGCGGAGTACTCCATGGCGAAGGGGTGGCCCGCCGCGTACTCGCCGCCTACGAACACGCCGAGGATGAACCTCAAGGCCGAATATATCCAGAAGGCGGCCCAGCCGACCTGCGCGTACGTCGGTATCGCCGCGGTTAAGGCGCTGGCCGTGGAATAGCCTACTATGGTCATCATCAAGGTATCGCGCCTCCCCCACCTATCTGCGAGGTTCCCGAAGACCGCGCTGCCGAGAGGCCTCGCTATCATGGTGAACGCGTAGCCCAGCAACGTTATGAAGTAGCCGACCACCTCCTTCGAGAGCGTCGGAGGTAGCAGGACAGCCGCCAGCGTCGACGTCATGGCGGTCACGAACGTTAGATCGTAGGCGTCTAGGAAGAACCCCAAAAACTGCGAAAATATCGCATTTGCCGCTTTCGGGGGCCATCTATAGTGTTCTGGTGCCCATTGAACCATAGGATTGGAAATATGGTTATAAATATATTGCTCTAAGATATATGTTAATATCTCTTACGAGTTTAATTTCAGAAAACATCGATAATACCGAAAGCTGTTTTTATGCGGCTGTGGCATCCGTGATATGGCTATGAAGTTCCTCGAGGCTTTGTTTAGGAACTACTACAGGAACGCCCAGCTGGACGTGCCGGAGATAGAGAGGCGCGAGGTGGGCTATCTAACGATGGACGGCGCCATGGTCAGGCATAGATCGTTTAGATCGCTGGAGGACCTCAGATCGTTCTGCGTCGACAAGCCGCCTCTAGGGCTCTACTACTCGGCGGCGCTCTATGAAAGGCCGGACGAGAGGGACATGGACGCTAAAGGGTGGCTGGGCGCCGACCTCGTATTCGACATAGACGGGGACCACCTGGACACGCCGAACTGCAGAGGCATGGAGCTCCTCAACTACGGATGTCTCGAGGACGCTAAGGAGGAGGCCTTGAAGCTCCTCGACGCCTTGAGGAACGAGCTGGGCCTCGAGGGGTTGCCGGTCTACTCGGGCCATAGGGGGTTCCACGTACACGTAAGAGCTGAGGAGGTCAGAGGGCTCGACGCTGGCGAGCGGAGGAGGCTTGTGGACTTCTTGGTGGGGCGCAACCTCGACTTGTCGAAGCTAGAGGCGAGGGTCGGGAAGAAAGCGGTTAGGCTATACGTCGAGGAACCTGTGGGGAGCCTCGCGAGGCTCATGCGCGGCCTCGACGACGGTAGCTACTCGATAAGAATAGACGAGGTCGTGACGGCGGACGTGCACAGGCTCATCAGAGCTCCCGGCTCCCTCAACAACAAGACGGGCTTCATCGCGCTTCCCCTCTCCTATTCGGATCTGGATAGGGATGTGGAGGCCATCGTAGAGAGGGCTCTCGCCTTCAAGAAGGGCGAGGTCCTCATAAGGCTCAAGGAGCCTGTGGAGGAGGTCCTCGGCATTAAGATAGGTCGAGAGGAGGCCGTAGTGCCGACCTACATAGCGGTATACCTACATCTGCAAGGCAGAGCCGAGATACAGACTGAGGCCGGTAGGGACGTCCAGGTACGGCGGAGAGGGCGTGGCGGATAGGCGCGGCCGCCAAGCGGTTGCCAAGAGGGGCTATATATTAAATAGGCTTGAAGATATCTCGTGCTCGGCGAGATATACGCCTGGCTTGAGGCAGAGATGAACGCCAAGCTTTTAGCCAAGCCGCCCGCCTCCTCCTACGCAGAGCTCGTAAACAAGCTGAACGAGGAGCTGAAGAGGACGGCGTTGCCTCCGGCGTTGGAGGAGGGCATACGGATCCAGCTGGCCAGAGCTCTGGCCTCTATAATAGAGCTTAGGGTTAGAAAAATCGCCATGGAGCTGTATCAGGGGAGGGAGCCCCGCGACTTGACCGCAGAGGAGGAGAGGCTGTGGGGCTCCCTCAAGAGAGTCTTGGAGATGCCGGCGAAAGTCTCCGGCAGATACGAAATAGTGGTGTTCCTGGACAAATTCCCGATGATCTCTACCTCCGATTTCAAGCAGATAGGGCCGTTCAACAAGGGCGATCTGGCGAAGATACCGACCGAAGACGCGCGGGAGTTAGAAGCCAAGGGAGTCGTAAGGCGGTTTAAGTTGACCTAATCGAGCGATCTGATTATATTGCCGAGGATCTGGGCCTTGCCGCCCGTCGGTTGGACTAAGACCCTGCCGCAGACGAGGCATCTGACGACCATCGAGGCGTGGCTGAACACCACCTGTTCGTTTCCGCAGTCGGGACAACGTATCCTCAAGAACTTGGTGCGGGGTTGCGGTATTAACGCCTTGGAGAACCGGGGCGGCATATCAGACCAGCTCCACCCTCTTCATCCTTCCGAGCGTCTTGTGTAGCTTGTAGCCGCACTTTGAACAAGTCAACACCAGTGTGATCTTCTTGTTGACCTTGGCGAACCTCTTCTGCTTCGGCTTCGGCGAAGAGCCGTATCCCTTGAGCTTCCTGTTATACCTCCTCTGGCCCTCCGCGAGCTCCCGCCTCTTGCCTTGATGGTATATGGAGACGCTGTGCTCAGTGTACGTGTTGCACCTCGGGCAGTACGCCATCACCTTCTTAGGAAAACGCATGGCCCGCCAGACATGCCCAGCTTAAAAACATTGCGCCGGCTAGCACGGGCGTAGGTCCACGACTGTGGTGTTTATCCTCGGCGTGCCTCCGTAGGGGTTCGGCGTCCCGTCGACTACCGCGTTCACAGGCCGCCCCTCGGCGTCTCTCGGGATACCTCTCATCAGCAGGACTCCGCGCGGGACGGCGGGATCTGCGACGAGCCTCACCTTGATCGATACGCCACCTCTCTCCAGACAGGCGTAATCGCCTTTGAGATCCTCCGGGTTCACGTACACCACCGGCGGCGGGGCGCCGTACTCCTCGAAGAACTGGGTGTTCGTGTGCAAGGGCTCCGAGGTGAAGGTCAAGACGTATCCGGCGGCCGGCCTAACGTAGGCGGGCAGAGGGCTGGCCCCCCTCCTCTCGGCCGACGTGCTGTAGAACTCGAGCTTGCCCGACGGCGTGTTGAAGCGCATCGGATCCCCGCGCCTCAACACGACGACGCCTCTAGCCCTCAGCTCCGCCAGGCTCACGCCGGCCGGCCTTAAAGCCCTATCCACCGCGTCCCAAGGATCCTCGGCCATCAACACGTGGCGCCCGAGGCCCAACGCCTTCGCCACCTCCCTAACCACCCAGTGCTCTGGCCTGGACTCGCCCACCGGCTGCGCAACCGCTCTATTGTACACCAGCAGGTTGTGCCAGTAGCTGTACACCACGTCGTCCTTCTCGAGATACGAGGGGGCCGGGAGCACCAGATCGGCGCATTCGGCCGTCTCGTTGAGGACCAGATCGTGGACCGCCAAGAATAGATCGCCGCGGCGCGCCGCCTCGCATATCCTGTCGCCTTGGGGGAGCGTCATGACGGGGTTGGAGTTCCAGACGTACATGACGTCGAATTTATCCACGGCGTTGCCCAGGAGGCCCATAGGCACCACGGACGAGGGCCCCCCGGCGTGTAGGCCCCTCAAGTAGTCGAAGTCAATGCCCCAGGCCCCCGAGTTGGAGTAGAAGAACCCCAGCGGGTCGCCCAGAAGCCCGTGTATCAACGAGATAGCCCTCACGGCCTCGCCGCCGTTGAGGGTCCTCCCGAGCGAGAAGCCTATCACGGTCTTCGCACCCGACTCGTAGAGGTCTGCGAGCTTCTCCAGGGTCTGGGGATCGACGCCGGCCTCAGCCTCCACGTACTGCGGATCGAACCGCTGGACGTACTCAGCGAATTTCTCGAAGCCGTAGGAGTACCGCTCCACGAAATGCCGGTCGTAAGATCCCCGCGAGATCAGCTCCCTTGCGATCCCCAGCGCAAGGACCACGTCGGTGCCGGGCCTCACGACGACCGGGAGATCCGCCGCCTTCAAGGTCTCCGTCAGCGCCACGTCGACGGCAGCTATGGTCGCGCGGGCCCTTTTGGCCAAAGCCCAGCCGTGTATGAAGCTGACCGCCGCGTTGACGCCCCAGAAGACGACCGCCCTGGCCGACGCGAGCTCCTCGGGCAACATGCCCCAGCTACGGCCCCAGTGGAGCTTCAAGGCGGCGTGGCCCTCAGCGCTACATATGGAGTAGTCCGTCGAAGCCGCCCCCAACGCGTTGAATAGGCGGGCGGGGTAGTACCAGGTCAGGAGGCCCTGATTCCCGTCGTACTCCACGTGTATCACCCTTCGCGGATCCGCCGATCTGAGCCTCTCCGCGAGCTCGGCGATAGCCCTATCCCACCCCACCTCGATGAAGCTCCCCCCGCTCCTTAACAACGGCCTCTTGACGCGCCTCTCGGAGTAAAGCCTCTTGACGTCGGCCCTCCCGCGGGGGCACGTGAAGCCGAGGACCGGGAACCACCTCGCCGGCCTTAAATCCACCAGCCTTCCGCCTGCGGCTATCGGCTCGAACACGCAGGTATCGTAGCAGTCGCGGGTACACGCAATTAGGCCCACGTACGGGCGATCGCCACATTTAATAACTGCGCGCGTCCCGACGATATGGCTAGGCTACCCGGATACGAGGAGGTTGTGAGGGCTTTAGCCAAGGCGTCCGGCCTCCCGCATCTGGCCGAAGTGCCTATCTACGTCGTCTATTCGGACTCGCGGTCGAGGGCGTACGCCAGGATATGGGGCCTCTCCAAGCCTCTGCAGGAGGCCCTGGGCATAGGCCCTCTATACGTCGTCGAGCTGTTGGCCCCCTTCTGGGATCTCGACTGCGAGGGGAAGACGAAGGTGTTGGCTCACGAGCTGGCCCACATACCGCGCACCGCCAGCGGCGCCTTGAGGCCCCACAACGCCTACTTCCGGAGGGACTACAAGGCTATACTGAGGCGAGCCGGGGGGATCTGCGACGCCGTCAAGGAGCTGGACCGAGCGGGAAAGTCCTCTCTCTGAGTATCGCCAAAGTCACGTAGACGCCGCCGGCCATTAATACCGCCGCCGACGCGCCGACCAGAGGGCCGTATCCGGTCAGCCGCAACGCGCTCGCCGTTATGGGTATCAACGGGAGGTATTGGGGCCATCTGGGGACTTGCCGCAGGAACACCGACGGCAAGAACCAGGGTATACATAGGCTGAACATAATCACCGATATGCCCATGTAGAGGAAGTGGCTGGCGGGGAGGCCTAGGAAGCCCAGCGGGGAGAGCAGAGGCAACAGCCTGCCGACGGCGGTGCCCCACGAGTAGGGCTCGCGCGATATGTGGAACCCCCTCACCAAGGCCAGAAACGCCGCGAACACGAGCGCAGTTGATATGGGCTGCGGCGCCGGGGAGAACACGAGCGCTAGATAGACGGCGGCGAACGCGGCCGCCGCGGGGAGGCCCACGTAGATCTTCCTCTTGGCCGAATCGACGCGTAGCATTAGGCTCATGGCGGAGGCCGCCGGGAACGACATAACGATCTGCCAGGGGGATCCGGCGAGGGCGAGCGCGGCGAGCCCCGCGACGGTTATTAGATTGGGCGGCGCGTTCCTGCCCTTGAAGCCCGGCGCGTATAGCGCTATGTAGAGCGCCGAGAAGGGGGCCCAGGAGAACGGCACGCGAGCGTATCCGCCGACGAGGCCCGCCGCGAACAGCGCCAGGAGGACGTAGCTCAACGGCCTCTTCGGCATAGTGTTAGTGAACGCCGGGTGTTGCAGATACATGACGGAGAGGTAGAACGCGAGGAGGCCCCACACCATGAAGTCGCCGTGTAGCTCCACGGAGAGGCGAGGCGCGGCGAGGCCGGCCATGAAGAGAGCGAAGGAGAGGGCGAGGGCTATCTGCGAGGTCCTCACCAAGTCGATATTAGCATAGAAATACTCCCTCGCGGGGCCTCTCCCTATCCTGTACCACATATACGGCATCTCCTCCTCTGCTTAAAAACATAGGCGCGAGCGTTTTTAATGCCTGCCCTAGATAGGCCATGTACTACATAGCGGACGAGAAGCTGAGATCGGCCGTCGAGAAGTTCGGAGTCGAGAAGACCATGGCTTGCAGGACGCTGTACCAGCTCGTCAAGCTCTACAAGGCCGGCCTCGTGACGGAGTCTGTGGGGAAGAAGGCCGAGGCAATGCTGGGCGATATGTGCCCAAAGGAGCTGATAGACATCGTGGCCCAGACGACCGACTAGCCGAACTTCTTCTCCAGGAGCTTGTATATGACGTACTTCATCACCTCGTTGGTCCCCTCCCCTATCTCCAATATCTTCGAGTCCCTATAGAACATCTCCGCCTTGCTGTCCTTGCTGTAGCCGAAGCCGCCCTCCATCTGCACGGCCCTCCGCGTCACGTCCACGGCGAGGCGGGCGGCCTGTAGCTTGGCCACGTGCGACATCAGCAAGAAGTCCGGCGACTTGGTGTCGTAGAGATACGCCGCGTAGTAGGCGAGCATCCTCGCGGTCTCTATGGAGGCCAGCATCTCGGCCAGCTCGAACTGCGCGTTCTGCATCTCCACGAGCCTCTTGCCGAAGAGCTCCCGGCTCCTGGCCCAGCCGAGGGCCTCCTCGAAGGCCCCCCTCGCAACCCCTATGGCCACTCCCGATATGGCCACCCTCCCGACGTCCAGCGTGTGCATGATTATCTTCCACCCGCCGTTAACCTCGCCGACGACGTCGTCGTCGCCGACAACGCAGTCGTTGAACTTCAGCTCGGCCGTGCCCGTCCCCCTAACGCCCATGACCTCTATGGGCGTCGCCTCGACGCATCCGCTCCTCGGCAGGAGGAAGACGGTTATGGCCTTGTGGCGGGCCTCCCGCGGCCCTGTCCTGGCCGCTAGGAGGTAGTAGTCGGCGTAGTAGCCGTTGGTTATCCACATCTTGTGGCCGTTTATCACCCACTCGCCGCCCCTCCTCTCGGCCTTGGTCTGTATGGCTGCGGCGTCTGAGCCGCAACAGGGCTCAGAGAGGGCGAAGGCGCCTATCTTATCGCCGGCGGCGACCTTGGGCAAGACCTCGTCTTTCTGCCTCTTAGAGGCGAAGTTGTTTACAGCGTCGGCGAAGAGTATGCCGTATGCCTCTACCAACAAGCTGAACCCGCCGCTGACGCGGCCCAGCTCCTCGAGGACGACGACGGCCGCCCTCAGATCTCCCCCGCCTCCTCCGTACTCGGCCGGCACTGTCGGCGTGAGGATGCCCAGCTTGCCCGCCTCCTTGATGGTCTCGCGGGGGTAGTAGTTCTCTCTATCCATCCTGCGCGCGATGGGATCGACGTACTTCTCGGCGAAATCGCGGGCCGACTTCCTGATGAGCTCGTGCTCCTCGGTCAAAAGGCTCATGCCTCCTCGAAATACTCAATGTCGGTAACTAGACCCCTCCTCTCGTCGCGCCACTTGGGCTTTACCTTCATGCCCACCCTAGGCTTGTCGGTCTTCACGTAGTGTATGAGGCCGCCCTCGACGCCGGGGAACCTTATGAAGGCCAGCACTTTCTTCTCCTTCAACGGCTCGCCGTAGAAATCCCTCTCGACCACCGTGTAGCTCTCGACGACGCCGACGGGCGCCACCTCCCGTAGCTCCTTGACCTCCTCGAAGTCGTATGGGCAGTACATCTTCGGCGGGAGGAACAGACGGCCGCACTTGGGGCAGTACGCCGCGGTTATCTTGCCCGACTTGAGGGCCTCCAGCCACTTAGTGCCGATAGGGCCGGCGGTATAGACGTACGCCTCTATCTCCATCACTTCGGGGAACTGCTTGACCCGCCTCATGGCCTCACCACCTCGAAGCATTCTATGTCGGTGATGGACCCAGTTCTCTGCTCCGGCGGCTTCCACTTGGCCTTCACCCTAGCCCCGAATATCCTCATGGACTTCACGTCGTCTTCCGACGCGCCGCAGATGTAGTGCATCAAGCCGGGGAAGAAGTGGTCGTCGAACTGGCGGCCCGGGACGTCGAGCTTTATAATGCCCACGGCCACCGGCTTCTCGAGCCTGGCCCTCGTAGCCGATATATAGCTCAGGACAGCAGTCACCACGACGCCTTCGTCCCGAGCCTCAATCCACCCGTCCACCTCCCTGAAGCAGTAGGAGCAGTACATACGCGGCGGGACGAACACCCTGCCGCACTTGGCGCAGTAGGTGCCGAGGATCTTCCCCTCCTTCAAGCCCGCGAGGAACCGCCCGAGCGCCTGCCCCGTCGTGTAGTTGTAACGCGCCTTGCCCACCACCGGGAACTCGAACACCGGGAAGTCGACCTTCTCGTACTTGGTGCCTCTCGGATTTAGGGGCTTGGTCGCGCCGCTCATATCCCCATCACTATCACTGTTCCCACTTGCATTAGATCGCCCCACGCCTGTGCCAGCCCCGTATACACCGGCTTCTTCACCTGCCTCGCGCCGGCCTCGCCCCTCACCTGCCAGAATATCTCAGCGACCTTCATGAGGCCTGCGGCGGCTATGGGGTTGCCCACGCCTAACAAGCCGCCTGACGGGTTTATGGGCAGGTCTCCGTCTCTCTGCGTCGCGCCCTCCTTGGTCAGAATAGGCGCCTCGCATTTCTTGGCCAGACCGAGGCCCTCCATGTGGTGGAGCTCCTTGTAGTCGAAGGGGTCGTAGGGCTCGGCCACGTCTATCTGCTTCCTCGGGTTGTCTATGCCCGCCATACGGTAGGCCATCTCGGCGGCGCGGCGCACGTATTCCGGATAGGCCAGATCGCGGTTGGTCCAGTGGGTCGTGTCGAGCGTCCACCCTATCCCCTTGACCCATACTGGGGTGTCGGTTATCCTCCTCGCCTCCTCCTCGCTGGCGAGGACCACGGCCGCGGCCCCGTCGCTCGTCGGGGATATGTCGTATAGCTGGACCGGCCAGACCAGCACCTCGCTTTTGAGCACGTCGTCGACGGTTATGTTGGGCATACACAGCTGGGCCGACGGGTGGCCGCAGGCGTTGCGCTTGTTCTTGACCGAGACCAACGCTATGTCCTCCTTCTTGACGTTGCACTTATGCATGTAGCGGTGCATCTCCATGGCGAATATCCAGATCAAGTTGGGGTTGAGGGGCTTCTCCACTATGGGATCCCATATGTAGCGGAAGACGTACTGTGGATGCGGCTTCGCTGAGTGGCTCATTTTCTCCTCGGCCACGACCAACGCGGTCTTGCAGAGGCCCGACGCGACGTGCCACCAACCGGCCACAGGCACGAACACGCCAGTCCCGCCGCCGACGCAGACCCTCACGGTCGGTTTGTGTATGCCGCCGGCGCCCTCAGCCAGGTATTCGCCCTTCATGTGAACCCCGTCGAAGGCGTCCGGGGCGCTACCGATCACGACGCAGTCTATATCCTTCAGCGTGAGGCCCGCCTCGTCGAGGGCTTGCTTAGCCGCGAGCCAAGCCAGCTCCTGCGGCGTCTCCAACATCTTGCTTCTGAACAGCGTCAGCCCAGCCCCGACGACGGCCACGCGGTGTTTGAAGTTCAAGTTCCGGCCAGTCATATCCTCAACACGACGACGGTGCTTGTAGTCGTGGGTATCCCCCTCCAGCTGTGCACCACGGCGACCTCCTTCCTGTCGGCCTGCACCTTTATGTCGCCCCTCATGACGCCCACCGCGTAGCTCAAGCGGGCGAGGCCGTGTACCTCGAACGGCACGCCCTCGGCCAAGGCCCCGCCGCTGAGGTTAACCGGCAGTCTACCGCCGGGATGGAAGGCGCCGTCCACCAACAGATCCTTGGCGGTCCCCCTAGGGGCCAGCCTAAGGGCCTCAATATGCTGGAGCTCCTTGAAGCTGTAGCGGTTGTCTACCTCCGCGAAGCCTACCTCCTTGGCGGGATCGACTATCTTGGCCTGTCTATATGCGCCGTCAGCGGCCTCCCTGGCGTGGATGGGGAAGGACCAGTCGTGTAGCTCTAGGGACGAGATCTCGGTGGACCACCAAGCGCCGTCGACCCAGACCGGCGTATCCGTGTAGTCCCTTATCACCTTCTCCGATGCCAAGACCACGACCGCGGCGGCATCGACGAACCCAGCTATGTCCGCCTCGCGTAGCGGATCGGCGACGATGGGAGTCGACGACCTCAATCTGCCCGGAGACGCGTAGACCGCCCTCGGGTTCCTAGCCCCAGCTTCATGCGCCTTCTTGACTACGGCGTCTAGATGCTCCTCGGTCACTCCGTGTTTCGACATATAGGCTCTGGCCTCTAGCGCGGCCAGCGCATGGACGTTCTCAAGCCCTAGGGGCCTAATAGATATGGGGTCTGTTGCCATGAACATCACGTCGTTAAGCGTGAGGAGATCTGAAGGCTTCCCATGCGATTCCGCTACAACTACGTCGAAGAGACCGGACTTTATCAACATATAGGCCTGTCCCACGCATTGGAGCCCATCGCCAGCCACCGTGTAGACCGGCTTCATAACTCCGCCGACAGGATCCGGCGCGAACTCGTCAGCTATGGATATGCCCTCCCAGAAGTCCTCTTGGCACGACACGAAGGCGTCCACGTCTTTACGCGGGTCGAGCCCGCCGGCGTCCTCGTATGCCCTCTGCGCCGCCTTGAACATCATCTCGCGGAACGAGTAGTCGACGACTTCGGGCTGGAAGCCGAACCAGCCCACACCTGCAATCCCTACCCTCATTAACTATAAAGGAAATGCTGATTATTTAACAGTTGACAGTACAACTTAATTAAAATCGATTATACCGCCTTCTTGATCTCCTCGATGGCGTCGGGGTTCTCCAAGGCCGACAGATCGCCGGGGTTGCGGCCTAGGTAGACGGCCCTTATGACCCTCCTCATGATCTTGGCGTTGCGCGTCTTCGGCAACATCTTGACGAACTTTATATCCTCCACCGCGCCGAAGGCCTTCCCCAAAGCCTCCTCGGTGAGCTTTATGAGCTCGCGCCTCAAGGCATCGCTGGGCTCGTAGCCCGGCTTCAACACAACGAAACATATGGGGACCTCGCCCTTGACCTCGTGGGGGACGCCTATACAGGCGGATTCAGCCACTGCGGGGTGGACGTTGAGGACGGTCTCAATCTCGGCGGGACCCAGACGCTTCCCGGCCACCTTTATCGTGTCGTCGGCCCTCCCCAAGATATAGAAATAGCCGTCTTGGTCGACCATGGCGGCGTCGCCGTGGGCCCACACGCCGGGCCATTTGCTCCAGTAGGTCTCCAGATAGCGTTGCGGATCCCTCCAGAAGCCTCTGGTCATGCCGGGCCACACCGACAGGACGACCAGCTCTCCCTCCACGCCCGGAGGAGCCGGCCTGCCGTCCTCGGCGAAGACAGCGGCCTTGGTGCCTATGCTCGCGCCGTTGAAGGAGCTCGGCTTTATGGGCTTGACCACGTAGCAGCCCAATATGCCTCCCGAGATCTCCGTGCCGCCCGAGTAGTTTATTATGGGTATCCTTCCCCTGCCCATCTTATACAGCCAGAGCCAGCTCTCGACGTCTATGGGCTCGCCCGTGTTGCCGAACGCCTCAAGACGGTCCAACTGCCCGGGCTCCGCCGACGCGCCTATGCTTCTGAGATACCTCGTGAGAGTTGCGGCGAGGCCCAACGACTTGACCCTAAACCTCTCCACGAAGCGCCACAGCCTGTCCTTAGGGTAGTCGGGAGCCCCCTCGAAGAACGCCATAGAGCCCTTGAGGAGGTACGCCGCGAAGACCATCCAAGGCCCCATCATCCAGCCCATGTCGGTCACCCAGCTCAACGTATCGCCCCTGCCTATGTCGAAGTGGAAGTAGACGTCGGCGGCCGCCTTTATGGGGAAGCCGTCGTGTGTGTGGACGGTGCCCTTGGGCTTCCCGGTGGTGCCCGAGGTGTATATGATCATGACGGGGTCCTCCGAGGACGCCCTCTCGACGTAATCCCCGCCCGTCTTGAACACGTCCGAGAGCGGGACGTAGCCGCTCGGCCTTCCGGCCCTCTCATGCACCACCACGTGCCTCACGCTTTGCGTTAGGCCGGCCTTGAGCTCGGACAGCATGTCTATCTCCTTACCTCTGCGGTACGACACGTCCGAGGCGAAGACGAACTTGGCCTCGCTGTCCTCCAGCCTAACCCTGATGGCCTCCTTGCCGAAGCCGCTGAAGAGAGGCACTATTATGCCGCCAGCTCTTATGGCGCCCAGCATGACCGGTACTATCTCGGGCACCATGGGCATGAAGATCGCGACGCGGTCCCCCTTCTCCAAGCCGTTGCGTTTGAGCCAGCTCGCCACGGCCCTGGCCTTGTAGAGCACCTCCGAGTAGCTCCAGATCGCCGTAGTGCCGTCCTCGCCCTCCCATTTGACTAAGGGATCCGCCGAGTCGTCCAGCTGGTCGGCTATGTTTATACGCCCCCCTACAAACCACTGCGGCCACTGGATCCCCCGCGAGAGGTCCAGAACCTTCCCGTACTCCTCGTACCACCTAAGCCTCAGTACCTCGCGGTCGAAGGAAGCCCAAAACTCGTCGGGTTTCTCGTAAGTATAGGCAATGAACTCTTCGAGAGTTTTGAAGCCATGAATAGACATATATTTAGCGACATTAGAATTTTCTAGGTGGTTTCTTTCGGGCCTCCAGACCTCCATCAATTAATTTCCTACTTAAATTTTTAAATATTTACGCTATGTATGTAGTCAGTATAATAACTATAACAAAATATAATGTGACTAAAATAAACTTAAATATATTAAAAATACATATAAATATAAAATTATATATAGAAATTCGGAATTAATCGTAATTATTTATCTAACCGGATGATTGTTGCGGCCGCGACCGCCGGTCTTTCACCCTCGTTTAGCCCAGCTACTTCTCGATAGGAGCGTCCCCAAGTCCACCGACCTGAGAGCGTCCTCCAACGGCCTCACGAGGGATAGCGGCACGTCCAGCTCCTCCGCCCGCCTCAACAGCTCGGCGCAGGATCTGCGCGAGGTTTCGCCCTCCACCTCGGCCACGGCAGTCGGATCGAGCATCCTAGCCTTGAGGTCGGGCCTCCCCAAGAGGTCGCAGAACCGCTCCCAGAACTTGGGCTCAACTGCGCCCAGCGCCACCCGGCCGCCTGCGCAACTGTAGACGTTGTAGTAGGGATATCCGCCGGTGAGTTGCGGCGCCCTGCCGTCGGCAATCTGGGCGAAGTTTAGGAGGTTCAAGAGATAGGCCACGCGCTCCATCGAGATCTCGAAGTAGCCGGGCCGTCCTGCGGCTATCGAGGCGGCGGCCGCGAACGCGGCCATGAGCCCCGTGGCCACGTCGACGCTTTGCGGGATCGGCGGCGCGTCTCTTAGATGTCCCGCGACCGCCGCGAAGTTTATGTCGTGGCCCGGCGCGTTGGACGACTCGTAGCCGGTCACCGCCACGTAAGTTATCGAGGGGTTCACCTTGCTGAGCTGTTCGTAGGATGCGCCGAGCCTCTCGGCGGCCGCCGGCCTGAAGCTCGTCAAGACGGCGTCGGCCCCCTTCACGAGGTCGTACAGGCTCCGCCTGCCCTCCTCCGTCTTTAGGTCGAGGACGACGACCTCCTTGCCTTCGTTGAGCAGTCGGTAGAGCGTCGGGCTGTAGGCCCTCATGGGGTCGCCGCCCGGCGGCTCCACCTTCACCACGTCGAACCCCCACTCGGCCAACAGCCTCCCGGCCAGGGGGCCCGGGTAGAGCACGGCCAGCTCCACAGCTCTGTACTTGGCCATGCCGGAATATTGCCGCCCTCTTTAACGTCACCCGCCGCCGGGCCCCGCGATCTGCTGGACGGCCCTCTCGACGAAGTCGAGAACCTGCCTGATGTCGGAGATCACCTCGTCGACGTCGGAGTAGTCGACGAAATTGGGATCGAAGCCGTTGTAGGCGTACCTATGTAGCATCAACGCGGTCTTGACGGTTGCCTCGATCCCCTTAATGCCCAGGGCCTCGAGGTCCTTGGCGATCTTGACCAGGCCCGTGGTAAGCGCGGCGGGCATGATAGGCCAATCGGCTCTGGGCATGGTCCGCTATGGCACCATCAGCGACTACATGGACCACACAGACTGGGTGAGACAGGCGCTGGAGATGTGGGATAGGCGGATAGTCTACTACGAGGCTGGCGCAGGCAGAGGGATTGAGAAACCCGCAAGGCGGATCCGCTACAGGCGCGGGGAGGGGAAAAAGGAGGAGGTTTTCGGCTACGCCTTTGAGGACTAGATGCCGGACGGCCTCGGACACCGATCTGAGCTCGCCCCTCCTCACCGTCGATTTTCCGGCACGCCTCCCACGGCAGAAACGCCGCGACTGCCTTCTTCGGCTCTGCCCGTTTCTTGCCCATGGCCCGTCCATACAGTTCCTATTTTAGTTAGGAAAAGAACAAGCGGGAAAAAGGGGGGGTTAGGGACACAAAAGAATCGCCCGGCCGTCTGGATACCTTATTTCAAAGCACTCCTCCTCCAACTCCTCGACATTTCTCACAAATTCATCTATCTCCTTCAGCAACCTCTCTTCACTGTCCATGTGATCGCGGACGCGCCTCCGTTTGTCGAAAAGAAACAAGCCCACAGCTCTCCCCTCTACGTTTTTCCTGACCTTTCGTCGGATGTTCTTCCTGATTCAGGAAAAATGTACGGCGTTGAGTCAGGAAGAATGTAGAACGTGTTTACAAGCCGAGTTCTGGGAGATTTAGAACTGGCGATACGCCGCGGTAGCTGAAAGAGGGAGGCGCCGAGGCCAGTTCCAAATAAAAATTCAGAAATGGCAGGGGCGTAATCGGCGCAACTTGATTCACGTCATTGTCAATTCATAATTAAGGGGATGTGTTTATGCGCTCATGGGCTTGCAATAGCCCGCCCCGCCTCCGAGGGGGCAACGGGGGCGTCGCTGTGTTAATCCGCGCCTGCAGAAGGGGCGGCGCCGATCCTCCGGGCGGCCCCTCCCCGAGGGGCCATTAGGCGCCTCGGGGCCTCGTGCCCCCCGAGCCGCCCGGAGAGCAGAAAGGGGGCATCCTCGCGAAATCCTCGTATAGCTGGACAGCCAGTGGTCTAGACGGATAACCCCAATCCATGGCGCTATATAGAAGAGATTTATTGACGGAAAAAATATATTGGAGATAATCCGGCCGATATTGTGAACATATATAACTTCCTTATGAAGGGCATCGAGCGGACCGATCTAGATCCGTTGAGGTTTAGACAGACTATCAGGCTCGCGCTCCTGGGCGGCGTCGCCTTAGCCGCCCTGGGCGCCTTCTTCACGCTGGCCAAGGCGTTTCCGTTGGGGCCGCTCTTCCTCGGGCTCGGCGTATTCCTCATATTCATGCCTAAGGTCATCATAAGGGTTAGGGCGACCTCCATAAGGGAGATGTTGAACATGGAGATCCCGTTCCTGACGGTGCTCGTGCAGATGACCTTCGCCACCAAGGCCCCTCTAGAGCTCGCCATACAGCGCATGATGAGATACAAGGAGCTACCGGGCATAAGGACCCTCGCCGCGACGGCTTGGAACAACACGAGGATGCTGGGCATGGAGCCGTTAGACGCCTTGAAACGCGCCGTCGAGAAGCTAGCCCCCCAGAAGCTCATCTACCGCTTCAACTCGCTCTACACAGCGCTTAGAGTCGGCGAGGACATAATAGCGAAGCTCTCGCTGTATATGGACATGGACATGGTGGAGTTCTCCACAGGGATGCAGAGGAGGATGGACTCCCTCGTCTCGGCCATCTCGGCGACGATCGTGGGGCTTGCCATGGTGTCAGTCACGGCGATAGTTGTGGGGCGCGGGAACGCCGGGGTCTTTATTTTGATGGGCGGATTGCTACCGGCCGTGATGGGGGCAGTGATGGGCTTGATCATCAACGTGCCTCTGTTGAAAATGGATTTCAGGATATGGCCTCTAATATTCGCCTTGATATCCGGCGTAGCCATGATGGTCTTGGGCTTCTTCCTCAACTTCGGCATATACACGCCCCTCGCGGCCGCCGCCATAGCGGGCCTCGGCTACTTCGTCACTAAGGAGAGAGTCAACGCGCGCTCCTTCGAGAGAGGGTTCATGGACTTCTCATACGTCGTGCTCGACGAGCTGAAGCGCTCCCCCTCGATCGTTAGAGCCATGGAGAACGCCGTCACCTACGGCAACTTCGGCGACTTCACCCCGAGGGCCGCCTCGATGCTCAACGCGATAAAGTCCGGCATGACGGAGCTGGAGGAGATCGTCGTGAGGGGCATGCAACCGATAATGGCTATAGTCGCCAGGATATTCTTCGACATACACAGGCTGGGCACTCTCCCCCGCTCCACAGTAGACCAGCTCCAGAACTTCGTCGCAAAGCTCTTCGATTATAGAGAGCAGTTGAGCAAAGCCTTAGGTATCGTGAGGCTCCTCGCGGTGCTGGGCGCCGCCATGGTGGCCTTCGTCAACGCCTCCATGATTATAATGAGCCAGGCCATGGCCGGCGTCGCTGGCGGCGGGCCCGTGCCAGCGGCCGGCCTCGGCGGAGGCGGCATAGGGATGAACTTCCTCTATCTGGCGTTCGGCATGTTGGCCATAGGCTACTACTTCCTCTTCGCCAAGGTGAGCTTCTCGACGCGGGGCGGCCTTATATACCTATCGATTTTCTATCTAGCTATGTTCGTAGTAATAATGGTCACCACAAGCGTTCTGAAGCCGGCTAACGCAACGTCCTCCTCGGCTGGGTTGCCATGAGCGCCACGCGCGGGCTAGGGTTCAGGCTGGAGCAGTGCCCCGGCATACCCGTCGAGGAGTACGGGGTCGAGGGCGCCAGGATAACTATACATAAGTTCGAGGACGGCTTCTGCTACTCCGTCAACTACTCGTTCCCCTATTCGGACAAGGTGGGCGAGTACGTCTACAAGATAGTGGAGTACCTCACCGCGAGGCAGGTGGTGAGGCCGGACATGACCAGGGAGGAGCTGGGCAAGCTCATAGACATGGCCATGGGCGATGTGGGCGTCCCCAAGCCGCTCAGGGCGCCCGTGCGTTTCTACGTGCAACTGGAGGCGGCCGACTACTCCTACCTCACCCCCCTCCTCTACGACGTACGGCTGGAGAACGTCAACATAAACGGTACCGACAGCCCCATATTTGTAGACCACAGAGACTACGGCTACAACATAAAGACCAACATAGTGCCGACCGACAAGGAGGTGATCTTGAGGATCATCAGCAGGGTGTACGCCGAGACCGGCAGGCCGTTGAACGAGCAGTACCCCATACAGGACACCTACCTGCGCCTCCCCAACGGGGCGCTTCTGAGGTTCGCCACGGCCATGTCGGGCAAGACGTCGCGCAACCCGCCCTACGTCTCGGTCCGTATCCAGCCGCCCGAGCCCATATCGCCCACCAAGCTCATAAAGAACAAGACCATCTCGGCGCTGGGACTAGCCTATCTGTGGTACCTCTTCGAGAACCTCAAGTCCATAATGATAATAGGCGGCACCGGCTCCGGCAAGACGACGCTCCTCAACGCGTTGCTGGTCCTGCTCCCCCACAAACGCATAGCGGTGGCTGAGGAGACCCCGGAGATACGCCTCCCCAAGAGCTTCACCAACTCCGTCCTCCTGTTCACCTCGCCTCTCTACGACTACCAGAAGAACCTCCCCGGCTCGGAGTCTGCGATATACTTGATAGACCTCGTCCGCTTCCTCCTACGCGCCAGGCCGGACATAGTGGTCATAGGCGAGAGCCGCGGCCGCGAGATACACGAGCTGATACAAGGCATATTGACGGGCCACGGCGGCGCAACGACCTTCCACGCCGAGGATATGGTCGAGGCCTTCATGAGGATGACCGGGGAGGCCATGGGCGTCTCCCCCGAACATATATCGGCTTTCAGCGCCGTCGCGGTCGTTAAGAAGTTCGACTGGGGCAGACGAGTTACCTCGCTTACAGAGGTAGTCTGGCTCAGGGCATATCCATACCCCGCCCTGAACAGGATAAAGATAAAGGAGGAGGAGTTCGGCTTGGTGGAGGTAGGTACCTACGACCGCAACCGGGACGCCTTCAATATAGATCTTAGACGGTCGTTCTGGTTGCAGAGGCTGGGCGGTATAGAGGAGGTCGCTGCGCGCGCCGAGCTTCTACAGGCGTTAGCCGACAAGGGGGTACTCGATGCGGAGGCTGTGGCCGAGGCCGTTAGGCAATACTATAGACTTAAGCGGAAGGCGCCGTGATACTTTACGGGACGCCTGAGGGACTATTAAAGGCCTTGGAGGAGGAGATCACAAATCTACTGTCTCTAAAAGGCAAAGATCCGCATCTGGATAAATATATAGATAATAAACTACGTATACTGAAAGAATGTTATAATAAAATAAAGAGGTCTACTTCTAATCAATTACAAATAGTGGCGATATCTACATGTTACGTTATTGAGCTATGAACGACCTCTATCTAGCTCTATTGATAGCTCTACTCACCGCGCTGGGCGGCTATCTGATACGGGATCTCCAAGCCCTCGGCATATTCGTCGGGCTCTCGGCAGCGGCTGCGTTCCTCATGGCGTTTCTCTTTAACGCGCCTGGAGCAGTTTTGGGCCTCATGGGGCTCGCCGTTGCTGGCGTTAAGATAGTCCGCGCGCCTAAAGTAGCGGCCCGGGCTAGGCAATTGGTTAGGCGCACGTATAGATCCCGGAGGCGGCTGGAGGAGCTGGAGGAGATGACGCGCAGTCTATCCCGCGTACATATAATCGACGTAGTGCCGGCGGGTTCGCGGAGGGCTATCCATCCCAAGGTAATTCAACTGATAGAAATAGCCGACAAGGCGAGGGAACAGGGATACCAAGTAGCCGAGCCCACGTGGCTTAAGGAGGTGAGGCTATACAGGAGGCTTCTAGGCTCCGAGTTCGCGCCCGACGAACCGACTATAGTCAGCGATACGGAGGTGTTCACGTTAGAGTAATAGCTGTATCCCGCTCAGTAGGCGAGGACGGCGTCTATCCCCAACGCATTTAGGGCCTTCACGGTATCGAGGTTATCGTCGAAGTGCGCCCATATCTTGACCCCGCTTCTTATCAGCCTGGCCATCGCGTCGGCCTTATATAGATGGTCTTGTCGAACGTCACCTAGAGGCCTCATATAGAGGCCGGCGAAGGGTACCCCGTAGGACCTAAGTTGCGCCTCGGTGCACCGCCTCATGTACTCCGGCCTTCCCGTGACCACGACTATCTTGCGGCCTCTTTCGTACAGGCGCAAGGCGAGCTCTATATATCGGTACTTAGGCGAGTCCAGACCTAGCTTACTGCAGTCGAGGAAACAGTCCCAGTCAACCGAGCCGCCGTTTAGGCATATGGAGAGACGGCGGGAGGCGTCTACCAAGACGCCGTCTATGTCGAACGAGATCGCGCCGAGCGACATAGATAGGCACAAAGCTATTTATTTTATAGGTACTCGCCGCGCGTGGCCTTTAGCTTATTGAGGCGGGATCTGCGGGAGGCCATAGAGGCCTTGGGGTATAAAGAGCCCACGCCGGTTCAAGAGGCGGCGATCCCCGCAGTCCTCTCAGGAGCACACGTGTTGATAGTCGCGCCTACAGGGACGGGGAAGACCGAGGCCGCCGTGTTCCCCATACTGTCCAGAATGCTCGACGAGGGGCTCAAGGACTGCGTCCAGGCCCTCTACATAACCCCGCTCCGCGCCCTCAATAGGGATCTCTTGAGGCGGCTAACCGCCGTGGCCGACATGGTCGGGATTAAGGTCGAGGTGAGGCACAGCGACACCGCCGAGGCGGCGAGGCGCAAGATCTACAGATCGCCTCCCCATCTGCTAATAACTACCCCGGAGTCTCTGCAGATAATTCTCCTCAACAGATCTCTGAGGAGCTCGCTGAGGTGTGTAAGGCACGTCGTGGTGGACGAGGTGCACGAGCTGGTTGGGAGCAAGCGGGGGGTCCAGCTCGCCCTCGGCCTCGAGAGGCTCGTGGAGCTGGCGGGGGAATTCCAGAGAGTCGGCCTGTCGGCGACTGTCGGCGACGTCAAGCTCGTCGCTGGCTTTTTGGGCGGCTCCGGACGCGATGTCAAGGTTGTGGACGTCTCGGCCGCCAAGCGCTACGAGGTGGAGGTCGTCGCCCCAACACCTTCCGAGGAGGATTACGCGGCCGCAGAGAAGTACGACGTAACTCCGGAGACCCTCGCCCGCCTAAAGTACGTGGCGGATCTCATAAAGAGGGAGCGGGGAAGCGTGTTGATATTCGCCAACACGAGGGATGGGGCCGAGTTCCTCGCGGCGAAGCTCAAGGCCTTGCTCGGAGGCGGCGTGGATGTGCACCACTCGTCGCTCGCCAGAGATCACAGGCTCTCAGTCGAGGAGAGGCTCAAGACAGGCGAGTTGAAGGCCGTTGTCGCCACCTCGAGCCTCGAGCTGGGCATAGATATAGGCCACATAGGGCTGGTGGTGCAGTACGGCTCCCCCAGACAAGTAGTTAGGCTGGTCCAGAGAGTGGGCAGAGGGGGGCATAGGCTCGACGCCGTCTCCAGAGGCGTCGTGGTGGCGTCAGACCTCGAGGACTATCTAGAGGCCGAGGCGATAGCCGAGAGGGCCTTGAGGAGGGAGCTGGAGAGGGCGGTGGAGTACCACGAAGTCGCGCTGGACGTTCTGTTACACCAGGTAGTGGGCATGGCGCTGGAGGCGAGGCTGGACGGAAAGCCCCTCTCCCTCGAGGACGTTTTGAGGGTGGCCAAGAGGGCCCACCCGTACGCCGGCCTCACCGCAGACGATCTGAGGCTCGTCCTGGACTTCGCGCAGAGGCACGGGCTCTTGGACCAGCTCAGGCCCAGGAAGGGCTCTATTAAGTACTACTTCGAGAACGTGTCGACTATACCCGACGAGAAGAGGTATAGGGCCGTCGACCAAGCCGCCGGAAAGGTCGTGGGCGAGCTGGATAGGGAGTTCGTCTTCACGATCGAGCCGGGAGCCAAGATAATCCTCTCGGGCAGGGCTTGGACGGTCTCCAAAATAGAGGGCGACGCCGTCTTCCTCTACCCCGAGCTGGATCTCGTGGGGGCTCTGCCGGGGTGGATAGGGGAGGAGATCCCAGTGCCTAGGGAGATAGCGGAGGACGTCTGCAGGAGGAGGGCCGTTGCGTTGAGGGAAGCCCTCAGAGGCGGATATGCCGGGATAGCCGATGTGGAGGGGCTGGCCGAGGAGGACATACCCACGCCGGAAGCGGTGAGGATACACCTATTCGGGAGGTTCGCGGCAGTCCATTCATGCCTCGGCTCTAAGGGGAACGAGGCGCTGGGCATGTACCTATCCCACCACCTGTCGGCGTATCTAGGGCCGATAGGCTATAGGGCAGACCCGTACAGGGTCTTGTTGATCCACAGAGAGCCCATCGTGCAAAAGCCTCTCGTGGAGGCCTTCTATAGGGATGATGTATATGTCCAGAGGACTTTGATGAACGCAGTAAAGGCCTCACGTATGTTTAAGTACAGATTTTTACAGGTAGCCCAGAGGGTAGGCCTTCTGTCGAGAGACGCCGAGGACATACCGCCTAGGCTGATAGAGGCCTACGCCGACGATCTGCCGGGCATAGAGGCGGTCAACGAGATCTTCGTGGAGAAGCTAGACTTGAAGGCCCTCTTGGATCTGATAGACGGCGTGAGGTCGGGCCGTTATAGGGTGGAGGTCAAGAGATATGCCGGGCCTACGGCCGTCGACAAGCCGTTGCTTGAGGAGGCGCTACGCGTCGACTTCACCTACAGGGGGCTGTCCCAGGAGGCGGTGAAGGACCTAGCCCGCAAGAGGATACTGAATAGGGAGGCCACGTTGCTCTGCCTAAACTGCGGCTGGACCTTCAGAGGGAAGGCCTATCTGTTGCCCGACAGGATAAGCTGTCCTAGATGCGGCGTCGGCGCCGTCGCCGTCGTCAAGGGAAGTCTGGAGAGGGCCTTGGAGATATGGAGGAAGTTCAGGGCAAGGCGCAAGCTGGATAGGGAAGAGGCCAGGGAGCTCGACGAGCTGAGACACAGCGCGTCTATAGTACTGGAGCACGGAAAGGTGGGGGTACTGGTGCAACTGGCCCACGGGGTGGGCCCCAAGACGGCCGTCAAGATACTCAACAAGCTGGCCGCCGGGGACGATCTGTGGAGCGCTATAGTAGACGCCGAGAGGCAGTACGCCGCCACTAGGGCTTTCTGGGATTGACGAGGGTAGCGTATATCTCCTCCAGCCTCTTGTAGGCGTCCCAGCTCAGCTTGACCGACAAAGCCTCCAGATCCTCCTCGAGTTGTTCCAGCCTGGACACCCCTATTATCGGCACGATCGGCACCCCGACCTCCTCGGACCGCTTGAGAAGCCAGGCAAGCGCCAGTTGCGAGTCCCTTACGCCAAGGCCCGCGGCCACCTCGTGGAATTCCTGGAGCGCCTTGAGCCTCTCGGGGGTCAAATACCGCTTCACGAGCTCCTTCGAGAGATCTCCCGGCCTCGTCGCCCGGGAGCCCTCAGGCACACCGGAGAGGTACTTGCCGGTGAGGAAGCCCTGCGCCAGCGGGGAGTAGGCGAGTAGGCCGAGCCCGTATCTCCTTGCCACGGGCAGTTTGTCCTCGTTCTGCCTCTCCAGCCAGTTGTAGAGCTCCTGCGCGGAGATAAAGGGTACGTGTAGCTCCCGCGCCAGGTGGGCCATGTAGGCATATGCGTCTGCGGAGAAGTTGCTCGCCCCGATGTAGTGGACCAAGCCTCTGTGGACCAGATCCGCCATGGCCTCCATAGTCTCCTCGAGGGGCGTCGAGGGATCCGGCGCGTGTAACTGGTATAGGTCTATGTAGTCGGTCTTCAACCTCCTCAGAGATTCTCTTATCTGCCACATTATGTGCTTCCTGGAGAGGCCCTCGCCGTTAGGCCACGGCGCCATCTGCCCTCTGACCTTAGTGGCTAGGACGTAGGAATCCCTGTCATATCCGGCGAGCAACTCGCCGAGTATCCTCTCCGCGTTGCCCACGTGGTTTAGATCCACGGGGGCCATCACGCCGTGGTATCTGTTGGCGGTATCTATGCAGTTTATGCCAGCGTCGAAAGCCCTCTTTATTATCTTCCTGAGCTCCTCCACGTCCACTTTAGGTATGCCGTATTGGTCGACCTCCCGTGACGCGGGGAGGTGCCAGGTGCCGAGGCACAGCCTCGACACCTTCAAGCCGCTTGAGCCCAGATTTACGTAGTCCATGGCGTCGACTAGTCCAATAAAAATATGAACACATTAATACGGCCTCTCAAGGGGTGGCGTGATCACGATCTACAGAGACGAGCGTGGCGAAAATGCGGCTAGGGTGATCGATCTCGGCGAGTTGAGAGTGGTGTCTATGGATGTATTTGTCGAGGGGGTTGAGGTGTCCGGAGACTTCAGGGTTCTGGAGATAGCCGGGAGGTATAAGATATATATAAAGGCGAGGGAGGCGCCGGAAGGCAAGGTCGAGTTCGTGGTCTACGACAACGGCGCTCGAAAACAGTTGATAAGTATTAGATATATAGGAAGACTTTCACAAGATAATATAATACAATATTTACAAAATCTTAAAAATAATATTGTTAAAGATAAGATATTGTAAGTATCTATTCTTAGTCGATCCTACGAACGTCTTAGCCGTTCGACGTTGCGTGCGCGTCGATATCCTCGACCTCGGCTATCTGTTATCATAGTTTTGATAATACTTAAAAACAAGAGCCTCCCCAGCTCCATGGACGGCAAGGCGCTTGCTCTGGGACTGATTGTGGGACTCCTTGTGGGTTTCGGCATCGCCTATATGCTGTCGAGCAGTTACCGGGCGGCTCCGCAGACAACCACACAGACCACAACTACGGCGAGTCTACAACAGACTTTCGCCGTGGGGGCGGCGGGCACTCTTAAGTTCGCCTTCAACAGCCTATTGAACACATATTCGCAACTCTACCCGTCCGTGCCCATGGGGAAGCCGCTGTACGAGGGCAGCGGCAAGCTCGCGCAGGACGAGGTGGCCAGCAAGCAGTTCAGCTTTGTGGCGGCTGCTGACACGACCACTATACCCTCGGTGTTGTTCAAGAACAACCTGACCGATTACGAGATAGCCTTCGGGATTACGCAAATGGCTATTATAGTCAACCTAAACACGACGGCCGGCAGGGAGGTCTACGACTTATGGCAACAGGCCCAACAGCTACAGCCTCTCTCGTCCCAGTGGAACTCGACGTGGCGGCAGATATTCGAAATAATAGCGTTGAACAGCTCCACCACCGTCGGCGTGTCCGACCCGTTCACCGACCCGTCGGGCTACCAAGCCATGTGCATGTTGAAGCTGGCCGGCCTAACCTTCTTCGGGGACCCCAACGCCCTCTACAACGCCATATATAACAACCCCTCCAAGTACGTGATGAGGACCACGGAGGTGGATCTCCTGTCCTTGATGGCGTCCGGCCAGATACAGTTCGTCCTCTCCGCATATCTGTCCAACGCCATACCGCAGGTGAAGGAGTACAGAGGGCTCGCCTACATAACGCTGCCGCCGCAGATAAACCTCGGCTCGCTGGAGTACGTGTCCTATTATCATAAGGTCGGCGTGTCCTGGACAGAGACCGGTAAGACGAAGACCTTCTCCTGCAACCCCGTCATATACACCCTGACAGTGCCCAAGACCGCGCCGAACCCGCAGGCGGCCGTTGACTTCGCTCTGCTGATATTCAGCCCGCAAGGCCAGCAAACCTTGAAGGAATTCGGCATACAGCCGATAGTCCCCGGCATAGTGTACGGCAACTATTCCGACGTGCCAGCCCAGCTGAGGCCCTACACAGTTCCTCTGTCGCAGGTGCCCCAGTACGCGCCGGCGTTCCCCTAATGGATCTATTTAAAGCCTCTGTTTTTTCCCTCTTCGGCGTCCTTCTGCTCTTCTTCCTGTACCCTCTCTTGCTCCTGATATATCTAGGCTGGGGGAGCTTAGCCGCCGCCCTCTCGACGGGGTCCTTCCTTCAGTCTCTGGGCTTGACCGTGCTCATATCGACAGCGGCGTCGCTGGCGGCGGTGGCCTTGGGCATACCCACGGCCTACGTCTTGGCCCGCCACGAGTTTAGGCTCAAGGAGCTGGTCGACGCAGTGATAGATATACCCATCGTGGTGCCCCATACCGTAGTCGGCCTAATGGTCGTGCTGGCCTTTGTGGCGTACGGGCTCGGCCCCTCCCTCAACGCTTTGGGGATCAAGATCATAGACGCGTTGCCGGGCGCCGTGATAGCCGTCTCCTATCTGTCGGCTACGTACGCTGTGAGGACCATCGAAAGCGCGATCAGGTTGTTGGACCCCGAGCTGGAAAACGCGGCGAGGACTCTCGGGGCCGGGCCATTCAGAGCCTTTTTGTCGGTCGTGTTGCCTAATATAAAGGGCGCTATAATCAACGGGGCCCTCCTCTCCTGGGCCCGGTCGGTCTCCGAGGCCGGCGCCTTGTTGGTGGTGGCCTACTACGTGATAGTGGGCAACGCCTCCATATATCCAGCCTCTATATACATATATCAAGCATATATAGGCCTAGGCCTTGACGAGGCGGTGAAGTTCTCGGCGGCGTTGGTAACGTTCGTCCTTGCGGTGTTCTTCGCCTATCGTCTAGCCGTTAAATATGTTGGAGCTAAGAGGAGTTAGGACCAAGCTCGGCGAGTTCTTGTTGGGGCCCATTGATCTGACCGTTGAGGGCGGGTACTTGGTGGTGATGGGGCCTAACGGGGCCGGTAAGACCACCTTGCTTAAGGTAATTGCCGGGATCTTGAAGGCCGAGGGCTCGATCGTGTTGGACGGGATCGAGATATCCAGGTTGCCGCCTGAGAAGAGGAACATAGCCTATGTGCCCCAGTCCTACGCCTTGTTCGACAACATGACCGTCTACGCCAACATAGAATTCGGCCTGCGGATGCGCGGCGTTCCGCGCGAGGAGAGGAGGAAGGCGGTCGCCGAGATAGCGGATAGGCTGGGCATAAAGGAGCTGTTGCAGAGGACGCCTAGACAGCTGTCCGGCGGACAGAGGCAGAGGGTCGCGCTGGCCAGGGCGTTGGTCGTGAGGCCTAGGCTACTCCTGCTCGACGAGCCTATGGCCGGGCTAGACCCCGACATCAAGGAGACGGCCCTCCCGCTGTTGCGGAGCTTGCCCCAGGAGTACGGCATCCCGGTTGTGCACGTCACGCACGACCGCGACGAGGCCTATTCGCTCGGCGATCTTGTGGCCGTTATGTACGGGGGGAGGATCGTGGAGATGGGGGAGGTAGAGGAGGTATTCGCCGAGCCCAGACACGCCGTGACTGCTAGGCTGGTCGGATTCCAGATACTCAGACTCGAGGGGAGGTGTTTCGGGGTGAGGCCCGAGGACGTCGTGGTGGGATCGGGGCGTATTAGGGGACGTATAGTGCAGACGTTGCGATCCACTAGAGGCGTCAAGATCCTCCTCGACATCGACGGCCAGCAGATATGGGCATATGCGGACTCGGGGAGGCCGGGCGACGACGTGGAGGTGGAGCTGGCCAGGCTCGTGCCCCTCGAGTGTTAAGGCGATAAGGCTATAGTAGCGATAAGCGTCATTATCGCCGCCTGTGTTAAGATTATGACAACTATCACGACGAGTTCCCTCCCCCTGACGCATCTCAAGAGGTTCCTCCCACAACCTGGAGTTCTGCTGAGCAGGAGGAGGTACGTCGCGGTCACCATCAGCGCGTAGACCGCCGTCGCTAACGCCACCGCCTCCGGTATCGACATAATACGGCGTCTTGACGGGCCAGGTTTATATATCGTTATCCCCATATCACTGTGATAATCATCCACGGGCATTTTTACCAGCCGCCTAGGGAGGACCCTTGGCTGGAGACAATACTGCCGGAGCCGTCGGCTGCGCCGTATCGACACTGGAACGAGCGGATCACCTTCGAGTGCTATGAGCCGAACGCCTTGTTGGGCAACTACACCTGGATCAGTTTCGATTTCGGCCCCACACTATTGGACTGGCTGAGGCGGAGGAGGCCCCACGTATACAGCGCCATAATAGAGGCCGACAAGATAGGGCAGGAGAGGTGGGGCCACGGAAACGCCATAGCGCATCCCTACTACCACGCAATACTGCCCCTCCTCGACAGGAGGGATAAGGAGGTGCTGGTGGAGTGGGGCATCAAGCACTTCGAGAGGCATTTCGGGCGATATCCAGAAGGCATGTGGTTGCCCGAGATGGCCGTCGACGTCGAGACCCTGGAGGTGTTAGCCGAGTACGACATCAAGTTCACGATACTCACGCAGAGGCAGGTGAGAGACGGCAAGCCGGGAGGCCCCTACGAGGTCTTTCTGCCCTCCGGCAGAAAGATCCTGGTGTTTGTCAGAGACGAGGCGCTGTCCGACAAGATAGCCTTCGGCGGACCCGACGAGTTGCCGAAGGCCATGGAGGCCGCGCCCCGCGACGCCGTGACGTTGATAGCGCTGGACGGCGAGACTTTCGGACACCACAAAAAAGGCGAGGAGAGAGTGCTGGCGGCCGCGACGGCGAGGTACGGGGCGTACATGGCCAACTTGGGCTACGCCGCTGAGAAGGTTAAACCGCTAGGCGCCGTCGAGGTAATACCGGGCACCTCCTGGAGTTGTCCGCACGGTCTGGGCAGATGGACCAGAGACTGCGGATGCGACGGCCCGGCCCCCTGGAGACAGCCATTGAGAGAGGCCATCAACTGGCTGAACGACAAGGTCGACGAGGCGTTTGAGCGGTGGAGCGAGAGGAGAGGCGTAGACGGCTGGGCGCTTCTGAAGAGGTACGTGGAGGTCCTCCTGGGGAAAAACGCCGAGGTCTTCGCGAGGGAGGTAGCCCCCTCGATACCCCCGCGCGAGCTATTAGGCATGTTAGAGATGGAGAGGGCTAAGCTGGCGGCGAACACCAGCGACGCTTGGTTCTTCGCCAGGTTGGGCCTCGAGGCCGGCATATCGGTTAAATGGGCGGTGCGCGCGTTGGAACTACTCGGCGATAAGGAGGCCTTAGACGAGTTCTTGAAGATGCTGGGCAACATCAAGGGCGAGCCGGCCGGGAACGCGTCGGCTTTAGTCCCCGCGCTCCGCGGACCTATAGTCGCTGCCTCGATAGCGCTCGCCTCGACCGTATCGGGCTACTCCGTCGAGGAGCTAGGGCCCTACCAGATAAGCCTAAACGGGACCAAGGTCAAGATCGTCGATAGGAGGACTTTCGAGAGTTGGGAACTGGACTACTCGGAGTTCGGAGTCCCAGTACTAAAAGCAATAGAGCCAGAAGCCAAGGAATAAACAACCTTACATGGCGCACATTTGTTTAGTACATATTACATATGTCAACTTATAACGCCCCCCAATTCCTCACACCCGTGAGGGCCTTCTCGGAGAGGCTGGCCTACTTGAGGGAAAGCCCAACGCGCAAGATCGACGCATTGAGGGAGAGGCTGAGAAGGGAGGGGAGGGACGTGATAGTGCTGTCCGCCGGACAGCCGAGCATACCTCCTCCCGTAGAGGTGAGGAGAAGGCTCGCCGAATTGTTGCAGGAGGAGAGCATGGAGCTCTACGGCTATACCCCAAGCCAAGGCATCTACGAGCTCAGAGAGGCAGTCTCCGAGGACTTGAAGAGGCTGGGCGGCCTCGACGTCCCGCCCGATCAGATAACCATAACCGCGGGAGGCCAAGCCGCCATGTTCTCGACCTTGGCGACCATAATAGAGCCGGGCGACGAGGTGGTATTGATGGACCCCACGTATTTCGGATATAAGCCGCTGGTCGAGTACTTCGGGGCGAAGATCATAAGGCACAGGACGTATCTGGAGAACGACTACCAGCCGGATGTGGAGAGGCTTAAGGAGCAGATCACGCCGAAGACTAAGGCCTTGATACTCGTCTCGCCGGATAACCCGACGGGCAGGTTGTTGAGCCCCGAGGCCGCCAAGGCGCTGGCCGACCTGGCGGTGGACCACGATATATGGCTGGTGACCGACGAGGCTTACAAGACCATGATCTACGAGGGGGAGCACGTCTACCTATACAAGCTGGCGCCGGAACACGTCATATCGATAAACACCTTCTCTAAGGATCCGGCCATACCCGGCTGGAGGCTGGGCTACGTCTACGGGCCTAAGGATGCCGTATCTAAGATAAAGTTGGTGAACGAGGAGATGGTCTACTGTCCTCCGTCCTTCGCCCAGAGGATGGTCGCTATATACCTCAAATCGGACGTCCGGTTTAAGTATATCAAGGAGTTTGTGGCGGCCTACAGAGCCAGGAGGGACATCGTGATAGACGCGCTTAGGCGGTACGTGCCCGACGGCAGATTCAAGGTGCCGCAGGGCTCCATGTTCGTCTTCGTCGACCTATCCAAGTACATAGCCGACGGCGAGGCCTTCGCCCAGAAGTTGCTTGAGGAGTACTCGGTGGCGTTGGTGCCGGGGAGCTACTTCAGCGACGTCTACAAGGCCGCCGTCAGGATCTCCTTCGTCGCCGAGAGGCCGGAGAGGCTGGTGGAGGGGGTGAGGCGCATAGGCGAGGCCCTCGCCAAATAGCGCCTACTTGCAGACGCCCTTTGTGAGGCAGAGGTAGCCTCGCTCGTTCGCCTTTATCAGCTCTGCCCTCATCTTCAGAAGCCTCTTGAGCGCCTCGGATTTGACGAGGCGCCAGTCGTCGCCTCTCGGAACCGCCAGTCTGACCAAGACTATTACATAGTCCTTATCGCTCTGCTCGTTGAGGTAGACGCCCCTCACATCTAGGTCGGACAGCAACTCCCTGATCTGCCCCTCGAGCTTGTCGACGTCTATCACCGACAGCGGGAGCTCTACCCTCACGTTGACTATGCGTTGTTGCGACCACTGCGACGTCGACTCGTCGACTACCGCTCCGCCCAGCAGTATCGAGTTGGGTATCTTCAGCTCGTTGCCTTGATCCGTCACCACGACCGTGTAGAACAGATTTACCTCGACCACTTTCCCCTTGAAGCCGGGGTGTATGTAGTCAGGCGAGAAGTACTTGTAGGGAGGGTTGAGGGCCCATTGGTACGGCACCTGCCAGTTGAGCACCCTCACCACGTCGCCCACCCTGACGAAGTTCGTCGCTATTATGAGAATGCCGGCGAATAGATTGCCCAAGGTAGGCTGGAGCGCAAGGCCGAGTACAATGCCGGCGACCGTGCCGCCCAACAACGCTATCTGGCTGGTCGCCCCTATCTTTAAGAACCCGGCGGTTATAGCCGCTATGTAGCCCAACACCTTGAACGTGTTCCCCACCGCATACGCCCTATCGCCTATCTTCGGCCACAAGACCGATATTATGAAGTCGCCCAGCGCCTTGACTCCGGCCACGCCAGCGCCGATTATAACGGCCGCCTTGGCTACGTCGAAGACGTAGGACGGCAGGCCCTTAAGCTCGGCGGCGAGAATATCGATCAATATATAGATCGCGGCCCCTACTACTCCGATGGATATCAGCTCGGATACTACCCTTAGCAGAGCCAGGGTAGCCCGCCTCATTCCTCCTCGCCCTCCTCCAGGCTTTTAGGCTCTGCGGGCATTAGCTTGTACAGCTCTTTCCTACGCGCCTCCAGCAACTCGTCCTCTCTGCCGAGCAGGCCCGCATATGTCTTGACCTCCACGCCGGCCTCCGAGGCGGCCTTGAAGACCGGCTCGAGCTTGGCCCTCCAGTCGAGGTCCCTCAAGGCGTGGTGGGCCACTACAAGCGTCTCTAGGCCGGGCATCCGGGCCAGCCTAGCCAGATAGCCCACGCCGATGCTCCACTCAAAGCCGGCTAGGTACGTGGGCGGCCCGCCGACGACGGCTATGGTCGGCCTGGCCTCCTCGGCGAAGCGGACAGCCGCCTCGTTGGCCGGCCCCTGCACGTCCGGCATATACAGGAGGCGCTCCTCGCCGTCCTCTACCAGAAACGCCAGCACGAAGCCTGTCTTGGCGCCTTCAGGTCCGTGGGGCAACGGCGGCGAGGCGGTCACCGTGGTGCGGTCGAACCGATAGCTCTTGCCATCCGCGTACTCTATCTCCGCTATCTTCTCCACAGCCTTCTTGAAGCCGTAGTGCCGCCTGCGCTGGCTCCAGTTGATGCCCTGAGGCGACTTCGCCAATATCAATTTCTTCTTGTATATCTCGACGTACGTCGAATCGTCTGTGGCCATGTAGACGCTCTTGTACCACGGAGTGAAGTGATCTCTATGGTAGTGGGATACCGTCACCACGTCTGCGGCCGCCGCATACTCAAGAAGTTTGGCCCGCAGTTCTTGCACCCTCCTTATCTCTAATGGATGTGGGGGAAGGCCAAAGCGTCTGGGGGATAGGGAGATCCCTGCATCGAACAGGATAGCCACGTCGCGCGTCTTCACGAACAGCGCCATGGACCTCACCCCCAGGCTTTCCTCCGCTATGGGCACTACCTCCACGCCGAAAAGCGCCGGTGGCGTATATTAAGGTTATCCGCCTCCGGCGCGTTTTGGCGGGCGCCGCGAGTCGGTCAGCGGAGCTCCTCGGACAGAGCGACTATGAGCTCCACCGTGTACCTCAAGTCGTCTTTGTGGACCATCTCCACCGGCGAGTGGGAGTATTTCGAGAGTATGCCGATGGACACGGCGGGTATCCCCGATACGAAGAAGGCGGCCGCGTCGGTCCCTCCGCCGCCTGCGCCTATCTGGACCGGGATGCCTCTCCTCCTCGCTATTTCCAAAATCTTCTTGGCCAGCTTGTTGTTGTAGGCGCCGTAGTTGTCGAAAATTCTGATTACGGGTCCCTGCCCCGGCTTAACGCCCCCCGTGAAGTTCGGGTGGCAACAGGCGGTTGTATCCACTATCACTGCGCTCTTTATGTTGGATCTGCTAGCCAGAGCTCTCGCGCCCATGAGGCCCACCTCCTCCTGGACTGTCCACACGAAAGTTGCGTCGGCCCCTCTCCTATAGGCCTCAAGAAGCGCCCAACATCCCGATCTATCGTCGACGGCAGTGGCCGAGATGAACTTGCCCATCTCCGCGTAGCGTCTGGAGAAGGCGGCAGGCGTCATCGGCGCAATCCCCAGAGACTCCGCCTCTTGTCTGCTCGACACGCCTATATCTATGTATAGGTCCTGCCAGGAGATCTGTTGTTGCTGTTGCTGGAAGTGTGGAGGGGCTATGCCTATCACCCCCTCCAACCTGAAGCCGTCGCCGTAGAGCGTCACGGCGGTTCCGGGCAAGATCTTGTCGTCGATCCCGCCGACCTTTCTGAACTTAAGCCTTCCGTCGTCCTCGATCGAGGTCACCAGCAACCCGACCTCGTCCATATGGGCAACGAAGGCTATCCCCGACCTGCCGCCGACAGCTACATTGCCGAAATCGTCCACCGAGGCGTCGCCCACAGCCTCCAATATCTTGCGCCTTACGTCGTCTTCGAAGCCGGAAACCCCGTAGGCTCCCGTAAGCGCCGCCAAATCCATATAGGATAAACCTAAGCTGAATTAAATTAGTTGCGTTGAGATGCGCTTGAGGCGTCCCTCGGCGGCCGTATCTTCTAGGATAGAGCTAATTATTTTCCGGACAGCGCCTATATTATCGAGCCGCTGTAGCTCCATGTTGCGGATCCTAGAGCCGGAGCCGCGCGAGGCCGCGGCGTTCATAAATACAAACCGCAGAAGGGGGCTTATCGCGGTGTTCTGCATATGTGGAGGCACATATAGGGGACGGGCGGCGGCCGACCTCCCGACAGGCCCCTACCTGATCTTAATCAAGCCGGACGGATCGTTGTTGGTGCACGGCTCCGAGAAGGCGACGCCCTTAGTGTGGAACCCTCCAGGCTCCTCTAATATGGCTGTTGTCGAGGGCGGGACCCTCGTGCTGAAGTCCTTGAGGACTAGGCCTAGCGAGTCTGTGGTCCTCAAGGTAGAGAGGGTTTTCGAGATTGTCCTCTTCGATGCTGGGAGCTCGTCGGTGAGGTTGCGCGGCACCGAGAAGGACGTCGTCGACGTGCTCGTAAAGAACCCCGACATCATAGAGCCGGGTCTTAAGGTAGTCGGCGTCGAGGTGCCCACCGAGGCCGGACATATAGACATATTGGCCATCGACAAGGACGGCGAGTATATAGTCGTCGAGGTCAAACGGGATGTGGCAGATCACGAGGCGGTCTTTCAGCTACGCCGCTATGTAGAGGCCGTGGCCAAGGCCCGCGGACGGGCGCGGGGGATCCTCGTCGCCGCCGACATAACATCGTCGGCCTTTCACTATCTTAGAGAGTACAATCTAGATTTTGTAAAGATCAGGCCTAGGGAGTTGGCGGAGAAACTTTTAAATAAGACCGACTTTAGGGATACGTCTATCGACGTGGAGAAATAATTCACTTGTATCACTCACATATAAAGATATATTTGCTGTTCATATTTAAATAGATTTACTTATTTATTGGTACAATTATTGTATCAATATCAATATTATATTTTTTATTTTTCAGTAATATCTTTCAGAATCGGGCGGTCGTTCTGGAGTCTTAGCTAAAAAGCTTTCTTTTAAATTAATATCGATGTATCTACATGTACTGGGTATTAGTAGACTGGAAGGAAGGCCGCGTCCTAGTGACGGGCCGGCCTTCCGATGTCGACGAGCTGAGGGAGTGGGACGTGGCGTACGAGGCAGAGAGCTGGGATGAAGCTTACCAGGCGGCCTTATTGATAGCGGACGAGGAGGACTTCGTCGTCGAGTGGTATCTGGAGGAGGAGATCGGACGGAAGACCAAAAAGCGCCTAGTGGGCCTTAAGAACGTCCAGTAATATTTCCACTCCTCTCATAGCCATCCTCTCCGGTATCACTAACGGCGGTGCGATCCTCACGGTCGAGAGGCCGGCGCCTATAACAGCCAGACCGCGCTTGAAGCTCTTCAGCAGGACCTCGTCTAGGTATTTGGCAGGCTTCCTCCCCTCGTCGAGGAGCTCGACGCCTATCATCAAGCCGAGGCCCCTCACGTCGTGTCTGCCCTTCAGCTCCTCCGCCAAGGCCTTCTTGATCTCGTCGCCTAGCCTCGCGGCGTGTTCCAGAAGGCCTTCCTCCTCTATTACGTCTATAGTGGCTAGGGACGCGGCGGCCGCCACGGGATTCCCGCCGAAGGTGTTGGCGTGGGCGCCCTTGGGGAGCGACATCACGTCGGCTCTGCCTATTATGGCGCCCATCGGCAAGCCGGAGGCTATGGCCTTGGCGGTCGCGATCAGATCCGGCTCGACGCCGAAGTGCTCGACGGCGAACCAACGGCCGGTCCTCCCGAAGCCTGTCTGGACCTCGTCTACCGCAAGCAGTATCCCGTGCTCTCTGGTGATCTTGCGGAGGCCTTGCATGAATCCTCGCGGAGGCACTACGTATCCCCCTTCACCCTGTATCGGCTCTATCAACACGGCGGCTACCTCGTCCGGGCTGACGAGCCTCTTGAAGACCCACTCCTCGATGAACTCGAGCGCGTACTGACCGCACTCCTCGGGATCTTTGGCCTTGAAGGGGCAGTGGACGGGGTGGGGATAGGGCACGTGCACCACGTTGGGCATCATGGGCGAGAAGTACTTCCTGTGCACCGGCTTGGACGCCGTGAGAGACATTGAGGCGTAGGTCCTGCCGTGGAACGCGCCGTAGAACGCTATTATGTAGGGCCTCTGCCCCTTGAAGTATCCCCTGGCTATCTTGACCAGACCCTCGATGGACTCGGTGCCGCTGTTTGTGAAGAAGACCTTCTTTTGGCCGGAGATGGGGGCTATGGAGACGAGCTTCTCGGCCAGCCTAACCGCGATCTCGTAGTAGAAGTCGGTGAGGGAGTAGTGGAGGAATAGCTCCGACTGTCGCCGGATGGCCTCCACGACTTTGGGGTGGGCGTGTCCGGTCGCCGTGACGGCTATGCCGGCGTTGTAGTCGATATAGAGGTTGCCGTCTACGTCCTCGACGACGGGGCCGTAGCCTCTGGCGATGACGAGAGGATACCAGCGGACGAACGACTGCATGAGCACCGCCTCGTCCCTCCTGATCACCTCCAGCGCCTTCGGGCCGGGCGGCTCCACCCTCATCGCGGGCACCTTGTCGGGATCTATCTGGGGCCAGTGCCATTTGGGCGGCATGTCTACACATACCTACCTTCTATTAAAGTTATATAGCCCTATTTAGTCAGCTGGCTCCTAAATCGTCACCGGGCGTAGCCCCTCGGGAACCCAGCCCCAATCACCGCGGATACTACGGATCCGAATTTTTAAGCTCATTTCGGGGAACCGGACATGGCGGTGTTGGAGATTAGGAATCTGCACGTCGCCGTAGACGGCAAGAGGATACTTAGAGGCGTCACTCTGTCGGTCAAGTCCGGCGAGGTGGTGGCCTTGATGGGGCCCAACGGTAGCGGCAAGTCCACGTTGTTCCAGACCATAGCGGGCAACCCTCGCTATGAGGTCGTGGACGGCGACATTCTCCTAGACGGCGTGTCCATAAAGGGTCTCGCCCCCGAGGAGCGGTTCGCCAAAGGCATCTTCGTCGGGTTCCAGTCCCCCATCGCGGTTCCCGAGGTCCGCTTCGCCTTTTTGATACAAGCGATGCTTAACAAGAGGGCGGGCAAGAAGCTCGGCGATGCCAATCCGAGGCTGGGCGAGGCGTATAAGCTCGCCGGCGAGCTCGGGCTGAGGCCCGACGTATTCAATAGAGGAATAGGGGCCGGCTTCAGCGGCGGCGAGTTCAAACGCGCCGAGGTCCTGCTGGCTTTGATGGTGAAGCCGTCGATAGCCATCCTCGACGAGCCCGACTCGGGCCTCGACGTGGACGGCATGGCAGCCGTGAGCAAGGCCTTGACGAGGCTAGTTGAGGGCGGGACGGGCGTGCTCCTGTCGACGCACTACGCGCGCATCTTGAAGTTCCTGGAGCCCGACAGGGTCTACGTCATGTACGACGGCAGGCTCGTCCTTGAGGGAGGGCCCGAGATAGCCAGGAAGGTCGAGGAGGCAGGATACGAACAGCTCTTCAAGGAGTCGGGCCTCCCCTAGCGGGTCGGCAACAATATAACTATCATTCGAGATTCCTACATGGAACAGGGAATCGCCGAGGTCGGCAACGTGGTTGCGGAGGCTGAGCACGTCTCGGAGCTGTTGGGGGTGGCCAAGCCTGTCCCCTACGCGGTTGAGCTCAAGGGGAGGATAACTAGGGATATGGTGGAGGAGATCAGCCGCCTAAAGGGGGAGCCCGACTGGATGCGGCGGCTTAGGCTGAGGATGCTGGAGCTGTTCGAGAAGCTCCCGACGCCGAGGTGGGTGAGAGGCATTGGGGAGGTGGACCTCGAGGCGCTGGCCCACTACGCCAAGCCGCAGACCGAGACGGTGAAGAGCTGGGACGAGCTCCCCAAGGAGATCAGGGAGTACTACGAGAAGCTCGGCCTGCCCGAGATGGAGGCCAAGGCCCTTCTCGGCCTCGCCACCCAGTTCGACAGCGAGATAGTCTACTTCAACTTCAAGAAAAAGCTCCAGGAGAAGGGCGTCATTATGCTCCCCATGGAGGAGGCGGTCAAGAAGTACCCCGATCTGGTGAAGCAGTACTTCATGAGGGTCTTCCCGGCCGAGCACAAGTTCGCCGCCCTCCACGGGGCGCTCTGGTCCGGCGGCACGTTCATATACGTGCCCCCCGGCGTGAGGATAGAGCAACCGCTGGAGACGTTTTTCCTGATCGGCGGCTCCCAGGAGAGCCAGATGGAGCACAGCATAGTGGTCGCCGATAGGGGGGCGTACGTCCACTGGATAGAGGCTTGCTCGGCGCCGCGGCTCCTCAAGTACAGCTTCCATAACGGGATGGTGGAGGGCTACGCCCACGAAGGCGCCGATCTCAAGATCACGACCGTCCAGAACTGGTCCCGCGACATAGTCAACTTCAACAACAAGAGGGCGGTGGCGGAGGCCAAGGCCCACGTCCAGTGGGTCGAGGGCAGTATAGGCAGCAAGACGACGTACACGTTCCCGTCGACTATACTTAAGGGCGAGGGGGCCTCCACGGAGATCTACGGAATAACCGCCGCCAACGGCGGCCTCTGGAAGGAGAACGGGGCCAAGGTGTGGCATCTGGCCCCGGACACCAAGAGCAGGGTCGTCAACAAGAGCATATCGGCGAGGGGAGGCACGTCGGTGTACAGGGGCATGGTCTACGTGGCTAAGGGGGCCAAATACGCCAGAAGCCACGTCCAGTGCGACGCCTTGGTCCTCGACGGCGACTCGGCCAACATCACTATCCCGCACGACCAGGTGTTCGAGGACACCGCAGTAGTCACGCACGAGGCCACGGCCAGCAGAATATCCGAGGAGAAGCTCATGTACCTCAGATCCAGAGGCTTCACGGAGGACGAGGCGAAGGCCTCCATAGTCCTGGGCTTTGTGTCGGATGTAGTCAAGGACTTGCCGTTCGAATACGCGGTGGTTCTACAACGCGTCTTGGAGCTGGAGTTCTCGAAGCTCGGCAGAGTCGGCTAGTAGCGGGGCTAATTTTAATAGGGCATAAATACCTACATGGCTCAAACCTCCGCCGTCAAGATCTGCGAGTCCACGGTGGTGGATATCCAGTGCCCCGCCAGGAACTCCTCAGCTCTTTTAGAGCGCGGCGTCAAGATCATGGAGGAATACGGCATAAGCCGCTACGACCTCATAGGCGTCCTGGTAGCGCTCGGCGCGGATCCGGACGACGCCAAGAAGGCCCTCGGGTTGAGGATAAGCGGCAACATAAAGAAGCCAGTCCAGACATTCTACGAGCGGTATAGGCAGAAGCTCGGCGAGGAGGGCGTCGTCAAGGTCCTGCTAGAGCTCTATAGTGCCGCAGGAGGCGAGTGCCTATGCCCAGTGGGCCCCATAGTCCCGCTGGGCCCCGACAAGTACTTGATCCAGAGGCCGTCAGGCATATATCTGTGCGAGGCCGGGTCTTGTAAGGAGATAGCGCCCGAGCCAATAGCCTTGTACGACCACCCTCAGGGGTGCCAGCTATACAATCCCGCCCTCCAGATAGTGGGGCAACCTGTCGCGTCTGTAGCTTCCCAGATCAAGACGCTTAAGGTCTTGGATCCGGAACTGGTGGCTAGATATCTACTGCCCGCCCTCTGCCGCGATCTGCGCGGCGTTGACCTGGGCCCGTTCGAATTCTTTTAATCTACCCCCTTGAGGCCCGACGTGGATATCGGCATCATCAGGCCCTACGAGGTGGAATTCCACCCCGGCGATGTGGCGGATCTCGAGAACGCCATAGTCGAGAGGGGACACCGGCCTGTCAGGATATATATCGATATGTTGGAGGTCAGGCTACAGGGCGGCGTGGAGATATGGCAGGGCGTAGGCAGAGGGGAGCCGGCCAAGGTGGAGGTGCCGGGAGCTATCTTGAGGCACTTGGGGATTTTCCGCGACTTCGAGCAGTTCTCGTATAGGGTGTTCGCCGCCAGGGCTGTGGAGATGGCGGGCGCCGTTGTGTTGAACCCCGTCATGAGCTGGGTAGTCGCCAGCGATAAGCTGGCCAGCGCGGCGGTGCTCTCCAAGGCCGGCATCCCCGTCCCGCCGACTTTGGTCAGCGAGAACATGTTCGCCGCATATAGGGCCGTCTCGGCCTTCGGCGACGTCGTCGTCAAGCCGCTCAGAGGCAGTATGGGATACGGCGTATTCAGGCTCGACAACCCCGACGTGGCCATGCACGTCTTCTCCATGTTGACCAACCTGAACAAGCCGTTTTACGTCCAGAAGTTCGTGGAGAAAAACGGCGGCGACTATAGGGTGGTGGTAGTGGGCGGGAGGGCTATAGGCGCCGAGTTCAGAAGGGCGGCTGGCTGGAAGACTAACGTGGCGCAGGGAGCCAGGCCTGAGCCGGCCAGACTCACCAAGGAGCTGGAGGAGCTCGCAGTGAGGGCTGTCGAGGTGCTCAACCTAGAGTACGGCGGGGTCGACATAGCGGAGACCAAGGAGGGCTACTACGTGTTCGAGGTGAACCCGACGATGTCTTGGCAGGGCTTTAAGGCGGCGACCGGCATAAACCCGGCCCCGTTTATAGTCGAGAGGTTGCTGGAGAAGATAAAGAGGTAGCAGACGCCGACAATTTCAGTCCGTCGCGAGCACGCCACGACTCGCGCGAGTTGATACCCCTCATCACTCGATAGAGCTGGCGGCCGGTCTTTTAAGCCTTTGAGGGCCGTCTTATCGACATAGCCGTCCTCCTCGCCGACTTGACGGTCCCTTTGACCCTCACAGTTCTGCAACCGTCGAGGAGGGCCACCAGCGCTCTGGCCTTGCCGACCAGATTCCGGGGCACCCCAAGCACTATCACGTCGTCGTATATCCCCACCACGTTGAACTTGACTAACCTGAACTTGAGGCCAACCACCGCCATGAAGTAGTCGCCCAGTGCCTCGAGACACGACGGCGGATCCTCGGCTCTTATTAGAAGGTATCTATTCATGGGACGCCAGTAACGTGGCCATGATCTCAAGCCCCCTTTCGAAGGGCATCCTCCACGAGCTGTCCCCCGTCAGCTCGACTAGCAGGCTCTCCACGTCCCTAGGCGATTTCACGTCTCTAGGCGACTCCACAGGCGTCGAGAAGAGCGTGTTTTCAGGCTCCAGGACGTCGAGCCATTCCATGAGGAGCTCTAGATCGCCCAGGAGCGGCCTCAGCCTCACCTCTATGTATTTGCCCATCTTCAGCGCCGCCTTGACTTGGTCGCGCGTCAACACGTCCCTGGGGTTGACCGACAGCACTTGGACATCCTCCCTATACACGTACACGTTGAACTTAGACCTATTGGGCACCTCCACCACCCTTACGTCGACGCCTCTGACCGCCGGCGCTATGCGCTCCGTAGTCACGCCTTGTCTGACCAACGCGGCCCTCACGCCTACTTCCCATAACAGATCCTCAGCCGCCGCGTCGGCGAGATCCCACTCGACGTAGCCCCGCCTTATCCTAACCGCCACACCTCCCACCCTTGATGCGTATTCTGACCACGTCGTCGGAGTTCGAGAGAGCGACCTCGCCCCGCACCAGCCTTTGTTTATCCAGACGCACGAACCACTCGCCCTCTTGTTGCGCCTTAGAGACGGCGGGACACAGCCTCTCCAACAACCGAGCACAGTCGGGCTGGAGCGCTGTTATGAGGTAGATCGGGTTTCCGTAATGCCCCTCCAGCTTCTGTATGACGTAGGGGAGATCCCCGAAGAATCGCCTCAGCGACTCTATGACCTTGTCGAGATCCTCAGTGGCGTGGACCAATACGCTGATCTCCGCTACGCATCTCACTTCGCCTCTCCGCCCTTGAGCTTGGGCAGGAGAGTCTCGCGGAGCTTCTCTATCAACCTCTTTTGCTTCTGCCTCAGCCTCCTGGCCTTCCACCTGCGCTTGGACTTCCTGCCGACTATCCCGGCGTAGTCGGGATCGTTCTTAACGGTGGGCGCGTTGGGATCTATCATGATCACCTCGAAGTACCGGTACATGCCGTCGTCGGCGACCCAGTAGCTACCCAACACCTCCAGATTGGGGTAGCGCCGCGCGGCCCTCTCCTCGGCCACCTGTTGCCAGCTCTTCCACAGAGTTATGCCGTAGACGCCCATCCTCTTGGGCCTCCTGCCGGAGTCCGGCCTCCTCCTGTTGAACGGCCCGCGCCTGACCCTCACCCTGACGACCACGACGCCTTGCTTGGCCTTATAGCCCAACGACCTAGCTCTGTTAAGGCGGGTCGGCCTCTCCACCCTCACTATGGCCGGCTCCCTGCGCCATTGTATGAGCCTCGTCCTCATCACCTTCTCCTCGACCTCCCGCCCCTCACTCGAGTACCACATCGCCATGTAGGCATACGCCGATTTGGCCATCGCTCCCTCCCTAGCTGGCGTTTTTATATTTTATGTCGTCGCCGCTCCTCCCGTGCCTCGTAAGGTGGCCCAACGCCGCCACGTTTACGGCGCCCCTCTCGGGCGCTATGTCGTAGAGGAAGAACAGGCGGTCGAGCCTCAGCCCGTTGTAGATGTAGAGCGCTGACTTGAAGCTACGCGCGTCGCCTTTTATCAACAGGTAGTTGACGGCGGCCCCCTCCCCGTAGGCCCACACAGTCAAGCCGCCGGCTGTTACGCGTGACAGCTTGCCGGCTTTCTCTTGGCCTATCCCCATGAAGAAGACGTCGCGGCCCACGGCGTATTCCAGCCTGAGGTTGGCCGGCCGACCGCCTAGCCCCTTCAACTCCTTGAACAAGTCGGCCGCCATATAGATCCGTTCGAGGGTCCTCAGAGGGACGTACGGCTTCCCGGAGGCGGCGTCGAGCGCCCTGCATAGGGAATACGGCGCCCCGGCGTACTCGCGGATCCTCAGCTCCACCTCCTCGTATCTGTCGGTCCTATCCACGGGGAGGTCGACCACGTTGGGGGCCGGAAGGCCGCGGGAGAGCGAAAGGGTCGCCGACAGCCAGGGATCTTGCTTCACGTAGAACACCCCGCCGCCTTCGTAGAGCCTCAACACGTCGTCCTGCTCCACGTCGCAGGAATCGACGACCACATCGAACGCTCTCGGGTCCGCCGAGTCGACGAAGTCGACCAGCAGTAGGTCGCGCAAGAAGCCGGCCCTGAGGAAGAGGTTTGGCGGAGGCAGATCGTATAGATACACGTCAACGGGCCTCGCCGTCTGGATCGCCACGCGGTCGCCCGACTTGGCAAGGAGATAGGCGAGGTACGCCGAGCCCGGCTCCAGGCCTCTTATGAGGATCTTAATACGGCCTGTTCCAGCCACGGCTTCTCCGGGAGGGGGCCGTGGATCCTCTCGGCGTCTTCTACGGCGTATAGGCGGCAGTCCCGGCCCTTGGGCACCTTGGTGCAGAAGTCGCGGTGGAGGTTGGGCAGATCGTCCCACACCAGCTTGGCGAGGTTGGGCCAGAGCCTCCACGCCGCCGCGAACATCTGCCAGCACACGTGCCTTATCTCGGCTTGTGCCGCCGCGGCGCACCTCAACGGGACGAAGTTGAGGAGGAGCTCCCTGGCGTTCATCTGGACTGCGAATCTGACCGCGGCGGCGTTCGGGAGGGCCATCCTGGCGTACTCCGGCTTGAACGACTCCCTCAGCTTGACGTAGTCCTCGTAGGCCCTCCTCAAGACGTCCTCGGGGAAGCCGAGGGGCGCCACGAACCTGATCTCCCTCTTGGAGTAGTCCACGTACCGCTGGGACTCGGCCCAGTAGGAGGCCATCCTGTGCCTTATGAACTGGGTGTGGCAGGCCCTAGAGCACTCCACGAGGAACTGCGCCCCCATGAACTCGAAGACCGACCAGTGGCCCTGTCTGTAGAATCCGGAGATCCTCCTGGCCACTACGTCCGGATCCTGCGCCCCGACGTCGGGAGGCGCGCCTCTGTAGAGGACGTCCGTCAAGGCGGAGACGAGGGCCTCGGAGCCCCAACTCCCCAGCAGGCGGGCGGACGGCTGGACCAGCTTCATGAAGTGATATCGGTGTAAATATAAGCACCTACGGCCTCGGCGCTATATTTTCGAGATCATCCTAAAATCATATAAACCAATTTCGAGGGCTTCTCTCGTGTCCATATTCTGCCCCGTATGTAATCTTCCCGAGTGGGAGGCGATGCCGCCGCCGCATACGTACCGGCACAAGGGTCCCGAGAACACGATAATGATAGCCAGGTGCAAGCACTGCGGCACGGTGTTCTACATATTCAGAACGAGACTGGACACCTACACTATCCAGATAGAGAAGGCGGAGAAGAAACACGGGGCGATACCCCACTTGGAATGACCGCCGTTTGTACCTCGTGCGGCAAGAGGCAGGCCCAGTTCCTCCGCCGGAGTAGCGGCGAGAGGCTCTGCCTCAACTGCTTGTTCAAATCTATGGAGGAGAAGGTGTGGCGCACCATCCGCGACGAGAGGATGATAGAGCCCGGGGACAGAGTCGCCGTCGCCATATCCGGGGGGAAGGACAGCCTAGTCCTCCTCGACATTCTCGGCAAGCTTAAGGCAAGGGGGCGCCTCAAGGACGTCGAGCTCGAGGCGTTCACGATCAACGAGGGCCATCCCTACAGCTGTTTCTACAGAATGTCCAGGGCGGACTTCGTCAAGGAGCTGGCCGGGCGCTACGGCGTGGCCTATTCCGTGTTCAACTTCAAGGAGGTGTTCGGGTACTCGGCGTTGGAATTGGCCGAGCGTCTTTGGAAGAGCGGAGTTGATATACACATGTGCGCCATCGACGGCATCTTGAGGCGTAAGGCCATGAACTTGATAGGCAAGAGGCGCGGCTGGACTAAGATCGCCACGGCGCACAACCTAGACGACGAGGCCCAGACAGTCCTATTGAACGTGTTGATGGGAAACCTCAAGCGCTTCGCTTGGCTCGACCTAGACGATGCTGAGGAGAAGGACCTCGTGAGGAGGATAAAGCCGTTGAAGTATATAAGAGAGGAGGAAATAGCCGTATACGCCCACTACCACGGCATACCGCTGATGGAGCTCGAGTGCCCGTACGTGTATACGAACCCGCGATACGGCCTCAAGTTCATGCTGGCCGAGCTCGAGGAGAGGATGCCAAACGTGAAGTACAACCTGGTCAGTTTCGGGCGGCGGCTAGGAGAGGTGTTGCGCGGCCAGGAGGTCCCGTACAGCCGGTGCAAGTACTGCGGAGCCCCCTCGTCTAGGGAGGTGTGTAGGGCCTGCGAGCTTTTCGAAAAGGCCGGCCTCCTCGACGGATATCTGAGGGCTATCTCAAGCTATCTGAAGTCTGATACACCCGCCCTCGTCCAGTAGCCTATAGCCCCTGTTTGATATGGACGATATGAAGGTGTCAATATACCTTCTGAAGAGCGGGTACACCGTCCTGCAGTATTTGACGTTCACTAGGTTCTTGGTGCTGTTGTCCTCCTGGACTGTCGCCAAGCCCCTCAGCTGGACCACGTAGGCCGCCTCGTGTAGCTCCTCTATATCGCCGTCCTGAAGAGCCGATTTGACAATCTCGGCGTCTCTCCTCGCCATGTCGAGCGCCAGCTTGTCCAAGTCGGCCAGCTTGGCCACGAAGTCCCTCTCAACGGCTAGCGCCGGCTCGTTGTTTATGACGTGGGAGATCCATCTCGGCACGAAGATCCTCCGCGAGGCCAGTCTGTGGTGGACTTTCTTCACAAAGGCGAACATCCCCAGCCTCTTGGGGAGCTCCTCCAGGTCCTGCTCGTCGACGGTGGTCACGTCGACGATGAAGTGGATCTTAGTACGGCCCGAGTCCATGGCTATATTCAGTATGTTCGCGTTGCTGTCGGCGAACACGTTGGAGAGAGCTGCTAATATGCCCGGCTGGTCGAAGTTCAGCTCCACGAGGAACTCGCCTATTTTACCTCCCAGATTATTGACGATAAGGTACAACTCACGATTCAGCATCGGACCCCAATACGCTCGATATAAAAATCTTTGCCTGAGAGGCGTCCCCGACGACGTAAACGCCGGAGACGATAGGCCGTTTCGCGCAGGGCTCTCCTAGTTAGGCCTTTGCCCCTATATCCGAGCTAGAGATGATATTAAAAAGCCGTTATGTACTACCCCCAGTGCCGAGGCTAAAGGAGGCTAGATGGCGGCTTGAGTGGGAGGAGGATCTCATAAGAGCTTGGGAGAGAGAGGGGCTCTTCGCAATAAGGATAAACCCAGACGGCGACTATCTGGTTATAGACACGCCGCCTCCTTATCCCTCGGGCAGGCCGCACATAGGCGGCACGGCGCACTACGCCCAGATAGACATGGTGGCGAGGTTCTTCAGAATGCGGGGGTACAACGTGATCTTTCCGTTCTACCTAGACCGCAACGGCCTGCCGGTGGAGGTCCAGGTGGAGAGGAAGTACGGGATAAACGCCCACGAGGTTCCTAGGGAGAAGTTCCTGGAGATGTGCAAGGCGGAGCTCGACAGCTTGGAGAAGGAGTTCGTGGCGATATTCCGTAGGTGGGGCATGTCGTTCACGTACTGGGACAAGGGGACCGACAGCGAGGAGTACCGCGCAATGACCCAGAAGACCTTCATAGAGCTGTGGAGGCGCGGCTTAATTTACGAGGCCGAGAGGCCCACCCTCTGGTGTCCCCGGTGCCGCACGGCGTTGGCGGAGGCCGAGGTAGAGTACAAGGAGGAGGACACGTTCCTCAACTATATAAAGTTCAGAGTGAAGGAGACCGGCGAGGATATAATAATAGCGACCACGCGGCCGGAGCTCCTCCCCGCGACCGTGGCCGTCATCTTCAACCCAGGCGACGGCAGATATAAACGCCTGGAGGGTCTACACGCCGTCGTGCCCCCCGTGGGCCAGGAGGTCCCGATATTGCCGCACCCAGCGGCGAACCCCAACTTCGGGACCGGCCTAGTCATGATCTCAACGTTCGGCGACACCCGAGACCTCGCCATAGTTAACGAGCTTAAGTTGCCCATAAAGGTCATAGTGGACGAGAAAGGCCGCATGAAGGAGGGGCCATATGCGGGCCTCTCCATAAGGGAGGCGAGGGCCAAGATAGTCGAGGATCTTTCGAGGGAGGGCTTGATAGTGAAGAGGGAGCCGCTACACCACACAGTGCCCGTCTGCTGGCGTTGCGGGACTCCGCTGGAGATAATAACTACTAGGGAGCTGTTCGTGCATCAGCTCAAGTTCAAGGAGCGACTGCTCGAGCTGGCGGACCATATGGAGTTCAGGCCGCCCGAGTTCAAGAACATGCTCAAGGACTGGATAAAATCGCTGGAGCTCGACTGGCCTGTCTCGCGGCGCCGCTACTACGCCACGGAGGTCCCACTCTGGTACTGCAAAAAGGGCGACCAGCTGATACCGATAGTCCCCGAGGGAGGGCGGTACTACAGGCCGTGGCGCGATCAGCCTCCGCCCGAGGTCAAGACGCAGTGCCCAGACGGCGAGCTGGTGGGCGACGTCAGAGTGCTCGATACCTGGTTCGACTCGTCGATTAGCTGGATGTACGCGGCCGGCTACACCAAGGGCTTGGGCATCTTCGAGAGGGTGTACCCCGACAAGATATTGAGGCCGCAAGGCTACGAGATAATCCGCACGTGGCTCTACTACTCGTTGCTCAGAGCCTATTTGTTGCACGACAAGGTGCCGTTTAAGTACGTCAGGATCAGCGGGATGGGCCTAGACGAGAAGGGAGAGGCCATGCATAAGTCCAAGGGCAATATAATAGACCCGTTGCCGCCCGTCCAGAAATACGGCGGAGACGCGGCGCGGTTCTGGGCAGCGGCGGCCGCCAGGCTGGGGAGCGACTACCGCTATCTGGAGTCTCTGATAAAGGAGGGGAGGGACTTCGCCACGAAGATCTGGAACATAGCCCGTTTCGTCTCGTCCTTCGAGGAGCCCTCGAGCTACAAGCTGATGCCTATAGATAGGGCCATGCTGGCGAGGACCTACGAGGTGGCCGCCGCGGCGATAAAGGCCTATTCCGAGTTCGACGTCTACGAGCCCGCCCTAACGCTCTACGACTTCTTGTGGCACGAGTTCGCCGACCACTACATAGAGACTGTCAAGTCGAGGGCCTACAACAGGGAGGGCGTCTTCTCGTCTGAGGAGCAGAACGGCGCTGTGTTCACACTATACGCCGTGTTGAAGTACGGCCTAAAGCTCCTGGCCCCCATAATGCCCTTCGTGACTGACAAGATATGGCGGGAGCTATACGGCAGATCTATCCATAGGGAGCGGATAGAGGATCCTCCGCCCGAGTGGAGGGGCGACGCGTCGCTCTTTGTGCTTGTCAAGAAGATAAACAGCGCCGTATGGCGCTATAAGAATAGAAAAGGCATGAGCCTCGCCGATCCTCTAAACGCCGACCTCTATGTCCCCGAGCCCGCCCTACAAGCGGCGGAGGACCTACGCTTGACGCATAAGGCCAATTCGGTGAGGGCCGGCAGAGGGAGGGAGCAGATAGACGAGGAGGGCCTCGTCTGGATAGGGTAGGCTACACGATCCCCCTCGACGACTTGGGGATCTCGCCAGCCGTCGACGGGCCCTCGCCGCTGAGGACGCGCTCCAACACCCTCACCGCGTTTCTCCTGGACAACATCTTGTTGTTGTTTCCACAATACGGACTATACACACATTTAGGGCACCCGTCCACGCAGTCGCACCCTCTAACTATCCTCAACGCTATTTCGGCCGCCCTTCTGAAGTTCCGGAGAAGTAGCCGCGAGGTCCCGTTTCCCCCTATATGGGAGTCGTATATCACCACGACGCCGTCCGGGTAGCTTATGCCGCCTAGATCCGTCTTGGAGGCGCCTACCGCTATCTCGGCGGCCGATATGAGGACGTGCTCCGTGGCGTGGTAGCCCTTAGCCCTCTCTTCCCAATCGACCGCGTCGTTGGGGCTGTATCTCAACAGAGGCATGTAGAAGACGGCCCCTTTTGTCCTGAACTCGTATGAGACCGGCTCTATGGGGTATTCCCCGAGGGTCTCGTCGGTCGTGAATCTCTTGAGGGCGTAGCCGTAGACGGTTATCCTTATCCTCAACTTGCCGTACTGGTAGGGGATCCCCTCCACCTTGCCCTCCTCCAGCACCTCCTCCATGTACGGCTCCATATCCTCCAAGGCTTGGGTCGTCAGATCCTCGGCGTCTACCGGCTCCACGACGGCGACCCTTCTAGCTAGATCCAGCGACTTCACGATGTACGTAGCGCCGCCGTGGGCGTATATCGCCTCGGGGTGTAGCTCATATAGGGCGAGCGGGAGCTCCCTATGGCCTAAGAGCTTGCCGTCAGCCGTCTTGATCTTCACCACGTGCGGGCTTCCGCGAAGCGATAGGTCGGCCAGCTTCTCGCGGCCCGTCTTGGTTATGAAGTAGAACCGGCCCCTCTTCTCCAAATAGCCGGCCGACGCGAGCTCCCTCAACAACGGGAGCTGGTAGGGGGCGAGCTCGTCCTCCCTTATGGGCCTGTCGAGGGCCATCGCCAGCGTGTGGAGGGACGCCACGTCCTCGTTCTCCCGCTCGAGCCCTAGAGGCTCCGGCGATCTGGCGAAGAACTCGTCTGGGTAGTTCCTGTAGTAGCTCGATATGGGGTCGTTTCCGAGTATCTGCACCACGTACCCCGTCTGTCCCCTCCTCCCCACTCTGCCCACCCTCTGCAGATATCTGTTGAACGTCGGCGGGACGGAGGCCAGCACGGCCGCGTCGACGTCGCCGATATCTACGCCTAGCTCCAACGTAGGGGTGGCTATGACGACATTTATCTCGCCTTTCTTGAACGCCTCCTCGACGTTGCTCCTCTCCTCGGCCCCGAGCCCGGCTCTATGGACCGCGGCGCTCCCGCCGTAGCCCTCCAGCCTCAACGCCCTATATATCATCTCGCTGTACCTATGGCTGTCGGTGAAGACGAGACACTTGAGATCCTCGTCTATGCAGATCTTGGCCAAGCCGGCCGCCTCGGCCCACTTAGACCTAAAACGCGGCCTTACGAGGACCTGCACCAGCTCGCCGCGCCTCCCCCTAGGCCCCTGCACGACGTTCACCTTCCTGTTGAGCAACAACTCGGCGAACTCGGCGGGATTGCCCAAGGTGGCAGACGTGGCCACGAACTGCGGCTTCACGAAGCGCTCCATCCTCCTAAGCAGATAGAACATGTGGGAGCCCAGCACCCCGCTGTACACATGGAAGTCGTCGAGGACCACGTATCTGGCCCTCGATAGGAGTTGCCGGAACTTCGGGACGTACATGAGGGCCTGGCTCACCATGTCGGGGTTTGTCACCAGGATATGGGGCGGCGTCTGGTATAGAATCCTTCTCTCCCTCGGCGGCGTGTCGCCGTCGTAGACCATGGCCCTGACGCCCAGCCTATCCGCCAACGCCCTTATCCTCCCCAGCTGATCTCTCGCCAGTGCCTTCGTGGGGTACATGACCACTGCCACGGGGGTCTTGAAGGTGTCCAGGCTCTCCTCCAATATGGGCGCCAGGAACGCCTCGGTCTTGCCGAGGCCTGTCCCGGCGATTATGACGGTGTCCTTTCCCGACCTTATGCTCTGAATTGCGTCGTACTGGAACGGGTACAGCATCTCCACTCCAGACTTCCTGAGCGCGTCTGCCACCTCGGCCCTCAACGCAACTCCCACGTCGCAACAGAGCTCGAGCGGCTCCGGCGTATCTGTCTTCACGTAGACTATCTCCCTCCCGGGATCGCCCAAGACTCTAGACAAAAAGTCCACAGGTTTTTTGTCTAAAGCTTATAGCCTATCTTTCTCAAAAACGCCTTCCTCTCCTCCCTGTCCTTATCCCCCTCGACGCCTAGGGGGGAGTGGCCGTCCACCACGCCGATAACGCCGCGCCGCTCCGGCTCTACCTCGGCTACGATCACCTTGAGCGGGTTCGCCGTGGCTACGTATATCCTGACTACCTCCGGCACGTGCTTCACGGCGTTCAGCACGTTGATCGGGTAGGCGTTCTTTATGTATATCACGAACGTGTGGCCGGCGCCTATCTTGGACGCTACGTCTATCGCCAACTTCCTCAACTCCTCGTCGTTGCCCTCATGCCTTACCAGGCGCTTTCCGGAGGCCTCGCAGAAGGCCAGGCCGAACTTGATCCCGGGCACGCTGTTGACCAACGCCTCGTAGAGATCCTCCACGGTCTTGATGAAGTGGGCATGCCCGATTATCACGTTGGCGCCCTCGGGTATCGGCACGTCGATGACCTCAAACCTAATAGACATGGCGATATCCGTCCAGCAGTTTAAATCGATTCAGCTGTGGATTCTCCGATCACCTATCGGCGGCGCGGTTTACCTCATCACTTGCCGCAGATGGCCTTAACGACCACCGATGTGGGCACCACGCCCGCGTTCCTCAACTCCTCCAATATCTTCTCGTTATATATATCGAGCACCTTGCCCGTATCGGCGCATACCACGTTTATGTGGGGCTCCACCTTGTCGTAGTAGGTCCGCCCGTTGTGTTCGAACGATACTATCACGCCGTTGTCCTCAAGCAGTTTTAGTATATTATATACTGTGCTGGCGCTTATGCTGGGCATTCTGGACTTAACCTCGTTCAGAATATCGTTAAACGAGGGGTGTTCCTTCCTCTCGAGCTTCTCCAGCACTAGCTTCACGACCTCTATCCTCTGGGGGGTCAGCCTATATCCCTTCTCCCTCAATATGTTTAATGGAGTTTGTTGCTCCACGCAATAGAAACGCGTCTACTATAAAAACATATTCGCCATCTCGGCGGCCTACAGATATATAGGCCTATTTATCCCCCGACATGAAGATAGTGGTTGTCGGCGCCGGCATCGTCGGCATGGCGACCGCCTACCATCTTAAAAGAATTGCGCCGAGCTCCGAGGTGACTGTAGTCGACATGATGGCGGGGGCCGGCATGGGGGACACCGGCAGATCCGCGGCCGCCTTCAGGACCATATTCACATCGCGGCTCAACAGGCTTCTGGCCAAGACAACTATAGACTTCTATAGATCTGTACAGAAGGGGGGCCGCAACCTCTCCATGAGGTTTGTGGGGTATCTGTTCCTGGCTGGCGAGGCTGAGGCCGCCAGCTTGAGGCCTGTCGTCAGCGAGCTCAAGGCCATGGGCCTCTCCATAGACTTCGTGGATCCTCCGCGCGGCGTCAGGGCCAAGGTTACCGAGGACGAGGAGGCTAGGGAGATGGGGCTCTACGACGTGGAGACGGGGATCCTAATAAGAGACGCCGGGATCCTCGACCCTGAGAAGGTACTGCGCTACTACGAGGAGCAGTTCATGAAGATGGGGGGCAAAGCCGTCTACGGGGTCAAGATGACGGGCCTTTTGGCCAGGCCCAAGAAGCCGCTGGGGATCCCGGGCGAGCCCTTCGCGTGGCAGGACTACGAGATAGGGGGTATATCCACAAGCGCCGGCGATGTCGAGGCGGATGCCGTCGTCCTCGCCACAGGCGCCTGGACAGGGGATCTGGCCGCCGCGTTGGGGTACGGACTGCCCTTGAGGCCTAGGAAGAGGCAGGTCTTCGTGGTGAGGGCCGAGGGGGAGCTAAGGACCATGCTCTACGACGACTCGCTCACGGGGGAGGGCTCTATGCCCTTCCTGATACTGCCGCGCGGGATATATATAAGGCCGGAGCCCGACGAGGGGAACTTCTGGATAGGGCTGGCGGACAGAAGGCCCTACGGCTTCGAGGAGACCGGCGTCGAGGAGGGCCTCTGGCGTTACGGGATATATCCGGTCTTGAGCAAGTACATACCGGCGTTCGAGGGGCGGACCCCCCACAACGCCTGGCACGGCTACTACGACGAGAACGTTGTGGACGAGGTCGCCATAGTCGACAAGCTGGCCGACGGGCTCTACGTGGCGGCGGGCACCAGCGGCAGCGGCATCATGAAGGCCGACGCCATAGCCAGAATAGCCGCCGCGCTTGTGTTAGGCGAGGGCAAGGCCGAGCTGTTCGGCGGGGTCGAGGTGCCGACCAACGCCCTAGCGAAGAACAGGTGTATGGAGCCGGAGAGGCTCGTGCTCTAGACCGTGTAATAGATCCTCTTCTTGTTCCTGCCCCTATTCTCTATCTTGAGGATCTTGACCTGCCCTATCTCGGCGGTGTTCCTCACGTGAGGGCCGCCGTCGGCCTGTACGTCCACGCCGGGTATCTCCACTATCCTCAAGACAGGGATGTTAGGAGGCGCCCTCTCTGCCAGCTTAGTTATGCCCGGTATCTTCAACGCCTCCTCCCTAGGCAACCAGTAGACCTTCACCTCTATGCCTCTGGCCGCCAGCTCGTTGACCTCCGCCACGGCCTCCTCGAAGGCCCTCCTCACCGTGTTCATGTCGCCCTCTATGCTGAAGTCGTCCCTCGCGTATTCGGGGGTTATCTCGCCGCCAGTTATCAGGGCGTTGTGCCTCCTGTATAGGACTGCCGAGAGCATGTGGGCAGCCGTGTGCAACCTCATCTTCCTGTACCTAGGCTCCCAGTCCAGCACGCCCTTGACCACGTCGCCAGGCTTCAGGCTGTGCTGGCCCTCCACTACGTGGACCACCTCGTCCCCCTCTCTGCCGGCCTTGACCCTATATCTCGCTCCGGCCGCCTCCAGATACCCCGTATCCGCCTGGACTCCTCCCTCGCCGTCGTGGAAGGCAGTTCTGTCGAGCACGACCTTATCGCCGATGACGTCCAGAACAGTGGCCTCGAACTCCTTTATGTAGCTGTCTTCCTGGTACAATAACTTAGTCCGCATAGCAGAAAATCGGCGGCTAAAAATACGTTCTCGCCCCGCCGGACCTAGAGGACCTACCGGCCTCGGCTCGGATCTCGCCGTGCGGTCGGCTGGGCGATCCCAGCACATCCGCTTGTGCCGCGGCGCGCTTAAGCCCAGCCGAGACAGCCTCTATCCTCAACGGGCGTCGAACTTGAAGCCCCTAGCCTCGAGATCCCTCAATACGGCCCCCAGATCGAGGTCGCCCGGTATCTCGGTCACGAAGACCAACTCGACGTAGTTAGGCCTCTGGTGGGGGTCGTACCTCTCGTGGTATACGTCGATTATGTTGACGCCGTGTTTCGCCAAGACAGAAGCCGCAGCGGCCAACATCCCGGGTCTGTCCGGCACCTCGCCGACGAATTTCACTATCCTCCTCTGGCGCGCCATAGCCTTATTGAGCACCCTGACCAGCGTAGTGGCGTCTATGTTGCCGCCGGACACCACGGCGACGGCCTTCCTCCCCTCCGTCTTCACCTTGCCGGTCATCAAAGCGGCCACGGACGCGGCGCCGGCCCCCTCGGCTATCACCCTAGTCCTCTCGGCGAGCAGATATATAGCGTCGGCGATCTCGTTGTCGTCTACCAGCACCACGTCGTCCACGTACCTCTCGATGAACGACATGGTCAGCTCGCCGGGCCGTTTGACCGCAATGCCGTCGGCTATCGTGTCGACGCTCTCCAACGCGACTATCCGGCCCTCCCTCAGAGATCTGTACACAGAAGGGGCGCCGGACGCCTGCACGCCGTAGATCTTGGCGTTGGGCCTCGCCCTCTTGACGGCGTACGCTATGCCGGATATAAGGCCGCCGCCGCCGATCGGGACGACCACCACATCCACGTCGTGTAGGTCCTCCAGGATCTCTATCCCTATAGTCCCCTGGCCGGCTATGACGTACAGATCGTTGTATGCGTGTAGGAACTTGGCGTCTGGCGCCACCAGCTCCACGGCCTTCTTCTCCGCCTCGTAGTAGCTCTCGCCGTAGAGCACGACATCAGCACCATAATCTCTAGTCTTCTTCACTTTCAGCCACGGTGTGGTCGACGGCATGACTACCGTGGCCTTAACCCCGTGTAGTTGCGCCGCGTAGGCCACCCCCTGGGCGTGGTTGCCCGCCGACGCCGTCACGAATTTCCTGTAGCCCTCTTGTATGTACTTGTACATGGCGTAGTAGGCCCCCCTTATCTTGAAGGAGCCTGTCTTCTGCAGAGCCTCCAGTTTTAGGTAGACCTCGCCGCCCTGGAGGCGCGAGAGCGACTCCGACCTCAAAAGAGGCGTCCTGTGTATGAAGCCACGCCTCTGTTGCTCCCCTATGATCTCCGCGGCCTCCTCGAGCGGAGGCTCCCTCATAAAAATTCGCGTATGGCGTCGGCCAGGCGCTTGATGCCGACGTCTATCTGCTCGAACGAGCTGTACGTGAAGTTTAGTCGCATAGTGTTCCTGCCCTCGCCCTCGTTGACGTGGAACCCGTGGCCGGGGACGTACGCCACCTTGTACTTGGTTATCGCCACGTTCAGCATCTCCTTCGTGTCTATCTTCTCGGGGACTTTGACCCAGATGAACATGCCGCCCGACGGCTTGGTCCAGCTCACGCCCTTAGGCATATACGCATCAAGCGCGGCCAACATGGCGTCGCGCTTCTTCCTATAGAGCTCCACGATCCTCGGTATATTCCTCTGTATGACGCCCCTCCTCAGTCCCTCGAGCAACAGGTACTGGTTAAGCGTCGGCGTGTTGAGGTTCAGCGCTTGCTTCGCGAGGGCGAACCATCTGATGAGCTCCTGATCCGCCACCACCCAGCCGAGCCTAAGGCCTGGGCTGAATATCTTCGACGCAGTGGAGAGGTATATCACTCTGCCCGACTTGTCGAGAGCCTTCAGCCTAGTGACGCTTATGTTGTCGAATATGAAGTAGCCGTAGGGGTCGTCCTCCACGACTAGGAGGTCGTTCTGCTCCGCTATCTCGAGGAGGTGTCTCCTCCTGTCGTCGGTCATCGTGACGCCCGTGGGGTTCTGGGCTGTGGGGACCGTATAGATGAACTTTATCCTGGCGCCCTCGGCCTTCAACTTCCTGACTTGCTCCTCGAGGACCTCTGTCCTCATGCCGCGGTCGTCCATGGGTATCCCGACCAGCTTGGGCCGGTAGACGCGCCACGACTGCAAGGCGGCTATATACGTCGGGTTCTCCGTGACTACGACGGATCTCTCGTCAAGGAACAACCTGCCCAGGAGCTCCAGGGCCTCCTGGCTACCGACGGTGACTATCACGTTGTCGGCAGTCGCCTTTATCCCGTTGCTGGCCGCGAACTTGGCGAGCTCGTCCCGGAGCTCGGGGACGCCCTCTGTCTGTCCGTACTGGAGCGCCTTATTGCCGTAGGTCTCAAGGACGTAGGAGCTTATCCTCGCTATCTCCTCCAGGGGAAACGTCGAGGGGTCCGGCATCCCCCCTCCGAACGATATGACGTCAGCGGTGGCCCACTTCAAGAGCTCTCTTATCTCGCTGGCCCGCATGTAGGCGGTCCTCTCCGCCAGCAACTTCGACAGGTCCATATATAGGCCGCAGGCCCATCAATAAATATTTTGACATATATAAACTATATATTAGCTACACCGGACTCGGCTCTAAGGCACTCGACGCATATCCGGAGGAGTCCCCTCCTGACGCTACAGTGCTCGCAGACAAGCCGGCCGCACTTGTAGCAAGTAGAGACAGAATACCTAACGCCGCATATCTTGCACAGAGTCTCCTCGCACGCCTTACAGTAACGCGTCCCCATATCATACTTACAGACCCGGCGGCTACATCTGGGGCATACGAACTCGGCGGGCTCCCAGCCGCAGATCTCGCATAGCACCACGTCTTGGGGAGCTCTTCTTATAGGCCTCAACATCGTGATCTACCTAACTTAAAGAACTACAACGCTTCCGCGACCGTATACCGCTGAGCCTAGCTATTTTTTCAGAGCCTTCAGCACCAATTGCGGCACCTCCATGGGAGTATCGGCGACCGGTATGCCGGCCTCTCTAAGCGCCTTGACCTTGCCATTGGCGTCGCCGGAGCCCAACATCACTATGGCGCCCGCGTGGCCCATGCGCTTCTCTGGCGGGGCGGTCCTCCCGGCCACGTAGCCCACCAAAGGCTTCTTTATGGCGCCCTCCGCGTACAGCTTAGCCAGCCTCTCCTCGGCGTCGCCGCCGACCTCGCCTATCACTACGATGGCGTCTATATCGGGGTCTTTAGCCATCATCAAGGTGGCCTCGACCAGATCAGTCCCGACTATGGGATCGCCGCCGACTCCCACAGCCGTGTTTATCCCCAGCCCGGCGCGCACCAGCTGGTAGGATATCTCGTAGGTGAGGGTCCCCGACCTGCTCACAACGCCTATCCTGCCCGGCGTCTGGTATATGTTGTTGGGCATTATGCCCAGCTTGGCCTTCACGGGAGGCGCCACGATGCCGGGACAGTTAGGCCCGATCACGTTCACCCCGCGGGCCTTGGCGTAGCTGACGAACCTCAGAGTCTCGTGTATGGGTATATGCTCCGTTATGACCACGACCAGCTGTATTCCCGCATCAACGGCCTCGTAGACCGCCTCGGCCGCGAACTTGGCGGGCACGAAGATCACCGAGGCGTTGGCGCCGGTCGCCTTTACGGCCTCCTCGACTGTGTCGAACACCGGCAGGCCGGCCACAGTCGCGCCGCCCTTGCCGGGAGTCACGCCGCCCACCACCTTGGTGCCGTATTCCAGCATTCTCTGGGCGTGGAAAGAGCCCTCCTTTCCCGTGATCCCCTGAACTATGACCTTGGTATTGGGCCCGACTAAGATCGTCATAGCCTAGCCGCCTCGACCGCTTTTTGTGCTGCCTCTTCGGCATTTTCGTATAGCGGTATTCCCAACTTGGCCAACATCTGCCTGCCCAGCTCCTCGTTGGTGCCCTTCATCCTCACTATTATCTTCTTATTAGTGCCACCTGTCTCGGCCAACGCCGCCTCTATGCCGGCGGCCACCTCGTCGGCGCGCGTGATCCCGCCGAAGATGTTTATGAATATCGACTTGACCCGCGGATGCCTTAGGAGGACCTTTAACGCCTCCTTGACCACGTCGCGCGACGCGCCGCCGCCTATGTCGAGGAAATTGGCGGGCCTCCCCCCGAAGTGGTAGACGAGGTCCATGGTGCTCATGGTGAGCCCCGCGCCGTTGCCTATAATGCCGACGTCGCCGTCCAGCTCGACGTAGTTGAACCCTATCTTCTGCGCGTACCGCTCGAACTCGGTCACGTCTCTCGGATCCTCTTCATATGCCTTCTCGAGATCCGGGTGTTTGAACAGAGAGTTGTCGTCGACGATTATTCTGGCGTCTAGAGGCACCACCTCGCCCGTCTTGGTCACTGCCAGCGGGTTGGACTCCACGAGCTCGGCCTCCAGCTCTGTCATAGCCCTGTACATGGCTCTGACTATGCTAGCGGCTTGATCCCACTGGGGCGTCCCCGGCTTTATGGCCAGCCAAGACACTATGGCCCTTACGTGGAAATCCCTAAGCCCTTCGAAGGGATCGACGTATACGCGTTTTATCTTCTCGGGCTCCTTCTTAGCTATCTCCTCTATGTCTATACCGCCTACCGGCGACGCCAGGAAGAGATACCGCCTCGTGGCTCTGTCTATTATAAGGCTCAGGTACATCTCCCTCTCCACCTCTTGGTACTCGGTTACGTAGATCTTCTTCACAACCAGCCCCTTTATGGTCATGCCGAACATCTGCCTCGCCAGCGCCTCCGCCTCCTCGGGCGTCTTGGCGATCTTTATGCCGCCGGCCTTGCCTCTACCGGCAACGGTCACCTGCGCCTTCAACACGACAGGCTTCCCTATCTCCTCGGCGATTTTGCGCACTTCCTCGGGCGTCAACGCCAGCCTTCCTCGGGGTATCTTCACGCCGTATTTGGCCAAGATCTCCTTGGCCTCGTATTCGTACAACTTCATAGAGATCCGTCTTGGGCCGCGTTTTTAGCGTTATCTACGCAGAAGGCGTCTAGTATTTAGCCAAAGAGCTAGCCCGCCGATTTTTAGCCAAATCTAAATATTCTCCGAGATTTCACAGGGCAGCTTAGAACCCTAGCCTTTAGTTTCCCCATTAATTTTTAGCCCAAGGAAAAATTTTATAGGGATGGGTAAAGCGCCCCATGGATCTGATAGGCCCCGCCACTGTTGTCAGCGTCGCCTATATAGACCCTGGGAACTTCGGCGCGAACATAGCGGCCGGATCCACGTACGGCCTGAGCCTGCTCTGGGTCGTCTGGCTCTCCGGCTTGTTGGCAATTATGTACCAGTATATATCCGGCGTCTTGGGGCTGGAGAGCGGGGCTGGCCTTCTGGACCATCTAAAGATGCGCTTGAAGCCTCTGTGGCCGCTCTACGTGCCGGCTCTCTTCGCGGTGGCGCTCGCGACGGATCTGGCCGAGTTCGTGGGGCTGATAATAGCGTTTGAGCTGTTGCTGGGGCTTCCCGTATACCTAGCGGCGCTTCTGGGCTCTATAGACGTCGTCTTGTTGCTGATACTGGGCGATAGGGGGAAGGCCTACTTCGCGGCGATAGGCGTCCTGGCCTCCGTGGTGGGCCTCAGCTTCCTCGTGGAGCTTGTGTTGGTCAAGCCGGATCTACTCTCAGTCGCCTACCACTCGTTAGTGCCGGCCTTAGGCGGCGGGGCGGCGCTCTACGCCGCCTCCATAATCGGCGCCACCGTCATGCCGCACGCCTTATTGCTACATTCGCACATAGTGGGCGGCCTAGACAGGCGGACCCACAGAGTCCAGACCCTTTATAATTTGGGCATAGCCTCCGGCGTCAACGCGGCGATGCAAGTTGTCGCCGCGTACGCCCTCTACGGGAGGAGCGTGGAGATCTCGAGCGTGCCGAAGGTGTTAGAGCCGCTCTACGGCCCGTTCGCCGGGCTTGCGTTCTCAATAGCGTTGCTGTCGTCGGGATTGGCCTCCTCGGCGGTCTCGGTGCAAGCGGGGACCCTAATATTGGAGAGGATGTTGGGCAGAGACGTGGCTAGGTACAAGGCGCGCCTCTTCTTCCGGCTGATCAACATAATACCGACCGCGGCCGTCCTAGCCGCCGGCGTCAACCCGCTCGAGCTACTTGTCTATACCCAGGTTGTCTTGAGCATGGTATTGCCCATGGCGCTCCTGCCGCTGGTGGCGTTCGCCAGGCCGTACATATCCAGGAAGCTGGCGGTCGTAGCCTATGCGGCGGGCGCGTTCGTCATACTTATAGATCTATTGACGCTTGTCTGATATGGACGTCGACGCGATGAGGAGGGGGCACGAGGTGAAGGACGTGAGGCCGGAGCACTACCTGGAGGCTATCTATGTCCTATCGAGGAGCGGAAGGGTCACCCTAAGCGCGTTGGCCGAGGTCCTAGGCGTGAAGCCCAGCTCGGCCCAGAAGATGCTGAGGAGGCTGGACGAGCTGGGCTACATAACCTATAAGGGGCGCGAGGGGATAGAGATAACCGAGCGCGGCCTAGCTGTCCTGGAGGGACTTGACAGAGCCCACAAGACGCTCGCCGAGTTCTTCAGACTCATAGGCGTCGACGACGAGCTCGCCGAGATCGAGGCCGAGAAGCTCGAGCACGTCATGGATCCCAGAGTGGTGGAGAGGATCGCCAAGCTCGCCGAGGCTCTCAAACGGCTCAGCGAGGCGCTGGCGTGACTAGGACTTACGTCGACTTGCTCGTCTTAGCGGCCTCGCTGGCCGCTCTGGCGGTGAGGCCGGCGACGTTGGGTTACCTGCTCGCGCTGGCGATATCCGCTATCTCGTTCAAGAGGCTCAACTGGCTCGGCGGCAGACGGGCTTACTTGCTACCGGCGATTGCCGTATATCTGGCCGCGTTTACTGCGGATCTGCTCACCGGGCCCAAGAGCCCTCCGGCTAATATCATCGTCGCCGACGTCTTGGCCCCCATCGTCGAGGAGGTGGTGTTCAGAGGCCTCACGTTCAGGGTCCTCCCTCTATGGGGCGCCATTCCCGTATCCACTGTCGTCTTCGCGCTCCTTCACCCGTACCCGCTCCTGGCCCTGGCCTACGCGATCGCGCTGACTCTGGCCTATATGGGCGGCGGTCTCGCCGCGTCGATCGCGCTTCACGCAATTAACAATATCTTATGGACAGCCATATACCTAGGCCTTCTCTAGCTCGACGCAGACGAAGCCGTAGCGTTCCGCCTCGCCTAGACTGGGCCTATCTACCGGGTACTCCCTCTCGACGTCGCCGCCTAGAGTCGCCGAGACGGCGCGCGGCCTCATGCCGGCGCGGGCGCCGAACGCCACGACCTCGGACACCGTGTAGAATCTGGCACGGGAATAGAACGGATGTCCCTCCGTCGCCTCGCGCGTGTAGCGGATGCCCCACGGAGAGTTGCGGGGGACTATACACGCGACGACCCTTCCGGCGACGCGAGCCGCCTCCTCGACGAGTTTAGCCGGATCGTCCGCAAAGCACAAGGTGACCACGATAAGAGCGCAGGGGAAGGCGCCGTCCCTGAACGGAAGGCGCTCGCCCACTGCGGCCACTAGGTCTAGACCTTTAGGGGCGAGCCTCAACATGGCGATTGACGGATCTACTCCAGCCCTGAGCCTCAACGGATGCGCGAATCTGCCGGTCCCCACCCCGATCTCGACCCCGCCTTCGCAATCGAAGACGGACGCCGCCCGCAACTCGCTCGAATACAGATCCGCATGTTTCACGTACCAGAGGTCGTATCTATCCGCATGCGCGTCGAAGACGTCCCTGGCGCTCACGTAGGTGATGCGACACAGATATATTTTGTCGGCAACCCGAGCCCGTGGACTACATCAAGTGGCTGAGATCCCTAGAAATCTTCCTATACGGCCTAGCGCTCGTCGTGACGGCCGTACTAGCAGGCTACTCGTTTTACCTAGTGGTGTTGGGCATAATAGGTCTCTCGCAAAACGCCACAGAATATTCGGTTTATTTATTATTAAGCAATTTATTCTTATTTATAATATTTATTGAACTTCTTGATACATTTATAACATATATACAAAATAAAGAAGTTATAGTATATAAGATAATTGACGTCGCGCTCGTCGCGCTTGCGCGGGAACTCATAGTCTACATATCGCCCGCCAACAGCAACTTCGATATAGCCCACGCCGCCGTGTTGACGGCGGCCACGCTCGCCATAGGCATCGTCGACTACCTACAACATAGGCGCACGGCCTGACGGCGCGCGGTCCGCCGAAAACGTTTATAAGACGGCCCCATGCGGCGGCCGTGGAGCTCAAACTAGAAACCTTACGCGAGAACAAGTTGCTGGCGCGTAGAGAGATCGTCGCGACCATAGTGCACAGCGGCTCGTCCACCCCGACAAGACAACAGGTGAGGGAGGCCGTCGCCGCGCAGTTGGGGGTGAAGCCGGAGCTGGTTTTTATCAAGAAGATCTTAACCGAATTTGGCCGAGGCGTATCGAGAGCCGAGGTGCATGTGTACGACTCAGAGGCTACCGCCAAGGTCGTGGAGCCTCTCTACATAATCGCGAGGAATTCGCCCGACGGGAAGAAGCTACTCGAGGAGGCCAAGAAACGCAAGGCTGAGATTAGGGAGAAGAAGCGGAGGAAGAAGAAAGGGGCCGCGAAGAAGAAATGAGCGAGGCCAAGAAGTTGCCCAGGTCCGCTACTTGGTACCAGTACGACTACGAGAAGGGCACCATAAAGTTTCTGAGGAGGCTCTGTCCCCGTTGCGGATCCGTCATGGCGTACCACAAGGAGCCTGTGCCCAGATGGCACTGCGGCAAGTGCGGGATGACCATATTCGAGTCAAAGCGGTAGACCTAAAAACGCGCAGATGGCCTTTGTTCTGTGTTAGTACTAGGCGTCGAGAGCACTGCGCATACTATAGGTATAGGCGTAGTGGAGGACGGCAAAATAGTCGCTAACGTTAACGATACCTATATCCCTCCTTCAGGCTTCGGCATACATCCGAGGGAGGCTGCCGAACACCACGCCAAGATCGCGGTGGCGCTACTGAGGGAGGCCTTGAGGAAGGCCGGAAGGGACGCCTCGGCGATAGACGCCGTCGCCTACTCGGCAGGGCCTGGGCTGGGGCCCGTCCTGAGGATAGGGGCTGTCCTGGCCCGCGCGCTGTCGGTTAAGCTGGGGAAGCCGCTGGTGCCTGTGCACCACGGCGTCGCCCATATAGAAATAGCGAGGGCGTTGACGGGCAGTTGCGACCCCTTGGTCCTCCTCATATCGGGTGGCCACACGATGATCGTCGGGTTCGCGGACGGCAGATACAGGGTCTTCGGCGAGACGCTCGATATGGCCGTCGGCAACGCCATAGATAAATTCGCCAGAGAGGTCGGGCTGGGCTATCCCGGCGTCCCCGCCGTGGAGAAGTGCGCTGAGGGCGCCAGGTCTGTGGTGCCTCTGCCCATGAACATAATAGGGCAGGACCTGGCCTTCTCCGGCCTAGTCACGAAGGCGGTCGAGCTCTATAGAAGCGGCGAGGTCGACCTCCCCACCCTATGCAAGTCGCTGGTGGAGACCGCCTACTATATGTTGGCCGAAGTCCTCGAGCGGGCTCTGGCGTATACCGGCAAGCGGGAGCTCGTCGTCGCCGGGGGCGTCGCCAGGAGCGCCAGGCTTAGGCAGATATTAGAGGCCATAGCTGAGGACAGAGGCGTGGAGCTGAAGATAGTCCCCTTCGAGTACGCGGGCGATAACGGCGCCATGATCGCCCTCACGGGCTACTACGCGTTTAGGAGAGGCGTATCTGTGAGCGTGGAGGAGAGCTTCGTGAAACAAAGATGGAGACTCGACCAAGTGGACGTGCCTTGGTTCTCGGACGTGTGCTTCAGTACCTCAGATGCCCGAAGACCTTCTTGAGAATTCCTCTGAACTCCTCATCGTCGTCTACTTTGTAGAGGGCTCTATACACGGCGTCTAGCCTCTCCCTCAACGCCTTAAGCTCCACCGACGCCACGAGGACCCTCGTGCCGAGCACCGCGTCGGGGTTGACGGATATGCTGTCGATGCCGGCCCTAACCAGGAACTCCACCATCTGCGGGTACACCGAGGGTCCCTGCCCGCATATGGATACGGTCAAGCCGTGTCTGTGTGCTCTATTTATTAGGTCGTATATAGCTCTGAGCACCGGGGCCTCCCTCTCGTCGAAGTACTTCGGGTTTATCCTCACTAGATAGTCGTTGTCGCGGTCGACGCCCAGAGTCAGCTGGGTCAAGTCGTTGGAGCCTATGGAGAACCCGTCGAAGAAAGGCGCGAACTCCTCAGCCATGAAGACCACCGACGGCACCTCCGCCATGGCCCAGACCTTGAAGTCCCTATCTCTGTGGAGCCCCTCCTCCTCTAGTAGCTTGGCGAATTTCTCGGCTTCCCAGACGGTCCTGACAAACGGAGCCATGACCCACACGTTGTTGAGGCCTAGCTCCTCGCGGACTTTTCTAACTGCCTTGAGCTCCAGCCTAAACGCCTTCTCGTACTGCGGCGAGACGTAGCGGGAGACACCGCGCCAGCCCAACATGGGGTTCCTCTCCTCCGGCTCGAACTTCTCGCCGCCCTTGAGGCTACGGTACTCGTTGGTCTTGAAGTCGGAGAACCTCACCACGACGGGCCTCGGGTATATCGCTGAGGCCACCTTGGCGATCCCCTCCGCCATCTTGTCCACGAACTTCTGCTCCTGCCCTATCGACAGCAGGTAGAGGGGATGCTCGCCGATCCAGCTCGATATGACGAACTCTATCCTCATCAGCCCTATCCCGTCGAAGGGCAGATCCTTGTACTCGTCTATCTTTTCCGGCTCGCCCAAGTTCATGTAGATCTTGGTGCCAGTCGGGATAGCGCGGTATATGTGGAGCACTATCTCGCGGCCGGCAACCGCGGGCTCCGCGACCTTGGCCTCCGCCTTGACCTCCACCGCGCCGGCCAGCACAACGCCCTTGCCGCCGTCCACGGTATAGATCTCGCCGTCTTTCAAGACCTGGGTTGCGTTCCCCGTGCCCACCACGGCCGGTATGCCCAGCTCGCGGCTGACTATAGCTGCGTGGCTGGTTCTCCCCCCTTCATCTGTTACTATTGCCGACGCGAGGCGCATGTAGGGGACCCAGTCGGGGTCCGTCATCTTCGTCACGAGGATGTCGCCCTTCTGCAACTTCCTCTTGGCGTCGTCCAGCGTGAGGCAGATCTTGGCCCTCCCGACAGCCACGCCGGGGCTTGCTGCGATGCCCTTGACCACCACGGTCCCGCCGCCCGCCGCCTCTCTCCTATCCGGGGCCTTCCTGCTCCACACAGTCTCCGGCCTGACCTGTACGATGAAGAGGTTCTGCGGGAACGGCATATCGGCATCCACCGAGAACTCTATATCGAGCGGGCGGCCGTAGCGGCGCTCCAGCTCCAGAGCCATCTTGGCATACTCCACTACCTCGTTGTCGTCCAGCGAGGGCGCCGAGGCCTTGTCCTCGGATAGCTCAACCTCCCTAGTGAGGCCGGCCTCGTCCCTCATCACGGCGACCCTCTTCCTAGATATGCGCCGTTCTACTATCCTCAAGCTGGACTTATCTACCACGAACTCGTCGGGAGTGACTATGCCCCTCACAACCCCCTCGCCGAGTCCCCAGCCCGACTCTATCACTATCTTCGACGTATCGCCGTTCGTGGGATCTAGCGTGAACATGACGCCGGCGGATCTGGCGTTGACCAGCTTCTGCACTATGACTGCTATCGACGCGCCGTCGTGGGGTATCCCCATCTGCTCCCTGTAGTATATAGCCCTGGCCGTGTACAACGAGGCCCACACCTTCTTGACGTGGTCTATGACGCCCTCGATGCCCCTCACGTTTAGATAGGTGTCTTGTTGACCGGCGAAAGACGCCTCGCCTAGATCCTCCGCTGTGGCCGAGGAGCGTACGGCGACCGGCACGTCCTTAACGCCGACGAGTTCGGAAAGCTTGGCGTAGGCCGCCGCTATCTCGTCGGCTATATCCTTGGGCATCGGCGTCGCCTCTATGAGGCCTCTTATCGAGGCCGAGGCCCTCTCGTAGTCCTCGGGGGATCCGCCTCTAACTGCCTTAAGTATCTCGGATATCTTGGGCCTTATGCCAGTCGCGTCCAAGAAACGGAGGAAGGCCTCGGTGGTGACCACGAAGCCGGGAGGGACCCTCGCCAGCTTCGTGACCTCGCCCAGATTCGCCGCCTTGCCGCCGACCAGAGGATGGTCCTTGAGGGATATCTCCTCCAGCCACATGACGAGCCCCATGTGAGGTATTACGAGTGTTATTAATACTAACTATTCAACCCATGAAGATAGCTGTTGGCGTCTTTGGCCGAAAATAGCTCTGATTTATAATTAGCCTAAACTACGACAAGCCTCTCGGGCAACGCGCCCGACGTCAGCTTTCTATGTATGGCGCGTAGTATCTCGGGCCTTAGAGGCGGCTTGCGTTGGGTCAAGACGTTCCTCAGCGCGCGGCCACAATAGATGCACCGGGTTATCCTAGATCCGTACATCAAGAAGTCGACTCCACAATGGGCGCATCTGCCTATATCCGGCAAGATCGACGACGGCTCGAACGAGACCACCTTGGCCACATCCCTCAAGACGACGCCCGAGGCGTATCGGCCCAGCTCGAGGGCCTTCTTGAGGTCGGCCACCAGCAGGACGTCTATCCGCCTTCTGTACACCTCGCCGGCGACTCTGAGGGCCCTTCTGAGGGAGCCCGCGTCCTCGGCCTCCACGACCACAAAGGCCGAGTCGTCGGGGACCTCCGGTATCCCGAATCTGTGTTTTACCTCGTCGAGCGCGGCGTCTGCGCCCCCGGCATACGCCGCCAGACGCCCCTCTTCGTCGGCCCCTCCGTAGAACACCTTCAGGCCTCTCGACTTTAACAGATAGACCGACGTGGCTATTGAGGAAAGCCTCTCGAGCCGCTCGACGTCCTCGCAGTCGCCCACGGGCTCTCCGAGAGCTATCGGCGAGCCGTCCACAGGCGAGCGGGAACACAGCCAAGAGCCAGCGAATATGGCCACCGGAGGGCCCTCGGCGTAAGCCAATATCACGACGTCGGCCGCGGATGCCTTTTTAAAGCCTTCCGCTTGACGTGAGTGTTAATAGCTAGGGAGCTTCCGTGGTCCAGAAACGGGCTGGCGTACGCTTTGAGCCCGATCGAGGAGAAAGTGCGCGTCTTTGTAGCCAGAAGCCGCGACGAGTTGCTCACGGCAATCGAGAAGGACGAGAGGCCTGTGGTGCTCTACAGCCTTTCGACCCCCAACTTCGTCGAGTACTGGCAGGAGATCGCCGCGGCGGCCTCCAAGGCGCCGGTAGTTGTCGGCGGTCCTCACGCCATCGGGGACCCGGCGACCCTCCTACGGCTGGGCGTCAAGTACGTCGTGATCGGCGACGGCGAGGCCGCACTGCCTGCAATAGTCAGGAGAGAGCTTGAAGGCTCCGACGAGATGCCGCCTAACACCCTACTCCTATCAGACGGGAGGATCGGATCGGGGCCTAGAGAGTTCGTCGATATCAATAGGTACAGGACGTACAGCACCGTCCTAGACGCCTATCCGCCTATAGAGATAATGAGGGGGTGCGTCTACAGATGCTCCTTCTGCCTCACTTGGAGGCTCAGCCCCGTCAGGTACAGAGGCATCGAGTCCGTGGCCGATATGGTTAGGGCCTACGTCGAGAGGGGTATCAAGGACATAAGGTTCGTGGCGCCTGTGGGGTTCCTATACGGCTCCCGCGACGGGAGAACCCCCGACGTGAGCTCCTTGGTCGAGCTCCTTGAGGCTGTGCGGAGGGCCGGAGGGAGGCCCTATCTGGGGACGTTCCCGAGCGAGACGAGGCCCGAGACAATAACCGACGAGGTCCTAAGGGCCTTGAAGGGGCTTCTGGCAAATAGGAGGATATCGTTCGGCCTACAGACGGCGTCCGAGAGGTTGCTGAAGCTTTCCAAAAGAGAACACGACGTCGAGGTCGTCCTCAACGCGGCCGAGACTGCCAGACGGCACGGCTTTACGCCCATAGTCGACGTCATAGCGGGCCTCCCGGGCGAGGGCGAGGATGACGTGAAGGCTACGGTAGCCGCCATGGAGAAGTTGGTCAAGCTGGGATCTAAGATAAGGCTTCACTACTTCATCCCCCTGCCGGGCACGCCTCTCTGGGGCTTGAGGCCGGCGCCTCTGCACGACAACTATAGGAAATTCGCGGCTAAGTACGCCCCCTACGTCGAGGGGTATTGGGAGGAGCAGATAGAGCTGGCGAACAAGATCTTGGAGGCGTACAGAGAGGTCGAGGCGTTCCTATCCAGGCGCTCTGGCCCCCTCCCGGCAGGCCCAACGGCGTAGCTCTACTGCCTATTGAGGCTTCAACGTGATCAGGCCGAGCTCCTCGGCGAGCCGTAGATACCAGTTGGCTATGTGCCTCGCGAGGGACTTCACGGCCAGCTCCTCGTCGTATACGCCAGCGATCTCTGCATAGGCCTCCGCGGCCGTCCGCCTATCGAGGCGCCCCTCCACTAACCTGGACAATCTATCCAGGGCCTCGGCCGCCGAACTGCCCGCCATAGAGGCGATCAAGTTCAGGACCGCGCCGTCGGGCGCCACCATGTCCAGCATGTCGTAGAGGCCCTTCCTGCGCAGGAGGTCGTTGTACTTAGCTATAAGCGGATCCGCCAACTCCATAACAGCCGGAACATCTGGACCATGTCGTCCTTTCTGTAGGTAGCCTCGTAGCCCAGAGCCCTCTTCATCTTCTCGCAAGAATAGGGCGTCCCAGCGTATTTCAGCAAGTCCCTTACGCCTGGCGGCGCGAAGAGCCGCACAAGGGCTAGAGGCAACGGGATCTTGGCCAGCCGCCTGCCGGCCGCCTCCTCAAGCGCTTCAACAATCCTCTCGAATTTAAGGGGCTCGCACTCAGTCGCGAAGAAGTACTGGCGCGGCGGCGCGAGAGTCGCGGATCTCTCCACTATAGCTGAGAGATCGCTGGCGGATATGGCCGAGAAGCTCAGCTTGGGGCTGGGGGCTACGCCGGCCTTAGCAAGCCGCACCAACGTAGCCCATTCCGGATGGTCGTTGTAGGGTCCGTAAACCGCGGCGGGCCTGATTATTACCCAGTCCTCGAAGCACCGGGCCACCGCGCGCTCGCCCTCGATCTTCGTCTCGTCGAAATATGTGGTGGGCCTCACGCCCTCCAGATGCCTCTCCTCCTCCCTGATCGCGCCGGGGCCGACCACGGTTATTGCAGATATATGCACAACGCGCCCGCGCCAGCCCGCCCTCTGCGCCGCCTCGCAGAGAAGGCGGGGAAATTCGGCGTTGGCTTTCCAGATCTCCTCGCGGGATCCGTGGAGGGCGGCGACCAAGTTGACGACTACGTCGGGCCTCGCCGACTCTATGAGCTCGGCGGGATTCGAGTACTCGGCCACCTTAAGGCCGCCGAGGGCTCTGGCTATCAACGGCCTAGGCGGGATCCCCCTCCTCTTGGCCAAGACCGCATCGTGACCTCTGCCCATTAGGTACCTAGCTAGGTTGACTCCTATAAAGCCGACGCCTCCGAATAGGAGAAACCTCACGTAGAGTCACGACGCGCTATATAAAAACGCGTGGACGGCAACTACGGCGTTGGGCTGATCGTGCCTCCAGACATGAAGTAGCTGTGTCTGCATGGGACCAGTGGCTCGTTGTGGGATACATAGCCCACCACCAGGCTGTCCGCCACGTCGCGTAGCGCGTCGGCCAGAAGCCCGCGGGCTTCGTCGTCTAGATAGGACTCCGGCTCGTCCAACAACGCCTCCTTGGCGCAGGCTAGGGCCAGGGCGAGCTGGAGCCTCCTCCTGATGCCCGGCGAGAGGGACATGGCGTTCCTATCCATGAACCTCGTGAGGCCGAAGTACGCGGCCCACTTGCCGGCCTTGGCCCTATCGCCGCATATTGAGAGCAGGGACTTGACCGATACCGCGAAGAGCTCGGAGGTCTGGGGCACATATGCAATTCTGCCTCTCAGCCTATCCGCCTCCGCCCACCTATCGGCATTCACCCTTTTGCCGAACACTACTATGGTCCCTTTGTCCGGCCTCTCCAGAAGCGAGAGCATCCTCAACAACGTGCTCTTGCCTGCGCCGTTGGGACCCTTGATACAGTTAATACCTGTATATAAAGTTATATATACTCCGCGCACCGCAGTGACGCCGTTAAAGCTCTTCCATAGATCGAGGCCCTGCAACACTAATTAGAGCGGTTGCCAGCTTATACGGGTTAATCTGATCTATAACAACATTTATTTACTATATAGAACTAATTATTTTATTTCTATTTATATATGATTTTAAGATATATTATAATAATATACATAGTTTTAAAAGGTTCTCTGTTTATACATTATATATATTTCTTAAACTATAAAAAGTATGTTAATATACTATATTTACAAAAACAAGATAAGAAAAATAAGTCAACAGCGCGCATGAAGCGCACGACGGCTCTAATCGCGGCGGCGATCATCGCGGCGATACTCGGCGTCGGCCTATATGTATTCTCCAACTATGGCCGGGGAGGGTCCGGCGCGCCTAGTCAGCCGAGCGGGAACAGATCGCTGGTCTTATGCATAGCGGGCGCCTACGCCGCAGAGGGCCACTATCTGGCCGAGGCCTATAGGAACATCACGGGCGTGCAGGTCGTGGTGAAGCCCGGCGGCTCGTTCGCGTTGGCCCACCAGATAGCTCTCGGCGTCCCGTGCGACGCCGAGGCTAACGGCTTACAGTACTTGGAACTGCCGCCGTGGCTCAACTTCGGCGATGCGGCGCACTCCGGCTGGTACTCGCGCTTCTCCTGGACCGTACCCATAGAGGGAGTAGAGACGCAGATCAGAGGCTCGCCGGTGTACCTCTACATAACTATCCCGAGGAACGCCAGGGATCGGACGGCGGCGCTCGACTTCCTTTTGTTCGTGCTGTTCGAGCCCATCGGGATAGTGCAACACGACTATCCAGACGACGAGGTTCGGAGGAGGCGAGTGGAGGGGCTTATACTCGTGTACGATAGGTATGTGGAGGGGTTGAGGGGCTTGGACGAGTTCAGCCACATAATCGTGATCTCTTATCTACATAAGTATAGAGGATCTCCTCTGGTGGTGAGGCCCAGACGGCTGGAGGCCAGGGGCTTGCAGGCGCCCGAGGTCGGCGTGTTCGCCACAGACAGCCCCGACAGGCCCAACCCGATCGGCGTCTCCATAATCAAGCTCCTCGAGGTGAGGGGGAACACGCTACGCGTGTCGGACCTCGACCTCTTCAACGGGACTCCCGTGCTGGACATAAAGGGCTTCTCGCCGACCCGTTGCCCCAGAGATGCCAAGGCGCCCGACTGGGCGCTGGCGGACCATGTATAGGCTGATAGCCGTCTGCTCGGCCGTTGCGCTGTCGGCGCTCCTGGCGCCGTTCGCGGCGCTGGTCTACTACGGATACGGGCTTTTTTCAGCAACGTCGCCTTCGGCGAGGGCCTCCTCAGATCGATAGGGGTCACGCTACTGGCGTCCTCCGCGGCGGTGCTGATAAACATAGCGTTCTTCACGCCGGTGGCGTTCTACGCGGCCAGGAGAAGAAACGCCGTTATAAACGCCTTGACCGACATCCCCGCGTCGGTCCCGCACCCCATAGTGGGCATAGCGCTGGTGTTGCTCGCCAGCCCCCAGACCGCCGTCGGCAGGTTTCTGAACTCGTTGGGCGTAAGCCTCTTCGACTCGTACATAGGCCTGGTCGCGGCTCTGGTGATAGTGTCGGCGCCTGTGTACATCAGATCTGCCCAGAGCTACTTCGAGGCTCTGCCCAGAGAGCCGGAGCTTATGGCCGTCAGCATGGGCGCGGGGGAGGCCCGCGTGTTCTGGTACGTCTTCAGAGGCTCCGCCAGAGGCCTTCTCTCGTCCGGCCTCACCGCCATGTCCAGAGCCATAAGCGAGTTCGGCGCCGTGGCCATCATAGCGTATTACGTATCGGGGCCTCCGTTCGGCTTGGCGAGCCCCGCCTCTGTCTATATCTGGAACTCTTTCGAGACCTACTACCTATCGGCTATTCCGGAGGCCGCGACGCTCCTCCTATTCTCCCTCGCCGTGTTGGCGGCTGCTCACGCGCTCAGGAGCCGCTAGCGGGGATCTCGTATTTTTTGTACTTCTCCAGAAGCTCCTTCGAGATCTCCGCCTCCGGCACCAACAAGATGAACTCGGCGTCGTTCTCGCCGTATCTGTAGCTCCGCCAGTACCTAAACCTCAGATCTCCGGTTAGGTAGATCATGGCCAGCCTCCTCTCGCCGAAGGCGTGCCTCAGCCTGCAGTCGCAACCCTCTATGCTGTCGTCGGAGATCACGTAGTACCCGGTCCCGCAGTCGCAGAGCCAGTACCTGTTGCTCTTGACGTGGACAAAGAGGAATGAGTCCACTCTGTTCTCCACCTTCCTATATATGGGCTCGACAATCCCCTCGAGGTACAACACGGGAGACAGCGGCGTGTGGACGGGATACACGGCCATCTCGCCGGAGGCCAGACGCCAGAGGTACTTCCTGCTTCTCTTAACGGGCTCCACAAGGCCCTTGAAGTATAGCTTGTTAAGGATCCTCAAGACCTTGTGCCGCGGATAGCCCGTCAGCTGCACTAGCTCCGTCGTGGACACCTCCTCCCGCTCCTTAATTATCTGAAGCACCCTCTCCTCTACATCCACAACACATCCCGGTTAGTGGTATATATTCTTATCTCAGAGATGAAAGGAGGGGGATCTCCGAGAGCATCTCGTCAGTCACGTACTCCCACAAAATACCGCGGGGCTTCGGCCTCCTCTCGGAGGGTCTGAGGACGGCCGTACGGGTCGCGATTAGATCGACGGGCAGGTCGAAGGGCTCTTGGGGTATGTCGTCCTCGACGAGCTGTAGCTCGTGTACTGTGGTGGCCACGGGAGTCGACTCAGACGCCTTGCCCAGCGCCGTAGCGATGCCCCACTCGAGCTCCGCGTAGCCGTGGCTCTTGCCCAGCCTGGCGCCGTTTCTGGGATTCACCGCGACGGACCCTATCACCACGAGATCTATCCGCGGCATCTCGCGGGGATCCACCTTGACTCCCCACCGAAACGCCCCGGATATCGTCGACGCCTCGCGATAGGCGCTCCGAGGCACCCGGCGCGGATCCAGCAGGAGGAAGCCCTCCCTTATCCTCGGAGTTGGCATGATCACCACCTTGCCCTCCGCCAGCGCCGCCTCGCGGCAGGGCCTCTGGGGCGCGTCGGGGTTTATCTTCACGACATCAGCCGACGCCCACTCGTTCGACTCCCTCAACTTGCGGCACGCCGACTCGGCCCCAACGAAGTTCGGTATCCGCCCGAACACCGGGCGCGGAAATGCGGCGGCGCCGCTCCTTTCGAGAAGGTCCCAGATCCTCTCCCTAATCTCTTGCTTCCTTCTCAAAACTAGGGGATTCCGCACAAAAGGGGGATTAGATAAGCTTAGAAAGCTTCTTCTCGGCGAAGTCCCAGCTGACGAGATTCCACCAGGCGTTTACGTAGTCGGCTCTCTTGTTCTTGTACTGTAGGTAGTAGGCGTGCTCGAACTCGTCGACTATTATAAGTATCGGCGCCTCGCCGATGTGGTTCAAGAAGTGGTTCTCGAAGGTCATTATCTGGAGGTTGCCTGTCTCCACGTCGTAGTAGAGCGCCGTCCAGCCCGTCCCCGGCAACGAGTTCGCGGCCTCGGTGAACACGGCCTTGAACTTGTCGAAGCTCCCATACTGCTTATTTATGAGGTCGGCGAGCCTTCCCCCGGGCTTCCCGCCTCCCTTGCCTGCAGGCGCCATGCTCTTCCAGTAGAGGTCGTGTAGCTTGTGGCCGTTTATGTTGAAGGTCAGCCCTCTCAGAATCCCTTGTATGTCGTACTGGCCGGAGGCCAGCTCTCCCTTTATTATCTTCTCCATCCTCTCCAGGAGCGCGTTGGCGCCGTTCACGTAGCCCTTGTGGTGGCCGTTGTAGTGGACGTCTACTATGTCCCTGCTTATGTAGGGCTCGAGGGCGTCCAGATTGTACGGAAGCGGCGGCAGTTCGTACCTCTTGAACAGGCTTGCGGACATGGGCCATCCTCGCTCTGCCTATTTAAGCATCGTTTCGTGTCAGAAGGTTCTTCCGACTGCTTTATTACCATATAATCATAGATTTCTCATTCTATATCAATAGATTATTATATTTATTACCAATTATTTTTATAATTATTATGTTATTTACTATAAATAAGTATATATAAATATATACATAAATAGTAAGTTTAGTCGAAGTAAATATTTTTATTTTAAAATAACTCCATCTTTAATGAGTGAGGGATGGCTCTTGCGGCTAAGAGAAATTATAGTTGATTCTCTAGATAAGACTTGGCTTCCTCTTCCCGTAGATGAGCGTATATGCGAAAACTGGAAAGAGGGACTACAACAAGATACAAGCTCTAGTACAGTTTTTTATACGTCGTGTATGTACCACCTGGCCCCAGTTATCGAGAAGGCCGTAGAAAGCTTGGAGAGGTTCGGAGCTTCGGGGGGCGGCTTAATGAGCGCCCTCGCCGGATTTGCCGCTAGGACCTTCGGGAGGCAACTTCTCAAGCCAGATCAAGCTGAGGTGGATAGGGCTGACCGCGTTGTTAGGTCCATGCACAGCCTCTTGGCCAGGAGCGGGCTCAAGTTCAGGCTTCTCGACAAGGAGATCTACTCAGGCGCCTTGCTGTATGAGCTGGGCTTCGAGCGGGACTTCGTCAATTATGCGAGGAAGGTCGTCGACTACTTCAAGCAGCGCGGTATAAGGGAGGTCGTGACCGTCGATCCCCATACCCATTATCTGTTGGAGAAGGTGTACCCCAAGTACTTCCCCGACTTCGATATAAAGGTGGCCAGCTATATGGATTTTATAGAGCCCAGGGGAGTGTCCATTAAGAACTTCGCCATACACGACTCCTGCCTCTACGCCCGCTATCTGGACAGATACCAGACCGTCAGAAAGCTCCTTAAAGCCGGCGAGCCTGTGGAGGACCCGTTCGTGACCGGCCGCGACACGTCGCAGTGTTGCGGAGGCCCCATAGAGTCGACCTTCCCGAACATAGCCAAGCAGATAGCCAAGGCGAGGGTCAAGGAGCTCGCCCGGCTTTCTAGAAAGGTCGTGGTGCAGTGCCCTATATGCTACGTCAACCTCAAACGGGCGTCCGAAGGCGAAGTGGAGCTGTACCACATGGCCGAGGTCCTCCTATGAACCTAGCGGAGCTGAAGGCCGAGGCCTCCAAGTGCCAGTTCTGCGGCTTCTGCGAGTTCGCCTGCTCCACCTACAGATCCATAAGGATGATGCATTTCGGGCCTAGGGGGCGCGTCAACCTGATCAGAAACTTCGACGGGGAGCTCTCCGAGCCCCCGAGGGATATAAGGCATATGGCAAACAACAGCGGGCGCCCGGCGGCCGTGGCCTGGGCCTCGCTACTCGTCTTCGTGGCCGTAATGGGCCTCTGGGCCTCTCCGATCTCGCCGCTACCCAAGATGTCCGTAGCCGTGTTCTCGGTCCCCGCCTACTCGCAGATACTCGGCAAGAAAGTCGCCGTGTCCTACGCCTTCAACCCCTTCGCAACAGGCACCGCCGCCTTGGTCGCCTGGCTCGTATCATTGGCCGTCATGAGGCCTAGCGGAAGGGTGGTTAAGGAGGCGTTGGCCACAACCGTGAGGCAGACTTGGGCGGCCGTCGCCGTAGGGGCCTTCGTGGTCAGCCTGGCCTTCGTCTTCAACTACAGCGGCATGGCCTACAGCCTGGCCTACATGGCCTCCTTCGCCGGCATACTGTTCATCCTGATATCGCCGTTCCTCGGCTGGCTGGGAGCTGCGCTCACTGGAAGCAACACCTCCTCCAACGCGCTGTTCGGCGCGCTCCAATACACAGTGGGCAACTTACTCGGAATACCGCCGTTGTTGCTTCCGGCAGTCCAGAGCGTGGGGGCCGAGCTCGGCAAGCCAGTGGCGCCGCAGACTGTCTCGGCAGGCATATCGACCACCGAATACGTGAGGAGGGAGGGCGATATAATTAGGAACAACCTGCCGTACTCCATATCGCTCGTGCTACTGCTGGTGGCTATAGCGGTAGTCCACCTGCTGTTGTACCCCTATCCGTTCAAGCTAGCCTGATCTCCCAAACCCAGTTTTTGACCCGGCGTCTCCACAGAGCTCTCCGGCATGCCTGCGCGATCCAGGTCCGCAGATTCCCTCTACAGGTCTTCAGAGGAGTGGTGGGGCCGCCGGGATTTGAACCCGGGACCTCCCGGTTGCTCGGGCCGGGAGCCCTTTATCAGCCTCGCCGGATCTCCACGGGCGCTCCACCTAGCTAAGCTACGGCCCGATCCCTCCAAACACAGTTGGTTTTAAGCTTTCTGACCGACCTAAATCCCGCGTCAGCTCGATGCGTCTCCCTAGTTTAGGCGGAGGCGTTCGCGGCCGGGCGCTACTTCGACGAGTTAGATGCGGCGTTACGTTTTTGACGGACGTGAAATTCAATTAGGTGGAAGATGTAGAAAATGTGGAATCCATCAAGATAAGGGAGGACACGAAACGCCGCCTAGTGCAGTTCAGGGCTAGGCTGAAAGCCAAGCTGGGGCGCAAGGTGTCGCTGGACGAGATCATCAACTACCTTCTGGACAGCGCCGAGAGCCCCGACGTCGAGGAGCTGGCGGCTGTGCTGGCGGAAGTGCGGCGCTTGGTCAAGCCCGGCGACCTCACCGCGGAGCTTAGGAGAGGACGGTCCGAGGATGAGGCTGGCGGTTGACACAAGCGTAGTTCTCGCGACTCTGGAGGGGACCACAGACGCCTTGCTGGAATACGCCAAGAGGGGCTGGCGGCTCTACATAACAGAGTAACCTAACAGAGGTTATGTACGTCCTATGCCGTAGACTCGGCGCAGAGGCCGCGCGCAGAGCCGTGGAGAGGTTGCTCAACAGCAGGACGCTTAGGCCCTACCCAGCCGCCGACCTCCACGGAGAGGCCGCCATGTGTAAATGCAGACACGCGATATCGCTCCCGGACTGCTATACAATCGCCCTAGCACGGAGGCTGAACACGCGCGCCCTCTTTATGCGAGAGAAGGAGCTGGAAAAGGCGCTGAAGAGAGGGGAGCTGGCGGACGTCGTGCAGTTCGTCTAAATAGAACGGGGAAGGGGTAGCCACGTCGGCGGCCCACGGAGGGCGGCATCTGGGGAAGGTGAGCGCGGCCAGCGTACTGGCATGTTGGCGGGATCGGCTTATAGGGCCTCACGGACAGGTCCCGGCCTATCGGCGGAAAGATGGTGGGCCCGCCGGGATTTCTGGGCGGCTACGCCCGAACCCGGGATCTCCCGCGCGCTCAGGCGCTGTGGCGCGGGCGCCATGTAAGGCGGGCTTTAGGGAACCGATTTCAATCCTACCGCTAGACTACGGGCCCTTTACATATATTTCAACGTATTTTTAAGCTTTGCCCTACCGTACCTAGCCGGACTGCCGAGCGCAAGCATCCGCTATCGGCGCAACGCCGCTGACCGCAAGGCGACAAAGATATAAAAATTGAGGATTTACGGCGTTTAGGCCCCGGTCGTCTAGCCCGGTCAAAGGCTCGCCGACCACGGATATGGGCCTTTCGAGGAACGCCGAAGAGAGCCCAGGACCCGGGTTCAGGGAAGCTCCGCCCAGAAATCCCGGCCGGGGCACCATGATGCCGATCTTGACGCGGAAGGTGCTGTTCGTTCAGTATATAGCAATAGAGGCTTGGTGGGCCCGGAGGGATTTTTAGGCGGCTACGCCCGAACCCCCGCCCTACGGGTCTGGAGCCACGGCGGCGTTCACCTCCGCCGCTCTGCCTTGCTGAGCTACGGGCCCTTTACGTATATT
>JBMFIG010000002.1:0-121077 GCA_049976425.1 Thermoproteus sp.
TTCAAATCGGTCAGAAGACTAGAACAGACAGGCCTAGCAACCGTAGAGAAGAGAGACGGAAAAAACTTCGTAACGCCGAAATAGGGCCAGCATGATCTGATGGGGGTGGGTTGCGGATATACGCATAACTCTATGCGTTTGCTTGCTGGTCTAGAAATTTGGCGTGTTATCGCTATTCGGGGAGTATGAACGCCTCTGCGCTGTACTCCACGGCTTGGGGCAACGCCGACAGTCCCTCTGCTATGGCCCTCTCCACGCTCGCCTCTATCGAGAAGGGATCCAGCCCCCTCATCTTGGCCTCCACGTATGCATAAGCCCTGTTCAGAGGGACCTCCATGCTCTTATTCCACTCGTAGGCGAAATACCTGAGCCTGTAGGTAGGCGGGGTCCACGCCCTCGACAGAAGCCCCTTCACGACTGAGCGCACTGCCTCGAGATCGCTGGCCGATTCCACAACGATCTGGAGGAAACCGTCGCGGCCGACGCTGTCGAAGTCGACGTAGTAGGAATAGGCCAGGCCCTTGTTGCGCAGGGAGTCGAAGAGGAGGGATTTCGTGCCGGAGGCGAGGTGGAAGGCGGCGGCGTTCAGTCTATAGTAGGCGTCGTCGAGGCTCACCTTGGCCGCGAACGAGTAGTACGCCCCGTCCACCTCCCTGTTCACCTCCTTGGCTAGGAGGGGGCCGCGGGTCATCTCGGGCACGCGTCTGGGCGGCGCCGTCCCCTCCAGTTTGGAGAACTCCGCCCTAGCCTTAGCCACGTCGGCCTCGCCCACGTTGCCCGCCAGAGCCACCACCATGTTGTCGGGGGTCATCCACTGCTCCTTAAACTCCAATAGCTCCTCCAACGTGGCCGCCGACACGATCTCGGGGGATCCGCCTATCGGCCTCCCCCAGACGCCGTCGCCGAAAAGTGCGCGGAGGCCTAAATCCCCAATCCTCTCGCTGGGGTTCTCCCTCGACATCCTCAGCTCGGAGAGGACGACCCGCCTCTCGTTCTCGAAACGGGCCTCCTCGTAGCGCCGGTTGGATATCACCCTCACCGCGACCTCGATGAGGCCGCCCAGCCCGTCGGCCAGCGACTGGAAGGTAAGCACGACGGACGATCTATGGGTGTAGGCGTTGGTCTCGCCGCCCAGCGCCTCGACGGCCCTATCCACGTCGAACTCGGGCACGTTGAAGAGCATGTGTTCGAGCAGATGAGAATAGCCGCTCCGGTCCTCAGGCTCGTAGAGGGGGCCCACCCCGATCCCGATCACCACAGCCGCCAGAGCCGAAGGGTAGGGATCCACAAGCAGGACGACCCCATTGTCTAGCCTCTCCTCTCTGAGGGAGCTCCTCATATCTCCGCCCGCAACGTGTCGAGTGGATTTATATAAAGCCGAGGCGACACTAAGTAGCTAAACCTCGCCTATTAAAAATTAGCTTGCGCCCATCAACAGATGCGATACCTGCGGAATCTTTGCGGCAACAGTCGGCCTATCTAACAGACTCGTCGGAATATCTCCTTATAATAGACGGTATATACTTAAGGAGATCGGACGCCGTTATGTGGAAGCCGAGCTCCCTCGCCGCCTCCTCGCCGGCTAGGCCGTTCACGAACGCGGCTATCGAGGCCGCCGCCATGAGGTCTCTGGCCTTAGTGGCCAAGCCGGCCACGAGCCCCGTGAGCACGTCGCCGGTGCCCCCGACCGTCATTGCCGGCGTCCCGGTTATGTTGACCTTGACCCGAACCCCGTCGCTGACCACGTCGTATCTGCCCTTCAGCAAAATCACGGCGTTTATCCTCGCCGCCTCCCCCTTCACGACGTCTATCCTCTTGTCGAGCTCTGCCGGAGGCTCGACCCCCGTCAACGCCTTGAACTCCCCTGCGTGCGGCGTAAACACAACGAGGCCGGCGGCCTTTAGGCCGGAGAGGGCCTTGATGGCGTCGGCGTCTATTACCATGGGCATCTTCCCCGATAGCTTCGAAAATACGGCCCGCACGGCCTCCTGGGTCTCCGGCTCCGTCCCTAGACCGGGCCCTATCGCCAAGACGTCCGCCCTCCGCGCTAGATCGAGCACCTTGTCCACGTGGGCCGGCCTCAACCTATCGCCTGGCAGGGGGATGGCTATGAGATCCGGTGAATATGCCTTGGCCGCCGCGGCGGCGGGCTCCGGCTCTACCAGGATGGCTAGATCAACCCCGGCCCTCAACGCCGCCAGCGCCACGTACATGGGAGCTCCCGAATATTCGGCGGAGCCCCCCACTACGACCACGCGGCCGTGGTCGCCTTTCTTGGAGTCGGCCCTCCTAGCGAGGTTGAGCAGACGGAAATCGCCGGGACCCACGTAGAGCTCGGCCTCGGGAGGTATGCCTATCCGCTCCACCACGAGCCTCCCCACGTAGGCCGTCGCCTGCGGTTGCAGAAGGCCTCTCTTGGCCTTGTGGAAGGTCACCGTGACGGAGGCCTTAACAGCCTTGTCCCTCACCTCGCCCGTGTCGGGATCCAGACCTGAGGGCACGTCGACGGCTATCTTGGGGGCCGGCGCTAGATTCATCAAATCTATGGCGGTCGAGTGCGGCTCCCTCAACTTCCCTCTGATGCCGGTGCCCAACACTGCGTCGATTATGAGCTGAGCCCAAGTGAACCAGCTCTGGAGGGCCAGGAGCTCCTCGGGGGTTGCCGCCACGGCGATGTCCACGCGCGTCCTCCTCAACGCCTCGAAGTTCACCTTGGCGAGCTCCTCCCTCGGCTCCCCCAAGACGATAACCCTGACCTCCTTCCCCGCCCCGTGGAGGTGGCGGGCCGCGACCATGCCGTCGCCGCCGTTATCGCCCGTGCCGGCCACGACGAGGATCCTCTCAGCCGTGGGGAACTCGGAGAGGGCGATCCGCGCCACCGCCGCGCCGGCGTTCTCCATCAAAGCCAGGCGGGGCACGCCGAGCCACTCGGCGTTTCTATCGGCGATGTACATCTCGACTGAGGTTATGGACTCCACGACACGCGATCGGCAGACTCTTTAAACATAGACGTCCCTGTGTTTTTATCCGACGTTGATAAATGTAGATGCGGGGGTGAGGCCGTGGAGATGAGGGTCAACCTCCTCGCCGTGTTGGGCTCCGACATCGGCCTCCTCGGCGAGATCGCCGCCGCGCGTATACTGCCGGGCGCCGCCCGCGGCGAGGCCGTCGCCATGCTCGTCGAGGGCCTCCTCTCGTACGAGAGGCTCCCCGCCGCCGAGCCCCGCGCAACTGGCCACTCGGGCCGGGGCTACATCTCGGCGTTTATAGAGGGCAGATGGCCCCTGCACAAGAGCTGGTTCGTCCCATCGCTGGGCCCCGACGGATATAGGCTATTCCTAGATCCCCCTAGGGGCCTTGTCAGATACGTGGGCAGAGACGACGGGAGGTTCCTCGGCATATTGAGGGCAGGCCTCGGAGAGCTCGCGCGCTATGTGGAGCGGGGGACGCCGCCGGAGCACGTCGTCGGGGCCGACTTCTCCGAGGAGGAGCGCCTCGTCGCCCGCAGACTCCACAAGCTGGTGGACGGGTTGCCGGAGGAGGAGCAAGTAGAGATATTGGAAACTCTGAGGCAGGTCGACCTGCTGTTCGAGAAAGACGGACAGCTCTACCACGTCGAGGTGAAGACGGGCCTCCGCTTCAAGCCCTCAAAGCTGAGGCGCAAACAGATGGTGTTGGAGGCGAGGCAGAAGGTCCTCGGGGCGCTGGGGCTGAGGCCGGCCCTAGTCTACATAACGCCGGGGGAGAACTGGGAGGTCGAGGTGAGGCTTGTCGAGCCCTAGACGGCCCTGAGGTCCCTACGTTCGTCTCGGCACGTTCGTTGCAATCTCAGGCGGCCTTCGCCCAATATTTCTACGAGCGCGGCCGCGATAGGCAAGCCCTCAGCCCCAGCCCTTAGCCGGGACCGAGCCACGTTCTCGTCGGCCCCTTGCCTGGCATAGCCGCTCCGTCCCCAAGGGGGATAGAGGGATCGGAGGCGGGCAGGGAGGTTCGCGGAGGGCGCAGGAGAGGGAGATGGATTACTTGCTCTTGAACTTCTTGAGGCGTAAGTTGCGGCTACCGCACCGCCTGCACTTGACGGCCTCCGGCGGGTTCTTGGCGCCGCAGTTCCTGCATACTTTGTAGTTGAAGCGGTGCTCCAATACTATCCTCAACTTCTCGGGATCCAATGTGATGGGCATGCCACCGCCCTACGCGGCTTTTTTAAGCTTTTCCCCGCTACGCGCCCTCCTCAACCACGTCGATGGCCTTGACGGGGCAGGTCATCATGCCGCGCACGGCCTCCGGCACCAGCTCGTCCGGCACGAGGCCCTCGTAGGGCGACCCCGATCTGTATCGGGGGTTCAGCTCGGCCTTCCCCTCGGGCCCCTCAACGAATATGTCCGGCGCGAGGACGTAGCAGAGCCCGCAGGCGAAGCACTCGGAGCTGTTTATGGAGACCCGCGCCGTCATCTACGCACGTAGAACCTAGGCGGCTCTATCCTTTCGCTGTGGCATCTGGGGCATTTTGAGGGTCTCTTAAGCCTCTCCCTATCCCTGAACTCGTAGCCGCAGTTTCTGCATTTCGCGGGCACCACGGCCAGCTTGAGGCCCTGTCTCTTGAGGGTCTTCGCCACGTGTTCCAGCTCGTCGTATATCTCCGACGGCGGTAGGTCGAGACCTGCGGCGTCCCTTATTTGGTACACGTCGAGGGGCTCCTGGGAGGACAGGAGGACTCTTATTATCCGCTCTCTATCGGTCAAGAACTCAGTCATTTAGTGGCCACCGCGCTCTGGAGCCACAAGAGCTTGTACTTGCCCGCGCTCTTCAGAATGGCGAAGGTGAAGATGTGCTTGTCGGGGCTTTCGCCGTATTTGGCCTCTATCCTCAAGAACCGGGCCCTTTCGGGCGAGTCGGCGGGATCCACGTTGGCGTCGAGATACGCCAGCTCCTTGGCCTCAAAGCCCGCGGACGCCAGCCTATTCTTGGCGCAGTCGCCGAGCTGACCTGGACTATCGGCGACGCAAGGCTCCTTATCGAACGCCTCCTTGACCCTTCCGTGTAGGAGGGAAATTTCGGCGGACATACGTCCCTAGACCCCTAGGGTATTTAAATACTTCAAGACGCCGAGGGTAGTGTTTTAACCTACGCACAAGCGGAGGCGTGAGGAGGCTTGCAAGGGCTGAGCCGTGAGGAGACTGGGCGTGCCGAATTTTTAAACATATTTAGGATTTCGTACATGTGTATTGATCTCCGCGTGCCTGCCGGGGGCCCCGACACAGCCGCCGTCGCCCTTATTCTCAACGGGAAGAGCTTCCTCCTCATAAAGAGGGCCGAAAGGCCGGGCGATCCGTGGTCCGGGCAAGTCGGCTTCCCCGGCGGCCGCTGGAAGCCCGGCGAGGATCTCCTGGACACCGCCAAGAGGGAGGTGGAGGAGGAGGTCGGCCTCAAGCTCCTCGACTCCTATTGGAGAGGCGTGATGGAGCCCGACTCGCCCATGAACGCCCCCTATCTGAAGGTATATCCCTTCGTCTTCCAGCCGGCGAAGATAGGCGAGATACGCCTCAGCGACGAGGTGGCGGGCTACAGATGGACCACGAAGGACGAGCTCAAGGAGGTCGAGTGGCGCGGCCACCCCGCCTTCGAGGTCGGCGGCTGGATCGTCTGGGGCTTGACCTACCGCTTCATAAAGCGGGCGATAGCCTGCGGCATTATATAGCGCCCCGCGGCGGCCGGCCTCGGGCTATACGCGGCCAGCCCACCTGAGTATGCTCTTCACTCTCTTCGCTGGGTGCGGGTGGGTGGACAGGAGATCGGCCAGCGGGGATACGCGCTCTCTGGACCACTTCTGTAGGAGGTCGTCGGGGTTCGTCTCCTTGATCCGCATGGGCGGGACGGTCAACACTATGCCTCTGAAGGGATCCACCCTCACGTTGCTCATATATATCTGGATCTTGGCGAGGGCCCGCGCCAGATACACCGCGGAGGGGCCTAGAAGGCGCGCAGCGTGGAGGTCGGCGTAGGTCTCGCGCAGTCTGTTAAACCACAGCACGAATATCTGGATGAAGAAGGTGGCGGCGGTCAGCAAGAAACCCACGGCGAGCATCACAAGGCCCAGCAACAAGGCGGCCTCATCTAGGGCGGCGAAGAGCAACATCTGGCCCGTATAGAGCATGAACCCGCCTATGGATCCCAGAGCGGACGGTATAAGGCCAAGGGCTAGGACAAGCTCCATGTCGAAATGCCTCACGTGACCCACCTCGTGGGCCAAGACGGCGTAGAGCTCGTTATCGTCCAGTATGTCGAGGAGCGGCCTCGTGACGGCGACGCCCCTTCCCTGGACCAAGTTGCCGAAGGCGAAGGCGTTGGGGAACGGGTCGTCGGTCACGTAAACCCTCGGAGGCTTGACCCCAGAGCTCTCGGCTATCTTGTGCACCATGTCCTTAAGCCACGAGAACGCCGGGTCGTCGGTCACGTCGCGCGCCCCTCTGCTTATCAACACCGGCGATATGAGCCACTGGAAAAGCCAGAAGAGGGGAAGCCCCACGGCGAGTGTCCACAACGGTAGCGCCAATATCGACATTATGATATAGGTTACTAGGAACTCGGCGAGCACCGCGAGCGCGCCTGCGGCGGCCATCTTGAGCCACAGCGACTCCACGTGAAAAGGGACGAGTTATTATTTTTGTCGACCTGTCTCTAACCCAGCCCTTGACGCCGCGTCTTTCGCAGAATGCCGGAAGAAGTCGATCTGGGCCTCCCTATGTGGACGCGGGCTCTGGCCGTCTCCGTGCCGGTCTGTGGGGAATGTTTTTATAGATATGGCGCGTCTTCCCCCGTGCTCCAGTTGGCGGACTACGCCCTTCTCAGACACGGCATAGTGGCCGGAGCCCGCTTTGTAGAAAGCTCCACCGGCTTCGTCGAAGGGGCCTACGCCAAGCAGCTGGGCAACCCCACTTGCTTAACGACAGGGAGGGCGGCTATCACTAGATACGTCAGAGAGAGGGAGCACGGATCGGGGGTCGAGATAGCCGGGGGGATTAGGTCAGAGGGGCAGTCCCGGGCTATTAGAGAAGCCGTAGGCTTCGGCCTAGACCCGGCGCGGGTTGGGCTGGGGATCTCCACCCCGGAGGCCCTCGCATAATGGGGACCTGCCTCTCTATTCTGCAGAGGGCCTCGGAGGCGCGAGGGGCCATAAACGACGCCTCGAGGATTGCCAGCCGCAGATTTGAAGAGCTCAGCGACGAGGAGATATGGGCTCTGCGGTACCAGATAATTGTGCTCGTGGAAGCCCTCGCCTCTATGTGTATGAAGTTCGCGAGGGCGGCGTGGGGCCGCGTGTTTTCCTCCTACCGCGAGTGTCTAAGGGAGGTGGATAGGAGGCTGGGGACGGGCTGTGGAGAGGTCCTAGCCGCCTTGGTGGGTCTCCGCAACCTCCTCGTCCATAGATACTTCGCAGTAGACGACCGGGAGGTGTACGACGCGGTGAAGGGCGACTTCAAATGCGTCCTTGAATTTATCAAGAGGGTGGAGGAGAATGCGCCCTGTCTACCAAATTAAGCTGGACGAGGTCCTGGAGGCGTTGAGGAGGGCGGCCGGCGGCAGGAGGCTGATTGTGCTCTTCGGCTCCGCCGTGGAGTCGGGAATGGCGCACGACCTCGACGTCCTTATCGACGGCTCGGATCTGGGAGAGGCCCTCCGCCTCGCGGCTGAGATAGAGGAGGCTCTGGGCGTCCCCGCCGACGTGGTGCCCGCCGGGCTGGCGCCGCCTTGTCTGGTGGCCGAGGCCTTAACGCGGGGCGTCGTGGTGGCCGCCGACTCGGACTACTACGACGAGCTACTGTACCTCTCAGTGGGGCAGTGCCAGGACCTCAAGATTAAGCTTAGAGAAGCAGGGATTAACGTATCTTAACCCACCTCTTGTAGCACCTATTCGGCACAAGCGCCGTATATCACGCCTATCGATCAAGCACATCCTCCGACCCACCTTTTTCTCGATATATTTCACATCACCGCTACGTTATTGCGGCTGTTTGAACTACACGGTAGCCTGGCCTATCCGTTGGGCTTCCACTCGCAAAGATCAAGGGCATCCCGTCGTCGTGTGCCGGTCTGCTCCTGTTGCCCCAGTCTCTATTAATGGCCATATCCGCGCCTACCTAGGGCTGGCCCTCGCCCTTTCATATCGCCCAATGCGAACGCGGTGATGAGCTCTGTCGAGCCGAGGCATTACGGCGTGGCGCCGTCGGCGGCCGCCGCGGCGAGGCTTATAGGCCAACCGCTGGGCATGGCCGCATCCGCGTATGTGCCGGCCTCCTTGTGAGCGTTCGCTTGCCCCTATCGATACCGGCGTCGATCTCGCGGCCGCCGCGCTTTCGCTTGTCAAGAGGCTAATCGTTTTAAAGAGGAGATAGGCGCGTCGCGTGTTGCTGTTGTACGGCTTCGGCGGGGTCGGCAGGACGTTCGTCGACGTGGTGCTGTCCAGATCCGAGCTCAAGATATCTGCGGTATTCGACAGCAGAGGCGGCGTCGTGAAGTGCGGGGGCTTCGAGCGGCCCGAGATAGAGGCCTTGTTGAGAGCGCCGAGGGGCGGCGTGTCCAAGTCAGGCGTGGGCAAGCCGGCCTCCCTCGAGGAGGCCTTCAGATGCGCCGAGATACTGGTGGACGTCAGCCCGCCCAACTACGTGGACGGGGAACCCGCGCTGTCCGTGTACCGCTCCGCCCTAGGAGCCGGCCTCTCGATAGTCACAGCCAACAAGGCCCCGCTGGCCCTCCGCTTCGCGGAGTTCGAGGGGAGGCCGGTCTACTATAAGGCTACGGTGATGGCCGGCACGCCGGTGGTGGATCTGGCGCTGGGCCTCCGGGGGCAGAAGGCGCTGAGGATCCGCGGCATATTGAACGGGACCACCAACTACATCCTCAGCAGAGTCGACCTCGACGGCCTCAGCTTCGCCGAGGCCTTAGAGGAGGCGAAGGCGAAGGGATACGTCGAGCCTGACCCCGCCATAGATCTAGAGGGGGTGGACGCGGCCGCGAAGCTGGTCATCCTGGCCAACACCCTGGGCGCTAGGCTTTCCCTCGGCCAAGTGCGCCGCGAGCCTCTAAGACATCTAGGGCCTCGAACCAAATACGTGGCCGAGGCCGATCTGGAAGCCGGGACTGCCAGAGTGGCCCCGGTCCAGCTAAAGCCCGACGACCCCCTCCTCCTAGCCCGCTACACGACCAACGCCGTTGAGATAGCCACGGAGGTCAACGAGGTGAGGGTATACGGCAAGGGGGCCGGCAGACTGGAGACCAGCCTAGCCCTACTAAACGACGTGTTGAGGGCCGCGAGGGAGCGGAGATGGAGATAGGCGCGGTATATTCCGCCTTCCTCTACCTATCCCTATTGCTGTTCCTGGCGGCGGTCTTGAGGTATCTCTTGCGGAGGCTCAAGATACCTGGGCTCGTCGCGGGGATCGCGGCCGGGATGGTCCTAAGCCCGACGTTGCTGGGCGGCTTCCTAAACGGCATTATAGGCGCGCCTATCTTCCAACTGAACGACTACATAAAGTTCATGGCGGACTTCTCGGTGATCTTGATAATATTCGCGGCTGGCCTCGAGGAGGGGCTGGCGCCGCTTAGGTCGGCCGGCGCGCTCGGCGCCGCGGGCGCCGCGTTCGGCGCGTTGTTGCCGTTCGTAGCGGGCTACGTAGCCTACAGCGGATCTGTAGGTAGGGACGCGGCGCTATATATGGGCGTAAGCCTCGGCGCGACTAGCCTGGCCGCCGCCTCGGCGATACTGCTAGAACGGGGAGCTAGGGGCAGGGGCGCCCGCTTCCTCACGGCCGCCGCGGCGATAGACGACGTCGTGGCGTTCCTCCTGCTTTCGGTAGTCAACGTGCTGATAGCGGCTGGACATCTATCGGTCGCCGAGCTGTTGGGCACAGTAGCGGTGTACGTAGCCGCGTGGATAGTCATATTGGCGTCCTCGCTGGCCATACTCAAACTTGTGGGGAGGAGGATTAGGGAGGAGTACTCCTACGAGTTCTCCCTGCTCGTGATATTCGGGCTGACGGCCGTCATGGTGGTCTTGGGCTTCTCGCCGATAATAGCGGCGTTCATCGCCGGGGTGGCCGTGGCCGAGGGCCTCAGCAAGGAGAATATAAAGAGGTTGACGGACGCGCTGCTGGAGGTCTTCGGCCCCATATTCTTCGTCGTGGTGGGCGCCGAGAGCGATCTGTCGAGCATAGGCGTCGGCGGCCTCGTCATGGGCCTGGCCCTAACCGCCATAGCCGTGGTCTTCAAGATGCTCGGCGTGTTTCCGTTCGCCTATCTCTACACGCGCGACGTGAAGGCGTCGGTCGCCATCTCGCTCGGGATGGTCCCTAGGGGAGAGACGGGGCTGGCCATAGCCACTCTGGGGCTGGAGGCAGGTATCTTGACCGGCGGGGAGTTCACGGCGGTGGTCCTGATGGGGCTTTTGACGACCGTGATAGGCGCCGTGGCGTTCTCCAGAGCGCAGAGCTGGCTCCAGGACTAGGCCCAGAGTCCCGATTTCACCAACAGCTCAGCCGCCAATATCGCGTTGCCGGCGGCGCCCCTTATCGTGTTGTGGCCCAACGCGACGAACGCCAGCTTCCTAGGCGCGAGCTTCCTGATACGGCCGACGACTACCGACATCCCTCCGCCGGCCATTCTGTCGAGCCGGGGCTGAGGCCTATCTACGGCCCTTGTGGGGATCACGGGCTGGGGAGGCGCCGTGGGGAGGCCGAGCTCTTGAGGAACGCCTCTGAATCTGGCCATGAGCTCGACCACGGCCTCCACGTCGAAGTCCTTCACGGTATCTACGTAGACGGCCTCCGTATGTCCGTCGAGGACCGGGACGCGGGTCGTCGTGGCGTAGATCTCCAGATCTGCCTTGAAGATCTTCCTGGTCTCGTTGACTATCTTCTCCTCCTCCCCCTTGATATAGGGTATCAAGTTGTCGAGGATAGCCACCGAGGGTACGCCGGCGTAGCCCGCGCCGGTGACCGCCTGCATGGTCACCACGTGTATCTTGGATACTCCGAACTCGTCGAGGACGGGCTTGAGCGGGAGGTCCAATATGGTCGTGCTGCAGTTCGGCTTCTTTATGATGAGGCCGTCCCAGCCGCGCCGCGCCCTCTGCTCCTTGACGAGGGACAGATCGTCGGGGTTCACCTCGGGTATCAGGAGAGGGACGTCGGGCTCGAGCCTCATGTTGCTGGAGTTGCTGACTACGACGTAGCCCCGCCTCGCCATCTCCGGCTCGACCCTGGCGGCCACCTCGGAGGGAAGCGCCGAGAATATCACGTCGACCTTAGGGAGGGAGTCGACGTCGAGCTTGTCTATCTTCAGCTCGGCGGCTTTCCTAGGCATGGGGGTCTCGAGCACCCAGTTTATCTCGCCGTATCTCCTCCCCGCGCTCCTCTCGGAGGCGGCGACGCCCACCAGCTCGAACCAGGGGTGGTCCGCCAGCAACTGCACGTAGCGTTGCCCGACCAGCCCAGTGGCGCCGACGACGTACGCCTTCAGTTTATCCATAGCAACTTCTCGAAGTAGGGCTTGACGAAGAGGTCGTGGGCCCACTTGGGAGGCATGGGCACCTGAGCGGCGAATCTGCTCACGTACTCGCCCCCGAGCTTCACGATCTCCTCCGCCTCCAGCCCCACGACGCAGGAGCCCTCGCCGCATCTGAGGACGACCTTATAGGGCGGCGGCGCGTAGAAGTTGCCTATGACGGTGCCCCTGCTCCAGTAGTTCCGCACCTCGACGTACATACCTCCCGAGACCGGCTCGAAGGTTCTGGGGTGGAAGTTCTTGGCGCCGAGCCTCGCGGCCTCCACGGCCTCCTCGACGGACATCATGGGGAGGATCTTGGCCTCGGGCACCTCCTGCGGATTGGCGGTCATCACGCCGGGCGAGTCCGTCACGAGCACCACTTGCCTATATCCGAGTAGCTTGGCGAGGAACGTCGCCGTGTAGTCGCTCCCGCCCCTCCCCACGGTCGTGAACCTGCCGTCTCTGGTCCTGCCTATGAACCCCGTCACGACAGCTATGCCCTCGTGCCCGTCTATCTCCGACGCCAGGCTGCGGTCCTCCAGAGGCCTCGCGTTGCCGAACGAGTCGTCGGTGATTATCGGCGCAACGAAGAGCTTGCTGTCGAAGCCCATCCTCTTGAGCAACCCGTTCATTATCGTCGCGGATAGCCGCTCCCCGAACGACATGAAGTAGTCCAGCACGTCCGGGCCCTCGGGGAGCTCCAGGGCGGCCCTCAGCTCCTTGAGGAGAGGCTCCACGCCGGATACGCCTAGCCTCTTCGCTATCTCCACGTGTATGTCCCGGATAGCCTCGTAGAGGCTCTCGTACCTGGTCTTGTAGAGCTCTATCAACATGTCGGTCACGCCCTTCACCGCCGAGACGACCACGACAGGCGACTCGTAGGACGAGAGGAACTTGGCGGCCTCCACGAAATGTTGGGCGCTTCTGAGCAGAGACCCCCCTATCTTTACGACGGCCCTCATCGGCTCAACACTGAGATGAGCTCTTCCTGGGACGCAACGGGGATGGTCCTCACCTCGACGACGTCGGGATCCTTGAGGGCGTGGCCTGTGACCACCGCGACGGTGATCCCGGGGAGGTCCAACGCGAGGGCGCCGGCCACGGAGGCAGCTCCGGCAGGCTCCGCGCCCAGCCCGTCCGCTCTGGCGAGGGCTAGCTGGGCCCTCAAGATGTCCGCGTCGTCGACCTCCACGAACATCCCGCCGGACTCCCTCACGGCTATAAAAGCCTTAACCCAATTGACGGGCTTCCCGATCCTTATGGCCGACGCTATGGTGTTCGGCGACTCAACGAACAACGGGTTTTGCAACCCCTCACGCCAGGCGCGGGCCAGCGGCGCCGCGCCGGCCGCCTGGACCCCGATCATCCTCGGCAACTTGTTGCAGAGCCCGAGCTCTCCTAGCTCCCTAAAGCCCTTCCATATAGCATATATATTTCCGGCGTTCCCTACAGGGACCACTATATTGTCGGGGCACCCCAGCTCCTCGTACACCTCGTAGGCGAGCGTCTTCTGGCCCTCCAGCCTCCACGGGTTGAAGCTGTTGAGGGGATACGCGTACTTGGTGCCGTACTCCACGACGAGGCTAAGCGCCTTGTCGAAATAACCCTCGACGGCGAGGATCTCGGCGCCGTGCAGAGCCGCCTGCACGAGCTTCCCCCTGGCCACGTTCCCCCTGGGCAGAACCACATACGCCTTGAGGCCGGCCCTAGCCGCGTAGGCGGCGGCAGAGGCCGCGGTGTTGCCGGTCGACGCCACGATGACCTTGTTAGCCCCCGCCTCCCTAGCCACAGTCACGCCTAGCGCCATCCCTCTGTCCTTGAAGCTACCGGTGGGGTTAGCCCCGTCGAATTTGACCCAGAGATTTCTCTTAAGCCGGGACTCCACCAACGGAGTCCTCCCCTCGCCCATAGTGACGCCTGCCTTCATGGGCAACATAGTGGCGTAGCGCCATATCCCCGAGCCCTTAGGCGCCCAGTACTTTCCCTTGACCACTACGTCCAGAAGGCCGCCGCATCTGGGGCATCTGAACAGCCTGAAATCGGGGCCGTACTCGGCCCCGCAGACGACGCACCTCAGGACAACTTCGTTATTGTCCCCGAAGGCATACCCGACGAAACGTCGGGCTATATAAACTTTGTCGCTATGTCGGGCTGTATTACAACAGATATATATCGCGGTTGTTTGGCCCTTAGTATATCTAGATCGACTTAGAGGTAGATATACAATACGGACTATTTTACATTAAATATAAATAAATATATTTTAATAAATCATATAAATCCTAGATATATAGAATATATTTTGGTGAATAGAGAACATATCGGGCTATCTACCGCCGCAGACCCATTTGGCCAGATCGCCTAACAGCGCCTGGTTATTGCCCAGCCTTACGAAGTCGGGGAGGAACGAGGTCACGGTGCCCACGACGGTCACGTTGCCTCTCTGCAACACCACGGCGTATCTGCCGGCGCCGAAGCCCAGGAGATGGGCGTCGACGTAGATGCCCACGCCGGAGCCCGATATGGCGGCCGGCGTGAAGAAGACGTAGTCTCCGTCGCCAAGCTCCGTAGAGTTGACGTATCTGGTCGACACGAACTGCCAGTTATCGGTCAAGGCCGTCAAGCCGGCGCTCGCGTTGTAGAGGTAGCCGTCCATCACAACCATGCCGAAAGGCGTCAACAGCTCGTCTAGGTATGCGGGCAGTGGAGGGCTGGAGGTTATGTAGATAGAGCTGGCGAGCCGCGGGTCGTAGAAGACAAGCAGACGGCCGCCAGAAGCCGTGAAGGACTCTACGGCATCCACAGACGCCGAGGAGTAAGGCGACGACGGGTTGACGATTACGAGACCTGCGGCGTTCTTGAGCAAGCTCCTGAGATCGTTGCTGGTGGTCGCGAACGCGACGGTGCAGTTGTAGAGGACAAGCTTCGACGCAAGCGCCTGGACGAACTGCTCCGGGATCAAGTTTCCGTGGCTGAGATCGAACAGGACGTATCTACCCACGGGCTTGACTTGGGATACGTTGAACTTAGGCACGCTTTGGTTTACGTCGAGTTGGACCGCGCCGGGGTATATGTAGAACACAGGGTTCAGCGTTGAGTTGGCCAGTAGCCCTAGAGGCACCTTCGCCTGCGTCATGGTCAGTCCGCTACAGTTCGGCGGAGATATGCCGAAGTAGGAATATATGGAGACGACCGAGTAGGAGGTCAGCCCAAGGGATCTAGCCATATCGGCCACGGCATCGGCCAGCCCCCCGATTTTGTCTATTAGGCCTATCCTCAACGCCTCCTGGGCTGTGAAGAGCCTCCCAGTCGCGAGCAGGTCGGCCGAGGCGTTGAGCCTATCGCCTCTGCTCTTGACCACCACGGAGAGGAAGCTGGCGGCTGCCTGGTCCACGGAGTTGTAGTAGCCGAATAGGGACATGCCGAACAGCTTCTCGTAGCCCGACGGAAATATCTCGAGAGGTATCGGCGTCCAGAAGACGGCGGGGTTTATTACGGTCCAGGCGCCTATATTGCCCACGAGGGAGCCCGGGGACGCGTATATCTTCTCGGCGGCCATGGAGACGTAGAAAGCCCCCGAGGCGTCGAGGCCGGAGACGACGGCGTATACGGGCTTGCCGAGGCCCTTAAGGGCGCCGTAGAGGGCCTCCGTGGCGTCCAGCGTGCCGCCGGGCGAATCTATATAGAGTATGATCCCGGCCACGTCGCTTGAGTTGAGCTTCAGTATATAGGGCAGTAGCGGGTCAACCCAACAGCTGGTGAGCGGCGCCGTGATCGGTATCACCACTATCCGCTCTTTCTGGGGCGGCGCCGCCAGCTGGACAGACCGCTGTTGTTGGGTGGCCACTATGACCAACACAGCCGCCACGCTTATCGCGGCGAGTATTAGCGCCGCCAGAGCTGTTCTATCTTCGGCCATGGCCACCACAACGATCTTTATAAAAAGCTTAGAGGCTACGCCTTGACGCGCCGCACGCCGAGCCAGACCAGGTAGCACTCCCTGTGCCCGAAGCGCTCCGCGTCGCCCACCTCGGCCGCCACCTCGCGCGGGGCAGGTCCCTTCAGGAAGATAATGTCGTCGTCATATCCGCATGTGGCTCTCAGGAGAACGTCCCTCGTCCTCTTGTCGAGCTCCCGCCATCGGTACCCCACATATCCGAGGGATCCGAAGAGGGCCTTGGCCGCCGCGTTGTCCTCTGTGGTAGTCGCGGCGTAGGCGTCGGCCTTGCAAACCCTCTCGACGGTCGTGACCAACGTCTTGCCCACGCCGCGTCCTCTATACTCCCTCAGCACCGCCACGTAGTAGTGTACGCAGAGATCCACGGCCAGCCTGATCTTGTAGAAGATCTCGGCGCCTATCGGCCGGCCGCCGAGCAGGGCCACGGCCACGTCGCCCAAGCCGTCGGCCACCACGGCTCTGGCGTATTCCAGAGCTCTGCCGTATTCTCTGGCGAGTATGTCCAGAGCCTTTTCGAGATACCTCCTCCCTATCTCTACTACGGGACCTTGTGCCTCAGCCTCGACCATGAGAGCGCGGCGGCCAGCGCCATTATGATGGAGGAGGCGGTGAAGGCGGCGTGGAGGCTGGCCACGAAGGGCTCCATGTACTGGGGGCTCAACGTGGTCAGGCCGGCGAAGATCTGGAAAGCCACGTCGCGGGGCACGGCGGCCGACGAAACCGCTATTGCTATGGAGAAGCTCAAGACCATGCCGATATTGCCCAGAGTCCTCGACGTGCCCGACGCGGCGCCGTACCAGCGACGCGGCACGTCCCACATCACGAGCTTGCCGTTCGACGAGAAGAAAAGCGCCGCGCCTATGCCGTTGAGCGCAGATATGGCGGTCACTAAGTAGAGCGGTGTGTCGACCGCCAGCAGAGATCTAAACAACAGATAGGCCAAGATCTGGAGGCTCAAGCCCATCGACGCGACTATCCTAGGGTCGTGGGAGTCCGCCAGCCTTCCGCCGAAGGAGGCGGTCGCGCTGCCCAGCAGATATCCTGGGACCAGCCAGAGGGACGCGGTGAACGGGTCGAGCCCCCGCACTCCCTGTAGGTACATGGTCAGGAGAAAGAGCGTGGCGTAGTTGGCGGTGGTCTGCAACATGAGCGAGATAGCGGATAGCGTGAAGAGCCTCGTCTTTATGAGGTCGGGCGGGACTATGGGCTCGGCGGATCTCGTCTCGGCTAGGGCGAAGATCGCCAACAGCGCCGTGGCCGCGGCCGCCTCTAGGACCACAGACGTCGAGAGGCCGGCCCCGGCGTATTCCAGCCCAGCCAGCGAGTAGAGGGTCAGGGAAGCCCCTAGGAGGAGGGAGCCCGCCACGTCGAACCTCCTCCTGGTCCTTTCGCCGAGGTCTTCCAGATACCTGCGGCCCAGCACGAAGCCGGCCAGCGCTATGGGCACATTTATGTAGAAGTTCCAACGCCATCCCCAAAACGTCGTGATCAAGCCGCCCGCGAATATGCCCGCGACGGCGCCGAGGTTCCACACCGCGGAGGACCAGCCGAAGGCCCACCCCCTACGCTCAGGCGGGAAGTAGTCCGAGATCAACGCCATGGACGTGGCCGACATGAGGGCCCCGCCGACGGCTTGGACGACCCTAAAGGCGACGAGCTCCGCCGCGCTGGTCGAGGCCCCTACGAGGGCGCTCCCGAGCCCGAACAACAACATGCCTAGGTTGAACACTCTCGGCTTGCCCTCGAGATCGCCCAGCCTGCCCGCCTGCGTCGACAACACGGTGACGACCAATATGTAGGCTATTATAGCCCACACAACGGCGTCTAGGGGCGCGTGTAGGTCCTCCATCATGGCCGGAAGAGCCAGGACAACTATGGTCGCGTCTAAGGCCACCATCAAGCTCGACATCAGTATTATGGAGAAGGCGAGGCCGCGCCTCACGGCCCCGATATATCGGTCGGTCTATAAAAACTTATATCAATCGATGCCGAGCAGGAACCGCGCGTCCACCACGTAGGCGCCCTTGCCCTCCTCGAGGGCTATGACGGGGTTCAGATCGGCCTCCCTTATGGCGGGGTTCTCGGACAACAGACGGGAGAATTTGACAATTATATCGACTATCGCGTGTAGATCTCTCGGCGGAGTTCCGCGGTAGCCCGTCAACAGCCTATACGCCCTCACCTCCCTCAACATCTCCCAAGCGTCCTCCTCCTCGACCGGCACAAGCCTCATGGACACGTCTTTGTACAGCTCGGTCAATATGCCGCCTAGGCCGAACGCGAGCACGTGGCCGAAGATGTCGTCGTAGACGGCGCCTATTATGAGCTCGACGCCTTGAGGCACCATCCTCTGTATGAGGCAGCCCTCTATCTCCGCGTACGGCGCCCGCGCCTTGACCGACTCCCTTATCTTGTTACACGCGGCGATCAGCTCGTCTCTGTTCGTCACGCCCAAGACGACGCCCCCCACGTCGGTCTTGTGGACTATCTGCCTCGATATCACCTTAACTGCGACGGGATAGCCGATCCTCTCGGCGAGCGACACAGCCTCGTCCTCGTCCTTCGCTATGCCGTAGTCGGGCACAGGTATGGCGTATTTCCTCAACAGCTCGAAGGCCTCGTGCTCGTACAGCTTGTTCCTGCCCTCGGCCCTAGCCCTATCTACGACGCTCATGGCCTGACCACGCCGCGTATTTTTGCGTACTCGTAGAGCGCCCACAGGGCCTTGGCGGCTCTATCAGGCGTCGAGTACGTGGGTATCTCGGCGTCCTCCAACGTCTTGGTGAACGACTGGACCATCTCGCTCCCTCCGAAGTTCACCACCGCTATCGGCTTCTTGAACCTCTTGGCGTCGATTATGTACTCGGCCAAGTTCTGGGTGAGACCGGGCACCTGCATCAAGGTGACGACCAAAGCCATGTCGAAAAACGCCGTGGGCAACAACGCCTCCAGGACAACCTTGTAGTGCTGGTCCGTCGCCGACCCGGTCACGTCCACCGGATTGCCCAGCGCCGAAAACGGGAGGAGCTCCCTCCTCAGATCCCGCCTTATCGACTCCGGTATCTCCGGCACCTCAAGGCCCAAGGCCTCCAACGCGTCCACAGCCTGTATGCCCATCCCGCCCGAATCCGTCAAGACCAAGACGCGGTTGCCTCTGGGAAGCGGCTGGGTGGCCAGAGCCTTGGCCATGTCGAACATATCCCTGAGGTTGGCCGCCTCGATTATGCCCGCCTGTCTGAAGAGGCCTCTATACATCTCGTAGCTGCCGGCCAACGCGGCTGTGTGGGACTTCACGGCCCTCTGGGCGGCGGCGCCCCTCCCCGCCTTGTAGGCTATTATGGGCTTCTTCTTGGCCACCTCGCGCGCCGCGTCTAGGAACCTCTTGGCCTCGCCCGGGTATTTGAAGCCCTCCACGTAAATAGTGATGACCTTTATCCGATCGTCCCTCTCGAAATATCTGAGGAGCTCCACGTCGCCTACATCGGCCTTGTTCCCGTAGTTCACCATGATCGAGAGGCCTATGCCTCTTCTGGCCGCCCAGTCCATTATGGACGCAGCCACGGCGCCGCTCTGGCTTATCAACGCCAGAGGGCCTGCGGGCGGCCTCCCGGCGCGTTCGGCCGGCAGAAAGACCGTGTCGAAGCCGTCGAAGGCGTTGTAGACCCCGAGGCAGTTGGGGCCCAGCAGTCTGATGCCGTACATCTTGCCAAGAGCCCTCAGCTCGTCCTCCAGCTCCTTGTTGCCGACCTCGGCGAAGCCGCTACTTATTATTATCGCGGCCTTCACGCCCTTCTTGCCCGCCTCCTCGAGCACCTGCGGCACGACCTGGGCCGGCACGGCGATTATGACGACGTCTACGGGGTCGGGGATCTCCGATATGGACTTGTAGAACTTGAACTGCTTCCCCCAGGCCTCGACGACGTCGTATTTGGGGTTCACGAAATACGCCTTGCCCTTGAACCTGTTGGCCAGGTTTTCGAATATGACGTAGCCCACAGACGCTTGTTTCGGCGAGGCGCCGACCAGCGCGACGGATTTCGGCGAAATAAGAGGAGCCAAGTCGTCTTGTCCCGAGGACATGCCGTAACTCTAATTTTGGGATTAAAAAACTTTCTATGAGTTATATCGATAGATATAATAAATGAAATTTTTATTTCTAAAATATAAATAAATTTAGAAATTATCATAATATAAATATATAGATGAATAGAGTATATAGAGTGTTATGAGTAGGGCTAATGGTATAAGGCTCAGATAACAGTCCAAATATACTCACGGCGGATTAGGAATCTCCAAGCTAGGGCCTCCGGCTCCTTAAGGGCTACATGCCGCGTCTCGGATAGGCGGCGCTACGTATATATCTATCCAAAGGCTCTGTCTAGTGCCGGCCCGTAGGTACACCACTGTATCGATACCGTATCAGCTGTACAAGAAGCTGGAGGAGCTGATAGCCGGGACGGGCTTCTCGTCGGTCTCGGAGTTCGTCGTATATGTGTTGAGGGAGGTCGTGGCCCTTAAGGAACGCCGCGGGGCCGGGCCCGAGCTCACCGAGGAGGAGCTGAAAGAGCTGGAGGAGAAGTTAAGGGCGTTGGGCTACCTCTAGACGTGGTATAGCGCGGCTAGAATCGCCGTAAGTAGAGCGGATCTCGCCAGCTCGCGCCAGCCCATCCTCGCTATGTCCTTGCCGCTTCTGTACTTGACGTTGTTGGCTATATTCGCGGCGAACTTGGCGGTGGGCTCTACGGCGGCTACCAGCAACAACGGCCTGACGGCCCCCGCCGCGATCACTGCAGGTATCCAGGGAGCCAGCGCGCTCCAAGGCGATACGTTCCTGAAGGCGAGCCTCGACTCGACGTAGTACGCAGTGGCTACGTGGTAGCCGACGAATAGGGCGTATACGGCGTAGTCGACAACGCCGAGGGAGGGGTCGACCATGGACTTCGCCAGGAGGAAGATCGACGAGAGCATGGCGGTGCCCAAGACGACGCCGGGCACCGACCTGGCCAGGCCGCGCGCGGCGAGGACGACATATACAGCGAATACGAGCGCCGCTACGGCAAACGCCGGGGGGCTCCAGAGCCCCAACGCGATCGCCGCCACATAGGGGACCACGTTCGCCGCCATGAGGCCCCAGGTCCTGGGCCGCGGCCTAAGTATGGAATTGAATATGGGATCGAAGGTCGTCAAGTGGAGGGCGTAGGCGACGGCGGCGAGGAGGGCTCCTGCCGGCTCTATCTTGGGCGCGGCGCCGGCCAGAGCAAGCGCGAACGAGAAGGTCAATATCCCCAACACGCTCCTCTCTCTGGGCAACATACGACACGCCGATTTCCGGTGAAATATTTATTGAGGACGTAGTTGTCGTGTTCGCGGTCGTCCGGGCTTATTTCAAGGACGGCGTATGTATCCCCTCCCGCGAGGGGGATGGCTATAACCTATGCGGGAGGGGGGACCTGAGGCTTCTTGTGGACGGAGACGGCTCCTCGGGCGTCGTCGGCGTCGAGGCCAACGCCGACGCGGAGCTCGCGGACTGGCCTCTGGACATATCGGTCAAGGCCGACGCGTCGGCATTCGTCGCGCTTACAAACGCGCAGATCTACGACGGGCCTTGGCAGTGCAACCAGGCCTATGTGGGCAAGGGCAACCCGGAGGAGTGCGCCGCGTTTCCCTCCAACTACCCGAAGAAGCCGTCGGCGGAGCTCGACGTGGCGAAGTGGTGGATACAGCCTTGGGCGACTCCCTACTTCGGCGAGGATTTCCCCGACCTCTTGCCGTTCACCGTTGCGTTGCTGGCCTCCCTAAAGGACGGCGGCTATTTGGCCCTGCTCGCCGCCTCGTCGGGCGATCTCAGCGGCTATCTCTGGAGCGGCTGGACGGCGAAGGCCTATATGGGAGTAGAGTCCAGACGCATAGGGCGGTCCTGGATATTGGCGTACGGCCTCTCCGGCGATCCCTACGAGGCCTTGAGGAGGGCCTGGAGAGCTCTCGCGGCCCGCGCCAATTTAAGGCTGAGGGCCGACAAGCGGCGGCCCGAGTTCCTGAACTACCTGGGCTGGTGTAGCTGGAACGCGTTCCTTGCAGACGTCTCGGGCCCCGGCGTGGTGGACGTTGTGAGGGGTCTGAGGGAGAGGGGCGTGCCCGTGGTCTGGGCGTTGATAGACGACGGGTGGCAGAGGGAGAGGAAGGTGGAGCAGCCGTGTTGCCTCAACAGGGTGTTGATCTCGTTGAGGCCGGACGAGGGGAAGTTCCCCGGCGGCTTCGAAAAGACCGTGGAGGGCTTGAGATCGCTCGGCGTGAGGTGGGTCGGCCTCTGGCACACGTTGAACGTCCACTGGGGCGGCTTCGACGAGAGCGTCGAGAGGGAGCTGGGCGTCGCCGGGATCCCCTACGCGGCGGCGAAGGCCCCGCCGCCTGCGTTCCCCGAGGCCCTCCTCCTCTACAAACGGCTCTACGCAGACCTTAGAGGGTTCGACTTCGTCAAGGTCGACAACCAGTGCTCCGCGAGGCTGATAGCGCGCTACGCACGCGAGAAGGTGGGCAGGGCGTCGGCCTCGCTCCAGACGGCGCTCCAGCTAGCCGCCGACCAGTCCGGCCTGTCCGTGCTAAACTGCATGTCCATGAACCCGGAGAACTACAGCAACTACTTCTCGAGCAACGTCATGAGGACCTCCAACGACTATCTGCCCTACTGGCGCGAGGGGGCGCGGCTACACGCCATATCCAACGCATACGGCTCCCTATTCTTCTCCGAGGTCGTCTGGCCCGACTTCGACATGTTCTCCAGCTACGATCCCCACGCGAAGCTCCACCTAGTGCTCAGAGTCTTCAGCGGAGGCCCCGTGTATATAACCGACAGAGATCCCGCCAAGACCAACGCGGATCTCTTGAAGATGGCGGTCTTGCCCAACGGAGAGGTCGTGAGGGTGGACTTCCCCGCGGTCCCGACGCGCGACGTGCTCTTCGACAACCCCTACAGAGGCCGCCGCCTCTTGAAGCTCGCCTCGACCGTGAGAGGCAAGGCGGCCGTCGCCATATGCAACGTGTCGGACAGAAGAGCGGCCGACTTCCTGAGCGCCGGGTCGTTGCCCTTCGAGTACGTCCCCGAGGTCTACTACAAGGTCTTCTCGCGCGAGGGCGGCAGGTTGCAGAGCGGAGGCGTCGAGGTGGAGCTGGAGCCCCTGGACTGCGAGGTGGTGATCTTGTCGAGGGCGGGGCTCATAGGGCTCGCCGAATATATACTGCCGCCCTACCCCGTAGTGGACGGGAGGCCCATAGCGCCGGGAACCCCGGTGGAGATCAGATGACGACCCTATCCGTGAACGAGCCGACGGCTATCTCGCGGATCCGGCCCCCTCTGTACTCGACGACCTTGTCCACGCGTTTAGGCTTCGAGAGGGCCAGCACGCCGCCGTCGCGCTGGATGACTGTGCCGTCCCTTAGCTTTATCCTTCCGCCGTCGCCGAAGACAAGCACGTCGAGCCCGTTGTCTGAGGCCAGAGGCACCACGGCGCCCTCCCTCACGTATATGGGGAGCTCGTCGGAGTTCTCCACCCACACCGGCCCCTCGTGAATCTCGCCGGTCCAGAAATCCGCCCAGCGGCCTCTCGGCAGATATATCGGCCTCTTGGCCTCCTTCCAGAGCAGAGGGGCGTAGAGTATGTAGGGCCCGACGTAGTACTCGTCGTACATGGCGTGGACGTTCTCGTCGTCTTGGTGGTAGTAGGCGAGAGGCCTCAAGATGGGCCTCCCCTCCTCGTGGGCCTCGAGGGAGAGCGCCGAGAGGTACGGCAAGAACCTATACCTCAGCCTCACAACTCTGACGACCTTCTCGCGCCATCTGTCCGGCAGTTCGTAGATCTCCCTATCGGGAGTGTCGGGCGCTCTGTGGGACCTAAAGAGGGGGAAGAACAGCGCTATCTGGTAATACCTGACGAGCAGATCCATATCGTTGACGTAGGGCGATTTGTAGTGCCTATGCCCCGCGAACGAGCCTATGTCGAAGCCGGCGTACGGCACGCCGCTGACCGATAGGCCGAGCACGATGGCCGTCTGCAGCCTCAGATCCTCCCAGCTGGGAGCGTTGTCGCCGGTCCACACCGCGGCGTAGCGCTGTATCCCCGCCGAGCCTGCGCGCGAGAGGATGAAGGGCTCTCTGCCGGCCTCGGCGAGCCCCCTAAACGTGGCCTCTGCCTGGAAGACGGAGTAGTAGTTGTGGGCCTCCGCGTGCCTCACGCGCCTCCCGCCCGCGTCGTGTAGCGCCTCCGGATCCAAGGCGCAGTCCCTCTGCGGCTCCCCCAGAGCGGTCGGCTCGTTCATGTCGAGCCATATGCCGTCCACGCCCCACTCCTCGGCCCAACGCCTCACTCTCTCCGCCCACCACGATCTGGCCTCGGGCTTGAGGAAGTCGATCCAGGCCGACTTGCCGGGCCACATGGCCCCGGTGTAGATCTCCCCGTTTTTGGTCTCGACGAAGAGGCCCAACGCCTCGCGGAACACGGGATATCTCTGGTCCACCTTCAACACAGGGTTCAGTATAGTCACGAGCCTGGCGCCCATCTTGTGGAGCTCCTCGGCGAGTTGCCGGGGGCTCGGGAACTTCTGGGGATCCCACGTAAAGGCCTTGTAGCCGTCCATGTAGTCTATGTCGAGATACACAGCGGACACCGGTACCCCCATCTCCACATGCCTCCTGACCACCTCCACGACCCTCTCCTGGGGATAGTACGAGTACCTGCTTATCTGGTACCCGAGTGCCCACTCCGGCATGAGGAACGGCATGCCGGTGAGGCGGAAGTACCTCCTCAACACGTCCTCGATCTTGGGGCCCCCAATGACGAACAGCTCCACGGAGTCCTCCGGCACGAATACGGTCAGCCTATCGTATCTGTAGAGCCCCGCGTCCACGAATATGCGCGACGCGGAGTTGATGAAATAGCCCGTGGCCTTCGCCGCATCGAAGACGATGAGGAAGGGCACGGAGACGTACATGGGATCCACGTACCACCCGTACCTCGCGACGCAGCCGACGTCGACGTTCCAGAGCTGGAAGAACCCCCTCCTCCTATCCAGATCGAAGGCCTTCTCGCCGAGGCCGTAGACGTGCTCGTCTAACGAGAGCGGCCGCGACAGGACAAGCCCCTTCAAGCCGGCGTAGGCCTCTAGGCGGAACGGGAACTCCCCCTCGGCGATTGAGAGCTCCGGAGGGGGCTCGGCCGGCTTCCCGGAAAAGGGTATATCCATAAGGGGCGCCGGATCGTTGATCCTCAGCCTGAGGACCTCTCCGTCGGACTCGGCAAGAATCTTCACGAAAAGGAGGGGGATTGAGGCCGATTAAAAAGAGTTTATACCTGCTCAATCTTCTCTATCACCTCGTCCTCGCCCGACTTGCTCAGCATCCTCCTCAACGCAAGCGCTAGGCCGGCGGCGGAGACCCCGCCCGCGGCGGCCGCGGCGTCGGTCTTCGTTATGGGCACTCCGTTGATTATGGCCACTATCGGCGTCTTGACTACCGCCGTCACGGTCTGGCTCGGGCCGGCCACGGTCAGATTGGTGGTCACGTGCACGCGGTTGCCCACGTTGACCGCCAGCGTGTAGGCTCCCTCGAGCACTCCGCCGAACGTCACAGACCCGCTACTGTCCGTAGTCCCGCTGGCGGGGAAGCCGTTTATCGACACCTGGGCGTTGGGTATGGGCTGGTTAAAGGCGCCTACGACGACCACCTTCACGTTGTATATGCCCAGCTGCACCACGTGCTGGCTGAAGTCCAACGACTGCACCAGGACGTTGGCCGCCGGGACGCCCTTGTAGGCTATCTGCACGGAGACGGGCCCGGGCTGGTATACGTAGACGCTCACTACGCCGTTGGAGACCGCCACGTTGTACTGGCCGGCGGTGGCGGTGATGTCGCTTACAACTCCGCCGAACTTGTTGGCCACGGTTATCGTCAGCGGGCTCCAGTCGATCACGAACGTGTAGACGCCGGTCTCGGCAGTGTTGCCCTCCTGCACCACTATATACGCCTCGTGTCCGTCGGGGCTTATGGAGGCCATCCTCACGCCGCCGCCCCACACCAGCTGGACGTCGGTGGCGTTGGTTATCACGGCGTTGCCCGGCGTCTTTATCGACACTATCTTAGCGAGGGCGGGTAGCTGGAGCACTACGGCGGTCCACACGCCGTCGGACACATCGGCTTGCGTGACGTTAACCAGCGCCCTGTCGGGCAACCAGGTGACCTGCGCAGCCTTGTAGACTATGGGTATGTATATCACGTTGACGGGGGAGTTCATCGTCGATGTCACGGTGAAGCTGTCGCCGTACACTATGGCTATCTTGTAGGTCAGTTGCGCTTGCCACAACGGCGGTATCAAGTAGCTCACGGACCTTATTATGAAGCTCAGCGTGTTGTTGTTCACTATGTCGACCAGGCCGCCGGATATGCTGATCTGGCCGCCCGCCTGTTGGCCCACCAGATTCACGTTGCCGGTGTACGCGAACACCACGTAGCCCAGCAACTGCCAGCCTTGCGGCACCCCTATCTGGGACCCGCTGACGGTCAGCTGGGAGTTGGGGCCGACGGTGGCCGTCTGTTGGGCCAGGCTCTTGACCAGCAGTGCCGCCGGTAGCGAGGGGCCGCTGGCTATCACCACCTTATAGGTGCCGGGCTGCGTCAGCTCCACCACCTTGGGCTCCACGCGGTAGGCGCTCGCCGGCGACCCGTCGGGGAGCTCCACTGAGCTTATCACGTAGGGCGCGCCGGGATCCAGCCTAACGGTGGCGCTCTCCCCGAAGCCCTGCGGCAACTTCACGTTGGGCAACGTGACGGTCAAGACGGTTCCGTTGGCCAGCGGGACGTACTGGTCGTAGGTGAACTGGTAGGTGACCTGTAGCTGTACCTGGACGTTGGTGTTGGCCGTGTTTATCAACATCACCTTGCTGGCGTCGGGGCCGACGTATACCGCCTGGAGGAAGCCCTCCGAGTTGTAGGACTTGCTGAAGAAGCCGTTGGCGGCCACCTGCACGGACGGGTAGACGCCTTGGAATTGTATCACCATGCCGCTGTAGGCGAAGCCGGAGCCGGGAGTCACGGCGGGCGGCGATATGGTGTAGGTGCCGCCGGGGCCTAGCTGTACGGTCAGCGTGACGGTTTTGTAGGCCAAGTACTGTATCTGTGCGTTGTAGGGGAAGACCACGTTTATCGGACCGGCTAGCGCGAGAGCCGCCAGCCCTATTAACGCTAAGGGCAGGAATTTTAGGCGCATGAGTCTCCGACGCCGTCATTTAATAAGACCTATGTACACCTTTAACCAGTAGGATCTATATATCAGCTAAGTGATATTGTTTCTGGAAAATACCTTTATTTACCCGGCCCCGCGGGCCGGGCCCGACGCGCCCCGGCATAGCGGCGATCCTAGCCGGCCGGCGGACAGCACGCGCCGACTATCTGGACCCTCCGCGGAGGTAGCTGTCGCCGCCTCTCTCCCAGTCGTCGCGCCTAGGCGAGAAAACGTCGACGACCACCAAGTCGGTGAGCGCTCTCACCTCGTGGGGGATCCCCGGCGGTATGTGCACGACCTCGCCCGCGGACACCTCCCGCGTCACGCCGCCGACTACGAAGAGGGCCTTGCCCTCGAGGATGAGGCTCATCTGCTCGTTCTCGTGGCTGTGCGCCGGCACGACGCAACCGGCCTTGATCCTGAACTGCGCCAGCGTGAGGTTCCTCCCCGATATATAGCGCCTCTCGATACATTCGTTGAGCCTCTCGAATACCCAACCCATAAGGGAAATACCAGCTCTATTTAAAGCGAAGCCAGCTTAGCTAGATACTCCAGGTTGGCGACCACCTCCTTCTCCAGCTCCTCTATCTCCGCGTCGGTTAAGTGGGCGAACCTTCCCTGGAATTTCAAGAACTCCCTCAGCGGCTTCCTGCGCTTCGGATCGGCCACCATGTTCGAGGTGGGCGGGTTCAGCCTTATCTTCCCGTGGTCGTACTCGTACAGCGGGAAGTAGCCCGTCTCCACCGCCAGCCTAGCCGCCTCCACAGTCCGCTCCTCGGGGAAGCGCCAGCCCGGCGGGCAAGGCGCTATTATGTGCAGGAAGGTGGGGCCCTCCGCCGTGTACTCCAGCGCGGTCTTTATCTTGTTGGCCATGTCTATTATGTTCGAGATCGAGGCGGTGGCGGCGTAGGGCACCCTATGCGCCATCACGATGCCCATTATGTCCTTCTTGGCCTGTATCTTGCCTCTTATGGCCTTCCCCACAGGCGTCGTGGTGGTCCAGGCGAAGCGCGGCGTGCCGCCGCTCCTCTGTATGCCGGTGTTCATATAGGCCTCGTTGTCATAAAGTATGTAAAGGACGTGGTGTCCCCTCTCCAGCATGCCGCTGAGGGACTGGAGGCCTATGTCGTAGGTCCCGCCGTCGCCGGCTATGACCACGACGTTCGTCTTGCCGGAGCTCCAGAGCCCCTTCTTGGACATGACCCTTATGGCCGAGTCGATGCCCGCGGCGGCCGCCGCGGCGTTCTCGAAGGCGACGTGCAGGTAGGGCACCATCCAAGCGGTCTCCGGGTACTGCGTGGTGGTCACCTCCATACAGCCTGTGGCGTTGACCACGATGGTGTTCGGCCCGGCGGTCTTGGTTATCCACCTCATGGCGATGGCGGGTCCGCAACCCGCGCAGGCGCGGTGGCCGGAGGCGAAGAGCTCCTCGACGGGCAAGTCCCAGATGGCCTTATACACCACCTTCATAGCCTCAGCCCCATGTAGACTACTTTATTCCTTTCGCCCTCCTTCAACATCTCGTATATCTTGACGAAGTCCTCGACGTACATAGACCGTTGCCCTATGCCGTGTATCACGGACAGCCCGGGTATGTCGATGCCGTTCATCCAGAGCGCGGCGGCCACGTCCAAGAACACCGGCCCTCCTCCCGATGAGCCGAACGCGATGGCTCTGTCGACCACCGCGAACGCCTTGACGCCGGCCAGCTGCTTGAGCAGATAGCTCGTGGGGAACGGCCTCCACACCCGCAACCTTATCGCGCCCGCCTTTATGCCCTTCTCCCTAGCTATGTCGGCGGCCTCGCGGGCGTTGCCGAAGGCGGCTCCGCCGTACGCTATTATGGCGTAGTCGGCGTCCTCCATCCTGTACGTCTGGACTATCCCGTAGCTCCTCCCGAAGGTCCTGCCGTATTCCGCATCGACCTCCTCGATTACCTTTAGAGAGCCCATCAACGCCTCCTGGACCTGGTACTTTATCTCGTAGTACCAGTCGGGCATGGCGAAGGCGCCCATGGTGATCGGCTTCTCGGGCCTCAAGACGTTCGGCCTATCCTTTCTGGGGAGGAAGCGCCTCACCTCCTCCTCGTCGTTGAGCTCCACGGGCTCTGTCGTGTGGGACATCAAGAAGCCGTCGTAGGACACCATGACGGGGAGCAACGCGGTCTCGGCCACCTTGTACGCCTGTATCACCGTGTCGTAGACCTCCTGCGCCGAGGACGCTATGTAGGTTATCCACCCGGTATCCCTTGTGTTCATCACGTCGCTGTAGTCGCCGTGTATGCTTATGGGGGCGGAGAGGGCGCGGGCCGGCACGGCCATCACTACGGGCAGACGGAGGCCCGAGGCTATGTGCAGGACCTCGTGCATCAGCTCGAGCCCCTGGCTGCTGGTCGCCGTGAAGACCCTAGCCCCGGCGGCCGCGGCGCCGACGACGGCCGACATGGCCGAGTGCTCCGACTCTACGTGTATCAAATCGGCGTTCAGCTCGCCGTCGTCGACGAACTCGGCGATTTTCTCCACTATGGTGGTCTGCGGCGTTATGGGGTAGACCGCAACGACGTCGACGTCGGCGGCCTTGACGGCATAGGCTACGGCGTAGTTGCTGGTCAACGCAAGCGCCGTCTTGGCCTTTTGGAGAGCCGCCGCGGCGGTCATGCCTCCGGCACCATCTCTATCGCCTTGGTCGGGCACTCGTGTGCGCATATGCCGCATCCCTTGCAGTAGTTATAGTCTATTTCATACTTATATTGGTATTTGCGCCCTTTAACAACGAATTCTCCCTTGATCTCCTTTATGGTACCTTCGGGGCAGTACGTCCAGCATATGCGGCACCGGATGCACCTATCGTCGTGTATTACGGGCTTTAGGCTACGCCAGCTGCCCGTGAGGTTCTTGCGCGACGAGCCCGGCTCTGTTATTATGCCGCCTATGGGTATCTCGTGGACGCGCGGGAGGCTCATAGCTCCTTGGTCTGGTCGAATGCTATTTTTACCAGCTGCGCGTTTAGCTCGTATATCTTGCCGCTGAAGTATTTGCCCAAGGCGGCGAGGGCGGTCTCGAGGCGGACCACGCCGGTGGCCTTGACCACGGCGCCTATCATGGCGGTGTTCACTATCGCCTTGCCCAATACCTTCAAGGCGAGGGACGTGGCGTCGACGTAGTAGGTCTTTACGGGCGCCTTGTAGGCGCCGTTGACGACCAGAATCCCGTTCTGTTTAAGCCCCTCGAGCGGGTTCTCCGAGACGAAAAGCGACTGGTCGCCGACGACCACGACGTCGGGCTCCACCACAGGCTCGCGCTTGTATATCGGCTTGTCGTCTATGCGCAGATACGCCTTGACGGGGGCTCCGCGCCTCTCGGGGCCGAACTCCGGGAACGCCTGCGCGTATTTCCCCTCCATTATAGCGGCGGTTGCCAGGACTTGCGAGGCCGTGACCATGCCCTGGCCTCCGCGGCCGTGGAACCTTATCTCGATCACGACATAGCGATCTCATCGTAATAAATATTTAACCATCCTTTACGAACACGGTTATAAACGTCATATTTTTAGCCATATAGCGAATTGAAGCGCCCTAGAAGCCTATTTCGAGCGTCTGGCCGGACGCCAGCTCGATTTCCTGGGCCAGCCTCGCCTCGTAGGCGCCGTCTATCTCCGCCGCCTCGAACTGCAGAGGCTTGCCGTCCAGCTTAATGGAGCCGGGCCTCTTGGGTAGCCTCAAGTATCTGAGCCTCAAAACGCCGTGGGCCAGCTCCAGCCTCGCCGCGTCGCCGGCCCAGTCCAGGACGCCCCAGCTCCCGCCCACGGCGAGCACCCATCTGAGCGGCGCCACCGCCGGCCTCAACGTCAGCCTTTTGTCGAACCCGTCGTACCTAAGCCCCCACATGCCCATGACCACCGCCCACGCCGAAAGCGGCCGCATGTAGTGCGTCCCCCACTCTATATGGTTCCAGTAGTGCCCTCCCCGCTCGTAGCGCTCGTGCAACGCCTTGAGCACGGCGGTTCCCTCCTCTACAAGCCCCTCGTAGAACATATGGCCCGCCACGGCGTACTCGACGCCGGTCCACGGGGTGTCCATCTGCCACGTCGGCAGGTAGGGGCCGCGCGTGAAGTTCTCGTAGAGCGTCGGCCCGACGAAGGAGGGCCTGCGCCTGTCGGGATACATCCCGTTTATGAGCCCCTCGTCCGGCGCCAGGTTGTACTTGGCCACAGCCCTCAGAGCCGAGACCACCCGTTGCTTGTCCGATAGGTAGCCCAGGTCGGCCACGTGGGCGAGCAGTTGCCCGAACAGCTGGGCCGCCATGGAGGCCCTGTCCCTCTCGCCGGTGACGGGATCCCACCATAGGTCGAAATATTCGCCGTTCCACAGCCTCTCCAGCCCCTCGACGGCCTTACGCAACAGCTCCGCGTACTTCTCGGGGCTTCTGCCCGTCAGCTTGGCGCCCTCGACCATGGCCTTGAGCGCGGCGGCCCAGAGGAATAGGACGTAGGACGAGACCCCGTAGAAGGCCCAGGTGTCGAAGGTCTGGAAGCCCATGAGGACGGCCCTCTGGCTCAACAGCTGGACCACCGCCGTCGATATCTGCGAGGCGGATTCCTTGAAGATCGCCTGCACGGCCCTCATCCACTCGATGCCGGCGGGGGTCGTGTGGTAGGGCAACCCATCTACGCTCTGCGCCTTCGCCACGCTGTCCACAGCGCCGTCGAGGACATCCCAGAGGTTCCTCAACAGCTCGGCGTTGCCCGTCCACTTGGCGGCCGCGTAGGCCATCAACACGTACTTAGGCATGAGATCAATCATGTGGTAGCCGTCGACTCCCTTGATGGATCTGTTGAGGAAGTGGGCTATCCGGCCCGCCGGGTCTTTCCCCGTCCTCTCCACTATCCTCGAGACGGCCTCGACGAGCCTCTGCCAGTCCAGGGCCAGGTAGGGCTCCCTCTCCAGCGCCTTCTCGAACTCGCGCCTGTTCTCGGGGATCGCCAGCGCGTAGATCACCCACTCGGGCGTCCCCCGCCTCAACGCGAAGGCGGAGTGCTGGACTAGGTACTTCACGGCGAGTTCGGGGAAGAGCGATACCAGCGCGGGCGTCGCGTAGGCGATCACGTCGGTGGTGTTGAAGGCGTTGCGCTCAGGGCCTCCGTAGTACTTATCGCCCAGGGCCTCCCACAGAGCGAATCTGCCGTCCTTGGTGAGCCAGCTTATCTTGACCAAGGTGCTCAGCTGGGAGGCCACAAGGTCGGCGATCCAGCTCTCGACGCCCTTTACGTCGTATAGGGCGTCGTGGAACCTCTTCGTCTTCCCGTACAGGTACTCGAAGTTGTCCAAGACGTACCGGGCCACGGAGCCTGCGTCCGAGAAGAAGTTCTCGTAGTAGTGGCCGAGCCGCTCGCCGAACTGGTCCACGTGGTTGGGGAAGAACCAGGCCAGCACCAAGACGACGGACTTCTCCTCGGAGGGCGCCAGCTTGAGAGGCGCCGTGACGACGGCCCAGAGGCCGTCCCCGGAGCGCGCGGCGGGCCCCCTGACCCTCCCCTCCCTTCTGAAATCTATCCAGGCCTGCAACATCTCGAGCGAGTCGTCGTATCTCTGGAATCCGTACTCCTCGTACCCCGGCGCCCTCACTACGGCGGCGTGGACCTCGCCTGCGCGCACGGCCAAAGCCATAGAGCCGTCGCGGAGCGGGCTGTCGCCGGGCTCGCCGCCGTCTTGTAGGACGACGGTGCCGCCCTTGGCCTTGGCCACCGCCTTGCTGAAGGGCGACTTCAACATTGCCCAGAGCGATACGTCCAACGGCTTGTCGGAGCGGTTTCTGAACTTGACGACCGCGATAAACGCCGGCAACGCCGAGTTCTTGAGATCGCCTGGGATGAACGGCGAGAGGAACTCAGCCTCGATCTCCACGGGCAGATCGTCGACGTATTTGAGCAGGGCTAGGGGCGGCTCCCCGCGGTAGTCCACTCCCTTGACCGGCTTGAGCCAAGGAGCCTTATAGGGATCCCCGCCCAGGATGTAGCCGGCCGACTGCAGTTGCCTCACGAGCGGCCCCTCGCCGCCGTCGACCCGCACCGCCAGGAGGAACCCCTTCTCGTCTAGGGGGTAGAGCTTCCTGTGGGCGTCTATCGTGGTCCAAGGCCCGTTGTTGAATATGAGCCAGTCGTGGAGGAGGCCGTCGGCCCTTATCTCGACGGAGCCCGCGCCTATCCCGCCCAGCGCAACGCCCGACGCAATGTTGTTCGAGTATACATACCTCATGGATAGGTGTTATCGCGGAGTTTAAAATTATTGATCTGTTATGTCGGCGATCGGCAAGTTATGATACTGTTATACCTAGGAGCTTGTCCAGCGCTTCCTTGTAGCGGCGCCACCACTCCATGTAGGCCTCGTCGGAGTCGAATTTCCAGTCCTTGGCCCCGAGCTCCCTCGCCATGGTCGACACCACGTCCATAGCCCTCCTGCTCTCCCATGGCCTCGGATCTGCGCCGGCCTTGATCGAGTACTCGGCGAATCTCTTGTAGAGGCTCCTATCCATGTCGATCCCCGTCAGCTTGAAGAGATCTCCCAAGATGGGCTCCGCCCACCCTCTGTGGAATCTGCATATTCCGGCGTCTTCCACCAACGACTCCATCACGGCGCGGTCGTATGCGGTTTTGGCGAACTCCTCGGGCGGCATGTAGGTGGGGTTGTAGTTTGTCCAGTACTTCCCCTGCACGTACATGGGGGCCACCATGCCGGGCGCCCAGTAGAAGTTGGGCGTCATGTAGCCCTCGTCGCCGTACGCCACGAAGACGGCGAGGTCTCTGAACCTGACGCCGGCCTTGGCCACCCTATCGGCGTACTTAGCCTCGAAGGCCCTCGCGGCCTTCCTGATGCCCAGCCTCGCGACGTCCTCCACGGCCTCGCCGCCGCCCTCGACGAACGCCCTCAGAAGCTCGCCCGCCAATCTGGCGTTCTTCTTGGAGTCCGTCTCGGGCTTGAACTTGTAGGGGTCGAAGACGGGGGCGTCGTCTATCCCCACCTCCTCGGGCCTCAGCAGTCCGTGCTCCACAGCGTCGAAGAGCCAAGCCGTGACGTGGCCCATCTCTATGGCGTCCAGGCCGTAGGCGTCTATCTCGTCGACCAGCTTAACCGAGTCCTCGAAGGTGTAGACCCCTATGAAGGGGCCCATGGCGTGTAACGGCTCGTAGTCCACCTTCTTCCCCTGCCAGACCTTCTTGCAAGTCACGGGGCAGGGCTCGCCGCAGTTGTACCAGCTCCTCGCCTTCTCGAAGACCAGCTCGTTGAAGGGCTTCCAGAACAGCCTAAGGATCGCGTCGGCGTGCCTCACCCTCTCGTCTCTGTCCATATATATCGATTTATACCCGAAGAGCGGGACGAGGTCCCTGTAGTGGACGTAGTTGACGCCGAAGGTGCCGCCGGTGCCGAGGCTCGGGTCGAAACGGTACTTGATGGTTTTCTCCTGCAAAGACTCTAGGTACCCCTTCTTGAGCCTCACCTTGGCCACCTCGTCGATCTTGTGTATGTCGGCCACCGCCTGGTACCGCGCCCTCGCCTTGCCGCCCGCTATCAACGCCGCCAGGTTGTGGCCTTGGGCGGCGACCGTGCCGGGCCCTCCTCTCGCGGCGAAATCCTCGGCGCCTTTAGAGAGCTCGCCTTTCGGCGTCAGGTCTATGGAGGCCAGGGCCCCGTTGTAAGTGCGCCACGCCGCGGGCCCCACCACGACGGCCCGGGCGTTGTTCCTCTGGAAGAAATCCCTATAGGAGTCGTAGAGGTACTTGGTAAAGGCGTAGACGCCGCGCAGTCCCTGATATTCGTATACGAGCTTCACGGGCTCTATCTTGACCCCCTCCTGGGATGCCAGCAACGCCACGGGCTCCGGCGCTCTGCCGGTGATCACGTAGGCGTCTATGCCAGCACCCATCATCTTATAGGCGGCTCCCCCCAAGGCGCTCGAGTGGAGCCCCCTCGTCATGGGGCTTCTGAAGACGGCCACAATCCTGTGCACGCCTATGAGGCGGCCTCCGACGAATCGGCCCATGCCTATAACCAGCGGCGCCTCCGGCGATAGTGGATCATGGCGCCAGCTCTCCGCCTCCTCGTGCACCTTGAGGCCGAGGCTGACCGGGCCCTGCGCCTCCACCTCCCTCACCTCCACCGAGGATCTGCCCAAGTCCACGAAAGCGACTCGCATGGGTATACGGGTATTATTCCTCTTATCCTTTTTGGTAAACTCAATAATAATGATAAAACTTATTATGGTGTGTTATTAGGCCCTTTATGGAGGTCAAAAATATCATGAGCGATCGCGTCATCTACTGCACCACGCGCGACACCATAAGGTGCGCCGTCTCTAAAATGTACGCCTACAACATAGGCGCGGTGCTGGTCGTCGACGACGTGGGGAGCCCCGTGGGTATATTCACGGAGAGGGACCTCGTCAAGGTCGTGGCCGAGGGGATAAGCCTCGACACGCCTCTCGAGAAGCTGGCGCCTAAGGAGCTGATAAAGGCCTACCCCAACGAGTCCGTGTTCATGGCCGCGCAGAAGATGATCGAGCACAACATAAGGCATATACCGGTCGTCGAGGGCAATAGGGTGGTCGGCATCTTGAGCATAAGGGACGCCTTAAGGAGCTTAATAGCGCTGGAGGGGGCCTACCCCTAATCCTCTATTTAAGGCGATCGTTTTTTGTAGCTGTGAAGGAGCTACTGGCTCGCAAGGCGGTCGAGTTCGTGAGGGATGGGTCGGTCGTCGGTCTGGGCTCGGGCTCCACGGCGAAGGCCTTCATAGAGGAGCTCTCCAGGTTGGTCGCCGAGAAGGGCATAAGGATCACCCTTGTCGCCACCAGCGTCGACAGCGAGCTGAAGGCGTTGGAGGTCGGGCTCGGCCCCTATCTGGCGCCGCCTTGGGCTGTCGACAGCATAGATCTAGCCGTTGATGGAGCCGACGAGATCTCTAGAGACAGGATATTCATAAAGGGAGGGGGCGGCGCGATGGTCCGCGAGAAGGTGATAGACTACAGGGCGTCGACCCTCGTGATAATCGCCGAGGCCCATAAGCTCGTCGATAGGTTGCCCAGCAACCGCCCGATCCCGATAGAGGTCCTGCCGGCGGCCTGGAGGCTAGTTGCGAGGGATGTGGAGAGGAGGTGGGGCGGGAAAACCGAGCTGAGGGCCTGCAGATGCGGCGGCAAGCTGGGGCCCCTGATAAGCGACAACGGCAACTTCATACTGGACTGGGTTCCCCCCGGCCCGGCCTACCCCGAGCTGGAGGACGAGCTGAAGGCCATACCCGGCGTAGTCGACACGGGCCTCTTCGCCAAGAGGAGAGACGCGGTGGTACTGCTGGCGGACGAGAGGGGAGTCTTTGCTCTATAGATCCAAGCGGCTCTATAGGAAGACCACCTCGGTCTTGGCGATTATTATATTGTCCTCGTCCTCGACAACCCTGACTATCGCCTCGGCGCCGGCCCTCAAGGGCCTCTCGGAGACGACTGTCACCGCGCGGTCCGTCAACGGATCGTCGGCAAGTCTGTTCGGCACCGCCAGATATTCGTTTCTGAAAATGCCGCGCCCCACTATCCTCACCTTTATCCTCTGGCCGGCCTTGACGGTCTTCGGCAGAGCTGGCCTCCTCTCGACGCCGAACGGGTTCTCCCTGCGCCAGTCCAGCCTCATCCCCAACTGCGCCTCCCATGCCTTGATTCTGCCCCAGAAGACGCCCCAGTCCACCGCCCTAACGCCTTTGGGGTTTCTGCCTCTCTTATGCGGTATGTACTTCTGTATAAGCACGGGAGGCCACCTCTTGCCCAGACCGGCGGCCCTCGCCCAGCTCGCGATCTTCGGTATCTGGTCGTCGTTGACGCCCGGTAGCCATACGGGAGAGACCAAGACGTCCATGGAGGTGTTTCTTACAACGTACTCGGCCAGCGCCATGGCCTTCCGGGGATCGTAGTAGCTGGCGTTTGCGAGCCTCGCCGCGAGGGAGGGCTCGACGGCGTCTAGGCTGAGGTTTATTCTGTCGAGGCCGGCCTCGGCGAGCTCCTCTATCTTCCTCTCGGTGAGGGTGAACATGCGGCTCTGCATAGACACGACGGACACGCCCCTTATGGACTTCACGTCTTGGACCAGATCCACCAGCTCGTTGTAGACGGCCGGCTCGCCCATGCCGTCTATATGCACCTCGACGCCGTCGCCTTTGTACTTCACCACGGCCCTGAGGGCCTCGACAAGGGCGTCCCTCCTCACCACGAAGTCCGCCCATCTGCGGGGCTCCAGAGGGCCTGCCGCCACGGAGCAGAACACGCAGTTGAGAGGACAGAGGCTCGTCGGCCTTACCTCAACTACGTTGGTGCCTTGATCCACAATGCCGTAGTAGCGCGTCCCGATCTGCGGAAGCCCGTCGACGAAGTAGATCTCCCTCCGCCGCTCCACCGCTACTCGATCTACATAAAAATTAATTCCCGCGGCGCCTCACCGCGCCGGCTCGGCCGGCCCTCGGCGCCGCTAGTCCCGGCCTATTTTATAATGTTGACGGGTATATAGACGTATATAGCCGTCGAGTTGTCATTGATTGAGAGAGAGGCGTATATGTGCGGGGCGAACGTCTTGTTGAGGTAGTAGCCGAGACACCTCATCCTCTGCCTCTCCGTTAAGGTTAGAGAGCCGCCTAAGGTTCCCACGAAACGGTCGCCCTGCCGGTACAAGACGCCCTCCAAGTACCCCTCTAGGGAGAACCCCGGCGGCACGTAGGCCGCCAGCTCCCGCCCGACGTCGTCTAGGCCTCCCCGGACGCTGGCCGTCGAGACGGCCTCGGCGACGCGTAGGAGCGTGATGGGCTTGGCCCAGTCTATCCTCCCCTCAACGGTGCGGTTGAGGTAGTGCACGGCGTAGTCGAAGGCCTCCCCCGCGAAATGCGCCCCGCCTCCAAGGCTCCGCAACGGCGGATAGCGGCTCAGCCCCCTCAATGTGGCGTTGAATGTAGCCGACGCCGAGAGGTATATAGCGGGATCCGACATAGACACCGCCTTGACCGCATCGGACTCGACCAGACAGATCGTGGCGTTGGGCAGCTGGCTTGCCAGCTCCTGCCAGGCGTCCAAGGCGATTTTGACGGGCAGATATGCGCGGAGGGCCTCGTCGTAGAGATAATATATGGAGTATATCGCCACGAAGGCCGCTAGAACAATCGCGAAAATCGCCGTGGCCGCTACGGAATACACGCTATATAGTGTCTTTATCGCCACCTTCGCCGTCCGCCTAGCCGGCTATCTGAAGTAGGCCCAGCCTCTGTACTTCAGCTCCTCGCCCTTGTAGTACACCCTCCCCTCGCCCTCGACGACCTTGGCGAACGCCATATAGCCCTCGGGCACGCAACGGGGATCTACGGCGAAGACGGGGAGGTACTCCTCGCCCGCGTTTAGGACGACCTCCTCGGGCTCCACGCCTAGATTCAAGGCCTCCGAGATCACCTCCTCCGGCGCCGGCAACCTCTCCAGGATTATGTCGACCCCTCTGGCCATGGTCCACAACACGTCCGCGACGCCGTCCGACGAGTCCATGGAGGCGGAGACGCAGTCGGGCGGCGGAGGCCTAGGCCAATCGAGCATGGGCCTCTTCAGCCACGCGATGCCCCTGGCGATTACGGGCGACCTCTCTCCCTCTCTAGACGCCACGAAGGCGAGGCCGGTGTAGCCGAACAGAGGAGGCGCGATGAGGACGTGGCCGGGCCTAGGCCTTCTGCCTATCTTTACGGGGACCGCGCCTATTGCCGCTATGTCCACCACGACCTCCCGTCCTTGGTTGAGATCGCCGCCGAGATACCTAACGCCGAAGTGGGCCGCCGCCTCCCTAATCCCGTCGAAGACCTCCCTAGCTCTTTGGGCGTCCGGAGCCGTTATGGAGCTGAGCAGGGCTTTAGGGACGGCGAACTTGACGAACAGATCGCTCAAGGTGGCGGCGACGGCCCTCCAGCCGAGGTCGGCGTAGGTGTGGAACGGCAACTTGGCCCAGCTCTCCGCGAACCCGTCTATCTTGACGGCGAACCCGTCGACGTAGGATACGTCGTTATCCTCCTCGCCCAGCTCTTTAAGGAAAAGACGGAGGAGTACCTTCTCGTCCACCTACTCCACCGACCTATAGATTAAATCGGTTACGTCGTCCACCTCCCCGTTCTTCAGAGGGGTCCAGAGAGGCGATCTGTCGCGGCAGATGATATAGCGGATTTTGGATCTGCTGTCGTCCCTCGTCACGAGGCCCTTGGCGGTCAGCCCCTCCAAAACGTGTTTGACCAAAGTGAGGGCTATAGGCGCCGTTGTGTCTATGCCGGCGAACTCCAGGACTCTGCGCGGCGTGAACGAGACGCAGTTGCCGCGGGCCTCCGAGACTATCTTGTAGAGCCCCAGTGCGACGGTCTTGGTCACCTCTCTGAAGTCCGTGATGTTAAACGGCCTCATGTAGGGGGGACTCTCGGCGAAAATAAGACTCACAAACCGGATGGGATACCCCTAGATCCATTCTGCCTGTGATACAGGCCTCGGTCTGCCACGGTGAATGTACGGCTTAAATACGCCGGCCTGAAGACGTACAGGTCTATTACAGGGGTGATAATTGCGAGATACTATAAATAGAGCGATATCAAGATATACGTCAAGCCAAGAGATGCTTCAACTATCAAGTTGACAGCTTCATTTGTCAAGTAGCCAGACACCTTGTAGTCGGGACACCTCGGCTCGTCGTACATATCGGCGCCGCAGAAGAACTTCCTCTGCGCCACGGCGCCCACCACGCTGTCTAGGACATCGCCGGCGAAGCCCAGCCCCCAGACCACGTAGGGGTTGACGCCGAGGAGCAAGTACGAGAGGAGGGCGACGGAGGCGGCCCCCGCCAGGGAGGCCAACGTCCCGGCCAAAGTGACGCCGCCTGACGTGCCCGGCTCCACCCGCACCCAGGGCTTGGTTATCAGCCTCGGCCTTCCGCCGTAGGCCACGCCGACCTCGCTGGCCCACGTATCGGCGGTGGCTATAGCTATGGCGGCTACTGTGGCGGTCAGCGCGGGGCGGACGCCTGCCATGTACAGCAACGCGAAGAGCGCCATCGGGGTCCCCACCCCGACCACTTGAGTTATGGATCTGCCGGCCACGTCCTTAAGCCCGTGTTGGGCCTTCCAAGACCCCCTCAGCCTCGTCAAGAGGCTCGCAGACACGAAGAAGTATATGAATACTGCGAAGACGGCGATCCCGGTAGCGGCGAGAGCCCAAGCTATCAACGTACCCGCCACGGCCCCCCTCAGGTTTATGAAACGGGCTCTATACGCCGCGAAGGCGAAGGCCGGAACGACCGCGGCTATGGCCAGCTGGGCGAGGTCCACGCCCCCCTCCAGCCTATGGTATATATCCATTTAAAGAAGGTGTATGACGGCGCCATGGACGTGCTCGACAGGCTGTCGGAGAAGTACGGCCCCCGCATCGAGGAGGCGTTGGCGAGGTATCTGTTGAGGGACGTGGCGGACGACTTCAAAGACGCGGTGCTCTACCAGGTCTCCACAGGCGGCAAGCGCCTGAGGCCGATCTTGACGTTGGCGGTCGCCGAGGCCGTATCTGGCGACTACGAGAAGGCCCTGCCGGCGGCGGCCATAGTGGAGCTCATACACAACTACAGCCTCATATACGACGACATAATCGATAGGGGCGAGGTCAGGAGGAACAAGCCGACGACGAGGGCCGCCTTCGGCGACTACGCGGCTATCCTCATCGGCATATGGTACCGCGAGGCCATCGAGGAGGCCGTGTTGGACACGCCCAAGCCGCCGGAGTTCGCCAGAGAGGTGGCCAAAGTGATAAAGGCCATAGACGAGGGCGAGAGGCTCGACATACTCTTCGAGCTGGCCGGCCGGGACGATCCCTATTTCGTCAAGGCCAGATGGCCCTCCGTCAAGCTCGACGACTATATAAGGATGGTCGGCTTGAAGACGGGGGCCTTGATAGCGGCGGCGGCCAAATGGGGCGCCATGAGCGTCGCCGACGACAGACAGCTTGCGGACGCCGCGTGGGACTTCGGCATGAACGCCGGCATAGCCTTCCAAATAGTCGACGACGTCCTCGACATATTCGGCGACCCGAAAAAGTTCGGCAAGGAGATCGGGAAGGACATAAAGGAGCACAAGAGGGGCAACATCGTCGTGTTGCTCGGCCTTGAGGAGCTCGACGAGAGATCGCGCGGCGAGCTCCTCTCGATCCTGTCCAAGCCGACGGTGAGCGACGAAGACGCCAGACGCGGCGTCCGTATGCTGGAGGGCACCAACGCCAAGGAGAGGGCCCTGGCCCTGGCCGACAAGTATCGGGAAAGGGCTCTTGCGAGCCTCTCCAAAATGCCGCACAATAAGGACCTAGAGGAGCTGGCGGCCTTCATAGTACAGAGGCAGTTCTGATGTTGGTGGTCAAATTCGGCGGCTCCGCCATCACGGACAAGAAGAGGCCCTACACGTATAGGTGGGGGAGGCTGAGGGCGGCCGCGCAGGCGCTTAGGGGGACGCGCGCTATACTCATACACGGGGCGGGCTCCTTCGCCCACCCACACGTGAGGGCCTTCGGCCTAACGCCGGCCGGCGTGGCCAAGACCAAGGCCGCCTTGAGGAGACAGACCGCGATGGTGGTGGAGGACTTGGCGGCCGCCGGCATCTACGCCATGCCGATCGAGCCCAGCGAGGTCTTCTGGGGCGCCAAGCTCGTCCGCAGAGAGCCCATCGACGCGGCTCTGTCGGCGGGGCTGTATCCGCTTCTCCACGGAGACGTGGTCCCGTCCGACGGCGGCTACGTCGTGGTGAGCGGCGACGATATGGCCGTGGAGCTGGCCTCGGAGTATAGGCCTCGGGCCGTCGTCTTCTTGATGGACGTCGACGGCATATACACCGCGGAGCCGGGAACTCCAGGCGCCGTGAAGTTGAGGGAGATCGCGGGCGGCGTGGCGGGAGGGGCCGCCGGCATAGACGTGACGGGCGGCATAGCCAAGAAGGTCGAGGCCGGGCTCGCCATCGCCGGGCTCGGGATACCGGCGTACTATTGCTCCATCGACGACGTTGCCGCCGTCGCCGACCTGGCGGCGGGCAGAGAGCCGGAGACCTGTAGCGTGGCTAGGCCTAGCAGGTGACCGTGGGGGCGTTCGCCGTGAGGTACAACGCCAGCACTACATATATCAGCAACAAGACCACGACCGCGCCCCACAAGAGCGTGCTGTTCCTATCGCGGGCGTAGAAGACCGCGGTGGCCGTCAAGACGCCGAGGACGGTATACCACAGCAGGCCCCCGCACAGGGAGGGGAAGAGCACTATGGACCAAAAGCCCTGGAGGAATAGGGCCACTAGGACTGCGGCAACCACCGTTATGACCAAGGCGAGCTTGTCGGTCCCGCGCGGCATGTACCCCGCGACGGGGGGCCCATTTAAATGTTCTTAGTGTTTTTAAACAGGTGCCGGGTTCGGTGCCATGTCTGTTCTGACCCAGACAGTGACGAGGTGCCCGGTGTGCGGCGCCAACACGTTCAACTACACGGAGTTCCTCTACGACGCGCCGTATTTCGGCAACATAGTGGTCTCGACCGGCTTCTGCAGGACGTGCGGCTACAGATTCTTCGACGTGGACTACGCCGAGTCGGGCAACCCCACGCGGGTCGTCTTCAAGGCGGAGGACGGCGACGACGTGTCGAAATCGTTGTTGATCAGGTCGAAGACCGGCAGCGTCAGATCGCCGGATCTGGGCTTCAGCCTCGAGCCGGGCCCCCAGGCCGAGCCCTTCGTGACTACGGTGGAGGGGCTCCTCTACAGAGCTCTCGACTACGCAGAGCGTCTGAAGGTTTTGGAGCCCGAGAGCGCGCAGAGGGTGGACGAGTTCATGGAGAGAGTGCGGAAGGCCATAGAGGCGGGCGGCTTCACCTTGATAGTGGAGGATCCTCTGGGCAAGAGCGTGGTCGTCCCTAGACGGCCCGAGCTTGTGAGGATAGAGCCCCTCGGCAGTACCTAGCTAGGTAGGTCTTCAGCAGGTCGGGGTAGGGCGGCGGGTAGCCGGAGAGCTTCTTGACAAACATCTCGATTAGGTCCCTCGTGTCGTATCCTCTCTCGGCGTAGCGGCACGCCCTTATTAGAGTCGCCAGCTTGTCGGCGAAGGAGACCAGAACGCCGAGCTTCCCGTCGGCTTTCCTGTAGCTCTGGAAAAGCTCGTAGAGGTGCGGGTACAAGCGCCTCATTGCCTCGAGCTCCAGAGACTCCCAGTCCACGACAGCCCGGACCCCGTTGCCGGGATGGCCCAGCTCGGCCTCGGCCAGATCGTGTATGGCCGCCGCCGCGACCGCCTTGGCGACGTCCACGTCCTCGCCTCTAGACCTCAGCTCGGCCGCTATCTCGCCGGCCAGAAGCGCGGCCAGGAAGGCGTGTTGGCACACGGTCTCCGCCGCCTCGACCCCCCTCTGCAACCAGCCGATGCGCTTGATGTTGCAGAGCGTGTCGACGACGCTGACGAGGTCCCTGGCCCCCTCCCCGCCCTTCGGCATTCCCTCAGGGCGAGTCATCGGCGCCCTCTACCCCTGCCCGTCTGGGCAGGGGTCATGGGGCTGGCCCGGGCCAGCACGGCGGGCCTTGAGACGGGCCTCTCGGCTTGGAGGACTATTCTACTCCATTCCTCCAGCCGTCTCTCGTCCACAGCAGATAGGGCTTTCTTGACGATCTCGGCGAATCTGGGATCGAGTTTTTCCGCGGCCCTCCTCAACATGTTGAGGACGGAGGCCACATCTCTGTGGACCCAGTGGTTGTGCGGACACAGCCCGATCTTCGGCCCCATCGGGAAGGAAAGCGGTTCGCCGTGTATTGGACACGTCTTGGAGTTCCTGTACGCGGATACCAGCAGGAGCCTCAGCCCCCTCTCCTCCGCCTTATCGGCGGTCTTGGCCAGTATCGCCTTCATCGGCGTTTGCTTGACGCGGTGCCTCAACTCGGCGTTTCTAGTCCTCTCAACCATCTCCTCTTGAGGCCTCTCGCCTACATCCTCTGTGATGAGGACGGCGGGCTCCTTCGTTAATTCGTGGGCAACCTTATTGACCCTATCCCTCTTCCTGTCCCTCTCCCTCAGCCTCCTCACCCGCTTCCTGTACTCTCTCGTGTGGACGCCGGATGCCCTCTTCCCGTTTATTTCTACTGTCAGCTCCTCGGCCCACTTCCTGCGGATCGCGCCGTAGCGCTTGGCCAGACGGCCGAAATCGGTGCGGAACACCTTAATCGAGATCGGCGGAGATATCCACTGACAGTTCTGCCGCGCGACCGTATCGACAGTGGCCTTTAGATCAACCCTAGCCGCGACGACAGTGTTCTCATTGACGTCGAAGGCGGTTATGGCTACGGGCTCCTTCTCCCCTTCTGGCTCCACCTCGTAGGTGAAGACGGCGTATACCCTGTCTCTGACGCGCTTCAGCCTAATCGTGCTGGCGCGTTTAGCCCTCCCCGTCTTGGCAAGCCACTCGAACTTCCAGAAGCGTCTGTGGGGCCAGAGCTCCACTACATGCCTGCCGGACATGAGGCGGATTGATAGAGCGGTCGCCGAGTCGAAGCGCCAGGCATCGCCTCTTACGTAAGGCGCCACGCGCCCCACCCTCGGAGGCCTCCTTCCCGCCTCGGCCCAAGAGTTGTACGCCTCCACGGCGTCCTTAACCGCCTGTTGCTGGTAGGCGGCGGGGAGGCCGAACTGCTTGACGGAGTCCTTCACCTCGTGCCATACGCGGAAGTAGCTGGCCCCCCGTACTTCTCCACGAGGTAGTCCACCGTCATCTGCTTAGCCTTCCTGTACGCCCTCTCAAGCTCTAGGTAGTCGAGGAGCTGGTTGCCGTCGAGCAGAAGCGGCACTGCGACAGAGCGCCTAACCACCATAACTAAATTAAGGCCTTGTTAAAAGCCCTACCCCACCCTAAAGGGCGAGGTTTGCCGCCGCTCTATGACGCCCGCCCCGCGTGCACAACAACTGTTCGAAAGACATCCGCCCAGCCGTTGGAGCTCCCTGTGCCATGGAGCGTAATGCCGTGCATCTGTGGCCGGGTTGCTGCATATGGCTTGGCTTGTTGGTCCTCGTCCAGGAAGCACTTGCCCGTGCCACCTTACACTAATGGGCCTTTATCGGACTGGAGTTCGAGGTCATCTCTATATCTTTCCTAAACTCTCGTCTACGCTTTCCTAAGTAGGAAAAATATAGGCGAAAGTTTAGGAAGAATGTATTAGGAAGAATGTAGATGGAAGCTATTTGACGACTAGGACGCTTACGTCGCTTTCCTGCACAAGTCTGCTCGCCACGCTCCCGAGGAGAGATCTCCGGATCGTCGAAAGCCCTCTGCTCCCCACCACTACTAAATCAGCCTTGACCTCCTTGGCGAATTTCGCTATCTCGTGCGGCGGATCGCCCTCAAGCAACCTACTCTCGGCTGTCGGGATCACGCCGAGGGCCTCTCTCAGAGCCTTCTCCCCGCTTTCGCGCAGGCTTTTCACAACGCTTGGGGTCGAGAAGGCCTCCGAGAGCGACAAAACGGCGGTGTCGACCACATGAACCACGTATACCTTGGAACCGAACTTCTCAGCAATTACCTTTGCAGTCTCGAGAGCCTTTTTGGCATGTTGAGACCCGTCGTACGCTACGACTATGGTCTTCATAGAGAGGTGACCGACTCTGGTTTTTAACATTTCCGTCATAGTAATACCTAATTTGTGAGAATGAGATATATTTATTTATTGATTAATATTATTTAATTATAAATAAAATAAAATTACTATAGGTTGGTTCATCCAAATAATCGTCTTGGTGCGTATCTAAGGTGCTTTTATAGGGTCGTTTTCGGCATGGAGCACCTGTCCATATACCGCATGGCTGACGCCGTCCACGCCCTATTTGCGATCGATAGAGAGCCGTATGCGCTGAACGCGTTTCTGAAGATAGCAAACAGCTGGGTGTTGAGAGCGCTTTCCGACGTTCCGGGCTCGGATCTCAGGAGGCGTGCTTGTGGGGCCTTTATAAAACTGCTGGACAAAGCACGGAGCGTATTGGAAGCCCCGGCGGTCGTCAGAGCGCCCTGCTCGCCTAGAGGCGCGGCAAAGATAGAATCTATTAAGTACAGTGGCTGTGCCAAGTTTTTGGCAGAATGGGGGGCCGAGTTTGTCTATAGGTTTGTCTACGACGAAAGGATAAGGGCTAGGGCCGTAAAAGCTGCCGCGAGAAATTTGGCGGCTTATATGCAATACGGCTTGAGGGTCGAGGGCCCATATGCTGACGACTGGCTTGTCCTCGCCGAGGCTCCGCCGAGCTACGAGCCCCGCGACGTCGTGTGGAAGCCCTTTATGGCCAGAGTAAAGGTAGACATACTGCCTCAATGCGTGCAACTGTCCGCGGACGTTAGGACATGGATGTAAAGGTCGATATAATAAACGCAGACAATCTCGCCGACTTCTTGAAGGAGCAGGCCGGAGCCACGGTGATAGATCCGTATCCCGAAATCGTGCCGACGGCGTTGGAGGACAAACTGCTATATCTAGCCTCGTCAATATACGGAGGGATAAGTCCTCTACCGCTGTTCTCGTTTGAGAAGGGAGGGGGCCGTTATTTACTGTCGCCGAGGCTCCACAAGCTTTTGGCCGACCTAATGCCGGGCCTCAAGGTGCTCCATATAGAGGTTGTCGGCGAGCCGCAGTACCCGTTTACGGCGATCGCGCTCGTGCTCAGAGATCTCGGCATCAGCGTCGACGAAAAATTCCTCAAGCAGTACATCTGTCCCGAGCTTGCCGCGTTGGAGGAGGACGACGTGCCGCTGGCGCGCGCCATAAGATCTGCCGTGTCCAAATACCTGACGATGGCGTCGTCGGGCGCCTCGACGCGATCGATAAAGTGTTTCTGCGGGCTCTGCGAGGATCGCGGCAGTGGACTGGACCTAGACGCGCTGGCGTTGAGCTTGACGAAGAGAGGCGCGTCGAGGGCATACAGCCGCCGCGGGTTAATGGACCTAAACGACGAGGACAAGGCCATAATCATGCGCGTCATAAGAGGGCTTTCCATACCCGAATTCAGAAGGGAGCTCATCGATCTGCTCAACCGATATGAGGTATAGACGCGGCGACTTCGAGGCGTCGTTTGTGCGGATAGGCGGGGACAAGTACAGAGTTGAATTAAAGTATAGGGGGAGGCCTCTAAAGATTAAGAAGATTGTTTTGGAGTATCTCGTCTACGATCGTTACAGATATGCCGTAGATCCCCACAGCGAGGTCCTCTACGTATTTATCTCGCGGACGCCTCCCGTAGTTGTCAAGTCGGCATGGAGGTCCTCCAAGATAATAGCGAAGGCCAAGGACGGCGCTCTGGCCGCCGTCGCCGACGTTGTCCTCGACTTCGCCGAGGTCTACATGACGGCGTACAGGGCCAATGCCCTCGATAGATTATTCCATGAGGACTAAGTTCGCGGTTTTCTTCTCGGTCGACGGCGGCGTGGGCAAGACGACGCTGGCGCTGGCCACCGCTTTTGAGAAGGAGAGGGTCCTCATAATAGATGCCGATTGGGAGAAGGCTGATCTATCCTCGATCTTCGGCGTTCCCAAAAGGCCCGGATGGCTCGCCGGCCGGTACGGCAAGGACGTCTACGTGCATAAAGTTCGCCCAAACCTCTACGTGATACCCGGCTACGAGGCTGCTATGCTGTACCAGTCCGGCAAGATAGGCGACTCCGAGCTCTTCGAGGCGCTCTACGATACCCTAGTCGCGCTTCCCGACGCCTTGGCCGAGGAGCGTCTTCCGGTGGATACCGTGATTGTCGACACGCCGAAGGCGCTACAGCTGACGTGGATTGAGGCCTTGCAGAGGAAGCTCAAGGCGCTTATGTACTTCGTAGCCGATAGGCGGCTCGTCACGAGGATAGCCGATGTTAAGATGCAGATATACGGCAGATACATGCGCTACGCCTCGCTTATAGTGGCCAACATGTTGGAGAAGGGCGACGAGAAGGCCCCCGGTATAAAGATGGTAAACGCGTTCTTGACGAGGGTCAAGATGCCCTCCGATTACTCAGCCGAGAGGATATACAAGGCGGTCTTAGGGGATCGGCGGAATAGAGAGGCGTTGTCGTTGTTGGTCAAGTGGATAAAAGAGAAGTGAGATGTCTTTGGCAGGTGCTCTGTTTGCCAAGGCCGATAACTCGTTGTTGGATAGGTGCGTGTTGTTCAAGAAAGGCGTGATGGTCTACCGCAATTACGCCACCGACATCTGCATAACAGACGACGGAGAGTACGTGGTGGTCGATCCGCAGTTGCCGGATGTTCTCGAGAAGGCCCTCGCGTTAACTGCGCTTCGTGGCGCCGTGCCGCCCGATTACGGGGAATACGACAAGGCAATAAAAGACGCGTTGCTGGCACTGGCGCCGAGCCGAGGCGTAGCCGGCTGGCGGTGGTATAGAAACGCCTTGCGGACATATAGAGAGCATAGAGAGCTCGTTCACTACTTCCTGGACAGATGGAGCGGACACGGCGAGTTCGGCGGCTACGGCGTGCTGGAGGCGCCTATGAGGGACGATCTACTGACCGAGATCGCCGTACCGCAACCCCTGGCGCCTCCAGGCAGGTGGAGCGAGCTTCCACGCAATCCGTTAGAGCTCTTGGACAAAATATACGCGGAGATGGTCGAGCTGGGGCGCTACCGGCGCGTCGTCGCGATCCGCAACGAGGCGCGAATGCCCACTAACGTGGTGGTGCCGGAGGCCTTCATGCCCATATTGGTGAAGAAGCTGGTGCCGAGCTTGACCCTCGAGCGGCCGTTCCAGACCAGAGAGGATCCCGTATATCGGCTCAGAATAGCGGCGGATCTGCTCGAGTACAACGTGAATATAAGGAAGATGAGCGAGCCGCCGCGGCCCTCGGCGGGCCTCATTAAGGTGTACGAGCGCCCGCGCCGTCTCGAGGACTCGGAGAGCCGGCCGAACGTCCAAGACCTCTCTGCTCTAGAGGTCTTCGCGCTGGCCACCATAGCAGCTGAGGCGAGATGGACGGTGATATTCTCAGGGGCCATGGGCACCGGCAAAACCACCCAGCTGAACCTCTTGCTCTACTTCATCCCGCCGTGGATGCAAGTCGTCATCATAGAGAGAGGCGCGCGGGAGATCTGGGCGCCTCTGGAGGGCCAGATCCTCCACATATCGGTCCCCTCGGAGTCGAGGCTCATGGACGCTCTGGATCAAGCCCTCCGCTACGGCACCATGGCCACCATAGTGACTCTGGCAGAGGCCAGGACCAGCCAGGAACTTAACTTCTTAGTTTCCTACAAGTTGACGGGCCACGGCGGGCTGACGACGATGCACGCCGACACCATACACGACGCCCTTCTGCGTATAAAGAGGTCGGGCGCCCCTGTCGAGGCCCTCGCAAACACCATGATTCTGCAACTAGGAGTATCCGGAGGCGAGAGGTATCTAAAAGAATGGAAGGCGTTGATAGCGCTGGGCGGAGAGGTGGCGGAGGCGCCTGTGGCCGATGTGTTGGGCCTTCTGAACGCCTACACCAAGTCCACATACGATACCAAGATCCTCGACGAGGTGAGGACGAGGGCCGGTCTACTTAAGGCGATCGCGTCCAAGGAGCTGGAGCCTCTCGAGGCGCGAGAGGCTGTACTGAAGCTCTTCTCCCGTAGAGAGATATCGGTGGTCGACGACGCCGTAAAGCACGGCTATCAGCTGGAAGGTAGATATTTCCATGAAGCTCAAGTTTAGGAACAACAACGATGGAGATCCCGAGATCAGCCTCGACGGCCAGCTAGAGCTAGGGCTGGCCGACCGCGACGACCGCGAGGGCGATTGGGCCCTCCAGCTACTCAAGTCCCTACAGAGAGCGCCGCAGGAGATAGTCGACAAGCTAGACAGCGAACTGCTCGGGGCTGTCTTGAGGGAGGTCGCGAAGTCGGGAGGCGACGCAGGCGCGGTGGCGCGGCTGGCGCTTTCGTTGCTCGAGAGGTGTGGGAAATGAAGGACTGCGAGAAGTTGATAGAGGACGGATACACGAGGGAGGCCGCCGAGGAGTTATGCGATACGGCTAAGGCCATAGGGATTAAGCCGTCCAGACTAGCCGCCGCTGCGAGGAGGCTCGAGAAGGAGGGCATAGCGTTGTTGCCCTCCGATTGGCTTGTGGTGAAGGAGGTGTTGGACAAGGGCTTCTCGCTGTCCACTGTCGTGGACTACATAGTGAAAAGGCATAGGGCCGGCCTATCGCCGTCGCAGATAATCGAGGAGCTACCTATAGCGGCCAACAACTCGGTCAAGAGAAGCCATATCTTGGGCAACTTGCTTAAGGTGCTGGAGGCGCCCGAATACTTCGTCGTGGAGGAGGACGGCGCTAGGAAGAGCTTGTTGCAGTTGTTGAGGCGTCGATGAATAGGGAGGAGTTCTACATATACATAGCGCCGATCTTTGCAACGTATCTATCCCACATGTCCTCCGTCGAGGCCCTGAGGCGCACGGCGGCCGAGGCGGAGAGCCTAGACCGGAAGCACTCGCGCGAGCTGTTGCTAGCCAGCTTGACCCCGAACCCCGCCTCGTTGCTCTCGTCAGACGGGCTCGCCGTGGTGAGGCAGTACGGCTTCGCTGTATCTCAAGAAGAGGCGGGAGTACCCCGCCAAGTCCTCGTGCAGTCCTTCCTGCAGGCTATGAAGTCGATAGCGCTGGGCCGTATAGAGGCCGCCATGCAACACTTCGTGGGGCTCTTCTCATCTCTGTCCAGCCTTATGTTCGCGCCGCTGTTACTGCTCTTCCTGTACGCGTACGGCCTTCTGCCTCTCGATCTCTTCTCGTTGCTGGGCGTAGCGGGAGTCTTCTCGTCTATGATAGGCCTACTGATATACAGATCGATGCCGAAAGATCTATCGCCGACCAGGACCTACGGCCGTTCTATCTTCCTGGCGGCCTTAGCCGGGGGCGCGGCGATTTATCTATCCATTGTCTGGTCCCTTCCAATATCGCTCGGCGCCGTTGCGGCCGGCGCCGTGTTGGCCATCTGGCTTCTGGCCACGAAACGCGTGGGGTGGTTTAGGCTAGCCGCCGAGATACCTGCCATGTTGAGAGATTTCGCCTCGCGTATATCCCAAGGCATTCCCGCAGACCTCGCGTTGAGGGAGGTATCGGCGACCTACAAGGTGGCCTGGATGATAGCGTACTTCTACGAAATACCGTCCCTCATGTTCTCGTTGGCCAGAGCCATGTTCAACGCGGTGAGCTGGGCCGGGCCGAGCTTAGAGGCCGTAGACTACGTCCAGACGATCCTTAGCGAAAAGGAAAGGGGGTTGAAGAGGGTCACCGCGCTCACCGCCATGTTCATAGCCATATATCTGGCGGCGTCGGTGATACTGGTCTATTCACTTGCGGTATCGGTAACGGCGTTGCAAGCCGTCCCGTCGACGGGACAGTCGTTGATATACCCGCTACCTCCCGACGAGGTGAGGTACGCGGCCGCGCAGTTGCTGTCGGCTATGGTCACAAGCTTTGTCGCCGTGATGTTGCTCCCCTCGAAAGGCATGTGGGCCGGTCTTCTAGCGGGCGGCCTCGCCGGCATGTCGTTCTTCTACCTAACGACGGCGTTGTGGTCGCTTTGGGCATGAGGGGCTTCTTGGCCTTGAAACAGATAGTCGTCGTGGCCGCATCGCTCGCGGCGATTGCCGTGATCGCGTTGGCGGTATATAGAGCTACTGTCGAGGTGAGGGCCGCATATCCCTTAGCCGAAATTGCCGTAGCGATCAAGTCCTTCAAGCCTGTGGCCGTCCCCGACTATGTGCCCGTCTACGTGGTGAAAACCCATTACCAACGCTCGGGAGGGCGTTACGTGTTGTTGCCAGGCCCCTCGCCTCCGACGTGTAACGACTGCGTGCCGCCGGCAGGTTGGCTCTATGCCGTCTCGTTCGGGGCGAACGCATCGCCGATATACGGAGTTTACTACAACGCGGCGAACTACACTGTGTACGTCGGGAGAGCGGTGGTCGTAGCGCCCTATTTTGACAACGGCACGCTCTATTATCTATACCCCATGTGCACGGGCGGCTACCGTTTTTCCGAAAGAGCGATCCACATAGATAATGTACCTATATCTATTACTATAATTTTACTAGATTGCTCTTAATAAATATATAATATTAATTAAGAATAAAAATATAATATATTTTTATCATAGATAACACGTCTGTTGTGGTGTGAACTTGTTGTTGCTGTTTTTCCATGAGACGTCTAAAAGGACAGGCAGGCGGTATAGACGCGTTGATAATCATAGCCGTGGTGGTGGCCGTCGCCGCCATAATCGCGTTAGCCATGATGCGGATGGGCCAGTCGGCCTCTGCCAATACCAGGGCACAGGTGATAGCAACCATAGGTAGCAAGGTCATGACCGTGGAGGTCCAAGTCCTCAATGGGAAGCTCAACGCGCTCTATCTACAGTACTGGAAACAAGGTGAGTCGCCTAGCCCGCCTATCAACGGCACGTGCTATTACAACGGCACGAGCGGCTTCGTCAACAGTAGTTCCAGCAACATACAGCTCTACACCGGCCAATCCGCCGTGTGCTACTTTAGCCTTAACAATCTGGCATACGGCACGCAGTACAGCTACGTCATATACGGCGTCGACTCCAGCGGTAGGACTATCCAGCTGGCCCGCGGCGTGTTTACGGCAGGCGCCACCTAGAGGCAGACGATCTCCAAAGAATCCCCTTTTTCCGGCGGCCTTTCCTCTTTCGGTAGCTCGAGGGTATGCGCCGCCCTCGGCTCTCTGTGGGTCTTCCAAGGCTTTAGGTACAAGACGTCCACTACACGCATCTCTTCGTCGAGGAATACTGCCCATATGGGCTCCAGCATGAGGAACGTGTGTATCGAGTTCACTCCAATTAAAAGGATCGGCCTAGGTCTGCGCAACATCAAGCCCAGCCCGCGCCTCAACCGATCCCTATAGCATTTCGCATATATTTCCATGGGAATAAGTAGAGGAGGGGGCGGGCCATGGACGTCGACGTACTAGCGATGGTGGTCGTTATGGCGCTGGCGCTCGCCGTATTAGCGCTTATACAGCCGGTGGAGCTGTCGTCGCCTTCGCTATCGGCGATCTACAGATACTGGCCCCAGTACTACAACTACACTATCCACGGCGACGTAGCCGCCTTGAGGCCTCTGCTGTCCGGGCTGACATGCTGGCTCTACGCAGACGGTAGTTGGGTAGAGATATCGAGATCGGGAGGCCTTGGTCTATCGATATCGGTGCTGAACTTGACCTGTAGATAATCCATGGAGGAGCTGGTGGAGCTCGCCTCAGTGCTGGCCGTGGCCTCGCTGTCCGTTCTATTGATCTTCTTGACATACACCCACTTCACTTCATGGAGTCTGTGCGAGGCGGCGCGGCTCGCCTTGGGCCACAACGGCTCTGCGTTTGTAGTCTCGGCATTCGGCGAGATCTCGTGCGATGGGTCCGGTTGCTATCTCGGTTGCGGCTTGTTCGTGCCGTCGTATCGGATATACTACGTCGACGGAAAGCCGGCGATAGGCGGCGTGCCCGGCGTCGTGGTGGTCGGCACAACCCCCGACGGAAGGCTGTACATCCTGCCGAGGGGATGAGAGGCCAGATCTCGTCGCCGGTGGCCGCCTCGATCTTCGCGCTCCTAGTGGCCGTACTGACGCTCTTCGCCTTCATGAAGCTTTCGTCGTTGCCTCACGGCGGCTATCTAGCGCCTCTATCGCCGCCGCAGGGCGGACCTGCCAGGTGGATACACGTTTTCTACCACAACGGAGAACTCTGGATGGTCGATGCGGAGACGCCGTCTCCTACGCTGGCCGAAATCGCTGTCGGCGTAAACGGGACGTGGGTGGCCACATTCTATCTATGGCCGGGTGGGTACAACTGTACCTATAACTCCTCCTTCGTGCTGGGCGGCGAACCTATATCCGCCTCGAACCCGTTGAGAATAGGGCCGGATCCCTACTCCGGGCTCTGGTGCCCGCCGCCGTGGAAGGGCGGAGGCGTCTGTTCGGCTACCGTCGTTGAGTCTAGGGGGAGACTTCTCCTGGCTAGATGTATTCCATGAGAGGAGTACAGATAACGACTACTCTGATCGCGACCGCGGCGCTAGCCGTGGCGGCGACAGTCGCGATCGCCTTAATTGTCGTCGGCGCGGCGTCGGCGGATCTTCCGAGCGCCACGGCGTCGGTGACCGAGCAGAACGGCGTAGTCGTGGCGTCGATAACCGTGTTGCGGGGCGCCCTATACGGCGTCGCGCTTATGTACAGAGCGCCGGACGGCTCGATGTGGTATGCGAGGCCGATATACTGTCTCGGCGCCCAGACGCGGACGACGGCGACCTCGGCCCTACTCGGGAGGCCTCTGTACGCAGGCCAGGGGGTAACATGCGCCTTCCAGATGTGGTATCCGGCCGCCGGCGACTACGCCTTCGATCTTCTAGGCCTTGGAGAAAAGGGCGCAGTGAGCATCGTGAGGGGAGTCGTGGCCGCGGCGCGGGCCAACGGCTATTCCGGCCAACTGCCGGCGGGAAATCTCTACGGCGTGGGGCAGACGCCGTCCATAGGACTCACTAAGAACGGGTACAACTTCACGTCTATCTCGATATATTGGCCAAGTCGCGGATATCTAGCCGTCGAGGTTAAGTGGGGCTATACCAACTCGACGTGTGTAGCTGACGGGCTGTATGTATCCCTATTCGTCCCTCAGAGCGCCCGTAGCCTCGTCGCGCCTTCTGACGAGGGTCTCGGCGTATTGCCGTTCGGAGGCGCCGACTACGTGCCCGCGGGAGGCCCCCTGCAGCTCTTCGTACAGCTCAACCCCTACGACTACGGGCGCGAGGACGGATCTTTTGAGTTCGCTGTGATGAACTCGTCGGGAGGCAGAGGCGTTGTAAGGCCGGCTGGCTTCAACGGCCTCAAGTCGTGGCCGACGGAGATCTGGACCACTTATCTGCTGTACAACTCCTCGAGCAATACTCTGTTTGTCGAATGGGCGGCGCCCGACGCCTTCAGCGAGGCGTATACCTATAATCTGACTAGCTACGGCTTCGCCAGACCTCCGGCGGGGAACTACGCCGTCGTGATAGGGGTCGCCAACGGCGGATGTACTGCCGACTGGCGCGTGTACGATTACGCAATAGCGTCAGGGGGGTGATGGACCTATACATAGTGTCGGCCGCCGTCTCTCTAGCCGTCGCCGCCGTGATCGCCGGCGCGTTTCTTATGCATGTGGGCGTCCAGGCCGGCGCGCCCAGATGCTCAGATTGCGTATTTTACGTCGAGGGACCCGTTGCGCTGGTCCAGACGAACGGCTCCGCTTATCTGGTCCGCGGACCGGTGCTCACAAACTCGTCGATTATGGCCCAATACGCCTGGGCCTACGGACCCGACGGGCGTCCTCTAAGGCCTGGCGAGGAGCTCGTGTGCCCCGTCCTCATGCGCGTCGAGGTGATCGACGGGATAGCCTACGCCTTGTGCGTCGGGCGATGAGAGGCCAGTGGTCTCTTGCGTACGCCCTAGTGGCCGTCGCTGTCGTGGCCTGGACCGCGGCAGTCCTGTCGAGCTCGCACCCGCGCTACGTCCCGATAGACTACCCGCAGGTGCTCTACGAGCTGAAGCTGGAGTCCCTCGTGGCTTCCCAGATCCACTGTATCACGTACAACGCCACGCCGTCCTCGATCTACTGCAACGGCTCTGCCCTATACCTCTCGGGAGTCAACAGATCCCTGCTGGTGTATTATCGAGGCGGCCTTGTGGCGGCGCGTCTGTCCAGATCGTGGGGGCCTATAAACTACACCCTATATCTGGCCTTGGTAAACTGTACTAAGGCAATTGCGCAAAACGGCGGCGCGGCGCGGGTCTACTACATCGCGCTGTCGTCAACGCTCGACTATATGCCCGAGCTGTACGTCAACGCCACCGCGGCCGAGATAGCGGCCTTGGGCAAAGACGGCTATTATCTGTCGCCGCAGAGGGAATACCTCGTAGCGGTGTCTAGAGGCTCCCACATAGAGGTAGTGGACTTCCCTGTGTCGTTGACGATCAGTTGTGATATTCCATGAGGTGGGTAGTCCTAACGCTGGCGATCGCGTTCTTGGCCTGGGCGGCAGTCCAGGCCCCGAACTGTCAGCTGGTTAACGCCACCCTCATTTCGAGCGGCGAACCGCCCCCAGAAGCGCCTATTTCGATAAGCATAGACCTCCACTTTCTAGGCATACCGAGGGCCGCGTCGATCCCTGCGATCTACGTGGCGGGCAACACATCGTATATTGCCAGCTCTGGCGGCTACGCCAGCTACGGCCTCGCGAGAGGATCTATATTTGTAGCAAATAATCCCCTTCCCTCAAATGGAAAATTCAATATAACAATATTTATAAATTATTATACTTATAAATATGATATATATTATGTAATATATAATTGTTCAGGAACTATAAAAGAGGGCACTCTAGCGAACGTAACCGAGGTATCGCAGTCGATATATAGTGACGAGGCCGGCGGAGCGATACCGGGTATTGACTGGAGCTACGCGCGGACCGTGTATCTGCCCGCCCCGTATAGATCTCTGCCGACAGATTGGTACCTCGGGCCCAGCCTAGACGACTACGTCGAGATATCTGTGGCCGTCAAAGAGCCGAGCGTCTTGAGCGGGCTCTCCGTCGGGCAGATAAACGAGGGCGCGCTCGGAATAAGCGCGGTCGTCAACTCGACGTCGCTGGTCTTCGGCGACGTCGCGCGAGGACTGCCGCAGAACAACCCGTTTAGGACGAGGTACTCGCCGAGTAGCTTCAGCTGGAGTCCTCAAGGATCCGAGGGGTACCTTTCAGGCTATCTCCCGTTGGATAAGGACTTCCCGAGCTCCGTGAGCTTACAGGCATGGCTTGTGCCGGAGTATTGGACGGCGCCGTTGGAGATAGAGTCGCCGAATGCGCCTGGGATCGTCGCCCTCCGCACCAGCTATATCCTGCTCAACCAGACCGCCGAGGGGCTTGTGGCCCTGTTTGATCCGACCTACAGAGTCGTGGCCGAGACCTACGTGTCGCAGTGGCCCAACTTCGCGGCCGCGGTCAGCCACCTGCTGGCCGCCGCCTCGTCGGGGGAGTTGCCCTCTCTCGGCCCGTTCGCGCTGTCGCCGTTGGCCTCCGGCTCGGGCGGATGGGAGTACTACAACCTGTATACTTACGTTGAATGGCCCGCCGACGTCCTCTGGGAGCCTTATCTGCGTTTCGGCTCCGCCGAGATCTGGATCGAAGGAGGCTCGGCTAACGTCTACATGCCGGCGGGAGGCGTCGCGGACTTCTACGCGTCGTTGCTGGGATATCTGATCTACGGAGGCCGCTACGTAGGGTACTCGCCTAGAGGCTACGGAGGATTTTCAGGCTACGTCGCGGTAAGTCCTCTGAGCGGCAACGTGGCGTGGGACGGACATTACGGAGGCGTCACGCTCACAGAGGTCGGCGGGTACGGAGCCACGTCGCGGCTGATCCCGTGGTCCTATCCGGCCCCCTCGGATCTGCCCACTTACGGCCTCGCGATGCTCCTATCGCGTTGGTCCTACTCGACGTCGCCGGACTATATATGGGCCACGCTTGTTGGCGGCTATTACCAGTACACGAGCCCGGCCACCGACCCCATCACCGGCCTCACGGGTGTTGCCCAAGGAGCTGTCTTCGCCTCGCCGCCGCCCAAGGGGCCCGCCTATCCGGCTGACGTGTACGTCTACGTGCTACAGCCGTGGGGTTCGGCGAGCCAAAGTGCCGCGTCGTATGTGTCGAGCGTAGTGAGGGGGAATAACGGCCAGCCGATCGGCGCGATTCTGTGGTCGCTGGTGCCTCTGGTCCCATGTAGGTCGCTCTCCTGCGCCGATCCTCAGAAAGCTTGGTGGAACGGCGAGTTCTCAGGGAACGCGGCGCTGAAGGGAGCGGCCTACGGGCTGGCCGTCATGTGGTTCGGCAAATCCCCCATCAGTGTAACCATATACGTCAACGCGAGCGGCGCGCGGTACGTCAACGGGTCTTGGGCTGGCTCGACGTGGCCGACGGCCGGGACCTGCAACATTTCCCTCGGCACATTCCAGCTGGAGCCCCATAAGCCGTACTTGGTAGTGCCGGGCTCTGCGGTCCCCCTCCCCAACTCGTCCGGTTGCGGGCTGGCCCCGACTCCGCCGGGCTGGCTCCTCACGCCCACAGACGATGGCTTCTTCTGGGTAGAGTTCGTAACCGGCAAAACGGCCAGCTACGGGTACTACTACACGACCGCGCTGGCCGTGAACTATACAGTATCCGACGACTTGGGCCGCCTCCTCCGCCCCGGCGAGATCTTCGCCGCCACTTTCTGTCTGGCGATAAACGGAACGAGACCATATCCCCCCTCCCTCGCCAACTGGTTCCCGTCTGGTTGCGCGCCGTTGGGCTGGCTTCCGCTGGACATATCGCATGGCCCCTACGTATATTGGAAGGCGGACTGCTCCGACGGCCAGGCAAGCGTGCGGGGCGATATAGGGCCCTACGCGGGTTTCGACGTGATGTTGGGGTCCGTGGGGCTGATGCACGGCTCCATATTATATGTATATATAAAGCCATATATTCTTGTAAATAGTTCTGGTATCTATATATATGTAGACAGTAATCTCAGTAAATATATAAAAGGCTATTATCTATATCTAAATAGAAACGGGACGTGGGTACGTCAATATTTCTGTCCAGGCGACGTGATACACATGCCGTGGAGCGTGGCCGAGAAGCTGGCCGTATATCCCTGGGATCCCGTCAAGGTACTGCCCGCGCTGAGCCTCACGGCGCTCGCCAAGTCGGATATAGTGTACCCGATACCTCAGTGGTCCACCCTGGCCAACTGGTGGTCTCTGCCAACCGATGCGGGGATGTACAGCGACCTCTCTGCGCTCGCCTCGCTCGGCTGTATCCCCGCGTAGGGTCAGCTACCGAACGCCCTATCGCCGGCATCGCCGAGCCCGGGCACAATAAACCCGTTTTTGTTGAGGACCTCGTCTATAGCCACAGCGTAAACCTCGGCTTGAGGGTATGTGGACAGCACGCGCTCTACTCCTATCGGCGTCGCTATGACGGAGGCCACCATCAGCCTTTTAGGCGAGCCTCTGCCCAGCACCTCCCGTATCGCAGAGGCCATAGTGATGCCGGTGGCCAGCATCGGATCCGCCATGAGGACCACCGAGCCCTCCACCTCCGGAAGCCTTACGTAATATACGTCGACGCCTATGGCGCCCCCCTCCTCCTTCCTCCTAGCCGCGATGACGCCTATCTTGGCCTCGGGGAAGGCCTTGAGGAGCCCCTCGACGAGCGGCATGGCCGCCCTCAGCACCTCGACTATCACCACCTTGTCGAGATCCTCGAGCACCAAGCCCCTAGCCTCCCCCAGCGGCGTCTGGACCACGACCTCCCTTCTGGGAAACCTCTTGGCGATCTCGTACCCCATTATGCGGCCGAGCTTGACAAGGCCCTTGCGGAACTCCAGGCTGTTGGTGTTCTTATCGCGGAGTTTCGTGAGTACGTGTTGCGCGTATGGATGGTCAATTATATATACCGGCATGTGGAGCAGTAGACGCGGGTATATGAAGATAGGCCCTTGTCCCGAGAGGTGACGAGAGTTCGCGCTCTGAAGGGCAACTTTTAAAGGGATAACACCGCAGGGGCATGGGTTGGCTGTATCGGCCTTATAGATCGAGCGAGGTCGTCGACTTCGTTCTGGCCATAGCGTCGGTCGCCGTCGCCTACGTCTTCAACATAGCTAACCCGATAGCCGGCGTCTTGTTGCCCACGATAGCGATAGCCATAGCCATAGTGCCCCATGAGCTGGCGCATAGACAGGTGGCCAGACGCAGAGGTTGCTGGTCGCGTTTCGTCCTCTACCAGCCCGGCTTCCTCGTCACCCTGATAGTAAACGGCCTCGTCGGCGCCTTCACGAGGGCGCCCGTGTTGTTCATATCGGGATACACGCTCATATCCTGCCACAGCTACACGCGCGAGGACGACGGCTTGATCTCTCTGGCTGGCCCTCTGACCAACATAGCAGTGGCCTTGCTGTCGCTGGCGCTCCTATCTCTGCCGATAGCCCTCGGCCTTCTCTCGATCCAGTTCTTGATCTACTTGATGAGGCTCAACGCGTTCGTCGCCTTCTTCAACCTCCTGCCTCTCGGCCCTCTAGACGGCTCAAAGATATTCAGGTGGAACATAGCCGTCTGGGCGGTCATGTTCCTGGTAGCGATCTACCTCTCGTTCATACTCTAGCCAGAGATCGAGAATACGGGGGGAACCTATCTTTCAAGCCGCGCCAGTCTGTCGAGTAGCTTCCTGTACTCGTCGCGTAGCTTCTCCACCTCCTCCCGCAACCTCTGGTACTCCGCCCCGCGATCCATGGCCTTCCTGATCTTGTCGGCGGCCTCGCGCGCCATCCTCCTAATCCTCCCGTCCACGTCCCTCTCAGCCCTTTCCTGGAGATCTGGCAGAAGCCTCGCGTCCATTAAGTCCAAAGCCGCCGTCACCGCGGCTGCCCTTATGCGGTAGTTCTCGTCGCGGAGCGCTCTGCGCAACGTCTCGAGAACCTGCGGCCTGGGGCCGAACTTGGAGAGCGACTGGACAGCCGTCATCCTGACCCACGTCGGCTTGTCCTCGGCGGCATAGCGCAGGACCACCTCAAAGGCGTTATCGCTCCCGAGCTCGGCGAGCCCCTCTATGGCGCCTCTAGTCACCACGTCCATATGCCCGCCGTACTCCAAGGCCTTCTTGAGGCTGTGTTCGGCGAACTCCCACTTGATCCTCCCCAAAGCCCTAGCCGCCTCGTATCTGACGTAGTAGCTCTCGGAGCCGTCGTGAAGCACCTTGTCCAGAAATTCGGCGGCCTCGCGCCGCCTCGCGTTGCCCAGCGCCTCCATGACGGCGCGGCGGGCCCTCGGGTGGCGCAACTCGCGGTAGGCCTCCATCAACGCCTTGACGGCATCTGCCGTGCCTATGGCGCCCAGCGCGCGGGCGGCCTCGGCTGCGACGCCCCAGAACTTGTCGCGGAGCGCCTTGGCGAGGAGCTCCACAGCCCTATTGCTCCCGTTCTTCCTCAGAGCCTCCACGGCTTGTAGCCTGCAGTACAGATGTTCGTCGTCCAACATCGCGCCGAGCACCTCCACCGGGAAGTTGAGCTCCACGACCTTCAACAGCTTGAACTCGGGGTCTATGCAAACGTACTTAGGCCTCTCGCCCAGGGGCACCTCCAGGCGCTTCTCCGAGAAGTTCGCCGCGATTCTATCGCGCCGCCCGTCCTCGTAGACGACGTCGATCTCCAGCGGGAGGGTGTAGACGGGGAAGCTGTCGTCGGGTTGCGTCTGCTCGAGGATCACCCTCACGCCGTTGTTCTTGTTCCAAGACGCCTTGACGACCGGGTGGCCGGCGGAGTAGAAGAACTGGCGCCACAGCCACTCGAGATCTCTGCCGCTCGCCTCCTCGAGGGCTTTCCTCAAGTCCTCTATATCGGCGTTCTTGTACCTGTGGCGCTCCAGAAACAGCTTGAGCCCTCTCCTAAACGCGTCGTCGCCCAGCAAGCTCCTGATCATGTGCAACACCACCGACCCCTTCTCGTAGGAATGTCTGTCGAAGACCTCCTCGGGTATGGCGTAGAGGTTGGTCACTATGGGCCTGGCGTAGCGCGTGCCGTACTCGTTGAGGTACGCCTTTAGGTTCAAGTAGATCTCGTAGAGATATTCATCACGGCCCTTGGAGCGCTCGGTCCAGAGAGCCTCTATGAACGTCGCAAACGACTCGTTTATGGATATGTGTCCCCAGTCCTTTGCCGTGACCAGATCGCCGAACCACTGATGGGCCATTTCGTGGGCCACAAGCGGATCGGAGGAGAAGTCCTCCTCGGCGCAGGGGAAGTCGCCGTAGGGGCAATGTGCGTGCTTGTCGTGCAGGGTCCAGTCCGTGAGTATAGTAAATGTTGCATTCTCCATACCGCCATATACGAATTCTTGGACGACCACTTGGGCGTAGCGCTCGTACGGATAGGGAACTCCCAAATACTCCTCGAAGAACTTCATTATGTTGCAGGTGTTCCTGAAGCTGTACTGCATCGCCCCGGCGCGTCCCCTAGGTAGCCAGTATTCGAGAGCCACGTCGCCGCACTTATCCCTCACTATCTCGAAGTCGCCGGCCGCCAGCGCTATCAAGTACGGCGACATTGGGTGTCTCATCTCCCAGATGAACGTCTGCCGGTCTCCGTCGTCCTTCACCTCGACGAGCACGCCGTTGCTCCCCGCCACGTAGGGCTTGGGGACCGTAATGGACAGCTTCCAGGGGAATTTTATGTTGGGCGTGTCGGGGAGGGGGAGCCAGTACCTATTGTCCTCGCTCTCTCCCTGCGTCCAGGCCATGGGCACCCTATAGGGGTGGTGTTTGTCCGGTAGGACGAAGTAGATGCCCTTGCGGGGCCTCGCCCTATACCTTATCTCGAACTCGGCCTCGCGGCCCGCTGGGAGGTCCAAGTGGAGCGTTATCGTCTCCCCGTCGTAGGAGTAGCTGGTCGAGGCGCCCAGCACCTCGAGCTCCACCGCGTCCAGCGCCACCTTGCGGAGATCCCTCTTGGCCCTTACCCTATACTTCACGACGCCTTTTACCTCGCGGTTCCAGAGGTCGATCTCTATATCTGCGTCGAGCTTTAGCACGTCGAAGTCGTACTGTCGCGGGAAGCGGGGGACGTATTCGGGAAAGGCGAAGTCCCTCCCCAACAAATACCTAGTCATGGCACGATGAGGAGTCTAGGTTTAAAGCATTCCCTACAATGGCGTTGCGGAACCTCGGCGATCTGCGAACTGGGCTCAGGCCGTATACTTTTTAAATCGCGCCTCTCGCCAATGCGTGATCGACAAGATAAAGCCGCAGACGGTGGGACAGGAGCGGGCTCTCAACGCGTTGTCCGATCCGGAGAACGAGATAGTGGGCCTCTTCGGCCCGACCGGCACAGGGAAATCGTTGTTGAGCATAGCGTACGGGATCTCCTCGGTGCAGGGAGGCAAGTATAAGCGGTTCGTAATAGCGAGGCCCATCGTCGACGTCTCCACGGGCCGCGCGCTGACGCCTGAGGATCTCGGCGAGATGTACTACAAGCTGGCGGCCGTATATCTCGAGGATATCTTGGGCGAATACGCCACGCGGGAGGAGATAGAGAAGCTGTTGAGGGAGGAGACGGTCATAGTGACCGACGTGAACTACCTGAGGGGCAGGACCTTCGACGACACGGTCATATTCCTCGACGATGCCCAGAACGTCCAGCCTGACAGCGCGGCCGAGGTCCTCATAAGGCTGGGGAGAAACAGCAAGCTCATAGTGGCGGGCGATCCCGTGTTTCAGCGGAGCGAGGACGGCGCGGACGGCGCGACGCTGTTGAGGGAAGCCTTGCTCGGCGAGGAGAAGGCCGTGGTCGTGGATCTAGGCGTGAAGGACATCGTGAGGCCGGGGGCCAGGAGGGGGATAAAACTAGCCCTAGAGCTGCGCATGCGTAAGCGCCGCCTCACCGACTCGGAGAGATACGTGCACGACGCTTTCAGGGTCTACGCCCCCGATGCGGATGTCATAACCGCTATAGAGTTCAAGGCGGACAAGGAGTCCCTAGGCATAAAGGGCGATGTCCCCGACGCCCTTGTCTTCGTGAAGGAGGGCCACTTGGGCAGGGCGGTGGGCAGAGGCGGCGAGCGGATAAAAAACGTCGAGAACGACACAGGCCTTAGGTTGCGGCTCGTCGAGATGACGCTCGATTTCAAGAACTGGATAAGGGCGTTGCACCCCGCCGGCTGGATATCGAAGCACATACTCGACGTGGACTTCGCCGGCCCCGAGCTACTGGTGACAGTTAGGCGGAACGAATTCGGCGCCTTTGTAGGGCATAGAGGCGCCTACGTGAGGCTTATGGACCGCGTCTTCAGAAGGCTCCTGTCCATAGGCGTCCGCGCAGTGGAGGCCGAGGAGGAGAAGTGAAGATCCGCCTTCATATATTTATAAAGGGCGAGTTGAACCTGCCCGGCGTGCCGTTTAGGCATATAATGAGGGACGTGGCCAGGAGGAACAACGTAACTGGCTGGGTGCGTTTCGTCTCGGACGACGTGGCCGAGGCCGTGCTCGAGGGCGAGGAGAGAGACGTCGACGCGGTGCTTAGGTGGGCCTACGCGGGCCCGCAGGGCACCAAGGTCAGGGAGGTCGAGATATTGAGGGAGGAGTACAGAGGCGAGTACGGCGATTTCAAAATCCTATAGCGGCCGCGGGGCTGTCAGAATCCAGTAGAGGGCTAGGTATAGGGCGAAGCCAAGCGCCATGTGCGCGACGTAGGGCACTCCGTACTTAGCCAACACGTAATCCCCCTCTATCCTCTCCGGCGGCTTGTACTTCTCGAGGTCTTTGACCTCGCCGATGATGTACCTATGGCTCCGCCTCAAGGCCTCCTCGCGGGGTATGCATATGTGGGTAAGCCTCTGGGCGAGGGTCATCTTGCAGGGTTTTCCCCTGTTCGCCAGAAATAGCCAGATGGAGGTGCCCAGGATCGATATGCCGGCGCCTAACACCACGACAGCCGGCGTGGGCAGTACGGGCGAAAACGGCGGGAATAGGGACAACGCGATTATCGTGAGCGAGTCTGCGTATCCGCTGCCGGTCAGCCGCATGGCCAGCGCCAATATGAGGCCCAGTATAGGCGACATGAGGTACAGCGGCGTGCCTCGCGAGAAGTACGCGGCGGCGAGAGCCGGCGGGAAGAGGAGGGCGACGACCCAAGCGTCTATCTCCCTCGTCTTTATGTCCTGGTACGACGCCAGGCCTAGGACGGCCAGCTCCGCCAGGCCGAGCTCCAACATCACGGAAGCCTCCTCTTCAACTCGTCTATTCTGGGAGTCCTCAACGGGTCTATTCCTCTGCCCAATGCTATCTTCACCGTGGCTACTCCGACGTGTTTTAAGAACGTCAAAATCCCGCCGACGGTCATAGGCACCTCGAAGACCTCGCCAGACAGTAGATCGACGGTGAGCTTCACCCTCATCCTGTGCTCGGCCGGTATATCGGGGCTCGTCAGAGCCATTATGGGACCCGAGGCGCCCTCTATCCAGTTGTGGTGGGCCTCGGGCAAGATCTCCACCAGGGGATCCAGCTTTGCGTTCTCGTTCACCTCGTTCTTGACCCTATAGGCGAGCCCTTGCATAGAAGCAGGCGCCACTATAGTCGGCCTCGCGCCTAGGATCTTGATCAGCCTGTCGACGAGCCCCTCGTCGTAGGGCAACGAGGAGGGCACGTCGAAGTCGATCCCGTAGATCCTCTTCAAGACCCATAAGGCCGCGGTCAACATCTGCGGCAGGGCGGCGCGAGGCGCCGAGGCCTTCGGCACCTTGACCACGGGCACTCCCATCTCCGCCAGCTTGCCGCCTGTAGTTATGGCGATCACCGGCATGCCCCGCCTCAAGGCGGCGGCCGCGGCCGTGAGGGTCTCGGCAGTGTTTCCCGAGTAAGACACGGCGAGCATGAGGCCGTCCCTCCCTCTGAAGAAGTAGTCCTTGACGACGACCGCCTCGAAGGGCCATTCCCGCACCGTCGATAGGTCCCTTATCAGATCCCCCACGACGCCGGAGCCTCCCATCCCCGCCACGTACAGTCTGTCCGCCGGCGCCAGCCTATAGACGCGTCCCTCGTGCCGGTACTCCTCGGGGAGATCGACCCCGGACCTAATCACGTACCTCTCCCAATTCAGATAGTCGTCCAGCACGTGTCAGTTATGCCTAATTAATATATGCTAGTCTCTCTGTGGAGTTTCGCGTCGTCGTTAACGGCGTGGAGATCGTGAGGGAGTGGAGCTGGGATAGAATATCCAAGGTCAAGGAGGAGTTGAAGAGAATGGGGTTCCGATGGACCGGCGGCGGGTGGGTGGGCAGATTGAGGGACCCCGCATCCCTATATGCGCTGAAGGCTTTGCTCGACCTAAAAGACGAGGAGCTGGAGGAGGTCTTGAAGGCAAGCGGCCTCGACTCGGGCGACGCGATACTGGTTGTAGGCGACATCCCCGACCGCCTGAAGCCCTACGTCGTGGCCTCCTACGGCTCCTCACACCTCGTATCTGCGACTAGGTTCATCAGAGACTTCGTGGCCTCGGACAAGAAGGCTATCGCCGAGGCTCTATCCTACGACGAGTACGTGCGCCGCGCCGCCGAGGAGTTCAAGGCCTTGGTCGGAGGCATGGAGGTTAAGGGCGATCTGGAGGCCGTCGTGAAGAACGCCGTGGAGATAGCTCTCGGCTCGGAGCGCCTTAAGGCGCTTTACGAGAAGCGGACGGCGTGGAGGCGCGTGGAGCTCTGGCCTACGAAGGCCGTGCTGAACTTCGCCGGAAGGGAGCTGTTCGCCGAGCTGGGCAACTTCAAGCTGGCGTACAACATCGTCGGGAAGGACGGCGAAGTGAAACAAGTTTTTATAAAACTTGTTAGAGCATCAAGAGAAAATGATAAAGTAATAATAACATATCCAGTATTTATTAGAGATAAAATTTCTGAAGTGTTAAGAAAGTATGGTTATATTGTTGTAAAGAAAGATTTGGAATATAGACAAGTCCAGTATAAACAGAACATATCGCTCTATGATTTCCAGAAGCGGGCTGTCGACAGCTGGGAGCGGGCGGGCAGGAGGGGCACCATAGCGGTGCCCACCGGCGGCGGGAAGACCTTCATAGCCATGGCCGCCTTGGCCAGGGCGTCGACCACGGCGCTCGTATTAGCGGTTACGCAGGAGCTGGCCGCCCAGTGGGCGGAGCGGCTGAGGCGGTATCTAGGCGTGAGCCCCGGCATGTTGGGCGCAGGCAAACACGACGTGAGGGACGTCACGGTGGCCATATACAACTCCGCGGTGAAGTACGTCGACGAGCTGGTGGGGAAATTCGGCGTGGTTGTGTTCGACGAGGCGCACCACGTGCCCGCCGAGACGTTTAAGGAGATAGCGCTGGCCCTCGACTCGCCCTTTAGGCTTGCTATATCGGCAACGCCCAAGCGCGAGGACGGCAACGAGCTGTTGATATACGAAGCGGTCGGCCCCTTGGTATATAGAGCTACATACACTGAGATGATAGAGGCGGGTCTGGTCGTCCCCGTGGAGCACTATAGGATATATATAAAGCCAAGTCCTGAGGAGGAACAAGAGTATAGGTCGGCCCAGGCTACTACGGACAACGCCATAGTCTTGCGGAATATAGCGTCTCAGATCTCGCCGAAAATCCCTATAGCCGTCGAGATAGTGAAGAGGGAGGTGGCCTTGGGCCACAAGGTGCTGGTGTTTACCCAGTTCCTGGAGCAGGCAAAGGCCATATACGATAAGTTGCGCGAGGAGTCGATACGCGCCGAGCTGATAACGTCGGAAGAGCGCGACAGGAGCTCTGCCTTCTCTCGTTTCCTCTCAGGGATCACGAAGGCCGTGGTAACCACCACAGTGCTTGACGAAGGCGTGGACGTGCCTGATGCGGACGTCGCCGTGATAGTCAGCGGTAGCGGCTCCAAGCGGCAGATGTTGCAACGGGTTGGGAGGGTGGTAAGAAAGGCCCCGGGCAAGTCCGTGGCGCGGGTGTACGAGCTGATAGCTAGAGGCACCATAGAGGAGGCGCTGTCGGAGGCCCGGCACGTGGACGACGTGATAGAGGAATCGGTATGTAGGAAGTTCTCAGAGCAGACCTTTAGGGAGTTCCTGCGTTCGACGAAGCTCACGGATTTCAGGAGCTTTTAAAGGCGTGATAAGTTGTGGAGATCGTCGAGGAGTACCTCTATCTATTGCTGGAGGCTGTAGCGGCGGCGGTATTTATGGCTGTAATAACTATGGTAGGCGAAGGGCTAATAAAAGATATTATGTTAATATATAAACAGAGTTTACAAGATATAAAATATATGCTAAATATAATAAAACATGAGAATATTATATAATATATTGTTAATAATACTAATATTGTTTCTGCTGTGGATTCTTGTGCAGGTAGGAAATATCGTGAGTACAATGACTATACTTTTTATTAAATGATATCACAAATTGAGGTTATATATGTAATTATTATATTGATCTTATCTTTATTTATATTTGTTTTATTTTCAAAAGTTGCTCAATCGTTATCGTTTGACAGGTATATATTTCTTCTCTCATTATATGCTAGATGTGGTAAAATCTATAATTATACATATTATTCCAATACATATTTAAATAATACTGTGCTTATTTGTATCAATATTACGTCGATTAATGGGAACCTCACGTATTCGGTCAGTTATCTGGTAGCCACACGGCCGTAGTTTCGGTTCGTCTAGCCTCTTCACCGATCGTCCAGGCCAGACCTCCTCATCCGCTTTTCGTCTACACCTCTTCATTAAATCTTGATGCGAGCCGACTCGCATAATATGCTATTATATTGAAAACTTAATATAAAACAGCTAGAACATTTATTAAAAAATAAAATAAGCTCTTTTAGTTACTAAGATATTGTAAATAGAATACAAATAGTAAAGAGAGCAAGTAAGAATTAAAAAGGTATCCAAGGGAGGGGCCATGGCCGAGCAGAGGGATCTATCCCAATACCAGAGGGTGGTGATCGACCAAGATCTATGTATATCATGCGGTGCATGCGTTGCCGTATGCCCCTGGCAAGCCCTTGAGCTGGACGAGAACGCGAAGGCGCGCCTGATCTGGGAGAAATGCTACGACGACTTCAGTTGCGTGGCGGCATGTCCCGTGAAGTGTATATACAAGGCCAGCGAGGCGCCTGACGACGCCAAGAAGAAGCCCAACTGGTACAGATTAGGCAGACAGTTGAGCCCCGACGAGCAGAAGATACTGAACGACTGGAAGGCGAAGTTCGGCATACCGGTGGATCCGTTGCCTCCGAGCTGAAATTTTTAGGCGTGTAGAAGTTCGATGGAAAAGATTTTTCAGATCGCCGATCTGTTAAACAGATCCAACTGCGCGGTAGCCCTTACAGGCGCCGGCGTGTCCACAGCCAGCGGCATACCAGACTTCAGAGGTCCCCAAGGCATCTGGAGAAGCGTAGATCCCTCCAAGTTCGAGATCTCGTACTTCTACCAAAACCCCGACGAGGTCTGGAGGTTGTTCATCTCGATCTTCGTGCCTAAGGGAGACGTCGTTCCCAACGCCGCGCATAGGGCCCTGGCGCAGCTGGAATCCATGGGGAGGCTGTGCGCCGTCATTACTCAGAACGTCGACGGGCTACATCAGGCGGCCGGGTCCGTCAGAGTCGTAGAGCTACACGGCTCGGTCAAGTACGCGGTATGTACAAAATGCGGCATGAAGTACACGCTCAGCGAGGTGCTATCGACATATGACGGCTCTGCGCCCAGGTGTAGGGTCTGCGGCGGTGTCTTGAAGCCCGACGTGGTGTTCTTCGGAGAGCCTCTGCCCCAGGAGGCGTTCAATGAGGCCGTATTGCTCTCGGAACTCGCCGACGTCTTCATGGTCATAGGCTCCTCGCTAGCCGTGGCGCCGGCAAACCGACTGCCGTTGATAGCTAAGAGACATGGGGCGAAGATCGTGATCATAAACTCCGGGCCTACCGAGATGGACGAAATAGCCGACATAGTGATCGAGGGGAGGGCCGAGGAGATACTTCCCAAGATAGTCGAGGCCCTAAGAGCAAGCTATAGCGAAGGGGCTTCTCGACACTAGGGATTTCGCGAGCTGTTCCCTTAACTTCGGCACGTCTATACAGCCGATCTTCTGAGGAGCGCCTTCGAGGAGCTCGAGCGCCTCCTGTGCCAGAAGGACGAACTTGTCGGGCGCCCCCTCCTGCAACTTGACGAAGGCGGCAGACATCAAAATCAGGCCCTGTAGAGCCCTATCGCCGCTCCTACGCCAAGCCGGCTCTATCTCAGCATGGGCTTCCCAGAACCGCTCGGAGTTGAATAGCTCAACGAATCTGCCTATATCGCCGCTACCCAACGAGTCCTCATCGGTTACGTCAATGACTGCGTAGACGCGTCCTACGGCCCCCTCTATCTTACGTCTGGCCTCCTCGGCATCGATGCCGCGCACGAGGATCTCAAGGTGGCGCGAGGCTATCCTTACGTTTAATGCGGGGAGGATGCCCCTTAGATCGCGCAATAGTTGGGCCCTCTGAGAGGGCGCGAAGCCCGGGTTTTCAGCTATTATAAGATATCGATCTCCCATTTATATTTTAACAATGACCTTCTTCAAATCAAACTGAATATCAACGATAACTTTTAAATCACCATAACTCTGCTTAATGCGCCTCACGGCGGCAAGTGCTCTGTTTATCCTCTCCAACAGTTCTGCGTTATCCGGAAGCTCGCCGCCTGTATAGAGCTCGACCCCCTCTGTCAACTTCAGCTCGACGCCGAACGCCTTGGCCAGCTCGACGAACTTGAGATATCTCTCCTCCATTGCGGTTAGATTCTCTCTCTTATTCCTGTAACGTTCGGCGTATTCCTTCAACGAAGCGAGGATGTTCTCGAGCTCGCTGAGGGTGAGGAAGAGCGACATTATCCCTGCCCTCCGTAGTAGTACGCTATCTCCACGTTTCCCACACAGAACTTTATGTAGCCCGGCGTTATGTCGCGGCAGCCTAGCGTGTTGAGCTCCACCTCGGGCATTTTAAGGGGCTCAACAGGCCTCGCCTTGGGGAACGGCGGGATCACTTCGGGCAGATCCTCCGGCGTTATGTACGTGCCGGACGGCTCCACGACAATGGAATAGTCCCTTAGCCCCAGTTTGTCGGCCATGTTGCTGGCGGTCACTATGCGCTCCATCAGCTCGCCGACGGCTCCGTAGAGATGTCCGAGAGAGCCGAGCTGGATTAGGTAGCGCCCCACCTGCCTGCGCGCGAACACTATCGGCGTCGCCTCTATAGAAGACTGGACATCTCTTAAGGTCCATAATATTTGATCTATATTTCTAGAATTTATAATGATCATAATATTATCCTAATTTTTTCATTATAAGGATCTATATATACTACTTCGTTCTCGCCAAGCACCTCTATCAGTTTTTGCTTTATTGCGGGATCTATGTTGAGCGAGGAGACCCTTACCTTTTTCAGACTCTTCATGGCACGAGCGTAATGGTGTTGCCCCGTAGTATGACGTATGTGCCGGTCGGCATGATCTCCAGAAGGTCGATGGGCAAGTCGGGCGCTCTAGGAGGCCATACGAAATCTACGCCTTCTCCCCTTATCACGAGCGGCTCGGCCTTCTTCGTGCCCAATATCTGGAGCGCTTTCCGTAGCAGATCCAGCTGATCTGTATAAATTATCATGGATCCGTCTAAGGGCGATATATATTAATAGTTTGTCCCTCTATGCGTGGGGGCTCCCTCCATCGGCGATCCTATATACCAGATATTGGGCAGAGGGACATGCCTTGGAACAGATAAGGCATCCTATGCATCTATTCTCGTCGACCACGAAACGGCCATCGGAGTCCCTTCTGAGAGCCTTGGTGGGGCACCAGCTTATGCACAGATCGCAATGTCCGCAGATAGAGGCGCGCACCACAAGCGCTGCCGCGTCCAGAGCCGCGCGGCCCTCGATCTTGGAGAAGTTGCCGGATAGCCTCACCTCGCCGTCCTTCCGCGTCACCCGTATTATGTCGCTCTCCCGGCGCACTTGGCCGAGCATCTTCAGCAACTGTAGCGCGGTGGCGGCGTCGGGATGGACGCCCGCCAGCTCCAGCCCTCTATCCGTTCGCCTAATCCTCACGGGGTATTCCGCCTTGACGGACAGCTTGACGAATCTCCTGAGATCGCCCGGAATAGCCTTCCTCCAGCGCCACAGCCCGTATCTGAGATAGGCCTCGTCTTTGTAATGCTCCAAGATCTTCTCCTCAAGCCTCTCGTAGATGCCCGGGTAGCTTATACGCACCAGCTCTAGCTCGGCCATTTCGTTGGCGGGGCAGACAACGCAACCAAGCCTGTCGAATCCCCTCTCGTAGGCCTTGTTGTAGGGGAGGTCGTGGAGGAAGATATAGCCCCAGATCTCCAGCGCTATCCAGTCCTGGAGGGGGGCCACCACTATGGTCCTAGCCACCCAGCGGCTTGAGGAGATCTTGCCGAGCTTGGCCCTCTGGAAGGACTCCGCCGCCCTCTGGCCGACCACGGATATAATGCCTTGCGGGAAGCGCTCGGCCACCGCCTTGGTTATAGGCGCCAGTTTTATCACCTTGCAACACCATCGGTAGTCGCGGGCCGGCGGGCCGAACTCGTCCAGCGCCTTCCAGAACCTGTCGCCCGCCGAGGCCACTATCAGCTCCGCCTTATACCTCTCGACTACCTCCTTCACGTTGTCGTACGTCTCCGGGGCTTCCAAGCCCGTGTCGTTGAACAGTATGGCGTAGGGGTGGCCGGTCCTGGCCACTAGGTCTAAGGCCACCAAGCTGTCCTTCCCGCCCGAGTAGGAGACCACCACGGGGAGCTTATACTGCGAGAAGACCCTCGAGAGGAACTCGATCGCCTCCTCGGCCTTCCTCTCTATGTGGGCGCGGTTCAGCTCGGCGAACAGCCTCATATCGCTAGGCCTCCCCTCTGGCAACCTCGGCCTAGCCCTCCACGACTTCACTACGTGGAGCCGCGCGCCTCTGAAAAGCTTCGCGACGCCGTGTATCTTCCCGTCCTTGGTCGAGATGGCGACGTGCGTATAGCGGCGCTCGGGGAGAGAGCCCTCGACCACGCGGTCTCTATGTATGTCGTAGCCGACGGGGAGATCTTGGAGATCGACGATTGCCCACCACCCCCGTCTTCTAGCCAAGATCTCGCTGACCCCCTCATAGAGAGGGCGGAACCTCCACCGTCCCTCCACGACATCGTAGAACCTGTGGCCTATGATCCTCCCCCTGACTATGACCTCGTCGGCTTGATCCGCGTAGCCCGGGATCTTGTTGAGGAGGACCACCTCGCCGCTGGGCACTAAATCTCTCAGAGAGGCGTCGCCGAGCTCGTACTCCACGGCCCCCCTCACGATCTCTAGATCGGCCTCGAACGCAGGCCTGACGTCGCCCGGCTCGGTGACGTAGACAGGGCGTATATTGTTGCATCTATCGGCTACGTCGTGGGGATCCAGCACGGGCACGTTCAGCTCCTCGCACCAATAGATGCGCACAGGTATTACGATTTCTATTTAAATAGGGCCGTTAGCACCTCCATGCGCGCCTTGATTTTGGCTGGGGGTTTTGGTAAGAGGCTTTATCCGTTGACTAGCGAGGTGCCGAAGCCTCTTCTGTCTGTTGCGGGGAAGCCTATTCTCGTGAGGCAGATCGAGTGGCTTAGGGGGCAGGGCTTCCGGGATTTCGTCCTCGCGGTTGGGTATCTACGCCATAAGGTCTTCGAGGCTTTGGGCGACGGGAGGAGGCTGGGCGTGAGGATATTCTACAGCGTTGAGGAGGAGCCTCTCGGCACAGCCGGCGCGATCAAGAACGCCGCGCCGTTTCTAGACGACGACGTCTTCGTGGCGACTAACGGCGACGTGGTGACGGACATCCCCGTCAAGCCTCTCCTAGACGCCCTATCCGACGCAGACGCCGCGATCGCCCTCGTCCCTCTGAGAAGCCCCTACGGCGTGGTCGAGGTAGACGGAGACGGCTACGTCTCGGCCTTCAGGGAAAAGCCCGTCTTGGAAGGCTACCTCATAAACGCAGGCGTCTACGCCATGAGGAGGGAGGTTTTGGAGTTGTTGCCCGAGAAGGGCAATATCGAGGAGACCACATTCCCGCAACTGGCCAAGAAGAGAAGGCTGAAGGCCGTGGTGTATAGAGACGCCTTCTGGAGATCTATAGACACCGTGAAAGACCTGGAAGAGGTCGAGAGGATATTAGGCGGCGATGGAAAGCCTTGAGGACGTAGTCCTCAAATACGCCCTCCTAAACGCGGTCAAGTACGGAGGACGTGCCGAGCCTAAGGCGGTTATGTCCAAGATTATGGCCGAGCGGCCGGATTTGAGGTCAAGGGCGCGGGAGATCAAGGCGCTTGTGGATTCCGTGGTCGAGAAGGTGAACTCCATGGGCCTCGAGGAGCAGAGGGCGTTGCTGGCGTCCAGATGGCCGGAGGCCCTCGAGGAAAGGAAGGAGAAGGCGGAGAAGAGGCCGAGCGTCGAGGCTCTGCCGCCTCTGCCGGAGGTGGATCAGTCCAAGGGGGTCGTAGTAAGGTTCGCCCCAAACCCCGACTTCGTGCTCCACCTAGGTAGCGCGCGGCCCGCCGTACTGAACTACGCCTACAAGCTCAAGTACGGGGGGAGGTTCGTCCTCCGTTTCGAGGACACGGATCCCAGGATAAAGAAGCCGTTGGTGACCGACGAGGTGAACGCCTACGAGGCCATAAGGGAGGATCTGAGGTGGCTTGGCGTCAAGTGGGACGAGGAGTACATCCAGTCGTCTAGGATGGAGATCTACTACGAACACGCCAGGAGGCTGATAGAGCTCGGCGGCGCCTACGTCGATCTGTGTAAGCCGGAGGAGTGGCGCAGACTCAGAAACGCGGGCAAGGCTTGCCCGCATAGAGACGCGTCGGTTGAGGACAATCTGGAGCTGTGGGATAGGATGCTCCGCGGCGACTTCGGAGAAGGCGAGGCGGTTCTGAGGGTAAAGACCGACCTAGCGCATCCTGATCCCAGCGTGAGGGACTGGGTGGCCTTCAGGATAATAGACACGGACAAGACCCCCCATCCTCTTGTGGGGTCCAAGTATAGGGTATGGCCCACCTACAACTTCGCCGTGTCTGTAGACGACCACTTGATGGGCATCACCCACGTGTTGAGGGCGCAGGAACACAGCGTGAACACAGTCAAACAGTCGTTTTTGTTCAAGCACTTCGGCTGGAGGCAGCCTGTCACTATACACTTCGGGAGGCTTAAGATAGAGGGCGGCTCCTTGAGCAAATCAAAGCTCAAGGCCTTGAGAGTGAGGTTCGACGACATAAGCATGCCGACGCTCTCGGGCTTGAGGAACCGGGGAATACTCCCGGAGGCCATATGGGAGCTGATACTGAGCGTCGGCATAAAGCCGTCCGACTCCACGGTCTCCATGGCGAATCTCCTCGCAATAAACAGGAAGATCCTCGACCCCATCGCGGATAGGTATATGTTTGTGCCGGATCCGGTGCGGCTATCGTTGGATCTCCCCGCGAAATTCGCCGTGAGGCTTCCCCAACATCCCAGCTTCCCCGAGCGCGGCCACCGCGTCTACGAGCTGGGGCCCGGGCGCGTGGCCGTCTACATATCCAGAAGGGATGCGGAGCAGGGCGAGTTCAGGCTGATGGAGTTCGTCAACGTCTCCGCCCGAAAAGTCGGCGAGGACGAATACGTAGGCGAGGTGGTGGGCACCACTATCGATGAAGCGCGCAAGCGGAAGATGCCCATAATACAGTGGGTGCCCGACGGATCGCCTGAGGTCGTCGTGGTCAAGCCAGTGGCGGTGGGCAAGAAAGTGGAGGAGCGCGGCTTCGTGGAGGCCAAGGCGCTGGAGCTCGGGGAGGGCTCGGCGGTGCAGTTCGTGCGCTACGGCTTCGTCAAGCTGGCGTCCAGGAAGGATAGGTTGTTCACCTACATACACGAATGAGGCTCCTCTTCGACGCACTCACCCCTAAACAAGCCAGGATAGCGTCTCTGTTGAGGCTTGAGGGAGGGCTCGATCTGGCCATCACCTGCAGGGAGTACTACCACGTCAAGGATATGCTCGACCGATACGCCGTGGAGTATAGATGTATAGGCAAATACGGCGAGACTCCGTACGAGAAGCTGGTCGAGGGACTACGGCGCCAGCTAGAGCTCGCGGAGCTGGTGAAGGGGCTCGACGGCGTCTTGTCGTTCCCGAGCCCGGACGCGGTGAGGGTGGCCTTCGGCCTAGGCAAGAAGTCGGTGGTGCTCAACGACACCCCACACGCCTATCACGCCAACAGCTTGACGATACCTCTATCCGAGTACTTGATAGCCCCCGCCGCGATACCCGAGGACGCGTGGAGGCCCTACTGCCCCAAACGCGTCGCGACCTTCGACGGCCTCTTCGAGTACATGTGGGTCTCTCGCCATCGCCCCAACATAGAGACGGTCAGAGGGCTGGGGCTGGAGCCGGGGCGTTACGTGGTCTTCAGACCGGAGGAGGCAAAGGCCGCCTATTACAGATGGAACAACGCAGAGTTGAGGCGCAAGCTCGTGGACCTGGTCAGAGAGTTGGGGTACACGGTGGTCAACGTGCCCAGATACGACGACCAGATAATCGAGGGCGCAATTAATTTAACCAAGGCAGTCGACCATCTAGATCTCGCCTACTACGCGGCGGCCGTGATCACCGGAGGCATGACCATGGCGACTGAGGCGGCCTTGCTGGGGACGCCGGCTCTGTCCTATTTTCCCGAAACCCTCTACGTCGATACGTACCTCAAGGACAAAGGCGCCCCCCTGCACAGGTGCAGAGATGTCGACGGATGCGCGGCGGAGCTGAAGAAGGCCCTGGACGAGGGTAGAAAGCCGGCGGTGAGGCTCGAGGATCCCATAAAGCTAATAGTCGACATCGCGCATGCCGTGTTTTAAAAGCTCCTTATGCCTATATTGAAGCTCAAGCTTTATATGTCCCAAGCATCTAACAGTCGATGGGCGTGCGGTCTGTGGCTCTTCTGAGAGTCGGCAAGGATTTCGGCGTTGTTATGTTGGAGATGAAGGTGGTGGGGCTGAGAGAGCTCGACGAGGAGCCCAGAGACGTCGTTGGGGATATGCTCGAGATAGAGAAGGAGGTGCTCCGCATTATGCCCGAGCTGTCGTCCATGTCGCATTCCGACGCCGTGGTGGAGGACGGAGGCAGGAGGTTCTACGTGGCCAGGTTCTACCTCAACAATGCCAGAGTTGAGTACGTCCTCCTCATATCGCCTAAGAACAGCTTGAGGGGCTTGATCCGCAAGTTCGTGGAGCAGGGGTGGTCCGTTAAATTCCTCGTCGAGAAGAAGACCGCCGCAAAGAAGCCCTATTGGAGATAGACTCAAGACGCTCCAGAAATCCGCTCTTCAGCGAATAGGCAAGCCAGTCGACTTCCTCGTCGATGCATGCGCCATTTCTGAGACAGTTGACAACTGCCTCGGCCGTCTGTAGGCTGGATCTGTTGGTCACGTCTATCTGGTATATATCTCCCCATTTGCCCCTCGCCTCGACGTATATGTAGTCGAGGAGTTCAGCCCAGACGTTGTCTAGGATCTTGTGGAGGGGCCACCTCCTGTCTGCAAGATCCTTGAAGAGCACGTCAGGCCTCTTCCTGAGGACGAAGACCCGGTCTACGTCATCCACGATATCCAACACGTGCGTATCCAGTATGTAGTCGCCCGTTAGCTCCTTCGCGAGCTCCTCGCGGGCGGCCTCCACATCAACTATATCATAGGTCAAGGAATGCGGATCCCAAGACGTAAACGGCTTGCCCGCGAGCACCGCGGCGGCCTCGACGCATTTGACGCGCAGTACTTGGGCTACAGCTCTGCAGACTGTGGTCTTCCCGACCCCAGGGGTGCCGGTGATGAGGACCCTCAAGCTTAAGGATACTTCCTCCTTATATCTCTCGGAAACGGCACGGCGTCCCTTATGTGGTCGAGCCCAGCTATCCACATGACGACCCTATCGACGCCCAGCCCGAAGCCCGAGTGGGGGACGGAGCCGTAGCGCCTGAGGTCGATATACCACTGATAGTCCTTGGGGTTGAGCCCGAAACGCTCTATCTTGGACACGAGCTCCTTCTCGTCGTATATCCTCTCGCCGCCGCCTATAATCTCGCCGTACCCCTCGGGGGCCAACACATCGACGCTTAAAGTGACCTCGGGCCTCTGGGGATCGTTTCTGTGGTAGAAGGCCTTGACCTTCTCCGGAAATCCGTAGAGCTGTATGGGCCTATCGAACTGAAGAGTCAGTATACGCTCTTCGTCCGCGCCTAGGTCGTCCCCCCACTTTATGTCGACGCCCTTGGCCTTTAGTATATCCACGGCCTCGTCGTACGACACCCTATGGAACGGAGGCTTGACCGCCTCCAGAGGCTCCGTCTTCCTGCCCAACAACTTCAGCTCATCGAGCCTCTCCTCCAGCACCTTGGAGACTATATAGGATATCAGCTCCTCGTTGACCTTCATGAGGTCGTCGAGGTGGTACCAAGCCATCTCGGCCTCTGCATGCCAGAACTCGGTCAGATGTCTCCTGGTACGCGACGGCTCGGCTCTGAAGCTCGGCGCGATGGTATAGACCTTCTCCAGGCTGAATATAAAGGCCTCTAGATAGAACTGCGAGCTCTGGGTCAGATACACGAAGTCGTCGAAGTAGGGCACCTTGAAGAGGGTAGCGCCGCCCTCGACAGCGGCGGTTATGAACATGGGCCCCTGCACCTCGTAGTAGCCCCGCGACCTGAAGTACTCGTGTATGGCTCCGAACACCGTGTGGCGTATCTTCAAGACGGCCTGCATTTTCCGGCTCCTCAGCCAGAGGTGTCTGACGTCGAGGAGGTACTCGCTGTCGGCTTGCGCCGCGTCCTCGTTTATGGGGTAGGGCGCGCCCTCGTAGTACCAGTCGACCGACTGGACGTGTAGCTCCTTGCCGCCAGGCGCCCTCGGCTCGTCCTTGATCAAGCCCGTGGCGACCAGCGACGACTCCAAGTTCAGCCTCTGTGCTACGTTGAAGGCCTCGGTGCCCCGCGCGAACACTAGCTGGAGAATGCCGGTGGAATCTCTGAGCACTATGAAGATCTTATCTTTCAACTCCCTTTTCCTGTACACCCACCCTCTCACGGTCACCGTGCCGGAGGATTTAAAGGCCTCCGCTATACTCACAGCGCGTCTATAGGCCATATTACCTCTGTTGAGGAGCCTCCTTGTAGACGCCCACGATAACTCCGTCAGGGCAGTCGTCGGCCTTTAGACCGACGTAGTCGCCATCCCTATATTCCCTAGTCTTCTCGCTACCGTCGCCGCACTTCACCACAGTGACCATACGGCCCTCCCGCGGCCCGCCCCCCGCATCTATACGCTCGCTGGATCTCATGAATAGATACACCATCACGCCCAGTACCACGACAGCGGTTACGAACATGGCAATTAAGCCGTAGTCTATCGGCATAGAGTCCTAGAGATCCTAGTATTTAAGCTGAATTCTGCACGCAATACGTTATATGTGTAATTAAAATATTTTGATAATATATAAATTTAAATTCATTTATAAATAATCTATTTCCTAGACTCTAAAATACCAGCTTTTATATAATAAGCATCTCCATACCCCAGCACCTCGAGCATCTCGTATAGAGATCTCACCGCGGAGAGCACTATAGTGCTGGATCTGCCCGCGGCGGCCGCCGTAGCGTATCTCACGTCCTTGCCCGCATGTTTTAGAGCGAAGGTGCCGGGCTCGTCGGAGTACATCCTGTCTATATACACCGAGCCTATGTCCTTGAAAACGGTCTGTTGCAGCAGCTCCTTGAACTGGCTCGGCGGTATTCCGTGGGCGGCGGCCAGCGAGGCGGCCTCGCCTAGAACGGCCACTGTGCCTATTAGTAGGGAGTTGTAGGCCAGCTTAAGCACGACGGCCTTCTCGAACTCGCCGACGTACATGACCTTGCCCAACTCGGCGAACAGCTTCGAATACCTCCCGTATACCTCCGCGTCGCCTCCTATTATGTATATGGCGTCGCCCCGCTCCACGTTTCCGGGCCCTCCAACCACGGGGGCCGCCATGACCTTAATCCCCCTGGCGGCAAGAGCTTTACGTGCCGCGTCGGCGCCCGCGAGGGAATATGTGCCCATCAACGCGACGGCATCGCCTCCGACCTCGCTCACCAACGATAGGAGGGCCTCGTCGTCTGCGACGAACACGGCGGCAAGTCCCCGGGCCTCCGACGGGCTCGATATAGGCGTGGCGGGGAGCCCCTCTAGCCTTCTACGCGTCCTGTTCCAGGCGTAGACCTTATGGCCTAATTGGGCCGCCCTTTTGACGAAGGCGGCCCCCATCCTTCCCGTGCCGATCACCGTCACCTCCATGCAAGGCTTTTAACTAGGCGTAATATCTGTTTCGCCGTGGTGAAAATAGTGAGGGTGGATCCGCTGAATCCGCGGGACGAGGATATAGCCGAGGCCGCCGCCGTTATAAGATCGGGGGGCCTCGTGGCCTTCCCCACAGAGACCGTGTACGGCCTCGGCGCCGATGCGTTCAACGCAGAAGCTTCGGCGAGGATATTTAAGGCCAAGGGAAGGCCGGCGGACAACCCCCTCATAGTCCACATATCCTCGCTGGACATGGCCCTCGAGCTAGGCGATATGCCGGAGAGAGCCGTCGAGGTTGCCAAGAAGGCGTGGCCGGGCCCGATAACTTTCGTGGTCAAGAAAAAGGCCGATCTGCCGGCGGTGGTCACGGCAGGCCGCCCGACGGTGGCGTTGCGCTGTCCCGCCCACCCCGTCGCCCTAAAGCTGATAGAGGCGGCCGGCACGCCTATAGCCGCCCCAAGCGCCAACAAGGCCGGGAGGCCGAGCCCCACCGAGGCCTCCCACGTGGCCGAAGACCTCGGCGACTCCGTCGACCTTATCTTGGACGCCGGCAGGACGTTCTTCGGCGTGGAGTCCACCATAGTCGACGTGACGAGGGAGCCCCCGGTCCTTCTGAGACCGGGCCCATTCACCGTGGAGGAGCTGAAATCCTTATTGGGCGAGGTGGAGATCCCGCCCTTCGCCAGAGGGCTGGGCGAGGCGGACGTGGCGCTCGCGCCCGGCATGAAGTATAGGCACTACGCGCCCGAGACTCCGCTGATCCTTGTCGACTTCGATCTGGCCTCTGCCGTGAGGGCGACCCACGAGCTGGGCTTAAGAGTGGCCGTTCTGTGCCTCGCCGGGAGGTGCGCGGATGCCGACGCCGCGATCAACGTGGGGTCCGATCTGTACGAGATAGCGAAAAACCTCTACGACGCCCTCAGACGCGTCGACAAGGTAAAGGTCGACGTGGCGCTCGCGCCCACGGTGCCGGAGAGGGGGATAGGGCTGGCTATAATGAACAGGCTGAGGAAGGCCTCCGGCTTCAAGCTCGCCGCGACCGAGGAAGAGTTAAGGAGGCTCTTGAGGGGATGAGCTGGGTCGACGAGTTCTTCGACGATATATATCGCGACTTCATGGAGCACTATAGGGGGCCTGAGATAAGCGCTAAGGAGGCGCGCTTCCTCGCCGAGGCTTTGGGCATAGAGCGGGGCAAGCGCTTCCTCGACGCCGCGTGCGGCCACGGGAGGCACATGCGGCATATGCCTCCGGACTCGGTGGTGGGCCTCGATATAAACATACGGTACCTCTCGGAGGCTAAGAGATACGGCGACGTCGTGGCCGCCGATTTGAGAATGCCTCCCTTCAGACGCCGTGCGTTCGACGGAGCCTACATAATGCACAGCACGCTGGGGATGTTCGGGGACGAGGAAGACTTGGAGATATTGATGTGGCTATCCGGCTCCATAAAGCCCGGCGGATCTCTCGCCGTGGATCTGGCCAACAGAGCGAAGGTGGACAAGGCGTACGCCGCGCTTGGGGAGAGCTGGAATATGTGGATATCCGCCGGCCCGTACAAGGTCCTATCGGTGGCCGCCTACAATCCGCTGACTGGGAAGATAAGGGAGACCAGATACCTCTACAAAAACGGGAAGTATGTAGGGACGAGGACCCTGGAGCTTAGGCTGTACTCGCCGAGCGAGCTGGGCCTCATGTTGCGCAGTGTCGGCATGGCCATCAAGGCGGTCTATGGGGATTTCGACGGGTCGCCGTACTCGGACAACTCTGAGAGGTATATAGCGATCGCCGTGAAGACCGGCGGCGCTCCGGAGAATTTAAAGGCGGCGATATCCTGGCCGTAGCGTTATATTTACCCTCTGCAATTCTCCCTATGCGGCTCTACTACTTCAAAAACGCCGAGGATTTGGCCAGGCAGATCGCGGGGACGTTGGGCCTAGACGCCAAGCTCGTCGAGGAGAGGGATTTCCCCGACGGCGAGGTTCTGGTGAGGGTGGAGCCAGCTAGGGAGGCGATTCTGTTGGCCCGGCTCTATCCCGACGTCAACAAGAACTTGGTTAAGCTGTTCCTGGCACTCGACGCCCTAAGCGACTACGGAGCCGACAGGGTGGTGCTCGTGGCGCCGTATCTCCCATATGCGAGACAAGACAGACGGTTCCGCGAGGGGGAGCCCATAAGCGTTAAGTTCCTTCTAGGCCATTTGAGGCAGTACCCCGTCTCGCACCTCATAGCCGTCGACCTCCACAAGCCCTATATCGGCGACTACGTGGCGGGCCTACGCGTCGTCAACGTATATCCAGCGGAGAAATACGCGGCGGCCGTTAGGAGGTGGAACGTGGACGTCGTCCTAAGTCCCGACGCGGGATCCCTCCACAGAGCCGCGGCGTTGGCCGAGCTGTTGGGAGTGCCCTACAACCACTTCGAGAAGTTTAGGGATAGGGAGACGGGGGAGATCTACATGAAGCCCAGAGGAGACGTGAATCTCCAGGGGAAGTCGGTGGTCCTAGTCGACGATATACTGGCCACAGGCGGCACGTTGGTCGATGCGTGTAAAAACGCGAAGTTGTTGGGGGCATCCGCGGTATACGCCGTGGTTTCGCACTGCCAGTTGTTGGGCAACGCAAGGGAGAAGATCAGAGGTTGCGTAGACGCGCTCTACTGCACCAACACCATACCTTGCGAGTACTCCAGCGTAGACATCTCGGAGGACCTCGCCAGGAGCATATCGGCAATCCTATAGCCGCCAGTATCTGGACTGGATAGACCTCACCTCGGCCAAGATCTTCGCCAACCTCCCCCATACCGAGTGGTCGCTGACGCTGGGCTCCTCGGGCGGGGCGCGGCCTAGGCTGGCCAGCTCCATCGCCAACATTTTAGACCCCTCCTTGAGCACGGCGTAGTTGTAGCCGCCCTCTAGAAGGAAGACCGCAGGCACGTTTAGGGAGAGCAAGGACCTAACGGCGTACCTATACCCGTTGAGGGTGAAGCCCATATCGGCGAGTGGATCCTCCTTGTGCGCGTCCCAGCCCAACGACACTATCAAGACGCGGGGGCCGTACTGCCTCAATATAGGCATGACGATCTCGTCGAAGATCTTCTTGAAGCCGTCGTCTCCTAGGCCAGGGGGCATGGGCACGTTGACGTTGAAGCCCTCGCCCCTCCCCCTCCCGACCTCGTCGGGGAAGCCGGTGCCCGGGTATAGGGTCAACGGATCCTGGTGCGTCGAGATATAGAGCACGTCCCTATCGTAGAGGATCTCCTGGGTGCCGTTGCCGTGGTGGACGTCTATGTCAACAATCGCCGCGCCTTCTCCATAAAGGGCCCCGACAGCCGCCGTGTTGAATATACAGAAACCCTGGGTGGGAGCCGTCAAGGCCCTTCCCGACCTGCCGGCGTGATGGCCGGGAGGCCTTGCCAATATGTAGGCGTGTTCCCTCGAATCCAACGCGTCGAGTATTGCCGACACGGCCGTAAGGGCGGCGTTGCACGTGCCGGGGGACACCCAAGTGTCGCCGTCTAGCTCCGTGAGGTTGCCCAAGCTACATAGATCCTCGATATACCTTATGTAGTCTCTGCCGTGCGCCGCCTCTAGACGTTGGAGAACGTCGTCTCTGGCGCGCGGGGCGACGAGAGGCGCGCCAGCCTCCCTAACCCCTTCTAGGGCGTAGTCGAGGCGGCGGGGGTTCTCGGGATGTCCGGGCCCGGTCTCGTGTCCCTTGAAGACGTCGTCGTAGTATACCCTCACGGGATAGACCTAGCCATCTATTAAAGAGCAGTTGGTTTTATTTTAGCCGAAAGTACATGATGTTGAAGAGGAAAAAGAAGGAACTAGACGAGGATGAGGAGATCGAGAAGTTGCTCCGCGACGACGCGACCGCCGACGACGCGGCAGAAGGGAACGACGAGGACAGATACCTTAAGATTAAGATAGAGGTGGAGGGCCTCAGAGAATTGACGCAGGCATTGGAGGAGCTTGTAGAGGCCATAAAGTCGCGGGAGAAATAGCGCACTGAGGCCCATATCGGCGGTTTGCGATATAAGGCGAGGCCGGGCGCCGGTTTTCTACAAAGGCTTGCTGGCGGAAATAACATAAAACGCGCTTTAAGCCCTACGCATGGCCGTCGAGCCCTCCGATAAACTGACCGGAGCCGCCGGATCCCGAGGAGAGCTGGCTGACGCCGGGCAGACCGGCTGTGTGTTGCCCGTCGGGTCCTACGAACAACACGGCCCGTTCCTCCCGCCGACGGTCGACACGGAGATAGCTATCTACGTGGCTCGGAGACTCGCCGAGAGGTTGGGCGCCCGGGTGTTGGAGCCTATCTGGTATACGTGTAGCAAAGAGCATCAAGATTTCCCTCCCACTATATACGTCGAGTGCGACGTCTTTCTATCGTATATAACCGGCGTTCTGAGAACTGCGGCTAAGTGGTGTAGCTACGTAGTGGTGGTGGCGGGACACGGCGGCGTCGCAGACGTGGGGAACCTGGCGGCTTCGCAACTCGACTACGAGTTGGGGCCGAAAATACTCTGGCTGAACGTGTGGAGCCTGGCGGCCGTGAGGGATCACGCCGGCTCCGACGAGGCGAGCGTGTATCTAGCCATAGGCGGCAGGCTTATCGACACCCCTAGGGAGAGGGTATGCGAGGGCGACGTGCATATGATGAGGTACTTACGGACGGCGTGGATGTCCCGAAGCGGCGTCGTCGGATGTATAGACCCAGCCGAGATCTCCGCGGAGAGGGGATCGACGTTGCTGGAAACAATAGTTGACAAGGCCTACCAACGGGCTAATGCTTTTTTATCCACAATTCGGGCCGTCTATCGTGCATAGCGTGATGCAACTAAAGTTGATAGGGTATAGGGAGTGGACGGAGACGTTGGGCTTCAGGCGGGAGCACGTGATACAGCAAGTACAGGCGGAGCTCCACAAAAGGGCCTGGGCCGAGTACACGTCCATAGACGCCCTCCCGCATCACATGCGCTACGACTACCTGCTGATATACTCAAACAACGTGCCCGTAAAGGCGTTGGCGGATAAGGTGAAGTCGTTGCAGGAGGTGTCGCCGGTGCCGGTGGAGTACTGTATAGGGCGCGGCGGCACTCCGTTGGAGGCCTACGAAGCCTGCGGAGAGGGGGACACAGCGGGGGGCTCGGCCGTCGTGGGCCATATGGACATAGTCAACAGCACGAGGCAGACCGAGAGGATGGGGTCCTACGACGTGTATGTAGTGGTGGGCGACCTAATAAACAAGGCCAACACCATCTGTAGGGGGCTGGGCTGTCTGGCCTTCTACCTAGGAGGCGACAATATAATGATATTCCTCCCCGACGTGAAGACGGGCTACCTCCTCTACGACCAGATATACATAGACGTGCGGCTGGGCATCGGCATCGCCGAAAGGCCCTATACGGCCTTCGCCAAGGCCACCGAGGCTCTCGACTCTATGAGGAGAGACGGCGTGGTGGGCGTCAGAGTGCTGAGATGAGGCCTTACGTCTACCTCGCGGCGGCCGTCACCGTAGACGGCAGAATAGCCAGCAAGACGGGCTACTCCCGCCTTTCTTGCCCCGTCGATTTGAGGAGGCTACACGCGCTCCGCGCCAAGGTAGACGCCGTGCTGGTGGGGGCAAGGACCGTCAAGGTCGACAACCCGAGGCTGACCGTGAGGTATGTCGAAGGCCGGAACCCGGTACGGGTGATAGTCGACGGGTCGTTGAGCGTCCCGCAGTCTGCCCGGGTCTTCGACGGCTCGGCGCCAACGATAGTCTTGACTACGGAGAAGGCCCCGCGCGAGAAGGTGGCGGCCTTGAGGGAACGCGGCGTCGAGGTGATCCAGTTTCCGGGGGACGCCGTGCCGCTCCGGGAGGCGTTGGAGAGGCTCTACGTCTCCGGCATAAGAAGCGTCTTGGTGGAGGGCGGCGGCCGCATTAACTGGCAGATGCTGAGCCAATGCCTGGTCGACGAGCTGGTGATAACGGTGACCCCATATGCGTTTGGGGCCGGCACGTCGCTTCTGGAAGGGCCGGGGTACGACGACGTGGAGTCCGCGCCGTTTAGGTTGAGGTTGCTGTCGGCCGAGATATGCGAGTGCGGGCAGGAGGTTGTGTTGAGGTATAGGGTTGAGTGTAAACAGTAGTTTACACAAGGCATATATATGGATGAACTTAGGTTGACGATGACGTTGGAGAAGGCGATAGAGGCCTTGAGGGCTGGCAGGCCCGTGCTCATATACGACGGCGATTATAGAGAGGCCGAGGCCGACTTCGTGGTGAGGGCCGACGCGGTGACCCCCGGCCTCGTCAGGTGGCTGAGGCAGAACGCAGGCGGGCTCCTATGTTTCGTGACGACGGAGGAGATAGGGAGGGCGCTCGGCCTCGAGTTCCTCTCCGAATACTACCGCAAGATGGGGCTCTCCGTGTTGCCCAGATACGGCGACGAGCCCGCGTTCATGGGCTACGTCAACCACAAGAAGACCAAGACAGGCGTCAGGGACTCGGACAAGGCTTTGACCATAAGAGAGCTGGCGAGGGTTGTCGAGATGGCGTTGAGCGACCCCGACAGAGCCAAGAAGACGTTCGTGGACGAGTTCTACGGGCCGGGCCACGTGCCGGTGCTCGGGGCCAGGATAGGTAGGAGGTGGGGCCACACGGAGCTGTCGGCCATACTCGCCAAGGCCGCCGGCCTGCCTCCAGCCCTCGCCATAATCGAGGTCCTAGGCCCCAGCGTAGACGCTATGCCGTACGAGGAAGTAGAGGAGCTGGCGAAGTCCTTGGGCGTGCCGTTGCTGAGGGGCGAGGAGCTAAAGGCCCTTGCGTAGCTTGATCACTATCCTGGTCCGTCTCGAGTCCTCGACGAACTTTGCCACGTAGGGGGCGAGCCTCTCGACCTCTCTGCGCGATACCGTGTGCCAGGTCGGACACGTCTTGTCCACGTAGACCTCGCGCCCGTCGTAGACCAGCGGGTAGAGCCTACAGCCGATGGGCCTATGCTCGTAGATGGTGCAGCTGGCCGTCGCGGGGTCGTAGAATACGCAGTGCCCGTCCACGTTCTTCAGCCTCAACATATCGCCGTCGGCGACGGCGAAGTCCTCGAGCCGATACCCCAAGGCCTCGATACGCTCCACGTCCTCCGGCAAGAGCTCCATCTCGGTCCCTACGCAACATATACCGCATTTTATGCACTTGAACCTCACCTCGAAGAACGAGGGGTTGGACCAGACGCTCACTCCACCACGTAGAGAGGTCTCTCCCCTCTGAAGAACCGCACAACGTTCTCCGCGGCCACCTCGGCCATCTTGATCCTGGTCTCCAAAGCGGCGCTCCCTATATGGGGGGTGAGGACTACGTTAGGCATACTCACAAGCTCGTGAGTGTGGGGGAGCGGCTCCACTTCATATACGTCCAGCGCCGCGCCGGCCAGAATGCCCTCCCGTAGAGCCCTCAGAAGAGCCTCGGTGTCCACCACGGGGCCTCTGGCGACGTTGACGAAGTAGGCGCCGCGCTTCATCTTAGAGAACCTCTCCCAGTTCATCAAGTGCCGGGTCTCGGGCGTCAACGCCACCGAGACGATCACGAAATCGCTGGTCGACAGCAACTCGTCGAGCGGCAGATACCTTATGCCTAACGCGAACTCCACCTGGGGCTTCCTGGTGCGGGACCAGTAGACGACCTCGGCGCCGAACGCCAGAAGGCGCCTGGCTATGGCCGCGCCCAAGTTGCCGAGCCCCACGATGCCCGCCCTCTTGCCCCGTATATCAGAACCTATGAGGGCGCCCCAGACGTCGTACGCCTTGCCCTCCCTAATCAGCCTATCGCCCTCGACTATCCTCCTGACTAGGGCCAGCAAGAGGCCCACGGCGAGATCGGCCGTGGCGTCGACCAGCACCTCGGGTGTGTTGGTCACCACGATGCCCCTCCGCCTGGCCTCGGCGACGTCTATGTGGTCGTACCCCACCGAGACGGTGGAGATTATCCTGAGGTTCTTGGCGCTGGACAGCACCTCCCTATCCACGACATCTCCCACGAAGACCACCATGGCGTCGCACTCGGCGGCGGCCCTCTTGAGGGCGTCCTTCGGGATGCCCGCCGTCAGCCAAGCCGGCTTGCCGTAGGGGTACGCTCTGACCTCTCCCACCTCGGCCAGTTTCCTGTAGAGTATCTCGGGGAACGTATCCCTGCTGACGAATATACAGACCACGGGAAATTACCGGTCTATATTAAGAAGACGTCTTAGCCACTCCGGCATCTTCGGGCTCGGGACCACGTCGAGGGCGTCGTACGGCTTTATGTCGAGCACGGGGCTCCCAGTCCAGGCGTCCAGATTGCGCAGGCGGAGCCGGGGCGGCTCCACGGCCACTATCTCCGCCACGGTCAGACCTATGGGGTTCGGCCTCGGCGGAAACCTCGTGGCGAATATGCCGACCTCAGGCGCGTCTGGGAGGCGCTTAGGCCTCACCCTCAACTCTGTGTGCTCTACTCTGTCCATATACCATATGACGAAGACGTGGCTGTACTCCTCGAGGCCCAGCAAGCCGTCGGCGTACTCGTCGAAAACCCTAACCGTGGATACGAAGCTCCTCCTGCCGGCCCCTCGCTCCTCTTGGGGGAGCCCCTCCTCGACGTAGCCTATGGGCCTAAGCCTTATCTCCCTCAAGAGATCACTTGCGCCGTGATGGACGGGCTGATTATTATCTGTCCGTTGGCGTACGTCACGTGGGGGAACGATATGAGCAACTTCTCCGTGGAGCCCCCGCTGAGCCTCATCCCGCCCGTTATGTGTACCTTGAACACTCCGCTGGGGATGCGGGCAGTGATGTTGACGCCCCCTATCTCGATCGTGGCGCTGGATACCGTGAAGAACACCTCGTTGTACTCGCCGGCTGGCGCCGAGGCGGAGACGAGCAACTGCGGCGTGTGCGTCAGCGCTATGGTCCTGCTACCGTTGAAGATCACGACCCAGCCCGAGTTGTTGCCGACCCTATGAAGCGCCACAGACGTGAAGGTGAGGTATATGGCGAGGTTAGGCGCCGGCGGGTCGGACACATAGACGTCTACGCGGCCCTGGGATAGGTAAAAATAGAGGAAGGCCACGGCGGCTAGGATCACTACCACGGCCGCTATAGCTGGCCAGACCCGCATGGAGGAATGGATCAGACCGGCTTATAAGCTGTAGCGCCTCAGAAATGGAGCAGGTCGACTCCGACGAACGCCTTGAGGAATATATTAATCCCGAAAAGCGCCAGCAAAGCCGATAGGGCTATGAGCAGATAGCCGTACCTCCTGTTGTTCAACACCCTGGACGCGCCTCCGCCGAGCGAGGCCATTAGGGAGAGCCAGAGGTAGTCCATCCAGACGTGGGCGCCGTACATCGCGGCTACGCCCAGGGGTCCCAGCGCGAAGGCCTCGCCGACTAGAGGAAGGCCGACCGTGGCCCACCACATCAAGAAATATGGGTTGGCCCCAGTGAAGACCAGGCCCGTCATGAAAGGCGGCAGGGAAAGCCGCCCGCCGGACATCTGCCTCGTATTGCCTCTTATGGAGGCCAGCCCGTCGCTTGCTGTCAGGTAGGCAAAGAAGAGCGAGAACGCCAGCGAGACGGCGGCGAGCGGCTTCTGGAAGGAGCCAAGCGCGCCGGCGACCAGCCCGAGCGCCAACACGTAGGGGAGCTCGAACGCCATATGGCCCGCGGCCACTGCAAGCCCCGACCTCGCCGCCGCCCTAGGACGCAAGGCGCCCGAGACGACGGCCGCCGTCGTTAGAGGACCCGGCGAGAAGGCGCCCGACGGCGTCACCATCAATGTCTGTATGATTAAGTCGGCCAGCATATCACCGCAGGGCCGATAATGCCCGTCTGAGGACCTGCCGGACGTTGGGGTAAGTCCGTAGCCCGTCCAGCTCGGCCTCGGATACCCACACGCCGTTGTTCAGCCTCCCCCCAACGCGCCTCACCAGGAAGACCAAGTCGTAGTGTATATGGATCTCGTCCGGGTAGCGGACCGTCTCCCTCAATATCGCGAAGGGCAGAGGCTCCTCGACCACGTCGTCGCTGGAGATCCCGCTGACGGGGCCCACAGGCTCCACCACGAGCCCCGTCTCCTCCCGGAACTCCCGGACCACGGCTTCGGACGGGGTCTCGTCGGGCTCGACGTGGCCGCCCGGGTAGAGCCAGACGCCCAGCTTCTCGTGATACACCACAAGCGCTCTCCCGTCCTCTATAAGTATGCCGGAGGCGACGACGCACTTCCTCACCGTCGATACGTAAATAGCCCACTAAAAAAATTGCCGTGGACGCGGCCGCGTTGGTGGCGGTAGGCGTGGCCGTCGGGATCTTGATAGGGGTGACAGGCTCTAGCGGCGTCGCGCTGACGGTGCCGGCGCTTTCCTACATGGGCTACACATATCAACAGTCGGTAGGCGCGAGCCTCTTAGTCGACCTGATAGCGTCGGCCTCGGCCTTACTGATATACATAAGGGCGGGGGACGTAGATTGGCGGTACGCCCTTGTGCTAGGCGCCGGCGCTGCGGCGGGCGCGCAACTGGGCTCCCACTTGGCCGTTAGGTCGCCCGAAAGGCCGTTGGAGGTGCTCTTCGCGGCCTCCTCGCTCTATTTCGCCTACACGTCGATAAGAAACAGCGCGTCCAATATCGACAGAGGTCTGCTCCCCCCTGTCCGTCGCTTCTTCGCCTCTATAGGGCCACGGGCCCGCCGCGCGGTGATCGCCCTATCCAGCATAGCCATCGGAGTCATGTCGGGCCTTGTAGGGGCCAGCGGAGGCATCATGTTCGCCGTGGCGATAAGCTCGATGAGCGATATGCCGATAAGGAAGGTCGTGGGGACCGCCATGGCGGCCATGGCGCTGTCGGCGCTCAGCGGTGCGTTGGCCTACATTTATTTAGGGGTCACGGACGTGGTAGCCGCGATAGTCGTAGGGACCTCTGCCCTTCTCGGCGGCTATGTGGCGGCCAGACTCGCCCACAGAATATCGCAGAGACATATATACACAGCGCTCGCCGTGCTTTTCGCGGCAGTGGCCGTGCTTGAGCTTGCTAAAGCAATATCGTGAGGACGCCCTGACGATTTATCGTAGATAGCAAGGGAGAACGGCCGCGTCCGTGGCGTTTTAGTCCGCGATATAGTTTATGTATGTTTATGGGAGATGCCTTTAAAGGCACACAGTCCGCTGCGCATGGATCAAAAAACAATTTACGCAATAATAGGAGCTATTGTAATAATAGCAATAGTAGGAATAGCCGCTGTGGCTATGATGGGCGGCGGCAAACAGCAGACGCCAACAATCACCACGGTGACCCAGGTATCCACAGTTACGCAGGTATCTACGACGACCGTTACTCAATACGCACAACAGCCTACGGCCACCTCGACGGTCACTGCAACGCAGACATTAACCGTCACCCAAACGGCTACCCAGCCGGGTCTGCCCAGTTCTTGCGGGGGCTTAAGCGGCCAGATAATTGCCGGAGGCGCCACGTTCCCGGGCCCCCAGTTCGACTACTGGACTAAGTACCTCTACAACGCCACGGGCGGCAGGATTAAGATAACTTACAACTACGTCGGCTCTGGGGCGGGCCAGACGTCTCTTATCAAGGGCGAGTACGCCTTCGCCGGCTCCGATCTGCCGCTGGCCCCCGATAGGTACAACCAGTACAAGGGCCAGATAATACAGTTCCCCGACATACTCGGTAGCGAGCTGTTGGTGTACAACGTGCCCGAGATAGCATACGTCAAGACCCACATGAGGCTGAACCTAACCGCCGAGATTATAGCGGGGATATACATGGGCACCATAAGGTACTGGGACGATCCGGCGATAAAGGCTGTCAACCCCGGCCTCGCGAGCCTCCTGCCCCACAAGGAGATCACGCCGGTCCATAGATCCGACGCCTCGGGGACGACGGGCTGGTTCACCCTATTCCTGAGCAAGTCCGTGCCTCGGTGGAACCAGACGGTCGGCTGGGGCCTCTCCGTTAACTGGCCGGTAGATCAGATGGGCGTCTCCAAGGCCGGGCAGGGGAACCCGGGCGTGGCCCAGATAGTGCTGAACACGCCCTACTCCATCGGGTACGTGGAGTACAACTATTGGATAACCCAGAAGGATAAGTTCGACGCCGTTGGGGGCTACGCCTATCTGCGCAACGACAACGACGGGAAGTTCTACGACGCCACGCCGGAGGCGGTGTCCCAAGCGGCCGCCGCGGGGATACAGCAGGTGGTCCAGAGGCTGGGCGGATTCCCGAGCGCGGCCGACAACTGGTGGCAGGTGATACAGGTCTTCGCCAACCCGCCTAGGGGCTATCCGCTGGTGGCCTTCTCCTTCGCCATGTTGAGGACCGACTACAGCTCGTACCCCAACGGACAGACGGTGGCCGCCGTGGTCAAGTGCTTCTGGCAGTACGCCTTGACGACAGGTCAGGAACAGCTGGTGCCGGGCTACCTCCCGTTGCCCAAGGACATAGCCCAAATAGGCCTCAACGGCCTCAACCTAATAAAGTAGTTTTTCCTAGGCCTATGGTCGAGCTCCTCCTATTGGGTTTTGCTCTTTATATAATCTATGTACTATTTTTGATTTTTATAAAGTTGAGGTGGGGTCTGAGGCTTCTGGCGTTCTTGGTGCCGGCCGCCGTCGCCTCCCTCGTCGTGATGTTCTTCGTGAGGGCGTTGCCGGCCATAGAGCACGAGGGCCTCGCGTTGTTCACCACTGCGCGGTGGGACGCCCAGCACGAGCAGTACGGCCTACTGCCAGCGCTTCTAGGCACGCTCATAACCACTGCGGTGGCCTTGGCCATAGCCCTCCCCCTCGCCGCCTCCTTCGCGGTCTTCGTAAACGAGGTTGTGCCCCAACGGTATAGGGGCCTCGTCTCCTCCTTCATGGACGCCACGGCCTCCCTGCCCACAGTTGTCTACGGTCTGTGGGGCCTAACCGTCTTGACCCGATACATCTACGAATATTTCGGGACCACGACAAGCCTCCTCACGGCGTCTCTACTGTTGTCGATCATAATCACTCCCTACGCCGCCGCGATAATCAGAGAGGGCTACGCGTCGATCCCCAGAGAGATCGTCGAGGCGATATACGCGTTGGGCGCCACCAAGGCCGAGGCCATATACATCAAGTTGAGGTATATCAAGAACTATCTGCTGGGCGGCACCTTCCTGGCAATGGGCAGAGCCATGGGGGAGACAGTGGCGGTGGCCATGGTGGTGGGCGGCAACTACGTGAGCCTCCCGACAAATCTGCTGAACTCCGGGGTCACCATATCGTCGCTCATAGCGCTCCAGTTCCCCAACGCGCAGATAGCGAACTACATGGAGCCGGCCTTGATGGCGGCTGCCTTCGTCCTGGCCGCGGTGGGGCTCGCAATAAACACCACGGCTGTCTACTTCCTCTTTAGGAGATGAACGTCTTGTTGCGCAGGTTGATAAGCGTCGTCGTCCTTCTGCTCATATCGGCGCTCGCCCTCGCGTCCATAGCCCCCCTGTTCTTGATAACCCGCGACATCTTGGCCAGCGGCGTTGAGGCGATAGCCAGGATCGGGCCCGCCTTCTTCACGGCGCTTCCTCCGTCGCCCAACGACGCGACCGGCGGCGTAGGGCCCGCCCTTGTCGGGACGTTGTTCATGTCGGCGCTGGCCTCGCTCTTGGGCTTCGCCGTGGGCTTCCCGGTCGGCGTCTACATAGGCGAGTATAGACACGAGTTCGCCGCGAAGATTGCGAGGATCAACGTGAACGTGTTGGTGGAGTTCCCCACGATCACCATAGGCCTATACGTCTACGCCATCTCCGAGTCGGTGGCCCCCTCGCTGGACAGATCCCTCTCGCCGTTTCTCCAGTGGGCCTCCGGCGTGCCCGTATTGGGCTACTTCCTCGGCCCCATATCAGTCTTCAACGCATACGCCGGCGCCGCGGCCCTCACGCTCATAATGGTGCCCTACGTGGCGTTGTTCACAGCGTCGGCGTACTCCTCGGCGGAGAGGAACTTGAGGGAGGCGGCCTACGCCATAGCGGGAGACGAGAGGAAGGCTCTGTTCGTCGTGATGAGGAAGGCGTTGGGCAGATCTGTGCTGACCGCGTTCTTGCTGGGCTCGGCCAAGGTAGCGGGGGAGACGGCCCCCCTCCTCTTCACCTCCGCCTTCAACGACTTCTACGGGCCGTTCACTCAATACACGGCCTCGATACCTGTCTTGATATACAGGTTCGCGACGACGCCGTTTCCAATATACAAGGAAGTCGCCTACGGCGCCGCCGCTGTGCTTCTGCTGATAGTGTTCGCCCTCTTCATATCGGCGAGGGCTCTGTCGAGACATGCCTAGGCGGGTTGTTTCAGGCCGGGATCCGGAGAGGACATGAGCCTCGTGGCCGAGGGCGTCACGGTCTCCTTCGACAAGAACGTAGTGCTTGACGGAGTGAGCCTAGAGGTGCCGGCGAGGACCATCTTCGCCTTGATGGGGCCGTCGGGATCCGGCAAGTCGACCCTTCTGAGGGTGTTCAACAGGTTGATAGAGATATACCCCAACGCCAAGGTGTCGGGCCGCGTGTACCTCGACGGCAGGGACATATTCAAGATGGATGTTGTGGAGCTCAGGACGAGGGTCCAGATGGTGTTCCAGATACCTAACCCCATCCCCAACCTCTCGATATTCGAGAACGTGGCTTTGGGGGTGAAGCTCAACGGGCTGGCGAGATCCAAGCGGGATCTGCGGGACAGAGTGCGTTGGGCTCTGGAGCGGGCGCAGCTCTGGGAGGAGGTCAAGGACAGGCTCGGCTCACCGGCGTCGGTCCTCTCGGGCGGACAACAACAGAGGCTCTGCCTAGCCAGGGCGTTGGCGTTCCAGCCGGAGGTCCTCCTGATGGACGAGCCCACCGCCAACCTCGACCCGGAGAACACCGCCAAGATAGAGTCGCTCATGCTCGACCTCAAGAAAGACACGACGATAGTGCTCGTCACGCACTACCCGCCGCAGGCGGCGCGCGTGAGCGACTACGTGGCCTTCCTCTACAGAGGCAAGATAGTCGAGGTGGGGAGGACCAGCGAGGTGTTCATGAGGCCCAGACACGAGCTGACGGAGAGGTACGTGACGGGGAAGATATGAGGCGTCTGCTGGATCTCGCCGAGGCCCAGATAGCCGAGCTCTTGAGGAAGGCGGCCGAGATCGCCACGGGCGCCCTCGACGTCGCGGCCGAGTGCTTCGGCGGCGTCTGCCAGCCGGAGAGGGCCAGAGCCGCGGCGTCCGAGGTGCGCAGAATACACGAACACATCGCCGAGCTGGCGCTGGAGGCGATAGCCAGATATTCGCCTGTGGCGGTAGATCTCAGATACCTCAGAGGGGCCATGTTCGCCTCGTACGACCTCTACAGAGTCGCGAGGTACGGATACGACGTGGCCGACATAGCGTCCCGCCTAGGCTCCGGATGCTCCAGCGAGAAGGTGCGCGAGATATCGCGAGTCGTAAGGCGCATGGTGGCCGAGTCTGTCGAGATGTTGTTAAGCCATAGGTCAGACAAGCTGGACGAGATCGTGAGGCTCGACGACGAGATCGTCGACAAGTCCTACATGGACTCGGTGGCGAGGCTCATGGAAAGACGCGAGAAGTGCGACGTGGTCGAGGCCATGGCGTTGAGGCTTCTAGAGAGGGCGTCAGACCACGCCGTCTATATAGCTAGGCAGGCCAACTTCGTCGCGACCGGCGAGCTCTACCTCTAGGCGTGAATCCGGCCACGCAGTTATTCGCCGGCCATACAGCCCTCCAGCGCTTTCCCAAGCCCGCCGCCTTACTCTAGGCGGCTCCTCGGCCCCGCCTCAACAACTCAGATAGACGAAGAGCAACCCTCCGTAGGCTTAGAGATACTCCTTGTCGGTATTCGCGTAATACGTCCTCGGCCCCTGCAGAATCGCCGGTCTATAAACAGACCCGGTCGTTGTCGATTTCGGCGGACTGCCAGCTCCCGCTACGCGTAGCGGTTGACGGCAAAAAGTTTAAAAATAGCGAAGTGTATGGGGGACGCCCCGGGCGTCGGGGAGCCGTGGCAAGCCGGCCACTCCAACCGGTCGTCTAGTCCGGTCAAGGATATGGGCCTCTCGGGGCGCCGAAGGCCGCGCCGGAGGGAGCCCAAGACCCGGGTTCAAATCCCGGCCGGGGCATCCAATTCCTATTGATGCTATGGAGCAAGCCCCTATACGGCCCCTTGCGGCCGTCGGTGCGGGCGGCCGTAAAGCTTATAAACATCGCCCAGTTCTCCGATCGATGCCCCGGACGTCGGGGAGCCGTGGATCCGCCGGCGACGGCGGCCACTCCAACCGGTCGTATAGTCCGGACTAGTATGCGGGCCTGTCGAGCCCGTGACCCGGGTTCAAATCCCGGCCGGGGCGCCACACCTTTCATTCCTCGTGGTATTAATTATCCTCATGGGTGTCTGATATTGGCTTAGTGGAGATTTGTTGTTTGCAACACTATGTTTATTCTTCGTGCAGTTCTGATATGATACGCATCAAGAGGCTAGTTGAGAAAGTGTGAATTGCGTTACCAGATATGTGATGGTAACTATGTGGGGGTGTCTGTTGTGTGGCGCAGTTATTTGTTAAGCAGAGCGATTGTGATAGACCGTAGCAGGTCCAGCGCTGGCGTGAGGGAAATGTATCTAAGCGGCTTGTATATTTCGTAATGATATCTGCCTTACTCTGTGGTGGGGTGTTTTGGTTATGTAAATGCTGTAGCCGAGCGCGGCTAGTGCCGTGGCTGATGCGGGGGGTGCCCCGCTCGCCGGTGATTGCGACAAAGGCTATATTACGAGCCTAAGCGTCGCTAGTAAATATCTGATCACAGCTTGACTAGGCCTAGGTAGAGTCTGCCTAGCTCTTTATTGTTTAGAAGCTCGCTGGCGGGTCCTGTGTAGTTTACGCGACCTGATACCAGTAGGTAGGCTTTGTCGGAGGTTTCGAGTGCCTTCTTGGCGTTTTGCTCGGCGAGTATTATGGTGTGGCCCATGTCTCTGAGTTTCTGGATAAGGGTTAGTATGTCTGTGGCGAATTTGGGGGATAGCTGGGCGGTGGGTTCGTCGAATAGGAAGTACTTGGCGTCTCTCATCAAGGCCATTGCCACGGCTATCATCTGCCTCCAGCCTCCGCTGAGTTCGCGGGCTGGTCTGTTTAGGTAGGGTTTTATGGGGACTATCTCCAGCACCTCCTCCAGCTTTCCTCTGAACCTCTCGGCGTCTAGGGTGTAGGCGGCCATTCTGAGGTTTTCTAGTACTGTGAGGTTTTGGAAGACGTTTTTTGTCTGCTGTAGGTAGGCTAGGCCGAGCCTGGCCCGTTCATGTGCGGGCATCTTGGTGGCGTCTCTGTCTCCTATGTAGACGTGGCCTCCGAATATCTTTGCAATTCCCGCGATGGCTTTGAGGAGGGTGGATTTCCCGCTTCCGTTTGGCCCCACGACTGCGGTTATCTCGCCGGGTCTCGCCTCTAGATCCGCTTCGTAGAGTACCTGCAACTTTCCGTAGCCCGCGTTGAGGGATTTCGCGGCGATCATTCCCCCAAGTATATCTGGGCTACTAGGGGGTTTGTGAAGACTTGCTGGGGCGGCCCTTCAAGCACTACTTTACCTTCGTGCATGAAGTAGGCGTAGTCAGCGTAGTCTATGGCTAGGTCGAGCCGATGTTCCACGACTAGTAGCGCCACCCCGCTCTTGGCCAGATCTCTGAGCCTCTTGAAAAGGTCTAGGGCAAGGCTTGGGTTTAGCCCCGCCGCTGGCTCGTCTAGTAGGAGGACCTCCGCCCCTGACATCACCGCCCGCGCCAGCTCAAGTAGCTTCATCTGGCCGCCGCTGAGCTCCTCCGCGGGCCTGTCCCACATGTGGTCCAGCCCCACTAGTTTCAGCAACTGGAAGGCCTTCTCGGCGAGTTCCCTCTCTCCCCTCTGCCATCCGCCGAGGGTTGGCCTCTCCCGCTGGAGGTTGCCCACCACCACGTTGTCTAGGATCGTAAGCCTATACGCAATGCGGGGGGTCTGGAAGGTTCTGAATATGCCAAGCCTCCTCCGCTCGTGGGGCGGCGCCTTTGTTATGTTCCTCCCGCCGTAGTATATCCTCCCCCCATCTGGGGGGATTACGCCAGTTATTACGTTTATGAGGGTTGTCTTCCCCGAGCCGTTTGGCCCGGCTAGGAGGGTAAAAAAGCCCGGTTTCACCTCTACGGTGGCCCCGTCGAGGGCCTTGACTCCGCCGAAGCGCTTGACTACCCGCTCAGCTCTTAGTAATGGCCCAGATTTCATAGTCGGCGATGTCTCTGTCCCCCGCCTCATTTAGCTTGGTGTATCCCGAGGCGCCGAAGTACTTGCCGGCGACATCGGGAAATATCTGTTGTATCTTCTGGGTGTCTGTGGTGCCGGCTTGGAGTATGGAGTAGGTGATTAGCCAGATAGCGTCGTAGGCGTTGTACGCATAGGAGTCTGGCTCTCTGTTATAGTTCTGGAGTATGTAGTTGCGGACTCTGTCGTAGTAGGGGCTACGGGCTGGGGCGAACTTGGGGCTGACGAACCCGCCGACCGCCACGGCGAACTCGGCGGCGTCGGGGACCAACAGCTCTGTGAGTCCGGTGGAGCCGTCTGCGCCGTACCACTTGACTTGCCTCAGCTCGGGGTACTTGGCGGCGGTGATGAAGATAGTCTGCAACTCGGCGAATCCAAAGGCGGCGACGGCTACCTTATCAGCACCGTATTTAGACACGGCGTCTCTAACCTTCTGGGCCAAGACGCTTACCTCTGTGGAGAACTCGCCTTTCTGGGGGTCGTAAGTCGCGGCGCGGATCACCTCGAAGCCTCTGGACTGGGCTAGGGACTCCAAGCCCTTCACGAGGCCGTTGCCCCAGTCGTCGTTGCGCCATATCACCACGACGGCCTTCACCCCCGCGTCTTGTAAAATCTTAGATATGGCCCTCACCTGTTTGTTATCGTCAGGTGGGAGTCTGAATATGTAGTCGTTGGGTATCGCCAACGCCGGCGCCGTGGAGGATATGGATATTGTGATCAGCTTGTTCTCGTCGGCGTAGGGCTTCATGGTCCTGACCTCGCCGGAGGTCCTCACCACGTAGAACTTCACGCCTCTGCTGTGGAGAGCCTTCATCTGGTCAAGGGCCTTTGTGGGATCGGCCGCTGTGTCTGCCACCACTATTCTAATTCTAAAGGTAGCATTTATCTTAGTCAGATATGCGTTTACGTCGTGTTCCGCCAGCCTAGCCGCGGCGACGGCTAGCTCGCCTAAGGAGGCGAGGCGCCCACTGAGAGGTTGCAACACCCCAATCTCAACGACGTTCGGCGCCTCGGTGGGGTTGACGTCAACTATGACTGGGGTGAGATAGCCGGAGGGAGGTTGTTGCGCCGGGGGCTGTCCCTTCACCACCTTGTCGTCGGCCGCTATATACATTCCAATAAGAGTCCACTTATAGCTAGGCGCGGCGGATGTAGTAGCTGTCGCCGTTGGCAATGTAGTTGCCGTTATCTGCGTAGCGGTTGTGGCGGGGGGCGTTGTTGTCGCTGTGGGGGTGATAATCGGCGGTGGCTGTGTGGATGTTGTGGCTTGTTGAGGCGACACGCTGGCGTAGTAGAGAAGCACCGTTACTGCCACTGCAATAACAGCTATGATTATTCCCATTATCATCTTATTCATGTGTTGTTGTTTGACTGTATTTTTAAGCTTTAAGCTTTTAAAAGCCAGTTTTCTTTTCGATTTCATGAAGATGATTTATCTAGTCGGGGCTGTATTTGCCGTATGGGCGGCTGTGTCTTGGTATTTCTGGCCTAGGGAGGTCGTGGACGCCGTGGTATACGCCTCTATTCTCGTGTTGGCCTCTATCGGCTTGACGCTCGCCTATTTGACCACGAAGGTGCCCAACTTTGCTCACGGCGTTTTTATTAACATAGGCGTGGTCTCAGCTCTCTCGGTGGCGCAGATTTACAAAACTGCGCCGTACGTCGCACTGCCCCTCGCCGTTGCGCTGTCTACCGCCGCGGCGCTGGGGCTGTATTTCTTCCTCCTGCCTCTCTACAAGAGGCAGAGCTCGCCGGATGTTATGATGATGGCCACGATGGCCTATAATATTGTGTTTATAGGTGTCTTAAATGCATATGCGGACTGGGCCGGGAGGACCTATGGCATATTCATGAGAGGGATTACCCTAGTGCCGTATGACGTCTCCATAGAGGGCTATCCCGGGGTCTACCTCCTGGCGCCGCTTGCCGCGGTGGCCACCTCAGTCGCTCTCCACCTCTTTCTCAAGACTAAGGTAGGGGCGGCTTTGAGGGCGGCTGTGGAGAACGAGGAACTAGCCAGATCTCTGGGAATAAACGTGGAGAGGATGTACGCACTGGCCTGGGCCATAGCGGGCGCCGTGGCGGGGATAGCTGGGGTCTTTCTGCCGCTTTACATCGAGGCTACGCCGGACGTGGGGTGGTTGCTACTCGTCAGCTTCTTCGCGGCGAGTATAGTAGGTGGTCTTAGCAATATCTATGGGGCCTTGGCTGGAGGGGTTTTGATGGGTTTTGTAGAAGTATTGGGGACTGTGCAGTTCGCCAGCCTGCTCTACTTCTTGTTTGGGATCCCCCAGTACCAGGTGACTGCCTACAGGCCGCTGGTGCCTCTGCTTGTGATTGCCGTGACGTTGCTAATCTCTCCGCGGGGCCTGTTGGGGAGATGAGACTCTACGTTGGACTCATAGCGTACCTGGCCAGCGTAGCGCTTGTATGGGCCACTGGACGCGACGTGGTTAGCTACCTACTCACGACTGTGGTTGACATATCTGTATATCTCCTTATTACTCTCTCACTTAACCTAGAAGCTGGCATCGCCGGCATTCCTAACTTCGGCAGAGTGCTCACCGTAGCCTTCGGCGCCTACGTCGCCGGCGGCGTTGTGGGAAGAGTTGCATTGTGGATAGCCGGCCTTAACTATGACTACGTAGCTGACAACCCCTCCGCCGTGTCTGCCCTCGCGAGGAGCTTATCGCAACTTCAAGCCGCCCTACTCCTACTCATGGGGCTGGTCGCCAGCGCCTTGGTCGGCGCGGCGCTGGGCGCCCTCACCTCTCTGCCGGCGAGGAGGCTGTCAGCTGATTATCTGGCGATTACGTTGCTTGCTTTTGGCGACGTGGCTTACTACGTGGGGCTCAACTACGAGCCGCTTGTAGGCGGCACTCTAGGCGTGGCGACGCCGCCGATATACGAGAGGCTTTTTGGAGGCGGCGCCGCGAGAGCCATCGGGGCCGCGCTGGTGTCAACAGCCGTAGTGGCCGCCGCGTACGTCCTATTACTGAGGCTGGACAGGTCGCCTTTTGGCAGGATTTTGAGAATACATAGGGAAGATCCCGAACTGGTCTCTGTGCTGGGGAGGGATCCCGCGTTGCTGAGGGCTTGGACCATGGCTATCGGCGGCGCCGTGTCGGCTGTGGCAGGTCTCCTCTATGCCCTCTACGTGGGGGCTGTGCATCCAAGGGGTTTCGAGAGGACAACCTTTACCTTCTACCCGTGGCTTATAATGGTGATGGGAGGCATGGGCAACAGCCGCGGGGCGGTGGAGGGCGTGTTTATATTTATAGTAATATACCGCCTCCTTGATATATACAAATACGAGGTGGGCGCCGTGGTGGGTTTCGACCCGGTGTGGCTTGGCTACATGCTGTTCGGCGCCATGGCCATGGTTATTATATTGACAATGCCCAGAGGGATACGCCCAGAGGAGATAAAGCCCCTAACCACGGAGCTGGTGACCGCCCGGCGGGAGGGGTAGAGACGCTAACTAGGGCGTGTTGAGCCAGCGTGTATGCTAGGTAAAAACCGCCGTCCTAGTCTGCCTCGCTTTCTTGTTCGTCATTATAATACCTGCCACTCTCCCCGAATGGTAATCACTATCTGTTCGATTTCACCGATTTAGTTTTGTTAGAAGTTACTTTGGTATAGAAATGCTTAAAAATACATGTTCAACAACTAAAGACGTGACAAAGTTGAAGAGTCCATATCTCGGGATGAGAATCCCGGAGGGTCTGTAATTTAACACCGACCGAAGCGAGAAGTGCTTCAGAGACTACAAGGGTAAGTGGTTGTTGCTCTTCAGCTACCCTGCCGACTTCACGCCTGTGCGCATCACGGAGTTCGTTGCGTTCAGTACCTGGATGGACTACTTCTGGCTAACCTCATGGCATCCCTAGGCCGGCGCCGCGGCCCGCCTGCTCTCTGCCAGGCTATACGCCGTGTTTTTCGCGGCGCTGGCGGAACTCCTTATATACTTCGGCGCAGAGCTAATAGTGGGCGTAGTCGCCCCGCGGAAGAGCTATGCCGTTGTAATGATGGAGTCCCGCAAAGATCACCAGCACATCAGCTAGCAATATTTACACACGGCACAAAAACTTACGACCAAATTAAGCAACAGAAACATGGAGAGCCGTAGCGCCTTTTAACGAACGGCGCGTCTTCCTCAAAAGTACTGAGGCGGATCCGTCGGCTCTCTGTTGTACATGTGGGCGGACGCGGACCTCGCTTGCGAACTTAACGCACCGGATACTTTCGCGAGGCGTTGCCGTTCAGTAGTAGTCGCCGGCTTAAAGCGGCTTGACGGGCGTGACGGCGCCGCAGGCGGTGCACCTCAACATATAGATGCGTTCTTCCCTCTGGAGGACGGTGTCTATGGAGCCGCAGACGGGGCATATCACGTAGAACTTGAGGTACCTCTCGTAGACGGCCTCCACGACCTTCGGGGTCCTCTCGCCGCTGAGGATCAGCGAGTCTCCGTCTATCATGCCGGGCGTGGCCAGCTCCTTCTGGAAGAACTTAGCTATGTGGGCGGGGTCTCTGTTGAGCCTCTTGGCTATCTGGCCCAAGTTCGCTATCACGGTCCTGCGGGGGAGGTTCTGTATCTCGAGTTTGGGTATCTCGGCCCTTCTCTGGGCCTTGGGCGTGACGATCTTGTAGGCCCGCTCCAGGAGGTCCATGTACTCCTTTTCCGAGGACACAAAGGCGGCTTGAGCCCTCCTTAAAAATTATACCCTCTCTATCACCACGGCGGCTCCCTGGCCTCCGCCGACGCAGAGGGTGGCGACGCCTCTGTCCTTGCCCTCTAGCTGTAGCTGTCTGGCGAGCGTGCCTATCAGCCTGGCGCCCGTAGCGCCCAGCGGATGGCCTATCGCTATCGCGCCCCCTCTCTTGTTCACCCTGTCCTCCTCTATGCCCAGCTCCTTGATGGCGTACAGCGTCACCACGGCGAAGGCCTCGTTTATCTCCCAGAGGTCTATGTCCCTCACGGTCAGCCCCGCCCTCTCGAGCGCCTTCCTCGACGCGGGGACGGGGCCTTTGCCCATGACGGCAGGCGGCACGCCGGCGAAGCCGTAGCTGACCATCCTCGCCATGGGCTGGAGGCCGTACTTCTTGACGGCTCTCTCCGACATGAGGAGGACGTAGGACGCGCCGGTGTTGAGCGGCGACGAGTTGCCGGCCGTTATCACTCCGTCTGCCCTAAACGCGGGGGGCAGTTGGGCCAGCTTCTCGAGGCTGGTGTCGGGCCTCACCGACAAGTCCCTATCCACCACGACCCTCCTCCCCTCCTGCTCCACCTCCACCGGTATTATCTCGCTCTTGAAGTACCCGTCTTGCTGGGCCTTGTAGGCCAGCTGGTGGCTCCTCAAGCTCCATCTGTCCATCTCCTCCCTGGTTATCTTGGTCTCCTCGGCCAGCTTCTCGGCGGTTAGCCCCATGACGTAGCCTATGTTGAGCTCGTAGAAGGCGTACTCCTCGGTGAAGAACTTGGGGTTGAGGACTATGTGGGGGTTGTCGTACATGGGCACTCTGGACATATGCTCGACGCCTCCAGCGATCACTATATCGGCCATCCCCGTCGCTATCTCGTTGGCGCCCATGACGACAGAGGTTATCGACGAGGCGCACTGTCTATCCACGGCGGCCGCCGGCACGGTCACGGGCAGCTTGGCCGCGAACACGACGTGCCTACCGCCGTAGAGGAACCCCTCGCCTGTCTGTAGCGCCATGCCGGTTATTAGGTCGTCCACCTCCTCGGGCCTTATGCCGTTCCTCTCTATTATGTCCCTCACCACTATCGCGGCGATCTCCTCAGGCCTCATGTTGTAGTAGATGTCTTTCTGCGGCTCCTTCCTGGTCAATCTGCTGAAGGGGACCCTCCTGAAGTCTACTATGTATACGTTCCGGAGGCTCATTTACCCTTATACTGCGGCTTCCTCTTCTGGAGGAACGCGCTCACCCCCTCGTACAGATCCTCGGTGGAGAACACTACGCCGAAGTGCGCGGCCTCGAGATCCAGCGCGGCCCACAGCGGTGCCTCGTAGCCGTAGTTTATGGCGTATTTGGCCATGGCCAGCGCTATCGGCGGCTTCTCGGCGAGCTTAAGCGCGAGGGCTCTCGCCTCTTGCTCGAGCCTCTCGGGAGGCACTACCTTGTTGACCAGCCCTATCCTCTCCGCGTCCCTCGCCGATATGTTGTCGCCGGTGAATATGATCTCCTTGGCCTTGGCCAGCCCCACCAGTCTGGTCAACCTCTGCGTCCCGCCTCCGCCCGGGAAGAGGCCCAGGTTGACCTCGGGCTGTCCCAACACGGCTGTCTCAGACGCTATCCTCAAGTCGCAGGCCAGCGCCAGCTCTAGGCCGCCGCCGAGAGTGTAGCCGTTCAGGGCGCATATGACCGGCCTATCCAGCTTCTCTATCTTCTCCGTCAGCTCGTGTAGCCCTCTAGACAGCTTGTACGCGAGGAGCGGAGTGGTCCCCACAAAGCCGGTGATATCGGCGCCGGCCGAGAAGGCCCTGCCCACGCCGGTTATCACCACTGCGCGGACCTTCTCGAAGTCGGTCCTCGAAATCTCGTCGAGGGCCGCGGACAGCTCCTCCACCATCTTGGCATTAATTGAGTTGAGGCGCTCGGGCCTGTTCAGTATTATCCAGGCTATGGGCGGCTCGTAGCGGACTATTATGGTCTCCAGCTTCCTCTCCTCGGCCTTTACATACGTATAGAAGCCCTCCCCCGACTTCCTCCCGAGCTTCCCCGACTGGGCCATCTGGACGAGAAGCGGATCGGGGGCGAACTCCTCGAAGCCCGTCTTGCTCCTCCACGCCTCGAGCGCCTTGACCACCGCGTCTATGCCGAGCTCGTCGGCGAGCTCCAACGGGCCCTTGGGCCAGTTGAGGCCGAGCCTCACGGCCTTGTCCACGTCCTCCTTGGTCGCTATCCCCTCTCTGACCAAGTAGGCCGCCTCGTTTATGGCCGGCGCGAGTAGAGCCACGACGTCGAGCCTCTCGCCGGGCTCTTTAGGTATGTCGGGCCACTGGAACTTGCCAGGCGCCGGGTACTTGTAGAAGCCCTCCCCAGTCTTCACGCCGTATTTCTTCTGTTGGCACTTCTCTGTGATCAAGTGGCATGGATGCATCTTGAAGCCGCGCTTCGCCATGGCGTCTCCGATGAAGCAAATGACGTCTATCCCCGTGTAGTCCATGAGCAGGAAGGCGCCCATGGGGAGCCCGACGCGGTATCTTAGGGCCGAGTCCACCGCTATTATGTCCGCCTCGCCTCTGGCCACGGTCCAGCAAGCGGCGTCGTTGACCCTTGCTAGAATCCTGTTCACGATAAAGCCCGGCACGTCCTTGTTCACCACGACCGTCTGTTTGCCCAACTGGGCTGCATATTCGGCGACCTTCTTGACAGTCTCGTCGCTGGTGTACTTGCCCTTGATTATCTCGACCAGCGGCATCAGAGGAGGCGGGTTGAAGAAGTGCATGCCGACTACGAGAGGCCTCCTCTCGGGCTTGACCGCCTCGGAGATCTCGGTTATGGGGAGGCTGGATGTGTTGGTCGCCAATATGGCGTTTGGCGGGGCGCATCGGTCGGCCTCCGCGAACACCTTCTTCTTGGTCTCGATCTCCTCTATCACCGCCTCGACCATTATCTCGGCGCCTTCGACAGCCTTACACACGTCGTTCACGATAGGCCTAATCCTGCCCAATATGGTCTGGACGTCCTCCTTTATCTGGCCCTTCTCGGCGAATTTCTTGAGGGACCACTCGATGCTCTGTAAGGCTCTCTTGAGGAAATCCTCGGCGACGTCGACCAGGGCGACCTCGTAGCCAGCTATGGCGAAGAGCTCGGCGATTCCGTGGCCCATAGTGCCGGCCCCTATGACTGCCACCTTTTTAGCCATAGCTAGGGCGAGAGACGCGTTTTTAAAGAAGAGCTACGTCTATTGGCTAAATAGAAATATATAGCACTACTATTTAATTCTCCTCTCCATCAACGACTCGACGAACTGCGGGGAGGCGTTTTCCAGAACCGCTACGAGGAGCCTCGCGGCATTTACCGCGTCGTCAACCCTAAGGACCTCGACGGGGGAGTGCACGTAGCGCGTGGGTATGCTTATGGCGACCGCGGGCACGCCCTCCCGCCGGAAGGCTATGGCCATGGCGTCGGTGGTGCCGCCGTAGAGGACCTCCATCTGGTGCGGTATCCCCTCCCTCCTCGCCACCTCGGCCACGAAGTCTCTGAGCCTCGGATGCGCTATGAAGAGGCCGCCTCTCCCCCCGTCCATGACCTTTATGGCGGGGCCGCCGCCGAGCCTCACGACGTACTCCCTCTCTGATGTGCCCGGCACGTCGGCGGCTATGGTGGTGTCGAGCGCGACTGCGTAATGCGGGGCGACCCTCTCGGCAGCCACGGCGGCGCCCCTAAGCCCTACCTCCTCCTGCACGGTGGCTACGGCGTAGAGGGTCACCGGGAGCTCTCGAAGCCGTCTCAACGCCCACAACATGACAGCGAGCCCCACCCTGTCGTCGAAGGCCTTGCCGGTGACGGCGCCGTTTGCGAGCTCGGCGAACTCTCTGTCGAGGACGGCCACCGAGCCGACGCCTACGCCGAGCTTCTCCACCTCCTCCGCGCTGGAGGCGCCTATATCGACGAATATGTCCTTCATCTCAGGCGCCTCCCTCTCCTTGCCCGGTTGCGTGATGTGGGGAGGCCTCGTCCCCACTACTCCCGGGATCTTCCTGCCGTCCCGCGTCCTCACGACGACTCTCTGCCCCACCAACGTCACCTCGTTCCAGCCCCCGATCGGCTTGACTCTCAGGAAGCCGTTCTTCTCCACGTGGTCCACCATGAGCCCTATCTCGTCCATATGGGCGGCGACCATAGCCCTATAGTCGGACTTGCCGTGCTTGACGCCGTAGACGTTGCCCCACCTATCCACGAAGAGCTCGTCGACGTAGGGCTCCATCTCGGCGATCACTATCTCCCTAACTTCGTCCTCAAAGCCGGAGGGGCCGAAGGCCTCGGACAGACGCTTCAGCAGAGGTTTGAAGTCGTCCATGTAGGCCCGTAGGGCCGCCCCTATTAAATATTGGGGCCGGCCGAAAAACTCCGGCGATAAAATAGGCTATTGCTTGAGGAGGTCCCTATATTTGTCCCGCAACACCTTTTTGTCTATCTTGCCGGTACCCGTCATTGGGAGGTCGGACACGACCATCACCTTGTCCGGTAGCCACCACTTCGGTATCTTGCCGGCGTCCACGAACTTCTGGAGATGCGCGATTATCTCGTCGGGATTTACGGAGGCGCCGGGCTTGGGCACGACGAAGGCCACGGGCCTCTCGCCCCACTTCTCGTGGGGTAGCCCGACCACAGCGGCTATCCCCACCGCGGGGTGCGTCATTATGAGATCCTCGAGCTGGAGCGACGATATCCACTCGCCGCCCGACTTTATGACGTCCTTGAGCCTGTCCACTATCTTTATCCTGCCGTCGGGGCACCAGACCGCCGCATCGCCCGTGTGGAACCAGCCGTTGCGCCAGGCGGTCTTGGTCTTCTCGGGATCTCCTATATATTCGGGGGTTATCCAGGGAGCCCTCAAGGCGAGCTCGCCCGCCGTCTTGCAGTCCCGCGGCACCGGCTTGTCGTTCTCGTCGACGACGGCGAACTCCGAGAGGGGGTTGGGGAGGCCGGTCATCACTATCAAGTCGTACGCCTTGTCTAGATCCTCCGGCAACTTCTCGGTGGGCTTGAAGAACCCAAGCGACACCACAGGCGCCGTCTCCGTCATGCCATAGCCCGTCCTCGGCACGAAGCCGGCGTCGGCCGCCTTCCTCGCGAGCTCCTTGGGCAACGCAGCGCCGCCGACTATGTATATCGGCGCAAGCCGCCTGATCCCCTCGACGTACTTGGGCAGATCGGGGTGGGTCACGAGCATGTAGAGTATCGTGGGGACGCCCGCCATGGCCTTGACCTCCTCCTCGACTATCAGCCTCAGTATGTGGCCGTAGTCGAACCTCCCCGGCATGACCTGCCTCCAGCCCATGAGCGCGTAGACCCACGGAAGGCCCCAGGCGTGTACGTGGAACATGGGGACCAAGTAGAGGGCGGTGCACGGCTTCCCGTCTATGTTAGCGCAGTCGTTTCTGGCGAGGCCTCTATAGCCGACGGCGGCTAGCGCCACGCTGAATGTGTGGAGCACGAGCTGTCTGTGGGTGAAGTAGGCGCCCTTCGGCCTGCCCGTGGTGCCCGACGTGTAGAGCACCGTCGCGACTGTGTTCTCGTCCAGATCGGGAAGCTCCTTCTCCTCGCCCGACTTTATGACGTCCTCGATCTCGGGATCCTTCCCCACGACCCCCATTCCGTCGGATATCTGGACGTAAAGCTTGACCGACTTGAGGTGGGGCCTCAGCTTGTCGACCAGCTGGGCGAAGTCTCTATGGTATATCAAGGCCTTGTCGCCGGCCTGATTTATAGTGTAGGCTATGTCCTCGGGCGCCAGGCGCACGTTGACCGTGTGGAGGGCCGCGCCTATGCCGGGCACAGCCCAGTAGAGGTCCCAGTGCCATATGGTGTTCCAGTCCAGCGTGGCGACCCGGTCGCCGGGTCCTATACCTAGCTTCCTCAAGCCGTCGGCCAGCCTCAGAATACGTCGATACTCCTCTCCATACGTCGACCTCCTATCGGCGCCGTGCGGCGGCCTGTGGACTATCTGCACATCGCCAAATACATAGTTTACATATCTCAGTAGATTATTCAATGTTAGTTGATATTTGTAGGCCATATAATAGGGATTGTTCGTCCTTTTAAGCTATACGGGGTAGAGCTTGAGCGCGAGCTTCTGGAGGAAGCCGGGGACGTACCTTATCCCGCCCATGCCGACGCGGCCTGCGACGAACGGCGCGGTGGCCTCGTCCAAGAGGCGGAGGTCGTCCGCGGGCAACTGGAGCCGCAACGCGCCTGCGACGTCCTCGGCCTGTGCGGCGTTCTTCACGCCGGGTATTGGTAGGATCCCTCTGTGTCTGAGCCAGGCGAGGACCACGGCGGCGGGCGACACGCCCCTCCTCTGGGCAACCGCCTTGACGGCCTCTACGACCCTCCTCCCCGCCTCTGTGGAGGCTTTCTTGAATGCGGGATCCATGGACCTGGCTCTGTCGGGTCCCCACTTGCCCAACGCGGCGCCTTTGGCCAGAGGCGACCACGCGATGATCTTGACCCCCAGCTCCTCCGCCGTCTTCCTGAACTCCTCGGCGTCGGCCGCCCTGTTGAGGGGGTTGTACTCTATTTGGTCCGACACTATCTCGTGGCGTTTCAAACATTCGGAGGCCCGGCGGAGTAGCCGCGCGTCGAAGTTGCTCACGCCGATCTCCGCCGTCAGCCCCGCCTCCTTCAGCCGCTCCAGCTCTCTCAAGACCCTACATAGAGGCGCATATACGGGCGGGGGCCAGTGGAGCTGGAGGAGATCTATACGGCCGAGACGCGCCAGGCTGGCCTTGGCCGACTTCTCGACGCGCCCCCAGTGGAAGCCCGCAACCTTGGTGGCCACCACGACGTCGTAGCCCCGTACGGCCTCGCCCACGAACCTCTCGGACTCGCCCCATCCATATATCTCGGCCGTGTCGACGAAGTTTATGCCTAGCTCGAAGGCCCTCCTATAGGCCTTGAGGAGCTCCGCCTTGTCTACCGTCCAGGCCCTGCCCCCGGCCTGCCAGGCGCCTATGCCTACATCGCTGACCTTGAGGCTCCCGAGCTCCATCAGCTCCTCCTCGCGGCTTCCTCCCTCAACGCCCTCTTCAATATTTTGCCTACGGCCGTCTTGGGCAGATCGTCTCTGAACTCGACGAGCCTCGGACGCTTGTAGGGGGCGAGCCTCTCGGAGGCCCAGCCGATTATGTCTCCGGCCGATACCTTGCCCTTGCACTCGTCCTTCAACACTATATAGGCCTTGGGTATCTCCCCAGCGTCGGGATCCGGCACGCCTATGACCGCCGCCTCCTTGACGCATGGATGCTGGTACAGCACCTCCTCGATCTCGCGGCTGAAGACGCTGTAGCCCTTGTACTTTATCATATCCTTCTTCCTGTCCACTATGTAGAAGTAGCCCTCCTCGTCCATATAGGCTATGTCGCCGGTCCTGAACCATCTGAGGCCGCAACACTCGAAGAAGGCCTCGGCGTTTTCCTCGGGCTTGTTGTGGTAGCCCTTCATGACCTGGGGGCCCGATATGACCAGCTCGCCGGTCTGTCCCGGCGGCAGGAGCTCCGGCTTGTCGAGGTCGGCCACTGCGGCGTACGTGCTCGGTATGGGCAGGCCTATGGAGCCGGGCTTGTGCCTCCCGTTGAGCAACGGGTTTAGGTGGGTCACCACCGCGGTCTCGGTCATGCCGTAGCCCTCCCTCAGGGGGGCGCCGGTCAGCTCCTCGAACTTCTTGGCGACCTCGACCGGGAGGGGCGCCGAGCCGGATATACAGAAGGCGAGGCTCCGCAGATCGTAGCGCTGCGCGTCTGGGCTGTGGATCATGACGTTGTATATAGTGGGTACCCCGTGGAAGACCGAGGCCCTGTACTTGGCTATGTCCGAGAGCACGCGCCTCATGTCGAACCGCGGGTAGACCAACACAGTATGGCCTTCGAAGATGGCGTAGTGCATGACGGTCACCTGGCCGTATATATGGTACCACGGAAGCACCCCCACCAACACCATGGGCTTGTCGGGCGGCATGCCCTTGGCCCTCCTGACCACGTCGTAGAAGGGCTTCAGCTGTTGTAGGTTGGCCGATATGTTTGCGTGGGTTATCTCGGCCCCTTTGGGGACGCCGGTGGTCCCGCCGGTGTACATCAGCGCCGCCAGATCCTCCTCGGGCCTTATCGGCGCCCTGCCGGTCTCCCTCTCGTATCCCAACAGATCCGTGTACCTCTGGAAGACGCCGCCGTACCTCACCTTGGGCGGCCTTATCTGTCTCCTGGCCAGCGGCTTGAGCCACTTAGGCATGTACTCAGTCATCTCGACCACGTAGACCTTCTCGAACTTGTACTCCTCGAAGGCCTTGACGGCCTTATCGTAGAGCACGTCGGCGGTGAAGAGGACCCTTGCCGAGGAGTCCCTGGCCTGTCTGACGACCTCGCCGGGCGTGTAGAGCGGGTTCATGGGCGTCACGACGGCCCCGATCTTGAGCGCCGCGTAGAACGCCACGGCGTAGGCGGGGTGGTTCGGCATGTATATCGCCACGACGTCGCCCTTGGAGACGCCGGCCTCCCTAAGTGCTTTGGCGACCCTATCGCTGTGGTCCGCCAAGACTCCGTACTTCACCTTCCCCCCAAAATAGATATAGGCGGGCCTATCGCCGTAGGCGGCCGATCGATCTAGGTAGACATATAGAGGCTCCGGCTTTATCTCGACGTCCGGAGGGACGCCCTCGTCGTAGTTCTTAACCCAAGGCCGCGTCTTTATATATTTTTCGAAGACTTCCTTGGAATTCACTTGTCTATACACGTAAAATGTTTTAAAAATTGAGTTAGCCCCACGACGAAATCAATATTTAAAACAGCCCTCGACGGAGGGCGTAATGGTATTCCCGCTGGACTCCATAACCGACTACTCGGTAGTGCTGACGCCGGAACACGAGATGTTCAGGAAAGCCGTTAGGGAGTTCGTCGAGAGGGAGATAGCCCCGCGCGCCATGGAGATAGAGGAGAGGAATGAGCCGCCGCTGGACATAATTAAAAAAATAGCTGAGCAGGGCTTCTACGGCATAGGGATACCCGAGAAATACGGCGGGCAGGGCGGGGACCACAGAATGGCCGCGATAATGAGCGAGGAGTTCTGCAGAGTCTTGCCGGGCCTCAGCGTGTACTTCGGCACCAACGAGCTTTTCCTAACCCCCATACTGCTCTTCGGGACTGAGGAGCAGAGGCAGAAGTACATCCCGCCGATAGCGAGGGGCGAGAAGCTGGGCGCCTTCGCCGTCACGGAGCCCTGTTGCGGTTCCGACGTGGCGGGTATACAGACCAGGGCGGAGAAGAAAGGCGATAGGTGGATCATAAACGGAAGGAAGGCCTTCATCAGCAGCTCGGACGTGGCCGACTACTTCGTGGTGCTCGCCAGGACCTACCCGCCGCCCGACAAGAGGACGCGATACCTCGGCCTTACCTTCTTCATAGTGGAGAAGGGGACGCCCGGGTTCAAGGTGGAGCAGTGCTACCACAAGATGGGCCTACACGGCGACAACGCGTGCGAGCTCGTCTTCGAGAACGTGGAGGTCCCCGACGAGAATAGGGTGGGCGAGGAGGGGATGGGCTTCATATACGCCATGGAGACCTTCGACAGGACGAGGATAGGCGTGGCGGCCCAGGCGGTGGGCATGGCCCAAGGGGCCTTCGAGAAGGCGTTCCAGTACGTCCACCAGAGGCAAGCCTTCGGGGTCCCCGTGGCGTACTTCCAAGCCATTCAATTCAGCCTAATGGACATGGCGGCCAAGCTGATGTCGGCGAGGTTGTTGACCTATCTGGCGGCTAAGCTGGCCGACGAGGGCAGGAAGGAGTTCACCTTCGTCGCGTCGCTGGCCAAGTTCTACGCCACCGAGGCGGCGGAGGAGATAATATCGGAAGCCATAAACCTACACGGCGGCGTGGGCGTAATCGTGGAGACCGGCATAGAGAGGTTCCTCCGCGACGTCAAGATAACCCAGATCTACGAAGGCGCCAACAACATACAGCGCCTGACCGCGTACCGCCAGCTGATCCGCCTCCTGAGGGAGAAGGGCCAGATCCCCGAGGATGTGGCGAAGCTCGTCACATGAGGAGGGTCGCCGTAGTGGGGGTAGGGATCTCGAAGTTCGGCTATAGGCCCGACGTATCTCTCCCCGAGCTGGCCTGGGAGGCCGTCAAGGAGGCGTTGGACGACGCGAGGCTGGACGCCAAGGACATAGAGGCCTACGTCGTCGGGAACGTCGGCGGCTGGTCCAGCGAGCCCCTCCCCGCCGTCGTGGTCGGCGAGTACTGCGGGCTCGCCCCAAGTAGCGGGATAAGGGTGGAGGCGGCCTGCGCCAGCGGGTCCTCCGCGGTCAGGACCGCCTACCACATGGTGGCCAGCGGCGAGGCCGACATCGTCATGGCGATGGGCGTCGAGAAGATGAACGAGTCGCCCACGCCCACAGTCGTCGAGTTCATAGGGAGGGCCGGCAACTACTTCTGGGAGTTCGAGAACTTCGGCTTGACGTTCCCCGGCTACTACGCTCTACATGCCACAGCCTACATGAACAAGTACGGCGCCACCGAGGCCGACCTCTGCGAGGTAGCCGTCAAGAACCACTACTACGGCAGTCTCAACCCCAAGGCGCAGTTCCAGAAGCCCATAACGCTAGAGGAATGCCTCAAGTCGAGGTACGTGGCCTGGCCTCTGAAGCTCTACGACTCGTCTCCTATAACCGACGGCTCGGCCGCCGTCATACTGGCGAGCGAGGAGGTCGCCAAGAAGATAACGGACACCCCGGTCTGGATAAAGGCCATAGGCGCCGCGAACGGCACGAGCAACCTCAGCAAGAGGGAAGACTTCACAGGCCTGGAGGCGGCGCGGCTCGCGGCGCAGAGGGCCTACAGGAAGGCCGGCATAGACCCCAACGAGCCCGTCAAGTACCTCGACGTGGCCGAGGTCCACGACTGCTTCACCATAGCGGAGATCATGGCCTACGAGGATCTGGGCTTCGCGAAGAGGGGCGAGGGGTACAAGCTGGCGAGGGAGAAGCAGACCTATATAGGCGGCGTGATCCCGGTGAACTTGAGCGGCGGCCTTAAGGCCAAGGGCCATCCCATAGGCGCAACCGGAGTTGCCATGATAGCAGAGCTCACGAGGCAGTTGAGGCAGGAGGTGGAGAGGGACAGACAGGCGCCGATAAGGAAGGGCATGGCTCTGGCCCACAACGTCGGCGGGACCGGGCACTACGCGTTCGTGACCATACTGTCGCTATGAGCACCGTCATAGAGAAGCTCAGGGAATACCTCGACAAGGCCGAGGCCGAGCAGATAAGGCAGCTGGACCAGCTAGTCGCCGCGACGGGGCTCCCCGTGTATAAGGACCCCAAGACCGGCGCGCTGGTCTGGGTAGACGTGAGGGAGCTCAGGCTGAGGTTCCAGCTCTCCGTCAACAAGATAGCCAAATTCGTCGAGGGGCTCTCCCAGGAGCGGCTGTACTACACAGTATGCAAGAGGTGCGGGGCCAAGTACTTCCCGCCGCAGGCCGACTGCCCGAGGTGCAAGGCGTCGGACATGGAGTGGAGGGAGGTCTCGCGGGAGGGGGAGCTGGTCACGTGGACCGTGATAAACGTGAAGCCCGCCAGCTTTGCCCACAACAAGGACTACGTGGTCGGTATAGTGAGGATGCCCGACGGCTTCAACATAACCGCGTGGGTCGACGCAGATCCCTCGGCGCTTAGGCCCGGCATGAGGCTGAGGCTGGTCGTCGGGAGGAGGCCCGGCGAGAACTACATAACCTATTGGTTCAAGCCCGCCTAATAACGGCCTTTTTCGGCGCGCCTGCCTATAGCGAGGCGCCGTTGCGCTAAATAGGGACAATATTTTTAACTTGGGCCTCACGAGGGCCAATGTTGCCGAGGGCGTTCATAACAAGCGTGGTGGGGTCGTGGCCGAGGCCGAAATGGCTCCTCGAGGCGTTCGAGAGGAGGGAGGCCGGCCTCATCGACGACGAGACCCTCAAGATCTATATGGACGATGCGGCAAGGCTCGCCATAAAGGATCAGGAGGAGGCGGGGATAGACGTGGTGACAGACGGCGAGCAGAGGAGGACCAGCTTCGTGGCGTTCGTCGGTCAGAAGCTCAAGGGCTTCAAGATAGTCAAGGCCGAAGAGCTCCACCCCGAGGCGCGGGAGATAATGAAGCGTTACAAGGCGCCCCTCACCATCTGGAGGCCCGTCATATCGGGCTATATAGAGGACAGCGTGATCGCCGCCGACGAGGCCCAGTTCGCCAAGGCCGTCGCGTCCAAGCCCATCAAGGTCACCCTGCCGTCGCCCTACCTCATCATGTGGGAAAGCTGGCACTCCAAGATATCGGCGCCCTACTACCCCAGGCCCGAGGACGCCGCCGAGGCCTACGCGAAGGTCCTCAGGAGGGAGATCGCCAGGCTTATAGACGCCGGCGTCGCCTTCATACAGCTCGACGAGCCCATGCTCGGCGACCTCCTCGAGGCCGCCGAGAACGAGCCAGACCGCTACAAGAAGGTGGCCTCCGAGATATACGGCCAGAAGTACAGAGGACTGAAAGACGAGATAAGGCTCGCCGTCGATCTCGTCAACGAGGTGGTCCAGGGATACGAGACGTCGGTCCGCATAGGCATGCACCTCGACAGATGGCCCACAGAGGACTCCCCCGTAGTGGGCTACGAAAAGCTGGCGCCGACGATCTTCGACGTAAAGGTCAGACAGTACGTTGTGGAGTATAAGGCCCCCAAGATGGGCGACCCCGTCGAGTTCGCCAAGATACTTCCCAGCGACAAGGAGATAGGGCTGGGCTCCGTCGACGTGAGGGACCACAAGCGGGTCGAGACGCCCGAGGAGATAGTGGCACACGTAGAGCGGATAGTGAAGTACGTGGACCCCACGCGCATTTGGCTGAACCCCGACTGCGGCTTCGCGCCCGGCCAATTCAGGGCGTTCCCGAGGGACGTCGCCAGGGCGAAGCTGAAGGCGATGGTCGAGGCCGCCAGGAGGCTCAGAGAAAAGTACTGGTGGGCCTAATTTTTCCTTGCCCTCTCTACAAGTCTACGGACGGAGCCGACGCGCTCTGGAGACGGTCCGCCGCGTAGCTTTAAGCTTTTAAGGCCGGTCAGGGGCACGGCTCGTGGAGGAGTTGCCGAAGCCTTGGCTCGACCCGGCGAGGTACAAGGAGGTCAGGCTTAAGGAGGCCCTCTACGAGGCGGAGATAGCGGAGCGTTTTCTGGAGACGGGCCTCGTCCGCAACGCGGCCGGGAAGGCGTTTCAGGCATGGAAGGCGCTCGTGGCGGCCTTCGCGTCAGACAAGCTTGAGGATTTGAAGAAGGCGTTCCCTGGGTATAAGCGGCTGAGGGGACAGCGGAGGAGGGTAGAAAGGGCTCTGTGGATCGTGGCGGTCATGCCTACGTCAAGGCTAAAGATCGTGGCCCAACTGGTCGGGGGCGACGTAGACCTATACACTAATCTAGCTCTCCTGCTCCACGAGTATCAGTACAATGGGCCGGACGCAGAGGGGTCTTGAGCGTCTACCAGAGCGACGAGTCGGCGGCCCGCGACGTGGCCAAGCTTTTGGCCAAGATCAAGGAGCTCGCGCAACCGCGTCCGTAGTACGGCCGACCTAGCGCGGGCGAGGGGCTACACGCCCGCGGGGCGGCTGGCGGATCCTTGAATGCCCGTTTGCGCGTTGCCGGTCAGCATCCGCGGCGCGGTGGCTAGAAGACCCACCAAGCCGATGGCGACCAGAGGCGCTCCTATGAGCATCCACAGCGTGGCCACGCCGGCCGCCAAAACGTACAGCCACGGCCGCGCGGCTCCGAGATCTCGAAGAACGGGCCACGTCAGTATAAAGGCGGCTACCAGCGGGATGTACCACGACAGCACGTAGGCCGTGGCCCAGCCAAGCGAGTCGACGAATGCCTCTAGGTCCGCGAAGAAGAACAGGTGCCGGGCCATTAACAGGAGGGAGGCCGAGAGCAACAAGGCGGCTGCAACTAGGGATATGCGGCGTCTGGGGGCGAGGCGCCACAGCGCCGAGTAGAGCAGGTAGATCCCCAGAAGCGCTCCTAGGAACAGCGCCCGCGCCCCCTCGCTCGTAGCGGAAATCGCGGCGGGGAGCGCCGCCATCAGGGCAAGCCCAGCGGCGGATCTGCCCGCCGCGCCTCTGCCGTACGAGAAGTAGAGATACGCGGCGTAGGAGAAGAAGCCGAAGGCGAGCACCGCCTCGTACATCCGGGCTAGCCTAAGCCAGCTGGCGTAGGGATCGATAGAGGCCAGAAGCAACGGGTTCCCTCCGGCGGGATAGAAGGGCTCCATCTCGGGATACAGCGGCGCGTCCATGAAGACGTGGAGAGCCCATCCGGCGGCGCCGCCCAGCGCGTAGGCCCAGGGGGACTCGGCGCTTTCCAGCTTGAATGCGGCGGACAGCGGCCGTAGAAGCCCCCGCGCGGCGTATAGGACGAGTCCCGACGCAGGGCCTAGCGTCGCCGCGGCCAGGAAGGTGTGGGTGAGGCCGTGGAGAGGCCCCTCTATCCCTAAGACGGCTTTGGCTAGGGGCTCTACGTCGACGAGGAACGTGGAGACGATGAGGAGAGCCGGCCAGTTCACGTATCCCCTCAAGACGAGCCCCGCGAGGAGCGATGAGGCTAGGTGATACGTGGTGAACGGCACGAAACTGTTTGGGCTAGTTTAAAAAAGCTTCCGCGCCAACAGGAGGATGGACGCCGCGGTCCAAGAGCTGGGGCTGAGGACGGACGAGGCAACAAGAGGATCGACGGGCTCTACGCCGCCCTTCTGACATACAGAAGTTGTTTATTGACCGTTAGGCCGGGCGCCTCACGCGTCGAGGAGGCCTCTGCCCCTCCTCCTCAAGACGACGGCCTCGAGGAACGTGTCCCTGACCGGCTCGTAAACCCGCTTATAGAAGCGCGACTGGCTTTCCAGAACCTCCCGGGGAAACGACGAGACGTACTGAACCGCCGCCTCCCAAGCCCTCTGGTACGGCACGACTAGGTCTATCTTCCACGCCACCTCCCTATCGTAGTCCTGCGGCCTCTGGGGCTTCCCGCCTATCATGAAGAGGCCCGTCTCCTCGTCTACCTGCACCTCCTCGCCGGCGATCTCCACGAACCTCCTCTCCTCCTTCCTGCCGGCCGCCGCGCTCCCCCCGGCGCCGCGCGCGGTCCCCCTCGCCGCCGGGCCGTAGTGTTTCGCCCACGCGTAGAATATGGCCCTATTTAGGCCGAAGGACTTGGCCTTGTCCAAATCGCCGTAGAGGACGAAGTAGCGCGCCGCCTGGAGGAGCGCCATTACCTGGAACCGCCCTATCTTCGCCGGGGCCTCCCTCCCGCGGGCCGACACGGGCTCGTGGACCGGCTCGTACTCGGCCAGAGCCGCCTCGACCAGCCGAGCCGCCTCGCCCGGCTCAACGCGGGCGTAGCACCCCTCCTCGTGCCTGGGGCTCTCGGGGTTGGCCCAGTCGGGGGAGAAGCTGGAGAGCTTGTCGAGGGGGATGCAGACGGCGGCGTAGTTGAGCTCCCTATGTAGCGAGAGGGGGGCCGTGAAGACCCTCTTGGGATCCACCAGATCCTCCACCTTCAAGACCCCGCCGGAGCGCTCGGAGAGCTCCCTAAGCGCCGGGGCGGTCCTCTTGAGGACGTACCTCACCAAGGCGTGGGCCTCCTCGACCGGCCTCGCGCCCGGGAGAGCCCCCTCGTTGATCCTCACGTGTATTCCCTCCCCCGACCACAAGACGTACACCGACCTCGACACGCCCAGCTTGTCCAGCTCCGATATTATGGCCTCGGCCGCCCTCACGGCGAGCTCCCACTTGTCTATCTTGGTGTCTATATCGAAGAAGGGGGTGTAGGCCTTGATCTTGGAGTCGGCCACGTCCTCCTGGGCCTCCACCCTGCCGTAGACGGCGGCGGTGGCGTAGAACGTCCTGGCGCCGAGCGCCTTGGCCAGCCTAGGCACGTCGTCCGGAGACCTAAGCGACAGAGGCCTGCCCGACCTGTCGTAGCGGGTGAACGCCTTGCCGTAGACGGCAACCCAGCGGCCTTTAGAGAAGTTGAAGATCTCCCTCTTGACCGCCTCCCTCTCGTAGTACATGTAGCAAGGATCTCAGGACTTTATTAGGCCGAGGAAGCCGTCCGCGATTAGTTGCACAGCCCAGGCGGCCACTATGAGGCTGAAGAACCGCGAGAATATCTTGAGAGTATTGCTCCCGACGAGCTTGATCAGCAGGAGGGAGTACCTCATCGTGGCGTAGGTCAGCGCCGAGGCGACGGCTATGGCGAGCACCAGCGAGAGCGGGTTGTAGTACGTGGCCATAACCATGACCGAGGTTATGGCGCCGGGCCCCACCAACATGGGCGTGATTATGGGCACGATCACGTAGTCCTCGGGGTTTATGCCCATGGTGCGGGGCGCCCCCTCCCTCAATATGTCGACAGCTATGACGAGGAGCAGTATGCCGCCGGCCGCCCTAAAGCCGTTGATGTTTATATTGAAGATGTAGAATATATAGGGGCCGCCCAGGGCGAACAGCAAGAGGAGGGACGGCACAGTCACCGCCACTAGCTTGAGGAAACGGGGGTACATCCTCTCGTAGTTGGGCAAGACCGCCAGCAGAGGTATCGCGCCCAGAGGATCGATTATGGCGTAGAGCTGGGCCGCGCCCACCAAGGCGTCCACCAACGAAAACGGTTGCATGACGGCGCCAAGTCGCCTCTATAAAAATTCGGCCCCCCGAGCAATCGGCCTCCGCCGCGGCCAAGCCTCGTGAAGCCGCCGTCATGGCGAGCCCGGCCGACGCGCCGCCGTCTCTCGAGACCTCGAGAGATCGTGGGGGCAGAGCCCTCCGTACTTGACAAATAGATAAATTATTATAATTATTAAATTAATTTCATATTAAAATGATTATGCCTATGTATTCTTCCTAAGTATATAGACCACAGCTACAGAGGCGGCGACGGCGGCGGCCAGGGCCACGAGTAGCGGCATGGGTGTGGGGATCTGCTGGCTCGATACCGCGTTTCTGTAGCCGGTCTCGGGCCAGAACTCGACTATCACCGGCGATTTGCAGAAGCCGGCTAGCTGGAAGTACCTGGCCACGGCTCTCTCCGCCGTGCTCTTGTCGGGAGGCGTCCCGTTTATGTAGGGGAACACCAAGGCCAGAGGCCCCGACCACACCAATATGTGTATCATGTCGCGCCGTTCGACAGCGCCTATCTCCTTCTCCATCTCTATGGCGGCGCTCCTCAACTTGTCTAGCTCGTCGTCGTTGAGCATGTAGGGCACCCAGTAGATCACGGCGCGGGGCCTCTCGCCGTTCGGCAACATGGCATATATCCTATCGAGCAACGCCAAGCTCTTCGAGACGTTCGTGGTCTTCACGACTATCGGCTGGCGTGGGAACGTATACGGCGAGATCGAGAACACGACGTCGCCGAAGCTCTTCACAACTCCCTCTACCGCCGAGCCGTTGTTGTTCAACGCCGCGCCTAGACTGCGGAAGGCCTTGACGTGGAACTTGGCCTCTATCTGGCCCAACGCGTCGTCCAGCGACTGGGCCGAGACAGACACCGTCTCGCCCCACAAGCCCTTGTTTACGTGGATCGTCACCAACAGAGTCACGTTGGGGCCGAGAGCCCGTATCGCCGCGTCGATGAGCACGTCGCCAGGCACGCGTAGCTCTGTAGAGTTAAGCAGGGACTTGTATATTTGATAGCTCGGCAGTAGCTCCGGCGCGGTCATCGGCGAGGAGTTTGCGTGCATATTTTTAACTATATAAACATAAACATCACAGCCGTTAACGGTGAGTATATATGTAGGTTTCAGGATATCTAGAATTTTAGTATCATTAACCACGATATATGGTAAGCTCTGATTTATCTGCGTGTTCTGGCTTGGAACAGCGGCCCGTGTTACCATTACGAGCGACGTTGCTAGTATGATGATCGCCAACGTCGTTGGTGCCAACCTGGACACGCTGACTCAACCCAGTAACGATATAAAATTTGCATACTCGGAGTCTACGCCTAGGTCTCGGTAGAGGGGGGCTTGCGGGGTCTTCCTCGGCGCGGTAGTCCGTCCTCGCGAGGGCCCTACAGCGGCGTATCGGCTGGGGACGCGGGGATTCGCCGCCAGCCGCGTCGGGCTTACGGAGGCAGTCTGGCCACGACTTTCCTCACTTTCTTCCCGTCGGGTGTCTTGAAAAGCGCTATCACG
>JBMFIG010000003.1:0-95187 GCA_049976425.1 Thermoproteus sp.
GGGTTCGAATCCCGGCCGCCGCACCACCGGCCTATTCTCACTGCATGTGTAGATCCGCCAGCATGCGCACGTCCGCCGCCCCGTATATAGATCTCTATATGCGGAATGCCCCAAATAGCGGCCTTATCGGCAAGATCCCGGTCCATAGTATTCGTCGCCCAAAATGGGCCCGCCGGGATTTGAACCCGGGATCTCCCGCGCGTCAGGCGGGCTTTAGGGAACGGCTTTCAATCCTACCGCTAGACTACGGGCCCTTCCGGTTACATTCCGTTTATTTTTAAAGCTTTTCCCACGACGTAGCGGGCGGAGGGCGTTCTCCAGATCTGCTGGAGGCGCTTCTGCATTCCGGACCGCCGAGGAGGCCCGCTAGGGTATGCGGTCGGCGGGATCTGTTATATATCTGTGGACGTTGCCGCACGATGCTGGCTATATTTGGGGGCAAGCCCGTCCGCGAGAGGCCTATAGCGGCTAGGCCTCTCGTCTACAGCCCCGAGATCATTAAGGATATCGAGGAGGTGTTGAGGTCCGGGGCTCTCGTGTCGACGCACGGCAAGTGGGTTAAGGCGTTCGAGGAGGGGCTGGCTAAGTTCGTGGGGGTTAAATACGCCTATGCGACGACCAGCGGGACCACGGCGCTCCACCTGGCGCTTAAGGCTCTGGGCGTCGGGCCTGGGGACGAAGTGATAACCACGCCCTTCACCTTCGCCGCGTCGGCCACGGCCGTCCTCCACGCCAACGCCGTCCCCGTATTCGCCGATATAGACCGCGAGACCTTGAACTTGGACCCGGCGTCTGTCGAGTCGAAGATCACGGACAAGACCAAGGCCGTGGTGGTGGTTCACCTCGCGGGCTACCCCGCCGAGATGGACGCCTTCATGAAGCTGGCCGATAGATACGGCATATACATAGTCGAGGACGTGGCGCAGGCTCTGGGCGCCGAGTACAGAGGCCGGAGGGCCGGCTCCATGGGCCACATATCGGCTTTCAGCTTCTACGCGACCAAGCACATAACTGGGGGCGAGGGCGGCGCGGTGGCGACCGACGTGGCGGCCTACGCCGAGAGGGCCCGCCTCATTAGGGCGCACGGCGAGACCGAGAAGTACTGGTACGAGGTCTTGGGCTACAACTACAGGATGACGGAGCTGCAGGGGCTGTTGCTGTACCACGAGCTGAGGAGGTTCGACGAGTTCCAGAGGGCTAGGGAGGAGTACGTCAAGGCGCTTCTCGACGGGCTGTCTGGCCTCGAGGGGGAGGGCCTCCTCACGGTGCCCAGGCCCAAGCCCTACGTGAAACACAGCTGGCACCTCGTCCAGGTGCTCCTGTCGGTTGAGCGCCTCAGCAAGCCGCGCGACTTCGTGGTGGACGCGCTCAGGAGCGAGGGCATAGGCAACGTGTCGGTGGCGTACCCCGTGCCGCTGTATAGGACTCCCCTCTTCCAGAGGATGGAGGGGCACGGGAGGGGCTGTCCCTGGAGCTGTCCCTTCTACGGCCGCAAGGTGACGTACGAGAGGTTGCCCAACGCCGAGTGGGCCGCCGAGAGGGTCGTCTCTCTTCTGGTCTTGCCCAACCTCACCGCCGAGGACGCGGCGGATACGGCCAAGGCCTTCGAGAAGGTCCTGCGGGAGCTAAGGCGCTGAGGCCTTCACGTACAGGACGCCGGGCTCCACGCCCATCTCGGCGATTTTGTACCCCAGGGCCTCGAAGAAGCAGCGGACGGCCGCCGCGTTCACCTCGATGGTCTCTCTGCTGTAGCCGACCCCCACGACGCTGAAGACAACGGCGCCGTCCTCCTGCCTCGCCTCGAACCTCTTCGCGGGCAACATCCTGCCGAGGTGTCCCATCAGCTGCGCTATCTCTCTGGCCTCGGCCGCCGAGGTCGCCTTGAGGTAGGCCGCCAAGGTCCTGCCGGCCTCGCACCACAGCTCCTTGAGGAAGTCGCCGTGCTCTCCGTAGAGCCTCGTGATGAGCTTGTCGAGGAGAGGCGCGGGGACCGGCACCGCCTCTATGTCGAGGCATATCCTCCAGAACTTGGCGAGGCCCCTCATCTGTTGCACGTTGTATCCCTGCTCCATCAAGTCGAGCCCCAACGATATGAGGTCGTTGGCCAACGCGTATTGGGTCATGCCGGAGGCGTCGGAGACGGCGGCGAGCCTCTGGGCGACGTCTACGGAGACCGCTATGTTGACTCTGTCCCTCTTGCTCATAAACTGTTGATATATATGGGGAGATAGGTGTTATTACACGGAGCTGTGTAATAAAACTCCGTATAGAGACTCCGTATTTCTATAGATCTGGTCGAAATAGCTCTCCGAGGCGAGCCCCCTCTCCACGGCCTTCCTTATCTTGTTGGCGAGGCTCCAGGGAGGTATCACGGCGCCCGGCCTCCTGTTGTCGTCTATGTAGTCGCTCTCGACGACGTATATGGGCTCCAGCCCCAGCGCCTCCTCGAACTCCCCCCGCCTCCCGACAGGCACGGACGGGACCAGGCCGAGCTCCCTGGCCAGAGGCGCGGCGCGCGGCTCCACGTGGTGCATGACCACGGTGCCGGGCCTCGCGTTGGCGCGGCGCGCTATTTCGGCGATGCTCCTCACCGTTTCCTCCCCCCGACGCTCTAGGTGCAGGTGGACCACGGCCCCCACGTCGCGGGCTCTGGCGACGACGTACTCCAACACCCTATTGCACAGCGCGACCACGTCGGGTCCGACCTCCCAATGCGGCCTCCCGTACTCGCCGAAGCCCACAGCCCTCCCCTCGGCCACGTACCTGGCGGCTAGATCCACGGTCCACCTCATGAAGGCCTCGACCTCCTCCTCGCCCCAGCCCGACTCCCTCAGCTTGACGCACTCGGCCGGATGCACCCCCACCACGGCGCCGGAGATAAGGCCCTCCCTCCTCGCCGCCTCGCTGTTCTTGACCGTGTGCTCGTAGAGCTTTTCGACCCAGCCTCTGTCGCCCGGGACCCCTCCTATGGACCACGTCAGCAATGAGACGAAGATTATGCCTGCGCCTCCGGCCCTCTTGAAGCGCCTCGCCACCTCGACCGCGCCGAGCCCCGTCAGCTCGTTGGCGTGTGCGTGGTTGTCGAAGACCCTCACGGGCGTCGAGAGGGACAAGCTTAAATATCAACGCGTCGTTGGGCATATGGCGAGGAGGCGGAGGAGCGGGGACCTCAACCTATTCACCGCCGCCGGTCTGCTGAACTTCTCCCGCGAGGGCGAGATAGAGAGGATAAAGCTGAGCCCCAAAACCGTCGTGATAGCCTCCATAGTGATTATGGGCATAGTCATAGCCCTAAACCTCCTGAGGATTTAATGCGGTTGCCCCCGAGGATAAAGGTCTTGGAGGCCCTCTCGGCAATCGCCGACGGGCGGATAAAGCTGTTGGGCGACAAGGAGGCCGAGGTGGTCTCGTCGGACGGCTCCAGGACCTACAAGGTCTACGTCGATCTGGGCAGGAGGGCCGCCTACAGCGACGACAACGGGACGATCTACAGAGGATACGTGGGGTACCCCATAATATCGTTCCTGATGGCCCGAGGCGTGTTGCCGGTCGACGAGAGGCTGGGCCAAGCGCTCAAGGGCATACCCTGGCGCAAGCTCAACGAGCAGTACAAGAAGTACGACGCCGTGATGGAGCTCGTGAAGGCCCAGCTCAAGGAGAGAGGGATCCCCGGGGAGGAGGTCGACCGCTACATAGACCTAGTCATGGCCCATCTGAGGAAGCTGGGCCTCCGGCTTGAGAAACCCGCCGAGCGGCACTAGCGGGAGGCCGGCGATACGCCTGGAGGAGTCTGCGGCTGGCCTGGAGGCGCCCACTCCGAGGCCTCCTTGTAGGCGAGCATTTCTATTATGTCCTCTACAAACGCCAATATGCCGCCCACTATATTTATATAGGGTATAAACGACAGCACTAATGATATAATAAATAAAATAAACGCGGTATGGAATTTACTTATTTGAGTATATTTATACATATTATCCAAAAATAGTATATGGGTAATATCTATAAATAGTCCGAACGCGGCTAAGACAACCAGAGGCACCAATATCGCTATGATTACGCTCCATATAGACGCCTCTGGATAGGGGGCGGAGCCGCCGATCCAATGCGGCAGACCGGACAACACCCAGGATATGCCGCCCAGGAGCGCCAACCCCAGTATAGTAAGTATCACGGGCCCCCAAGCTTGCCACCAAGCCCACCTGATCCCCAGCCTGTGGAGCGCCATATATCCTCTAAATATAAAAAGAAAGAAAATAATTAAATATACTATACCAAATATTATAATTATAATAAATATTGATGAAATAAGGGTTAATATAAACTCAAATCCCTGTGGCGTAGACGAGCCTGGCGGCACTACGTATGGGCTCCGATAGAGCGCCGAAGAATACGAAAAGATTACGGTGAAGAGCTCCACGAGTACGGCCGCAACGGCGGCGATAGACAAGATCAATGTGTATAAATAACCTTTATACAGAGATTTATTGGCCTCTTGGAAGTCCATAACATACAGAAAATATATGACTTAATAAATCTTTGTAGATATATCGAATATCTCGGGCGTTATCGAGGTTACGCCCACGGCGTCGCGCCGTTCGCGCAGATAAAGCTTTTAAGTCGCTGTGGTGTGGTTTTTCGGCGGGGGTGCCCGAGCCAGGTCAAAGGGGCAGGGTTTAGGTCCCTGTGGCGTAGGCCTGCGTGGGTTCAAATCCCACCCCCCGCACCATTCTACTCCTCTAGGCACGCCGAAAATCGGCGACGCAGTCGACATACGGCGCCCTCTCCTCAAAGCAACAACGTCGCTTCAAGCAATTGCCAATAACTGCATAAAAGGTAGAACGACGGCAGTATATAGCTGAGCTTTCGGTGTCCAGATCGGCCGTATTTCGCCGGGCTTCCCTTTCTGATCTACGCCTGAACCCATCCTTGTTCGACTATCGAAGTCTGTCCAAATCTTCGAACCAGTGCTATCAGCAACGGTAACCGCATACGATCAGCGAAGGGCGTGGATCGAGATAAGGCTTATATCCATCTGCGTATCTCTAGATAGCCGGGCGGGCTCGCCTCAGTTCCCTATCTTCAAGGATCCGTGAGCCGGGTCTCCGATCATCGCCCGCCCGGCGGCTTCTCCTAGGCGGATCCTTTAGAGGATCGCCCAGGGGAAGATCCTCGGGGCGGATCTTTACCAGACCTGCCTCAGACGGCGCTTACAATCGGCGATGTACTGCCCTACGGTGCTAGCCAGGCTCGACGGCAAGCCCCTCCCCTGGAGCATAGCCATGTCCGAGACGTCCTACTATCGAGAAGATGTTGGATATCGAACCCCCTAGTAAATGGGGCCTAAGCCGTGGGGGATCAGCCGCATCTCTACTCTCCTCACAGTATTTGCAGATCCTCTCCTCGGATATAGAGAGTATCCAGCGGTAGATGAAACGCGTGGATGGCGCTCGCGATCTATCGCTATATATCGGGGTCTCGCACATGCCGTGATGTTGGTGTTGGCGGAGTCGTCGCTTGAGCTGGTCCCGCCCGAGATATGGCGGCATCCGGCCGTATTGCGAGATGCGGAGAGGCGGGGCAAAAAGCCCGGCGAGATTCTTTTGGATAGGGCCAGACACCACGGCGCCATGCTGGGGCTCAAGGACGCCGAGAGGCGGGGTAGGCCCGACATAGTGCATATGTGCATGTTGGCGTTCCAGTACTCCCCGCTTAATCTGGCCGGCAGAGGCTCCATGGCGGTGCACACGATAAAGGACGTGGTGGTGAGGGCTAGGCCCGACGTCAGGCCCCCCAAGAACTACAACAACTTCGTGGGGCTGATGGAGCAGTTGCTGTCGTCGGGCAGAGTCCCCGCGGAGGGCGAGCCTCTGATGACGGCCGAGGCCAAGGATCTGAGGTCGCTTCTGGAAGAGGCGGGCGGCAGGTGGGTGGTCCTCCACGAGCGCGGCAGGCGGGCCGATCCCCTAGAGCTGGGCCGGCTTCTGGCGGACTCCGTCGTCGTGGTCGGCGGGTTCCCCCACGGCGATTTCAAAAACGCCTGGCTCCTGGAGGAGGCCGAAGGGGTCTACAGGATAGGCGACCGGCCTCTGGACGCTTGGCAGGTCGTGTCCAAGGCGGTTACGCTGGCGGAGATCGCCCTAGGCCTTATTTAGGCCTCTCAGAGCTCTGAGCCAGGTGGCTATGGACTCGCCGCCGGCCACGAGCTTGTTCTTTATGAGGTAGTACTGGCTCACCACTCTGTTCTCCACCAGCCACGCCGCGAACATGTTCACCAAGACCCTCTCGCCGCCTCTCTTCAACATGCCCATGGCGTAGTCGACCACGTAGTCCTTGGCCACCGGGTTGCCCTTAGCCGCGGCCTCTCTGGCTCTGGCCAGCAAAAGCTTGGGCCCCATGTCCTCGAGCCATTTCTTGAAGCCGGGGAGATCCTTCTGGAACTGTTTAGCTATGGGGGTCTCGACGAATTTGTCCCAGTATCTGACCAGCTCGTCCATAACCATTCTATCCTCCGCCATGAGTGGGCGCGATTTATTCTCATTTAAACATTATCTTGTGGTCGGCAAGAAGGAGCTGGCGAGCCTTCTGGACTCCCTGCCGGGCTTCAAGAGGCCGAAGCTCCGCCTGGAGCAGTACATCACGCCGGGGGAGCTGGCGGCCACTATCGCCTGGACTATGTACATGCGCGGCGAGCTCGCCGAGGGGTGGATCGCCGATCTCGGATGCGGCACGGGGAGGCTCGCCTACGCCGTGGCCGCGCTGGGTGGCAGATCCGTCTGCATAGACATAGACGCAGACGCGTTGCAGATCGCGAGGGGGCTGGGGCTGGACGTCGCGTTGTGCGACGCCGAGATGCCGTGCGTGAGGAGGCCGGTTAAGGTAGTCATGAATCCTCCCTTCGGCGTCTGGATGCCCCACGGCGACGTGAGGTTTTTAAGAGGCGCCGCGTCGGTCGCCGAGATTATATACAGCATACATAAGGCCGCCGCCGTCGAGTACGTATTCCGCGCCGCCAGGTCTCTAGGCCTCGAGCCGCAACTTCTCGAGATAGCGGCGATGGGGATACCGCCTATGTACAGGCACCACAGGAAGAGGAGGCACAGAGTGGAGGTGGCTGTGCTCAGGCTAGAATCGACTTCTCGAGGGCCTCGAGATCGTTGACTATGGCCTGGACGGCGCGTCTGAGCGCGTCGAGCGGGCTCCCGCTCCTCGTTTTAATCCTAAACGTCACGTCCTCGAGCAACGGGTGCCCCACGTCGAACGTGACGTACTCCACGTCGGGATCCTCCGAGAGGTACTCGACCAGAGGCGAGAAGAGGGTGTAGGTCTCGCCCTTCGTCTTGAGCTCTAGGTAGTGTTCGTCGACCTTGACTATCTCTATGGACATCACGCCAGACCCCGCAGATCCGGTTTTTAGCTTTTTCCTATCAAGGCCCTGGCCCTTCTCTTGGCAGTCTGGAGATCCAGCGCCAGGCCGAACACGGAGCCCCGGCTCAGAATCCCGGCGGCCGCGAGCCTCTCCAAGGCCTCCTCGGGCCTCGACTTGACGGCGGCTATATACACCGCCGCTATGCGCTTGGCGTGGGGGCTCACGGGGAGGCCCTCCAGCGATTTATAGGCGGCGGAGAGCTCCGACACGGCCTGCCTGACCTGCTCCATCGAGGCGTCTGTCTGTAGCTCGAGCCCCCTCAGCCTGGCCTTGAACCCCTTCACGGCGAGATAGTCGACCAGCACGTCGGGAGGCACCGGCGAGACTATTTCGGACTCCTTGTAGATAACCTCCAGCGGGTAGGACTTCACGGGCTTGAGCCTAGCCCTCACGAGGCCGACGGCTGTCTTTATGGAGGCCAAGGCCCTCTTGATCTCGTCCGGCGAGCCGTTGAGCTGTATGTAGACGTTGGTGCCCCTCACTATCGCGTAGTACTCCACCCCCATGTACTTGGGGAGGATCTCCAAAAACTGTTGGAGTTCCTCGCTGTTCGAGAACTTGACAGATACGGATCTATACATAAAATCCCTGGGCTATTTTGCGGACGTCGGCGGCGCCGCAGACGGGGCAGACCAGCTTGTTGCCGCGCCTCCTCATCACGTTGCCGCATTTAGGGCATATGGCTCTGACCACCCCGAAGGTCGGCCCCTTTACCGATAGCAGAAACGGCGGCCCTAGGTTGGAGACCACGCGGGCCCTTATGTAGTCGCCCACCCCTATCCTCCCGTCGACCAACTGCGGCGGTATGAAGGCTGTGACCGGGTACTTGAGCTCCTCGGGGCCGTCCCCGCCCTCCTTGGCCACGCATCTGGCGCTTAAGGCTCTGACGCCCTTCGAGGTCACCACGCAGTACAGTATGTCGCCTTGCCTCGGATACCCGTCGACTTTTACCGGCTTCACGACCGCAGTATGGCTCTTCCTATCGTAGACGGCCACCCCCAGAGCGGCTGCGCGGAACACGCCGTCGAGGTAGGCGCGTCCGTCTACCGCGAACTCCTCCGGAGTAGCCACCTCCTCCCCCGGCAACACTAGCCTCCGCTCCACTGGCACGTAAAGCCTATAACACTTCGTTAAAATTGTTATCGAACCCTGTGAAGACGGTCTTTAGTAGCGACGGATGCGCGAGAACCCACGATCTGAGGGTCTCCTTTATGCTACTCAGCGCTAGAGCAGGCCCAGCCGAGAAAGCAGATCGAAGGCGTTGTGTTCGGGCGCCAGCTTGACCACGGCCTTCTTCTCCCCCCTCGGCGTTATCATGGTGTTCACGTAGCTCACCTTGACCCCGTAGAGCCTCTCTACCTCGTCCTTTATGGTCTTCTTGGTGGCCGCCCTATCCACTATCAGAGTTATCTTGTTCTCCCGCTCTGCCAACATGAGGGCCTTCTCTGTCAACACGAATCTCCTTATCGGCGAGCTCATAGGTACAAGCCCCGTAGAGCCTCTATGGATTGTTGCGTCCACAACGTTAGCCTGCCCGGAACTCCGCCGGGCGCCAAGTGCAGGACGCTCAACGACTTGACGTAGGCGACGTCGACGCCGGGCAGATTCCTGGCGGCCCTAACCAGAGGCGCGTCGGGCGAGGAGACGACGACGAGGAGGCTCTTAGGCTCCTTGTACCTCCTGCCGCGCATCTTGCCGACGCCCGACCTGATCCTGATCCTCTCGGCGGCCCTCTCCACGTCGGGCCACACGCGTAGAGCTTGGAGCGTCCTCCTCAACTTCTCCGTCTTGTCGAGTCGCTCTATATCGTCGGCGACTACTAGAGGTAGCTGTTCCAAGCCCTCCACGACGTGTCCCCGCGCCTTGACCAGCTGGAGATACGCCGTGGCGGCGATGGCCGACCTTATGGCGAGCCTCCTCTCCCTCTTGTTTATCTCCTCGCGCAACTTCTTCTCGACTCTCGGAGGATGCGCCCTCCTCCCGCCCACCGTGTTCGGCGAGAAGCAACCTCTAGGCCATAGATGCCCCTTGTACCTAGGTATTCTGGCTATTCCGAGCCCCACGCCGAAGGACTGACAGCTATGGCTCCTGCCAGCCTCGGGGCTCACCCCCTTTGGCTGGAACCTGGCTGAGAGGGCGCTGAGGAACGCCCTCCTTATGAGATCCGGCCTAACAGGCTCGAAGAAGTGGGGCGGCAGTACAATCTCGCCCACAGCCGATCCGTCCAAGCCGTACACCGGCACCTTCTCCGGCGGCGTTCCTAATAACGGCTTGATGTAGGGCGATAGGTCCGCCCTCTTCAGCTGAAGCAGTAGCTGGTCGACGGACACGCCCATCAGCTCGGACCGGTATTTAAACAATTACCTCAGGCCTAAAGCGTCCTAAATTTGGACCGACAGCCAGACCAGTTGCGGGGCAGACGTCGGCGCCTTGGGCGGCGGCCTCACTGGATGCCGCAATACCACCAGCCGTTTCTGGACGCCGGGCACGCTGCCGGAGAGCACCAGGAAATCGGTCTTGACAAGCCCGTAGTGCGGCCAGCCTCCCTTGGGGTTTATCTCGGCGGGGTTGTTGCCTATCTTCAATATTCTCTTGTTGTACTCGGTGCGCTGGTGGAAGCCCATCTGGCCGGGCCTCGGTTGGGTGAACATGAGGGCCGGGCTCTGGGGGCCTATGGTGCCGGTCCTTCTGTGGCCCTTCCTGTGTTTGTGCCACCTAGGCAGTATCTTCACGCCGAACCTCTTTATTACGCCTTGCCAGCCTTTGCCCCTAGTTATCGCCAACACGTCGACGAGCTGGCCGGCCGAGAACACGTCGGAGATCCTCACCTCCTTTCCCAGCATGTCGAGCGCGAACTTCAGCCTGTCCTCGACGGACGGCACGCCGCCGATAGGTATCTCCAATATCTCTGGGGTCTTCTTGCCTATGCCCGCCAGCCTCGGCTGGGTCGCCACTATGGCCCTCACGTCCACCGCCATGCCCTTGACCGCCTCGATCCTCTTCAGCTCGGCCTCTAGGTCGAACTTCTCCGGCAACGTCTTGACGGCTCTGTAGACGTCCTTGGGCACCTCCGGCGCCCACACCTCGCCCACCGCCTTCCTATAGCCGTTGGTCGGGTCCAGGGTGTAGAGCCTCGCCGCGATTACTCGCAGAGGCGGGGCCTCCAAGACTGTCGCGGCCTTCACGACCTCCTTGCCGAACAGAGGGCTCGTCTGCCTATCCTCCACAACGACGGCGTGTAGCATCCCCACCTTATAGGCGGCGAAGCCCAAGAGCGAGGGCTTGCCTAGGTTGGGATCGGGCCAAGTCCTCACTCTGGGGACTATGTCGCTCGCCCTCTTGCGCGGGTATACGCCCATCGAGCCGCGGCGCGGCCTATTGATCTTAAGGCCCATAGCCGCGTCCGGTACAACGTCTTTAAAAATTTGGACGCCGCCGAGTCCCCAAAATTTAAAACTAGATAACGGCGCCTCCTCATGAAGCGGTGGACTTGCTACGTATGCGGGAAGGACGTGGTTGAGGGGCAGCTCTTCACGTTCACGAACAAGGGCGCCGTGCATCTGAGCTGCCTCCACAGATCGATGGCGCCGAAGCTGTACAAGAACGGCACCGACGCCGCGCTTTTCGAGCTTATGGCCTTCGCCAACGAGGGCATCGTGAAGGTCAAGAACGTCGAGGACATGATCGAGGACGAGGAGGTCAAGAAGCTGGTCCTCGAGTTCAGGAAAAGCCTAGAGGGCTTCGCGGCCAGGCTGACCAACAAGCTGGTGGAGCGGGTCGGGGCCTAGAAGCTGTAGTATCCATCCGGCGTCTTGATCTCGACGAAGTTTTCGTCCCTCTCTAGGTAGAGGACTATCGACGCGTTCCTCAGAACCAGCCGTCCCCCCTCGCCGCGTATCTCCCTGATAGGCCCCTCCGCTATTTCTGGGTACCTCCTCCTTATCCTATACAGCGTCCTCAACGCGGCCAACACCTCGGGATCCGGCTTGAGGTCGTCGAGAGGCCTCCTGTTGGTGTGGTCGGCGGCTAGGCCCTCGGCGCAACTCTCGCCGCCGGCGTACAGGCCCGGTATCCCCGGCATTGAGTAGATAAGCGCGTACGCCATCAAGGCCCTCCTCTTGTCCGCACGGGAGCAGAACCTGTCGGTGTCGTGGTTCTCGATAAACGTATACATATACCTCAGCTGGCCCGGCGCCAACCTGCCTATATACCTCTTGACCCGCGCGGCGAACTCGCCTGCGTCGATCTTCTCGAACGCCAAGAAGTCCAGGATGGCGCCGTACAGCTCATACGCCGTGAAGCCGTGGTGCGCGCCCAGAAACGCCGAGGGGTCGCCCGTATGCTCCGCCAACAAGTAGTGCGTCTCTGCGTATCTCTCCAACAACCTCCTCCACACCCCGGGCGGTATGCCGTGGGCCACGTCGAATCTGAAGCCCTCGGCCTTATCGGACCAGAAGGATAGGACCGACTCGGCATAGGCTAGGGCCTCCGCCTTCTCGTAGTTTATCCTCGGCATGGCCCACACAGCCATGAAGGTCTCGTACGGCGGATCTCCTCTGAAGAAGCGGCGCCACTCGGGCCTAGGGAAGATCGAGGCTATCTCGAGGGCCCACTCGACGGCCTTCTCGTCCCTTATTATGAAGAGGTCCCGCCTCTCCTTGAACATAGACGACTTAAGCCCCACGTGGTGTAGAACAACGTCCAGCACCACGCCGACGCCTCTTTCGGCGGCCCTCCTCCTGAGCTCCTCATAGGCTTGGAGGCCGCCTAGAAGCTCGTCGACCGACTTGTGGTCCAACACATCGTATCTGTGGTAGCTGATCGCCCTGTATATGGGGTGTATGTAGAGGGCGTCGGCCAGTTGCGCTATGTAGTCAAGCATATCCGCCAGATCCCTCAAATCCCCGCCGCAGTGGTCCCACCTGAGATCCCTACATCCGAACCTCCTCCTAACTCTGTCGGGCAAGACCTCGTACATAACTAGAGGGGCCCATCTAGGTCTTCTGAAAGGCCTCACAGAGTCTACCCGTATCTCCGTCCCGCAACACCTGACCTCGTACGGAGGCCCCTCGACTATTGCCCTATACAGCCTGTGTCCGCCCACCGCCAGCAACTCCTCTCCCTCCGCGCAACGGCCCCCGCCGCATATCTTGGGAGGCTCCACGGAGTACGCCCGGACCTCGACCTCGCCGCCGAAAGCCCCAACGTAATACGGGGCGGGGACGTGTACCAGAGGGGCGGGAGGCTCCACCTGGCATTCCCGCTCCTCCGTCCCTCCGCCGTCCACTACTACCTTGTACCTATAGACGCCGGGCGGGAGGACGAGCTCGGCGCATGCGCGCCCGCCGCGTTCCTTGAGGGGAAACGCGCCTATCAGCCCGCCGGATAGGGGAGATACCAGATATCCCCTGTCCCCTCCATCCGCGCACACCTCCACCACGGCCGCCACGCCGAAATAGTCGTCGTCGAGCCAACGCGCCACCCGACACTCCGCGCCGATCTGCAAGCCGCTTTCTGGAGCTTTAGAGGCGCCCATGGACCTCCCCAGCCCGGTGGGTTTGACGGGGCGCCGGACGCCTCGATACGGGGACGGCGCGTTCTCCGAGAGGCGCATAGGCCATCGAGCGCCAGCCCTCCGTTTTTATTTAAAGATCCCTCGCATCGGCTGGATCCGCCGGACGGCGGCCATCTCTATATATAGCCGCCCCTCTTCAGCCATGCAGTACGAGCTCGGTCGCAAGACGGTCAGATTAAGGCTGGACGATAGGCCCTTGGTCGAGTTCGATCTGCCGAAGGGCTCGCCCGAGCCGCAGATCGACATATCTGGCGACATCGTCAAGGCCTCGTGTTGCGGCGTCGAGGTAGCGTTAAGGATAACTGTGGAGGGCGGCGCGACCAGGATATGGAAGGAGCTGGGCGTGGGCGAACACGTGTTGGGCCTTGGCGAGAGGGCCATGCCCATAGACAGAAGGAGGACCGTCGCCGTCATGTTCAACTTCGACGCATACGCCCATCTGCCCTTCATGGATCCGCTGTACGTGTCCATACCGCTCGCCATATTCGTGAAGGGGGGCAAGGCCTTCGGCCTATTCGTCAACTCGCCGGCCTACTCCGTCTTCGACATAGGGCTTAGGGAATATAATGCGGTAAATATAGAGGTCGAGGACAGGCCGGAGATCTACCTGATATTCGGCCCGACGCCCATGGAGGTGCTGGAGACGTACTCCGACATAACCGGCAAGCCGTTCCTGCCGCCTAAATGGGCCTTGGGCTACCAGATATCGCGTTTCACGTACGAGCCCCAGAAGGCCGTGCTCGAGGTCGTGGACGCGGTGCTCAAGGAGGTTCCGCTGGACGCCGTCTACCTAGACCTAGACCACATGGACGGCCGGAGGATCTTTACATGGGATCTGCGGAAATTCCCGGATCCCCACGGCCTCGTCTCGGAGCTCCACGAGAGGGGGGTCAAGGTGGTGCCCATATTGGACCCCTACGTGAAGGCCGAGCCGGGCTATAAGGTATTCGAGGAGGGGCTCCGCCACTTCTTGACTACTGAAAACAACGAGCTCTATTTGGTCAAGGGATGGCCCGGCGCCTCGGCCCTCCCGGACTTCCTCAACAGAAAGGCTAGGGAGTGGTGGGCGAGGCTGGTGGAGGAGTACGTCAAGGAGTACGACGTGGACGGCCTCTGGATAGACATGAACGAGCCGACGAATATGGACGGCGACCTCCTCTTCACAGGAGGCTGGGCGGAGCTTAGGAAGGCTGTGGCGCTGGGCTTGAAGCCGGGTCCTCTGAACAAGGGCGATCTGCTCAGAAGGACGGCGGCTGGAGCCGTGCATAGGCTCGACGACGGCAGAGTCGTGAAGCACGAGAAAGCGCACAACGCCTACGCCTACTTCGAGGCCATGGCGACCTACGAGGGGATGTTGAGGGCCGGCAAGAGGCCGTTCGTCCTCTCCCGCGCCGGCTACGCCGGCATCCAGCGCTACGCCGCGGTGTGGACCGGCGACGTGATAGCCTCCTGGGAGGGGCTCAAGGCCGCGTTGATGGCGGTGCTCGGCCTCTCGGCGTCGGGGGTCCACATGGTGGGAGCCGACATAGGCGGATTCGCCGGCTACAGCGATCCCGAGCTCGTCGTGCGTTGGTACCAAGCGTCCGCGTTCTTCCCGCTCTTCAGAGCCCATAAAGGCAAGGAGGGCAACGACGTAGAGATCTTCGCGTTGCCCGCCAAATACAGGGAGGCCGTGGCGGCGGCGATAAAGCTGAGGTACAAGTTCCTGCCGTACCTCTGGCACTTGGCTTGGGAGGCCCACCTAACGGGGCGCCCCATATTGAGGCCGTTGCCGCTTGAGTTCCCAGAGGACGAGGACGCCTACGGCGTCAACGACGAATACATGGTGGGGCCCTACATACTCGTCGCGCCTCACCTATCGCCGGGCCAGAGGAGGAGCGTCTACTTGCCCGGCGGCGTGTGGATGGACTACTGGTCGGGCGTCGTCCAGCTGGGCCCGTCGTGGATAGAGTCGTCGGCCGACCTCCCGATATACGTGAGGAGGGGCTCGGCGGTGTTGGGCGACGGCTTCCTGATGATATACGGGGAGGGAAGCTGGCGCATATATCACGGCGAGGACGAGAGGCCGCGCGTGCTCGAGGTCAAGGCGTCCGGCAACGTGGTCGAGCTGTCGGGCGACCTGGTCGAGCTGGACGAGCTGATAGTGTTGGGCGCCCGGTACTCGGAGGCCGAGGTCGACGGGGCGAGGAGGCCCGGGACAAGCGAGGCGGCGGGGACCAGGATAGAGATTGGGGGGACCGCGAGGAGGATAGTGCTCAAGTGACCGCGCAGGGCCCGCTGGGTATTTCCGCCCTTATTAACCGGCCGTAGCGGGACAAGGCCGAGTAGAGCTTGTCGATGTCGTCGGCCACGAAGACGTGCGAAGGGCCTGTGCCCGACACGCCTCCGACGGCGCCCATCCTCAAGGCCTCTATGGTCGGCGCCGGGTCGTAGCCTAGGGCGAAGCCGTAGGCTATGGCGTTTATCGCCATCGCCGTCCTCCAGTCGCCTCTAAGCGCGTAGAGCACCGCGGCCCTCACGGCGGGCGCCACAGCCCTCATCTCCTCCAGCCGGCCTCTGCCCTTGCCCCACGGCGGGATCAAGACCAGCGCGGCGCCCGACACGTCCAGTTTCCTGAGCAATGCGTTCTCCCCGTTGTCTGTCAGCCAGGCCTCGCCCAGCGCCGAGGCCGTCGCGTCGTCGAAGGCGCCGGTGACACTTATTCCCACCGCCTTGCTTATCTCAGCGTTAAGCCGCGCGACGTCTAGACGACTTAGCCCCAGCCCGAACAGCTCGTTCAGAGCAAGTATCAACGAGTTCAACGCCGCGCTGCTCGACTTAAGGCCGCCGGCGGTCGGCAAATCGCCGGAGAACCTCACGGCAACCCCCCCGAACTTGAAACGCGCCCTCAAGATCTCCAGCGCTTTGTAGATCGGCGAGAGGTCGATGTCGGCGTACGACGAGACGGCGTCTCCGTCGCCCTCGCAGACCTCGGCCACGACCTTAAGCGATAGGGGGAACGATGCGCCGATGCCTAGGGCTATCGCGTTCACTATGCTACCTCCGCCCCAGGCGCAGGCCCGGGCACAACGCGGCATCAGCCCGCAGGCTTGTCGCGTCTTATGAGCCCGGCCCTCAAAGCGTGGTCGGCCAGCACGAGCGCTGTCATCGCCTCCAACGCCACCAAGGCCTTGGGAACGGTCGTCACGTCGTATCTGCCCTTGAACTCCAGCGTGTACGGCTCCATCCTCGAAAGGTCGACCGTCCTCTGGGGCTTCCTGACGGAGGGGGTGGGCTTGAAGTATACGCGGAACCACACGGGCTCGCCCACGGTTATGCCGCCCAACACGCCGCCCGCCTTGTTCGTCGCGAGCCCCACTCTGCCGTCCTTAAGAACTATGGGGTCGTTGGCCTCGCTCCCCCTCATCCTGGCCAGCCTTATGCCGGCGCCCATTTCGAAGGCGACGGCGCTCGGTATCGACATCGCGGCCTTGGCCAGATCGGCCTTTATCTTGTCGAAGACGGGCTCGCCGAGCCCAGGCGGCACGTTGACGGCCCACACCTCGGCGGCGCCTCCGATCGAGTCGCCCTCCTTCACCGCCTTGACTATCTCGTCGAGCATCGCCTTGAGGGCCTGGTCGTCGACGACGGGTATCGGCTTGCTCCAGGCGGCCTTTATGTCGTCCACCGAGTACTCCTTGGAGATCTGGACGCCGCCGAGCTCGACTATATGGCCCACGACCTCCACGCCCAAAATCGCCAACAGTTTCTTCGCCACCGCCCCCGCCACGACAAGCGCCGCGGTCGCCCTCCCCGAAGCCCTCCCGCCTCCCCTATGGTCGTAGTTGTCGCCGTATTTTAGATAGTACGCGAGGTCGGCGTGGCCGGGCCTCGGCCTCTTCCACAGCTCGTCGTAATAGCTAGAGATGACGCGTCTGTTCCATATAACGACGGCGATGGGGGTCCCCTGGGTCTTCCCGTTCTTGACGCCCGACAGTATCTCGAACTCCTCCGGCTCGCAACGCGGGTTGAGCACAGGTATGTTGCAGAACATCCTCCTGTCGAGCTCCCTCCTTATGTCCTCCTCGCCCAGCTCCAAGCCCGCCGGGACGCCGTCTACGACCACCCCTATAGCTCTGCCGTGGCTCTCGCCGAATGTGGCTATCCGTAGCTCTCTGCCGAAGAACGACATATGTGGGGATGCGAGGGCGCTAAATAGCTTCTCGCAGAATAATATTTTTAACAAGCCCATCGCGATGTGAGGCTCTTCGCGGTGATCGGCGACCGCGTGAGGAGGTACTCGGCGTCGCCCGCGATGCACAACGCGTCTTTCAAGAGCTTGGGCGTCGACGCCTACTTCATAGCGGTGGACGTCCCTAAACACGGGCTGTCTTGCTTCGTCGACCTCGCCCGCTTCAACCTCGCGGGGTTCAACGTGACGATACCGCACAAGGAGGAGATAGCCAAGTATCTGGACGGCGTAGTGATGGAGGCGAGGGCCGTGGGCGCGGTGAACACGGTCAAGGTCGAGAGGAACCTCTTGGTGGGGTACAACACGGACTACCTCGCCGTCTACAGGCTCGCGGGGAGGTACATGGAGGGGGGCAGAGTTCTAGTGCTGGGCGCTGGAGGCGCCGCGAGGGCCGCGGTGTACGCTGCGGTCAAGGCCGGCGCGGCGGAGGTAGTCGTTGCCAACAGGACCAGGGAGAGGGCCGAGTCCTTGGCCAAGGAATTCTCCGAGAGGTTCGGCGCGAGGATCCGCGGCGTGGGGCTCGGCGATGTGGGGAGGGCCGACGTCGTCGTCAACGCGACGCCGGTCCACGACACGGTGCTGGCTCCGCTGGACGGCGCCAAGGCGTACGTGGAGTTCGTCTACAACCCGCCGAAGACCGCCATGGTCGCGCTCGCCGAGGAGCTAGGCGTCGCCGTGGTGGACGGCGTCGATATACTGGTCGAGCAGGGCGCCGCCGCCGAGGAGATATGGCTCGGCGTCAAGCCGGACAGATCGGTCATGCGTAGGGCCGTGTTGGAGTTCCTCGGAGTCAAGTAGGCACGACTATCTGCACTGCCTTACACATCTGGACAACCAGATCGAAAAGCTGTTTGAAGTCGCCGGCGCGTTTCAGCACCTCGGCCTCCCTGCTGTCGTCGTACACCGAGAGGCCCAGCGACTTCTTTAACCTGCCTATGTCTCTGCATATCTCGAGCCTCAGCTTTAGTAGATGGATCAACGCCGAGTCCACTGCGTCGAGCGCGGCCCTCATATCGGGTAACGACGATAGGTTGCTATATATCCCCAGCGATGAATATATAGCCTCCATCGCCCCATAGCTCAGCTGGCCCGGCGCCGCCGGTGCGTCCAGAGCGGCGTACGTGAAGGGGGCCCCCATGAGGGGGGCGAAGATTCTGGACATAACGCCGAGGGGGCCCATGGCGAACGCCACCACGGGCTTTCCGCCGCGGCCTACCAGCGACAAGACCTTGAAGTTGTCGTCCCAGCCCTTGGCCGTGGTGGCTATCTTCACCACGTCTGCCCCGCCCTTCTCGGCCTCGCGGACCCATCCTCTCAAGATCTCGAGATCCGGCGTCCCCCCGAAATCGTGTCTGCTCAAGATAGCCTTGGCGGGCCCCTTGGCTCTCACTACCTCTTCCCTTATCTTCGCCGCGAGCTCGACGTCGACGTACTGCGGCGCCGCGTCGAGAGCCTTAAGGTAGACGGAGAGCCTCTCTTCCTCCGAGCCCTTAAAGTGGCCGCCCTCGGCGGACGATCTGACTGTCACTATTAGGGTCTTCGACCTAGCCAGCTCGCCCAACAGGTCGACGACGGGGGCGAGCTCGCCCCTATAGGGATCTAGACGGGCCTCGACGCATCTGACCGGCGACCTTAACGCCTTCTCGAGATCTCTAGGTCTCTCCACCAATACCGTGGCGCATATCAGTACCCCATATTGCCCTATCCGGGGCCCGATTTAAGGTTTTTCCCGAGATGTCTGTCCAGCCACTCAAGCTTCTGTTTAAGGTCCTCGATCCTGTGCCTCGGCTTCCCCTTCCTGGTCAGCTCGTGGGACTCGCCTGGGAACAACACCAGCCTGGTCTCGACCCCGTTCAGTTTAAGCGCTGTGTAGAACGCCACGCCTTGGTCCAGCCAGGTTCTGTAGTCCTCTATTGAGTGGATTACCAACGTCGGCGTCTTGACCCTCCCGGCGTAGAACAACGGGCTCTTCTCTATACATCTGTCCCTATCCCTCCAGGGCGTGCAACAGATCTGGTCCTCGACGAAGTACCACCCTATATCGGTGGTGCCGAACATAGATATCCAGTCGCAGATAGATCTCTGGGTTATCGCGGCGGCGAAGCGGTCCGTGTGGGTCACTATCCAGTTGGTCATGAAGCCGCCGTAGGATCCTCCGGCAACCGCCGCCCGCCTCTCGTCGAGCTCGAAACGGGCGAGGACGTAGTCCACCGCTTCCATTAAGTCCTGGTAGTCCCTCTCGCCGTACCTGCACCTTATGTCGGCGAACTCCTCGCTGTACCCGTCGGAGCCTCTGGGATTCGTGTAGACCACGGCGTACCCCTTAGAGGCCAGTAGCTGGAACTCGAACATGAAGCTCCAGCCATACGCCGTCTTGGGGCCGCCGTGTATGTAGAGGACCCAAGGCCTCTTCCCCGTGCCCTTAGGCATGAGCACCCAGCCCTCTATATCGGCGCCGTCGCTCGCCTTGAAGGTGAAGTGCTCCGGCTTCAGGAAGCCCAAGGACTCCTTCGCGAAGTCGTTGAAGGAGGTGAGCCTCTCTGTCCGCCCGCCCTCATACAGGTAGAGCTCCTTAGGCGAGTCGGCCGTCATGAACGTGTAGAGCACCCGCCCGCTCCCGTCCACAGCGAACTCGTCGACGACGCCCTCGCCGCCTATCACCCTCTCGACCTTCCCGTCCACATCGACCCTGTAGAGCTCCGCAGAGCCCCCGACGGTGGCCACGAAATAGACGAAGTCGCCCGCCCACTGGATCGCGGGGGAGTAGCTGGGCCCCCTCACGTCGCTGTTGAGAGTGTTGACCGCGTTCCTGTCGAAGTCGCAGGTAAGGCACCGCTCGGATCCGTCCAGCCAATAGACGTAGATCCTGTTATGCGAGGCGAAGCCCCTCGGCATCTTGTGGCCGGCCACGGCGACTGCGTCCGACTTGGGGCTCCAAGCCACGTGGTGGGCCGACTCGAGCCCTCTGGCGAGGACCTTATGGGTCTTTGCTACCACGTCGTAGACGACCAGGTCGACCAGGTAAGGCCTCAGCTGGTCTCTGGCCACGGTATAGGCTATGTAGCGCCCGTCGGGGCTCCAAGCGGCGTGCCTCACCCTAGCCCAGCCCTCGGTCACCGCCTTCTTCACCCCGCTCGCGGCGTCGACTAGATATAGGTGGGACTCGACGTTGTAGGAGAAGCCGAAGTCGTTCATCCAGAGCGGTAGCCCCTCCACGTGCTTCACGTCCTTCTCCGGCTTTCCCCTATAGGCGACCACCGCGAGCCTCGAGCCGTCGGGCGACCACGAGAGATCCAAGACGCCGAGAGGGAAGTAGGCCAGCCGTCTAGGGACGCCGCCTCTCTCCAGTATCCAGAGCCCTATCCCTCTGGACTTTTTGCCTAGACCTCGCCGGGATAGAAAGGCGATGCGCCCGTCCCTAGGCAAAGGCGCTATGTCGGCCGGGCCGGGGAGGATAGCCCTCTTCTCCAGACTGGACAGATCCACCTCCCATATCGACGAGTCGTACCGATCCTTCTTGATATTTATCTTGGTATATACGAAGTACCCCCTGCCGCCGTCGAGGGCCGGGTTGGAGACCAAGACGAGCTTGGCCAAGTCCTTCGGCTCCATGAGGTGCGCGGGAAGCCCCTAATAATAGATTTCCCTCAAGCCCCAGCGCCGGGCAGGCCGCCGGCGCAATAGAGGCCGAGGCCGTTGGGCGGCTCGGCTCAGGCGCCTGGACACGCCTCGTTTAACAAAGACAGAGCGGTCAACAGCCTATCCTCCGGCAACACCAGCGCGATCCTCGCGTGGTTGGGCGAGCCGAATACCTCTCCCGGCAACACCGAGACTCCGCGGGAGAGGGCCCTCCTCAATAACTCGGTGCCGCTACAGCCCAGACGCGGGAATATGTAGAAGGCGCCTTTGGGCTCGACGAACTTCAAGCCTAACGCCTTCTTGGCGATCTCGACCCTCCGCCTGTATATCTCCGACAGCCTCGCGGCTATGCGCGGTATCTCGGGCACCAGAGGCGCGACGGCCCTCTGCAACACAGAGGGGGCTAAGTTGACGGTAGCTCTGTTAAATCTGACGACGAGCCTCGCGACATCTCTAGGCGCTATGACTGCGCCCAGCCTGAAGCCGGGAACGGAGAAGACCTTGCTGAAGCTGTAAACCACGGCGACGTTCGGGGACAGCTTAAGAGGAGACACGAACTCGGCGAACGCGATATCCCTATACACCTCGTCGCTTATCACAAACTCGGCGACGTCCACAAGCTCCTTGACCTTCCCTCTGTCCAGTATGGCGCCTGTGGGGTTGTTGGGGTAGTTCACGAGGTAGACCCCGCGTCGGGAGAACTCGGGGGTCCAGCCGCGGCCCTCCTCGGCGTCTACGAAGTCAAGCCTTATGTCGAACGCAGAGGCTATCTCGAGGTAGCCGGGGTAGTAGGGCCTCGTCGTTATTAACCCGGCCTTCCTGAAGGCCCACATAAGCGCCGCCACGCCGTGCCTCCCGCCGGCGACCACCACTACCTCGTCCCTATCGACGCCGAAAAGTCCGGCGATCGCCTCTCTGAGCTCGGGCAGACCCTCGGAGGGACCGTACGGCGCGTCCCTTAACTGTCTCAAAGCCTCCAGCACCTCTCTCGGAGGCTCGACGTCTGGCTCGCCTATATCGAGCCTATAGGCCGGCCTAGCCTTGTTTATCTCGGCCAAAGCCTCCACTATATCCATCGCCACCGCCACGCGGCCTATTTTTAAGCAATGAGGTAGAGCGGCGCCGAGGGCCAAGTCTTGGCTACCGGCGATATGTCGTCGACGCAACCGCCTACGGCCCTCGCCGCGACGAGTGCCATCAAGCATATCCTATGATCGCCGTGGCACTTGAACTCGACGTCTCTAGCCCTCGGAGGCCCTTCAACGAACAAGGCCCCGTCCTTATATTCGGCGGAGATCCCCATCCTGCCCAACACGTCCCTTATGGTCTCTATCCTGTTGGACTCCTTATACGCCAGATGCTCCACGCCCCTCAACGCGCTACGGCCCGGCGCGAAGGCGGCCAGAAGAGCCGCCGGAGGGGCCAGATCAGGCGCGTTGGACAGATCGACGTCGATAGGCCTCGTCGGCGCCCCCTCCACGGATACGACGTTGCCGGACGCGCTAACCGAGACCCCCGACTCCTTGAGCACATCTAATATCGCCTTGTCGGGCCCCTCTCCCAGCCCGCCCACCGAGACGCGGCCTCCGGTCACTGCGGCGCCCACCAACAAGAAGGCCGAAAGGGCGTAGTCCCCCGGCACCTCGACGGAGCCCGGCGACTTCAAGGGCCCCTCGACGACGACCTCGCCGCCCTCTATCCGGACTCTGCCGCCGAATCTTCTGAGGACGTCGGCCGTCGCCTCCACGTACTGCCACGACTTCCTCCCCTCCACCCTGATGCGCCCGCCCTCCTCGGCCACGGCTGAGAGGTACATAAGCCCGCTGACGTACTGCGATGTGATGTCGCCGCGTATGGCCGCGTCCACGCGTCTGACTCCGCCGCTCTTGATGAGCACGACGCCTGGCATCCAGACGACCTCGGCGTATCTCTTCAGCACGGCCACCAAGTCCTCCAGAGGCCTTCTGCTGACCTGCTCCGAGGCGTATATCACCGTGGTGCCCTTGATGCCGGCGTAGAGGGCCGTGGCCACCCTCAACGTGAAGCCCGAATCCCCGACGCTGAAGGCGCGCACAGGCTCCGGCTCCCTCCTCCCTATCACGGCCCTCTGGCCTACGAGCGATATGTTCGAGATAGGCTGTGCGGCCCTCAAGGCGGCCACCACGTCGTCGCTCAGCTCCAGCGGCCCCACCTCGGTGGAGCCCTCGGCGAGCGCCGCGGCCAGTATGTAGCGTTGGCTCAAGGGCTTAGACGGCGGCGCCGCGAAGTCGCCAGATATAGGGGAGGGCCTTACGCAGAGCATCAACAAACGAAACCCGTGTAATAAAAACGAGAGCCCGCCCGCGGGGTCTTCATTTTTGTTTCGCCTACGTTTATCAGCGCGCGGCCGCCCGGGCCGCTGGCTGTGGAGGGCTAGAGGTCGGCACATATACGGAGCCGATACAGACAGCCGCTGACTTACGACATCCCTACTACGTCCCCTCCGCGCGAGGACCACCAGTTCTTGGACGTCCTACGCGGGACACCTCAGCCTCTCTATGACCCTCTTGACCGATTCGAGCGGCACCTCCTCCAGGACCCATCTGCCTATGTCCGTGGGCACCGGCATGAGCAGGCGGTCGCCCCTCCTCTTCTTGTCGCGCTCCACCAGGCGTTTGGCCTCCTCCACGTCGTCCGGCCCCAGACAGACCTTCGTCGGGAGGCCGAAGGCCGTCAAGAGGCCCAAGAGCTCGTCTAGGTGCGCCTCCTTGAAGAGACCGGCCTCGACGGCCGCGGCGCCCTCAACGGCCATGCCTACGGAGACGGCCTCGCCGTGTAGCAGACCTAGAAGCCTCTCCACTGCGTGGCCCACAGTGTGTCCGAAGTTAAGCACCTGTCTCACCCCCTTGGTCTCGAACTCGTCCTCCTCGACTACCGAGGCCTTTATCTTGGCGCATCTGTAGACCGCCTCCTCCAGAAGCGTCCCGTCCCTCCTCCTCAGCCCAGCCGCATTGGCCTTAAGCCAGGCGAAGAGGTCGCCGTCCAGCGTCACTCCATACTTCACCGCCTCGGCGAAGGCGGAGGCGTAGACCCTGTCGGGGAGCCGATCCACGAACCTCAGATCGGCGATTATCACGTCGGGCTGATAGAACACGCCCACCAGATTCTTGACGCGACCCCAGTCGACGGCCCCCTTTCCTCCTACCGCCGCGTCGATCATGGCGAGCAGAGTCGTGGGGACCAAGGCTAGCCGCATGCCCCTCATGTACGTCCCTGCGGCGAAGGTGGCTAGGTCCAACAGAGCCCCGCCCCCGACGGCCACTAAATACGTCGATCTGTCGGCGCCGCGGGACATCAGATGCTCGTACACCTTGGTGAGGACCTCCAAGCTCTTGACCTCCTCGCCGCCTCCCAGCACTAGGGCGTCCTCGAACTCCACGCCAGAGTTGGCGTCGACGAGGTAGACTGCCCTGCCCCCCACGAACGAGCGCACGTCGAGGCCTCTGCCGACCACGAACTTCGTGGCGCCTCTGCTGTGCCGGTAGGCGAACTCCCTCATCTCGATAGGGAGATCAACTCCTCGGCCCTCGCCGCTATGTTGTCGGGGGTTAGGCCGAAGAACTGGTAGAGGTCGGCGGGGCTCTTCGCGGTCCTCCCGAAGCCCTTGACGCCCATTATGGCCATGGGCTTAGGCCCCAGATTTATCAACGCCTCGGCGACCGCGGAGCCGAAGCCGCCGTGGACCACGTGCTCCTCGACGGTGACTATTGCCTTCACCGTCCTCGCGTAGCGCGACAGGAGCGTGAGGTCCAGCGGCTTCACAGTGGGGAAGTGCAGAACGGCGGCCGATACCCCCTTCTCCTTGAGTATATGCGCCGCGTCCAAGGCGAAGCTCAACATCTGGCCGGTCGTCAGCAGGGCAACGTCGTGGCCGTCGAGAGCGACGTAGCCCTTACCCACCTCGAAGACCTTATACATGTCGCAGGTGGTCGGCACGTGGAAGTCCCTGCCCACCCTTATGTAGACGGGGCCCTTGACCTCGGCGGAGGCCATGACGGCCCTATACGTCTCGCAGGAATCAGCCGGCGCGATCACGGTGAAGTTCGGCAGTACGCGGAAGAGCGCCAGGTCCTCCAATGCCTGGTGCGACGGGCCGTCGTAGGCGTCGGAGAAGCCGGCGTGGGTGCCCACCAAGCGGACGGGGAGGTTGAGGCGCGCTATGGAGTTCCTTATTATCTCCCAAGCTCTGGCCATAAACGCCGCGAACGTCAAGGCGTAGGGCATAAAGCCGGCGCTGGCCAGGCCCGCCGCTATGGCGGCCATTGCCTGCTCCGCAATGCCGACGTTGAAGAACCTGTCGGGGTGCCTCTCGGCGAAGAACCTAGCCCTGGTGGTCTCCCCAGTATCCGCCACCAACACGACCACGTCGTTTCTCAAATCGCCCAAATCGGCGAGCGCCTTGCCGGCGGCCTCCCTCGGCGTGAGCTCCTCGACTAGCGACATGATAGCTTGCCGGCGAGCTCCAACGCCTCGTCCCTAGGTATCCTCTGTTTTATAGAGCCTTCGAGGCCCTGCACCCCCTTGCCCCTGACGGTCCTCGCTATGATGACGCTCGGCGCGCCCGCCTTCTCGGCGGCCTCCAACGCCTCGACGAGCTTGTCCACGTCGTGGCCGTCCACCGTCTGGACGAAGAAGCCCATCGCCTTGAACCGGCCCGCCAGATCGCCCTTCTTGAGCACTTCGTCCGACGGCCCGTCCAGTTGCGCGTTGTTGAGGTCGACGATCGTCACCACGTTGCTCAAGCCGTAGGAGGCCACCACTGCGAAGGACTCCCAAGACACCCCCTCGTCGAGCTCGCCGTCGCCCGTCACCAGATACACGCGGCCGGTGGCGCCCCTAAGCTTAAGCCCCAGGGCGAGGCCCACCGCCATGCCTATGCCGAGGCCTAGAGAGCCCGAGTTGGACACGTCGACGAACGGCGTGTCGTCCTCGGGATGGTTCTGGAGCCTGCTACCCAAGGAGCCCGTCTCCCTGAGTTCGTCCAGGTTCAGATACCCGAAGACAGAGGCGAGGGCGTATATGGCGTGCACAGCGTGTCCCTTCGAGAGGACCAGGTAGTTCCTCGTCGACAGCCCGTTGTGCGCGTTGAACCTCACGCGGCCGGTTCCGTATAGGGCGGTCAATATGTCGAGCACCGACAACGAGGAGCCTATATGGATGCCGGGATCGTACGCGGCCATTATGAGTAGCCTTCGCCTCGCCTCACAAGCCAGCTCGCTCAACGACCCCACCCCGATTTCGCGTACCCCGAGGCGAGTTCCATGTCAGGGGGCGAGAGACCCTTTTTAAACGTTACTGCCGACCGTCGACAGCCCCAGCCGCGAGAGCAGCCCCACCAAGCCGTCGGCCACCGCCTGCTTCAAGGCCTGCGGTTGCAGGACGCCGTTTTTGTAGTCCTCGGCGAGCGCCTTTGCGTCCTCGTACCTCCTCCCGCCGATCTCCAGAGGGCCTCCGTACGGCACCAGCAGGTAGGCGGCCAGCTCGAAGACTGGGTTGAACTCCACCTCCCTCGGAGGACAGTAGGCCGCCCAGATCTTCTTGCCGATCTCCTCCGGGGTATCCGTGACGTAGATGGCAGAACCTGGCCGCGACTTGGACATCTTGTACAGCGCGAGCACCTCGTCTATCTCCCTGCTGGTGCCCTCCATCCTCCCGACTCCGCTGAGGGATGTTACTATGGGCGTGTGTATCGAGGCGGGCTTCTTGAGGCCCAGCTTCTCGGCGACGTCGCGCGCCAGCATGTGGGCCCTCCTCTGGTCCAGGCCGCCCAGCGCCACGTCCACGTCTAGATAGAACATGTCGGCGACTTGCATGGCCGGGTAGAGCAACTTGGAGAAGTCCAGCTCCACCTCCTCTTGGCGCCTGCCCATTATGGGTATGGCGCGTCTAATCCTGGCGAGAGACGTCGACTTGGCGACCTTCACCACGAGCTCCCAATATCTAGGATCGGCCGCCAGCTCTCTGCCGTCCTTGAACTTGAACTTGCCGGATATTCTGGCCGCCAGCTCCCTTATCCTAGCCGCGTGCTCGGCCAGAGACGCGAAGTCGCCCTTATCATTTATCCAGGCGTGCCACGTGGCCTCGAGGAGCAACACCTCAAAGCCGGCCTCCACGAGATCCCGCGCCTTGAACATCCATATCAGCCAGCCCACGTGCACCGGCCACACTGGCTCGTAGCCCACATAGGCCCTGCCGCCGACCCTCGACCTTACCTCCTCCTCGGTTATCACCTCCACGGCGTTTCTGGTCACCAGATCAAGGACCATGGGCCAAAGTATAGAGTTATTAAGAAGTAATGCCGAAGATATATAAGCCGTTATCGTCCCGGCCCCATGCTATATGCGTTCAGGGATCCGGAGAGGGCGAAGGCCCTCAAGGAATATCTAGATCGTGAGGGCATCTCATCATGGTATATAGAGGCTTGGGGCTACTACATAGTGACGGCTCCTCCAAACGCCAAGGCCAAGCCGCCGGTCAAGGCAGACGTGGAGGTGGACCTAAAGGGGGAGTACCAGCTGGTGTCCCGGGCGTGGAAGAAGGAGCCCACTGCCGTGAGGATAGGCGATAGGGAGATCGCCGAGGGCAAGATCTTCGTCATAGCGGGGCCGTGCTCGGTGGAGAGCAGAGAACAGATATTCTCGGCGGCGAAGGCCGTCAAGGAGATGGGCGCCCACGCGTTGAGGGGAGGCGCCTTCAAGCCGAGGACGTCCCCCTACTCCTTCCAGGGGCTGGGCGAGGAGGGGCTGAAGCTGTTGGCCGAGGCCAGGTCGGTCACTGGGCTACCCGTGGTGACCGAGGTCATGGACGGCCAAGACATACCGCTGGTCGCGAAATACGCCGACGCGCTCCAGATAGGCGCCAGGAACATGCAGAACTTCACGCTTCTGAAGAAGCTCGGGAAGGCGGGGAAGCCGGTTCTGCTGAAGAGGGGCTTCGGCAATACCATCGACGAGTGGCTGGCAGCCGCCGAGTACGTGGCCCTCCACGGAAACGGCGACGTGGTGTTGGTGGAGAGGGGCATAAGGACCTTCGACAGGACTCTCAGGTTCACGCTGGACGTCGGCGCCATAGCCTACGCGAAGCAGGCGACGCATCTGCCCGTGATCGGCGATCCGAGCCACCCGGCGGGCGACCGCCGCTTCGTCATACCGCTCGCTCTGGCAATACTGGCGGCCGGCGCCGACGGGTTGATAGTCGAGGTGCACCCCGATCCGGACAAGGCGCTGAGCGACGCGGCGCAACAGCTGACGTTCGGCCAATTCGGGGAGTTGATGGAAAAAGCGAGGGCTTTGGCGAGGGCTCTAGGGAAGACCTTAGAGTAGCCTATCCGCCATCAATTTGTAGAAGTCTATCACCGACTTCCCGTCCTTCTCCACAGGCTGTATCGCCGGCGGTATCTTCATGTAGTTGGGGTCGTACATGGACGCGTACCTCTCCTCGAACGTCGGCACCAGCTCGTTCTTGTACAGCACCCCCAGCGCGAATCTGTCCGGCTCGAGGATCTTCTCTATGGCCCGCTTCCTCTTCTCGTAGTCCTCCTTCTCGTCGTGGACGACCGGATCCCAAGTGGGGTCGTTGTCGAGCTTGTAGACCCTCTTCTCGTACCACTCCCTCGTCATTATGTTGTTGTACGTCACGCAGGGGCTGAATATCTGGACTATCGCCGAGCCCTTGTGCAGTATGGCCTCCTTGATTATCTTCGCGGTGTACTTTATGTCGTAGCTGTAGGCCCTGGCTATGAAGGTGAAGCCGGACGCAAGCGCCACCAGCAACGGGTTGAGGTCGGCGTGTGGATTGGGCTTTGACAAGGCCTTGGGCTGCATGCCCAGCGGCAGTGTGGGCCCCGCCTGGCCGCGCGTCAGTCCGTAGACCGCGTTGTCCATGAGTATCACCGTGAAGTCGACGTTTCTGCGGCCCGCTCCCAGTATGTGGTTGCCGCCTATCGCGAAGAGGTCGCCGTCTCCGCCGACGACTATCACCTCCAGGTTGGGGTTGGCGAGCTTGAGGCCTATGGCGAAGGGTATGGCCCTGCCGTGGATTGTGTGCGCCGACACGGTCCTCACGTAGTGCGGCAACCTGCTACTACAGCCTATGCCCGAGACCAACACCGTCCGCGTCGGATCCATGTCGAGCTCGGCGAATACCTGCAACAAGGCCTGCAATGTGCCGAAGTGGCCGCAACCGGGGCACCACTCGGGCGGCTTGGTCCACTTGTAGTCCTGCGGCGTCCTCTTCAGCGATACCTTGATGGTTGTGGCGGCGGTCATAGATCCCACTCCAGCTCTATCCTCTTCTCGCCCTTGGCGAAGCGCTCGTAGGCCTCCAACACGTCGTCTGTCGTGATGGGCCGCCCGTTGTACTTCACGGCCACCCCGTCGGCCGAGATCCCCGTGTACATCCTCACGAGCAACGAGCTCTGGGCCGTGTAGTTGCCCTCTATGAACAACGTCCTCCTGCCCTCCAAGTACTTCCTCACGAGGTCGGCGGGGAACGGGTAGAGGAGCCTCAACTGCAGGAAGCCCACCCCCGGCAACTTCTCAAGAGCCGAGAGTATCTGCAACTTCGTCGTGCCCCACGAGACTATTACGGTGCCCGCGTCGGGAGGCCCGTAGTAGCGGACCTTGTCCTCGTCCGGTATCTCCCTCATAATTGTCTCGATCTTCCTCATGCGCTTGTCGTACATCTTCTTGACCATCTCGGTGTCCTCGTCGGGATCGCCCTCGGGGTCGTGCTCGAGGCTCACCACGTGGTACACGGCCTTGGATATGCCCGGCAGATATCTGATCGGCAACCCGTCCTTAGTTATCTCGTACCTGTTGGCGTCTCTCTCCTCCGGGAACACCACAGGCTGGGGCCGCTCTATCCTCACCGAGTAGGGATCCGGCGCCGGCATCACTGCGAACGTGTTAGAGAGGTCCTTATCCACCAGGTGGATCACCGGCACCTGGTACTTGTCGGCCCAATTCACGATCTTTATGGCGTCGTAGAACGCCTCCTCAAGATCCCCGCTGGCCAGGACTATCTTGGGGAACTCTCCATGGCCTATGAACAGCGAGTAGAAGAGGTCGTGCTGGCCGGTCCTCGTCGCGAGGCCCGTGCTCGGCCCAGCCCTGGACCACAGAGTGAGCACGACGCCCAGCTCCGCCATGCCCAACATGGATATGGTCTCCGCCATCAGGCTCATGCCGGGACTCGACGTGGCTGTCGCCGCCCGCGCCCCCGCCATCGCCGCCCCCGCCGCCGCCGCTATAGCGGCCAGCTCGTCCTCGGTCTGAAGAACCACGGCGCCCACGCGCTCCATGGCCTTGAGATCCTCCGAGACGGGCAGGACTGGGTAGGGCAGTTTCCTCTCGGCGAACATGGGATCGTCGCTGGCTGGGGTGATCGGGTAGAATGATATGAACCTCACCCCGCCCATTATCTTGCCTACGCTTACCGCCTCGTTCCCGTTCCAGTAGATCCGTTTTGTCTCGGGCGTCCTAGGCGCCAAGGTCTCCACGCGCTCCGTCACCATCTTGCCCACCTCGGCTGCGACCATCTTGTTCTGCTCTATGACCTCCTTCTTCCTCCCCAACGCAAAGGCGACGCCCCTCTCCACGTACTCGACGGGGAGGCCCAGGAGGGACGCGCCCACGGCCACCACTAGCGTGTTCACGAAGCGGGACAGCATGACCGGGGAGGTTACCCCTATCTTCCGCCCTACGTCCAGCAATATCTTGTTGAAGGGCAACCCCACCACCTTCACCCCCTGCGATTTCATGTACTCCACAGCGTTCTTGACTGTGGGCTCGAGCCCCTGCCTCTTGAAGAAGTCGGACAGCCTCTCCACCGCGGTCCTAGAGATCATGGTGAACGACTCGAGGGTCTTCCCGTCCTCCTCTGTGTTGTAGACGGCCACCCCGCCTCGCTCTACGTGGAATATGTGCTCGAACACGGCATGCCCGTCCATGAAAAGCGCGAGCTTCACCTTGTTGCCTATGCCGCCGGGAGGCCATCGATCGGCTATCCTGCCCACGAAATAACTGTGCCTCCCGCCCGCTATGTTGGACCAGAACTCTCTCCTGCCGTAGACGTAATACCCGGCGGAGCCCACGGCATAGATCAGCATTATTGACGCGGTCTCTACGCCCTTGCCTTGAGGGCCGCCGACCAAAAGGCTCACCTCAACCATTAATGTTTCTGTAAATTTGTATATTTATATTTTCTCATTAAACTTAGTCCACAATAATTTATGATAAGTAAAGCGAAAAACTGTAATAAATATAATTATTCAATTTTTATATTAGATAATTTTATCAATATGATGACTCGGGTACTGCCTTAAAATGTAGCAAGAAGTACGGCCGGGACACTCGCCGCGGATAGCCCCCAGCCCGCCCAGCGCCGCCTCGGAGCCTGCGAACAAGACGTAGATATCCCCCAGATCGCTGGGGCTCAAGCCGACGAGCAGGGAGAGCTCCTCGGCGTCGAGCGCCTCGACGACGGTCGCCTGGAAGCCCAAAAGCTCCGGCGCGAACCTTAAGCCGAACCTTAACGCGTCGACGAGCCCGTCCAGCCCCGGCCTGCGCCTCACCAAGACCCAGCTCCTCCTAACCGACAGCGACGGCGCCTCCAAGTATATGTAGAGCAGATTCTCGATGGGGGATACCGCCTTGTCCAGCCCGGCCGCGTCCGTATATATCCTAAGCCCGGAGCCGCGCGACATACTGCGACACGCCCGACAGCACGAGCTCGGTGCCCGTGGTCGCTATGATCAACGCCATGAACCGCCCCAAGGCCCTCGCCGGTATCGGCCCGACGGCCTTAACGAGCCTGGCCCCAGCATAGAGCGTGGCGATGGACAACGCGGAGGCCGTCAGCGAGCCCAACAACGTGATAGCCGGGCCGTAGATCGTCGAGTACAATATCAACGTGGTCATTGTGCCGGGCCCCACTATAAGCGGCGTGGCGAGCGGCACCACGGCCGCCTCCTCCAGCTTGCCGCCTAACGTGGCGGTGCTCCCGTGCACCAGCGTGATAACCGACGTGGACAGGATAATTATGCCGCCGGCTATCTTGAACCCGACTATGTCTATGTTTAGAGCCGAGAGGAGCGGGCCCCCGACCAAGGAGAATATGGACGAGAGCACTATGACCGCGATCGCCATAGCCCTAACGGCCTTCCTGAACTCCTGGGGGCGGTCCATGGCCATCTCGCCGACTATCCCCAGCTTGCCTATGGGGTTCTCTATGGCGTAGATCTGTCCCACCACCTCCACGAACTCGAGAGGGGTCACGTCTAAAAATCCCGTTTAAAAATGTAAAAACGACGCGCCGCCGAGAACGCTTATATCCCGCGGCGGGCTACACTCCGTGGGCCTCGTCTACGTGGACATAGTCGTGAAGCATGGGGACAGGAGAAGGGACGTAAGGGCTCTAGTCGATTCGGGAGCCACGTACACCGTGTTGAAGAGGGACGTGTGGGAGTATCTAGGGCTTAAGCCGATGGGCGAAATGGAGTTCGTCTTGGCCGACGGCACGACGATAAGGAGAGGCATCTCGGAAGCTCTAGTGGAGCTACCCGGCTACGGCGAGAGGCACACCCCCGTCGTCTTGGGCGAGAGCGAGGACGAGAACCTCCTCGGCGTCGTGACGCTGGAGATCTTCGGGCTGGTGCTCGACCCCTTTAGGAGAGAGCTTAGGCCTATAAGGGCCTTGATGAAGTAAAAAAGGGATTATTTCTTGGGCTTAACCGGAGGCGGGCCTAGGAACGCGCCGGCCGGCTTCCCCCACATCTCGGCCAGGACTGGGGCAAAGGCGGCGTACCAGGCGGCCAACGCGGTCAGTATGCCCACATAGCCCCCGGCCACCGTGGCGCCTGCGGCTAGGAGGAAGAAGGTGATCCACAAGAGGAGGAACACGACGAACAGAGCCGCGTTGGCCCTAAACGTGCCTATCCACATGACGAAGGTAAATATGCCGAAGGCCCACAACACTATGGGGACGTACGGCAGAGACTGCGGGAAGAAGGCCACCGTGAGGTAGAACCACTCCCAGAAGGCGCCGTATGTGAAGAAGGCTACGTAGCCGAATGTATTGCCCTTGAAGTACTCCAAAATACCAGCGACGAGCTGCGCCAGGCCTCCGTAGAACGCGGCTAAGCCGAGCACTACAGGCACGCCCTGCCCGCTGAGGAGGCCTGCGTTGAAGCTACTCAACACAAGCGTCGTCAACGCGAAGCCCGAGAGGCCTAGAGGCGCCGGATTTGCCGTACTTCCGTTTGCCATATACTTAAGATATCTCGGATTTTAAAGTATTGATACTGAAGAAATCCCCTTTAATAAAGTAAAAATAAATATTCTTTACAAATATTTATTTTATTATGATACTTCCTTTTTCAACTCCTCGTACGCCCTCTTCGCCTCCTCCACCGACGTCTCGTCCTCTAACGTGGTGACGTCGCCGAGGGGCGCCCCGGTCGCCACCGCCTTCAATAGGCGCCTCATTATCTTGCCGGAGCGGGTCTTGGGGAGCTTCGTGACGAAGTATATCTGGGCCGGCTCGGCGATGGGGCCGACGGTGTTGCGTATGTGCTGGCGGAGCTCCTTCCTCAGCTCGTCGGTCCCGGCAACGCCTTGCTTCAACACGACGAACGCTATGGGTACCTCTCCCTTTATTGGGTCTGGTATGCCCACCACCGCCGCCTCCGCCACCGTGGGGTGCGATATAAGCGCAGACTCCAGCTCGTAGGTGCCTAGGCGGTGTCCGGCGACTTTGATCACCTCGTCGGCTCTCCCCAACACCCAGATATAGCCGTCCTTATCCTTAATCGCGTAATCCCCAGCATAGAACATACCCGGGAACCTACTCCAGTAAGTCTTGATATAACGCTCGGGATCGCCCCAGATAGTCTGGAGCATGCCGGGCCACGGCCTCTTGAGCACCAGATAGCCCTTGACGCCCGGCGGCACGGGCTTACCGTTGTCGTCGACTACGTCCGCCTCGAAGCCGGGGAGCGGCGGGCCGTTCGTGCCGGCCTTCATAGGCACCAGGTAGAGGCCCGGCGCGTGCGATATCACTATGCCCCCTGTCTCCGTCATCCACCACGTGGAGCCGAAGGCCACGTTCTGGTAGCCGAGGTTTGTATAGGCCCACCTCCACGCCTCGGGGTTTATGGGCTCGCCCACCGAGTGGATAATTCTGAGAGTCGACAGGTCGTGTTTCCTGGGCCACTCCTCGCCGAACCTCATGAAGGTCCTTATAGCCGTCGGCGAGGTGTACAGCACGGTGACGCCGTACCTCTCGATTATCGACCACCAACGGTCGGGCTGCGGGAAGTCGGGGGCGCCCTCGTACATCACCTGCGTAGCGCCCATGAGCATGGGCCCGAGGACTATATACGAGTGGCCGGTGACCCAGCCTATGTCGGCGGTGCACCAGTATATGTCGTCGTCCCTCAGGTCGAAGACCCACTTCATGGTGGCGTAGACGTGGACGGCCCAGCCGCCCGTGTCGTGGACTATGCCCTTGGGCTTCCCGGTGGTGCCCGAGGTATACAGCATGTAGGCCGGGTGAGTGCTCTCTATCCTCTCGGGCTCGACGTAGGCGTTGTGCGGCACCCCGGCCATGGCGTTGTCCCAGAACCAGTCCCTGCCCTCCGTCATGGGCACGTCGTTGAGGCCGAGCCTCTTGTAGACTATGACGTTCTCCACCGAGGGCGCCTTCTCCAGGGCCTTGTCCACGATATCCTTAAGCCTCACCACCTTCCCCCTCCTCCAGAAGCCGTCCGCCGTTATCACGAGCCTGCTCTGCGAGTCGTTTATGCGGTCGGCCAACGCGTCGGCCGAGAAGCCCGAGAACACCACGTTGGTTATGGCGCCTATCCTCCACGCCGCGTGCATGGCTATGGGCAACTCGGGTATCATCGGCAGATACAGCGTTATGCGGTCGCCCTTCTTTATGCCGAAGTTGCTCCGCAACATGTACGCCACTCTGTTCACCTCTCTCCATAGGTCGTAGTAGGTGAATTTCCTCCTGTCTGTGGGGTATCCTGTCTGGTCTACCGGCTCTCCTTCCCATATCAACGCCAGCTTGTTCTTACGCCAAGTCTTGACATGCCTATCGATAGCCAGATAGGAAAGGTTCAGCTCACCCCCGACAAACCACCTATAAAACGGCGGATTAGAAGCATCAAGAACCTTCTCCCAAGGCCTAAACCACTCAAGCTCCCTAGCGACGGAAGCCCAGTAGCCCTCTAGGTCCTCGACGGTGCGTCTATGGAGCTCCCAGTAGGCCTTTATAGCCTCGGGGCCCGCTCTATATCGCTCATTGGAGACGTATGTATCGAAGGGGAGCTTCACTTCGAGATCCTGGCCGGCCGACATGCTTAAATATACGAGGATTTTTATATATCTATTGGTATAGACTAATGTCGTGTATACGAGGCAGAATAAAAATATACTAACAAAATATCACAGAAAAAGCGATATATCAGCTATTAGCGGCCGGTTACGTTTTACCGTATAGCATATTTTACATAACAATATAATTTAATATATTTACGTAAGTAATAAATGTAATTATATAAATTATTATATAGTATATTGAGCAATATATTTATCCCTATTCGTTGCCCGCCGCCGTCGCGGATACGCTCACGCCGGGTTTACCTGCTATTCTCTCGCCGGACGGCGTATAGTTAGGTTCGCTAGTGTCTACGGCCTCGGCGACCCATGTAGCTGTCAGACGGCTCAAAATGCCGATATACGCTCCGCAGGACCTAGAGTAGTCGCCGGCTAAGAACTTTCAAGCTCCTCTTTTAGGGCCCTATACATAACCTCTATGTGTCTATCAGGCTTGGCGGAGCCCACGGCGCGTCCGATCTCCCCGAAGAGGCGCCGGGCCTCCTCGCGCCTTCCGCTGTCCAGCAACGCCTTGACCAACATGAGCTTCAGGGCGAGCACCTCCTCGCCGCTAGCCCCCGGCTTCTTAAATTTATTCCGGCGACGCGGGCAAGCGGTCTATAGACGCCGCGGGTAGTATTTGACATCCCGCTGGCCGGTCAGGCCTACGCCCAGCCAATAAGGGGAAAAGGATATAAGGCCGTCAATTAAGGAGGGACGGGCCGGTAGTCTAGCGGAAGGACGCCCAGGGCCGAGCCCGCGTACGCCTCGCGCGCGGGAGATCCCGGGTTCGAATCCCGGCCGGTCCACTCATCTGGATAGGCGATAGCTGGCCTTTTGCCGAAACACCATATAGCCTCTTTAGCTCTATGTATGGCCTATCGATGCCCGTCGGCCAAAGGATTAATAGATGGGCTCCGGGAGTGCCGTGGAGCCTCTCGACTGCGAGGAGTACGACAGATGGATTAGGCAGGCGGAATACACGTACAGGTCGATAGAGGGAGACATGGGGCTTCAGGCATACGCTTGGGCTTGCTTCAAGGCGCAGCAAGCGGCGGAGTTCGCCGTCAAGGCGCTTCTGAGGGCTCTCGGCAAGCCCGCCTTCGGCCACAACCTGGTCGCGTTGTTCAACGAGCTCTCGGGCCTCTGCGGCGGCGTTGACGAGAGGCTCAAGTTCTGCGTTGGTTACTTGGACAAGATGTACGTCACGCCGCGTTGCCCCGACGCCTTGGCCGAGGGCGTCCCGTACGAGCGGTATACCCGCGAGGAGGCTGTCGAGGCGGCCGAATGCGCCCGGGCCCTAATCGACTGGGTGAAGGGGTGTTCGCCGTGCCGATCGACGAGGTGATAAGGGCGAGGCTTCTGGAGAGGGAGGCCGTCGTGGACGAGCTGAGGCGGTACGCGGAGAGGCTCAAGGAGCGGCTGGGCAAGGTGACCGTCATCCTCTACGGCTCCTACGCGAGGGGCGACTTCAACCTCTGGAGCGACGTCGACGCGGTGGTGATATCGGAGCGCTTCGCCGGCGTGGACTTCGTGGTGAGGTGCGTGGAGCTCTCCGACGCGCCGCCTAGGCTGGAGCCCATATGCTGGACCCCCGAGGAGGCTCTGAAGGCCCTTTCCAAGCCCTGGTGGCGCGAGGCCCTCCGCGGCGCCGTCGTCATCCTGGACGATTACGGGATGGCGCGGCTTCTGGAGGCGTAAAGCTTTAAGCATCGGGCGCACCGCCCCAGGTGTCGATCGCGCTGTTCGCCGACCTGGACGGGACTTTGGTGCCTCCGGAGCTTATGAGGAGGGACCCCTCCCTCCCTCTAGAGCTGGAGTACGCCTTGAGGGAGCTGGCCCACAGAATCCCCTTCGCGGTCGTGACCACCAAGGAGTGCGGCCTCGCCGCGAGGGCCGTGCCCTTCGCGGCGGCCTACGCGTGCGTGAACGGCATAGAGGTCAGGGCGGGCGGCTACGTGGCGATAGCCGAGGGTCTCAAGTCGGCTGAGCTGGACCGCGTCCTCAGATCCGCCGGCACGCTGGACGCGTTGGTGGAGGCCAAGAGGACTTGGGACGGGAGGCTCGCCGGCGTCACGATAGACTGGAGGGAGCGCGGCGCCCCGCCCCGCGGGCTCGAGCAGGTCCTGAACACGGCCGCTTCCCTAGGCCTCAAGGTGGTGAGGTACTCGCGCCACCCCTTCGTCGACATATACGGCGCCGACGTGGATAAGGGACGTGCCGTGAGGCTCCTCAAGGCGCTCCTCGGCGTGGAGCACGTGGTCTACATGGGCGATAGCGAGAACGACCTGCCGGCCTGGGCGGAGGCCGACGTGAGGATTGTCGTGAGGCACGCCCTCAATAGGGATCTTCCGGTGGAGGGAGCTATACCGATCGCCTACGAAGAGCTCCCGAGGTACGTCAGACAGGTCTTGGCCAATCTCGAGTCGGCCAAGTAGCCGCGTCTCTGCCGAGGCGCCCTCTCGGGAAATATTTAAATGACGTGGCCACGTGCCCCCGTGTCGAGGGGGGTCTCCCGAGGCGCGTCGATAGCTAACGAGCGAGGCCGTGGACTGGGGTATGTTGGCCGCCTCGGCCCTCGTGGTCGCCTTGCCGGTGATGGTGTTGAACTCATACTGGGCAAGTTGCTTGAGGGCTTCAACATCGGCGGGTTGAGGGGCTGACGTGTTGGTCCATATCGGGATAGACGACACCGACTCCCATAGAGGGGGTTGCACGACCTACGTGGGCTACAAGCTGGCGAAGGAGATCTTGAGGAAATACGGCGATATCTTGGCCGACTACCCCCGCCTCATAAGGCTGAACCCCTACGTCCCCTTCAAGACCAGGGGCAACGCCGCGGTGGCTCTGGTCCTCGACGCGCCGGAGGGCGCCGAGGAGGATCTATGGGAGCTGGCCGTCAAGACCGTCTCGGAGAACGCGGACGTCACGGGCAAGACGAGCCCCGGCGTCGCCATGGCGGTGGGGCAGGTGCCGGAGAGGGCTAGGCGGGTCTACAGACTCGCTCTCTCCCAGATAGTGCCGAGGAGCGTGGTGGAGAGGGTTGTCGGCGTAAGGCTTTGGGGCGGCCGCGGGACGATCGGGGCAGTGGCCGCTGTGGGGGCCGAGTTGCCCAAGTCCACCTTCGAGCTCCTGGCGTATAGGGAGGGCGAGAGGCCCGCCATAGGGCCGGGCCTTGTCGAGGCCATGGAGCTCTTGACATACCCCTTCACGTTCCACAACCTCGACGGGAGGAGGGTCCTCATAGAGCCGAGGGGGCCCGACCCCGTCCTCTACGGCGTGCGCGGCCTTTCGCCGCCCCACCTTGTCTACGCGGCGCGTTTCCTTGAGGCCAACGGCGTGAGGCCGGCGGGCTGGGTGATATACCGCACGAACCAGGCCACGGACGCCCACATAGAGCTGGGCGTGTTGCCCGATAGGCCTCTCCCCTACTCCGTGTATAGGACCAGGGCTCTGGTGCTTTGGGCCAAGAGGCATAAACGCCACGTCTTCGCCGGGCTTTCCAACGGCCTCGTGGCGGTTGCCTATAGGCATCTTGGGAAGATCGCCGCGGCGTTGGAGAGATGCGTCGGGTGCTACGTGGAGCTGAGAGGCGGCGTCAAGCCGAGGGCCGGCGGCCTCTATCTATATATAGAGTCCATGGAGGTGATATATAGAGTCGTCAGACAGACGCCGAGATGCCCGTACTGCGGCGGCGCCTTGGAGAGCTTGGGCAGGGGGAAGGGCAGGCGGTGCGCCAAGTGCGGCACTGTGTTTAGGACGGCCGAGGTGCGCTATTTCCTATCCACGTCGGAGCGCGGGCTCTACGTCCCGAGGCCCGGCGAGTGGCGGCACCTCTTCAAGCCGCCCGGCCTGGATCCCACGCCGGTGGATTTAGTGGGCAAGGCCGAGGGCTGGATTAGATAGTATATATAGGGCCCCGGAAGAATTCCCATGGAGTTGCGTAAGGGGGTATCGCTACTTAAGGGATCTCCCAACACGTTGATAGTGGGCAGATACGTGATAGATCCCGGCAACCCCGCCGATAGGGCCGCCGAGATCCTCAAAGCCGCCGGCGGGAGGCCGACGGTCCTTCTAACCCACCACCACGCCGACCATCTATCCGCGGTGCCGGACGGGGCCGAGGTGTACGCCCCATGGGGCGAGGAGATCCTCGTGTCCAACACCAGGGCCCGCCTCTTCTTCACCCACGGCTTTTACGTCCCCGACGCCCTATACGTCGGGCGCGACCTCGCGGTGGCCGGGCTGGTGAGGCCGGGCGATAGGGTCGAGAACATAGAGGTCGTCGATCTGAGGGGCCACACGTTCGGCCACGTCGGGTATCTCATCGAGGGGGTCCTGTACGCCGGCGACGCCATATTCGGCGACATGGTGCTCAAGAGGTACGGAGTGCCCTACCTCAACGACGTGGATCTCTTCCTGGCGTCTCTGGACAGGATAGAGTCTCTCGAGCCGGAGACTCTTGTGATGGGCCACGGGCCTGTGGCCGGTAGCAAGAAGAGGGTGAAAGAACTCGTGGAGGTCAACAGATCGGCCGTGGAGAGGTCGGTGAAGCTCGTGGAGTCCATGTTGCCGGGGGAGCCCACCGAGATCGCCGTGAGGGTGTTGAAGGAGCTAGACGCCGAGAGGAGCTGGGAGAACGTGTTGCTGACCTCTGTCATAGTCAGGGCGGTGCTCACGAAGCTGGCGGCCGAGGGCAAGGCGCATCCCGACGAGGAGGGGCGCTGGCGGATCGGTAATTTACGATAATTGACGATAAATCATTTCATCAGAAGACGAAAGAAATAAATAGTGGAGCAGTCCTACCCCTATGCAGCCCAACCCGAAGATGGCGGACGAGCTGGCCAGACTGTCGAGCGAGCTCTACGAACACGGCTACATAGAGGCCGCGCGACTGCTCGAGGAGGCCAGGAGGATCGTGCTGGAGCTCGAGCGCGAGGCCTTCCTAACGCCGGCGACCGACTAACAGGGCTCCATATATTTTAGCAATTCCCTGATCTCTTTGTATCTGCCTACCGGTATCGCTATCAGTGCTCCCTTGTAGTGGCCGTACACGACGGCCGAGTCGTCGGGGGCCAGCGCGATGAAGGCTAGGGAGAGCATGTCCTCCTCCCCGTCGACCAACAACAAGGTCCCCGGCGTCTTGACGGCGTACTCCACGGCGGCCCACGCCTCCTCCGTTATATAGCCTGGGGGATTCCTCACCCTCAAAATCCTCGGGAACGCCTCCACCGTCCTCACGTACTCGCTCCTCCTGGTCTTTAGGTCGACGGCGGCGGCGTCGGGGACGAGGCCTGCGGCGAGGAAGTTGGCGGTCACGACGTCGCCTACGGTGAAGATCCTCGCGGCGCCGAGGTCTCTGGCTATCTCAGCCGCGAGCTCCACCGACCGGGGAGGATCGCGCCAGATGGCGATCGGGTACGGGAAGGCGAAGAGATGCCTCCGGCCTTCGGGGACCTTCAGGCACCTCACAGCTCCACCGAGGCGCATGGGTAGGGCAGGTAGACGTAGACGCCGGGGGGCACCAGAGGCGTGTTGAGGTAGTAGTGGACGGGGAGGAGGGCCTTGACGCCCGCCCTTCTGGCTATCTCCACTGCGTCGCTCGTTGTGCTGTGGCCCACGGCGTGGGCCGGCTCCTCCTGTCCCGGGTTGCCCGAGATCTCGTGTATCAAGAGGTCGCACCCCCTCGCCAGCTCGACAAGCTCGTCGCTCGGCGCTGTGTCCCCGCTATAGGCGACGCATCTCCCCCCGTGCTCCACCCTCACGTGTACGGCCTCCACCGAGTGCCTGGCCGCGGCGAGCGCGATCCTCGTATCGCCCTCTCTGGCCTCGCCGCCCGGCGGCACCTCGACCGGCTCCATATATTGTTGCAGATGGGGCATGTTCACGGCCTCCAGTATTCTCACGAGCGACGACATCACGGAGTCTGTGGCGACGACCTTGATCCTAGTCCCCCTCTGGCGGGCCATCAAGAGGAGGGTAGGCGCGCCCAGTATGTGGTCCCCGTGGGCGTGCGTGAGGACCAACACATCCGGGAACGGGAGGCCGCATTGGGCCAGCCTGGCGTAGGTCCCCTCGCCTGCGTCCAGGAGAATCCGCCTATCGGTCTCGACGTATATGGCCGGGTAGCCCAGCCAGGGGCTGGATATCCAGCCCCCCAGCCCCAGGACCACTACCTTCATGGAGATCTGGAGAGCTCCACTATTTATCGCTCAAGGACCCGCCGCGCCGCCTTGTATACGGATATGCGTATACGATAAGCTTATATACGGATATCTGTAGCTTTCTGATGTCGACTACGGTGATAAGCGTGAGGGTCAGGAAAGAGCTGAGGGAGAGGGCGAAGGAGCTCGGCATAGATATCAGGGAGGTCTTAGAGAAGGCGCTTGAGGAGGCCATAAGGAGGAGGGAAGAGGAGGAGCTGGCCAAGGCGCTTGAGGAGTTGAGAGAAGCTTTGTCGATAATAACCGAGGAGGAGTGGGTGAGGGCAGTGCGCGGCTCTAGGGATGAGCGTTGAGTATCTGCTCGACGCCTCTGCTCTCTACGGCTTGGCTACACACTACGACAGATGGCTGAAATATAGGGAGAGGCTCGCGATACTCCACCTGACCGTCTACGAGGTCGGCAACGCCCTATGGAAGGAGGCGAGGGCGGGGAGACTGCAGTGGCAGAAGGCCGCGAGGCCCCTCTCCCGCGTGATCTCCGGCTTGAGGGTGCTGGACGATCCTCCTCTGGAGGAGGTTCTGAGGCTGGCTGTCGAGAGGGATCTGACGTTCTACGACGCGAGCTACGCATACGTCGCGGAGACGCTGGGCCTGTCGTTGGTGACGCAGGACGACGAGTTGTTGCGCAAGTCGCGCGCCGCGATAGACGTGGCCACGTTCCTCTCGAGACTGTCGGCGTAGTTGCGGCGATCGGGCCGCCTAGGCGAGCCGCACGGCCTCCTTCCTCACGCGCGCCGCTCTCCGCTGGATTAAATCTTTTAACTGCGGCCGGGCCTAACCGCGGTGATGATCCTGACCAACCGCGAGGCGTGAGCTGGCGGCAGCTGGCTGACCTCCGTCAGCTAACGACGTCCTCCAGCCTCCCTTTCTCCCTGGCCAGCTGGAGCTCGTGGGCTATCCTCTCCCCCATGTCCATGGGCTCGTCGAAGTAGAGGACGGAGTACTGCGACCCGACGCCCATGTAGACGTTGGTCCCCGCCACTATCCTCCCCGAGAACTCGAAGACGACTATGGAGAGGTCGTCCCTTATTATGGACTCCAGGCTGTAGGGCCCCTTCATCTCCTCGCCGAGGACCTCGCGGACCGCGTCGGCGAAGGCCTCTCCGTATTTCTGCACCGTGGGGAGCAACGACTCCCTCAAGACCAGAGGGAGGTTGGCCACGACGACGAAGGTCGGCTCCACGAGGCCGAAGGTCCTCCCGTCGACGTTCGCCTCGTACCTCACGTCCATTCCGAACAGCTCCACCCTGCCGTACATGGGCGACGCGAAGAAGTGGTAGTACGCCGGGACGCCAAAGACGTACTCCTGGATTATGTAGGGCTCCTCGACCTCCTTGAGCCTCTCGACGAGCTCTCCCCTATCCCTAGCCAGGAAGTAGCCCCTGCCGCCCTTGGCCCCGAACAGCTTCACTATGACCGGCCTATCGACCTCCTCCGGCGCGTAGCTCCTGGGTATTGGTATGCCGGCCCTCCTCAGGAGATCCATTTTCTTGTACTGGTCGGCCTCGACCTCGATAAGGCGCCTGACGCCGAACGTGGGCACCGGCGCCTCGAGGGCCTGCCGCCACCCGACGTACTCCACGTAGGACCCGTGGGGTATCAAGACGGCGTTGTTCTCGGCGAGCTTCTCCGCCACAGGACGGAAGTTGGAGAAGTCGGCCTCCCACACCTCGTCTATGAACTGGAACCGCTTGTAGAACCAGGCGGAGCTGGGGCGGGCCACGGCCAAGGTCCTGAAGCCGCGCCGCTTCGCCGCCCTGAGTATCTGGAGGGCCGTGTGGGACGCTATCGTGGCGACGGCCAGCCTATCTAGGTCGTACCTCTTAATTACCGCCTCGATCATGTGGTGACCTCCTCGAGTTTCCTCTGCCTCACCGCCTCCTTTATCTCCACGGCTATCCTCCTCCCCATGGATATGGGCCTCCCCCAGTAGAGCTTGGAGTACTGGCCGCCCACTCCCAGATAGGCGTTGGTGCCGCCCCCTATCCTCGGCGCCACGTCGTAGACCACTAGGTCGAGCTCCGGCGTCACGACGAACTGGAGGGTGAAGGGCCCTATGACGCCTGGCTTGACCAGCCTGGCGACGGCGTCGACGAAGCGGTGCCCTATGTCGAAGACCTTCTCCAAGAGGCTCTCCCTCAAGGTCGCCGGCTCGTGGCCCACCTCTATATACCTCACGTCCGGGTCTAGGTCAAGCTGGTCCCTCGCCGGAAGCCGGTAGACGCCGTCGAGATCGCTCTGGATCCTTCTGTCGAAGCTGTGGAGCTCCAGGCGTCTGTACATCGGAGAGTTGAAGAAGTTGGCGTTGAAGTGGGCCCCCAGCACGAGCTCCTCTATGGCGGCGCCCGAGAGGTCCTCCAGCCTTATCACCCCCCTCTCGGCGAGCCTCTTCGCCTTGCGCATCAAGTCGTCCCTATCCCTCGCCACGAAGAAGCCCCTCTCCACCCTCCTCGTAGCCTCGGGCAACTTGACCATGACCGGCCTGTCGACCTCCTCAGGCGAGGAGTACGTCCTGGGCCTCCTTATGCCCGCCTCGTCGAGGAGTCTGTAGTAGTTGTGCGGCCCCGTCCTCTCCTCCCACCTCAACAGATAGCGGTTGCCGAATATGGGGATCGGGAACTCCCTCTCTATGGCGTCGTAGCCCACGTAGACGGCGAAGGACCTATTGGGGACGAAGACCGAGCCCTTGAGCCTATGGGCCTCCCTGACGATGTCCCTATAGTCGTCGAGGACCACGAGCTCGTCGACGACAGGGAACTCCCTGTAGGCCCTTTCCCGCCCCCTCTTGGCGACGGCTATGGTCCTGAAGCCCTCGTCCTTCGCGCCGTCGAGCACATCCAAAGCGCTGTGGGAGGCCAAGACGGATATCGATACCGACATACGTGCTTTAAGTTATGAATTTAAAAAATTTGCGGACTCCTAGGGAATTTCCGGCTATATATTAAGCAGATGGTTAATTACCCAGCCCGCAACCTCCAGACGCTTGGAGGCACGACGCCGCTTCTCCTGGCCAGAGGTATCTCGGAGTACTTGCCCAGATCCATGACGACAACCCTCCCGTAGAGGCCCCCCAGCTCGTAGACGTCGCCGGGCTTGCCGCCGGGGATCGGCACCAGCCTCACCCCCAGCGGCTTGTCGAGGGCCGTGGCCAGAGCCATGACGTCTGCCATAAGCGCGGCGACGACGTCGGGCGGGGAGTCGCCCGGTATGCCGGCCATGTCTATGCCCGTGTTGCAGACAGCCGACATGGCCTTCAACGAGTCGAAGCTGAGCGCTCCCTCCTCGGCCGCCCTGGCCATCAAGGCGTCCTCGCTGACTGGTATAAAGGCGCCGCTCAAGCCGCCTATAGTCGATGTGGCCATGGCGCCTCCCTTCTTCACGGCGTCGACGAAGAGGTGGAGCGCCAAGACCGAGCCGGGCGCGCCGGCTCTCGGCAAGCCCATGGCCTCGAGTATCCCAGCCACGCTGTCGCCGACCTTGGGAGAGGGCGCCACCGAGAGGTCCACGGCCCCGAACCTCACGCCGAGCTCCCTCGCCACCTCCCTGCCCACGAGCTCGCCGAGCCGCGTCACCTTGAACGCCGCCCTCTTGATCGCGTCGTGTAGCGTCCTCAAGTCGGCGTCTTTCATGTTCCTCACGACGGCCTCTACGACCCCGGGGCCGCTCACCGCCACGTTCACCACAGCGTCGGGCAGGCCCAAGCCGTGGTGCGCGGCCGGCATGAACGGCACGTCCTCGGGGACGTTGGCGGTCACTGCGAATCTGGCGGCGGCCTCGGGCCTCATGGAGAGCACGGCTCTGGCCGCCTCGTACACGGCGTCCATATTTATGCCCGTGGCGGTGGACGCCGCGTTGACGAACCCGCCGAGCCTCTTCGTGGAGTTCAAGGCGTCGGGCAAGGCGTCCAGCAGAGCCCGGTCGCCTCTGGATACGCCGGCGTGGACGAAGGCGGCGAATCCTCCGACCATGTCGACGCCGTAGGCCTCCGCCAGATCGTCGAGGGCCCTCGCTATCTCCACGGCGTCCTCGGCGCGGCCCAGAGGCTCCAGCATGATGCTGATCGGGCTCACGGCCAGCCTCGCCGTCACGATCCTGACGCCGAGCTTCGCCGCTATCTTGTCGACGGCCGGCCTAAAACGCTCGAGATACGGCCTCAAGAGGTCCCTCAAGGCCGATATCGCGGAGCCCACATCCCCGCGTATCGCTGGCAACGTGTTGACGCTGAGGGTCACCGCGCGTATGTCCAGCTCGCGGAAAAGCACCATCTCGAGGACCTCCCCTATCTCCTCGGGCGAGAAGAGCCTCATATCCTCTGCATGTAGCGGAACACGTCTATGTGGTGGACGGCCACCATGACGCCCAGCCTCTTGCCGGCCTCTTCGAGCTCGGCGCGGAGGCCCGCGATATCCACGTCGGCCTTGGATATGTCCACCACCATTATCATGGAGAATATGTCGCGGACGACCGTCTGGGCTATGTCGACGATGTTGGCGTTGTGCCTCGCCAGGACGTTGGCTATCCCGGCCACTATGCCGACCCTATCCGCGCCCAGCACCGAGACCACCACTAGCTCCACGGGGACACTATAGAGGATATATAAAGGCTAGGCGCCGGCTGGCTAGCGGATCAGCGGCGACAGCTTCTCCAAGATCTTCCTCAGCTCCTCTCTGTCCTTGTCGTCAACCGGCGGCAGAGGCTCGCGCGGAGGCCCCATATCTATGCCGGTCGCTATCTGGGTCGCCAGCTTGTACAGAGTAGGCCACTTGCCGCCGAGCTTCCCCGTCAGCCCGCAACCTCCCATGAAGCGCCAGAGCTCCATAAGCCTCTTGTGTATCTCGACGACCTCGGCGATTCTCCCCTCCTTGACCATCTTGTAGAGCCGGAGCTGGAGCGGGCCTAGGAAGTTAGGGCCTCCGAGGATCCCGCCGTGTGCGCCCACCACGAGACTGGGCACGAAGAACATGTCGACTCCCTGGAGCACGGAGATCCGGCTCCCCACCAGGTATATGAGCTCCATGTGGTATCTGAAGTCGCCGGAGCTGTCCTTGACCGCCACCACCTGGCTGTACTCGGAGGACACCAGGTCGAAGACCTCGGCGGGTATGTTGTAGCCGACCGCCAGAGGTATCGTGTAGAGGACCACCGGCGTGTCCACCGCGTCGAGTACCTTCTTGTAGAAGGCGTAGATGCCGGCCCAATCGCCCTGGACGTAGTACGGCGGCGTGATCAACACGGCGTCGACCCCCACGTCCTTGTACCTCCTAGCCATCTCCACAGTGCTTATGTGGTCGCCGGTGCCCGTCCCGGCGATCACGGGGACCTTGCCGCCCCCGACCTCGACGGCCAGCTCCGCCACCTTGACCCTCTCCTCGGGAGTCAGCTTAGTCACCTCGCCGGTCGACGAGGAGGGGAATAAGCCGTATCCCTGCGACGCGAGCCTCTCCAAGAGCGCCCTCAACGCTTGGTAGTTGACGCCGTCTTTGGTAAACGGCGTGACGGTCGCCGCTATCACTCCCTCCAGCTTCATGAAGAGTGCTGGGGGACGATTAATATCTATTCCCGGCGGGAGACGGCCCTATAAATGAAGGGCGCGGCGGCGCCTATGGATATGCCCAACGCGGCGAGCGCCAGCGACCTCCTGCCTGGGTATATCAGGAGTAGCAGAACGCCGAACGTGATAGACAACGCGCTCAAGGCGTAGAGGAGCGCTCTTGTCCCCTCTGCCATAACTATTCCAGCTCATATATTTAAAAGCTTAATAGCGCAGGACAGCGGCGCATCCGCCCATGGCGCTCAACATCTGCCCCGCCTCGCTCTCGGCGGGCACTATCCTCGTGGAGCCCCTCGTTGAGAACACCAGCCTGAGCACCTCGGCGTATTCTTCGGCCCGCTCTTTTAGAGCCTCGTCGACGACGACGAACGTGCGCACTCTGCCCTGCGACGCGGCCTCCCTAACCGAGTCGAGACCCACGGCGACGAGCTCGGGCCTCTCTGAGGCGAGCTTGAGGATCTCCGAGACGGCCTCCGACCCCAACGCCTCCCGGTACCTCTCGAAGTGCCCGCCTCGCTGGAACTCATAGACGCCTGCGAGGCCTCCTGCCGATTGCGGAGCCAGATCGCCTTTTATGTACTGAGCCGCGATCTCTATATACAGTTGAGGCCCGGCGAGGACCAGCCTATCGGGCCTAAGCCTCAGCCTATACTGCTCCACGGCCTTGGCCACCTCCCTGAAGAAAGGCCCGAGGGCCTCCTCCTCGGAGTCCGAGCCCGCGTCCTTAGGCCTCCGGTTCTCGAGGACCGCCAACAGCTCGACGCCGAGCGCTGTTATGTGCGCCACTGCGGCCTCGTCCCCGTCTATGGAGACCAGGAGGATCTTGGGCAGAGCCGCGGAGGCCAGCCGGGCCACCTCGTCGACGAGCTCCATGGGGTAGGAGTCCGGCTTCTCTATCTCTATCTCCCTCCCGGGCAAGACGTCGAAGGTGTGCCTCCTGCCCTTGACGCCCTCCAGATCGCCGCCGACCTCCACGACGGTGCCCCTCACCCTGAGGCTCCCCCTGAACTTGTGGTACTCCAACGCCTCGACCCTCACGGCAAGGTACACCTTTATTCTCTCCCCCTCCTTGGCGCCCTCGGGCCTGTACTCCCTCACAGTCCAGCCCCTAACGACGTCCCCCCGATCCACCAGGAGGTAGACGAAGTAGAGGTCCTCCTCCCTCTCGGGCAGTACCGATATCAGCCTACGCCTCCTGTCGACGGAGAGCCTCACGGCGCGATGTCCGGGGTGATATACCAGACGAGCCTCCAGCCGGCCTCGCCTCTCTCGAGCCTAACGACGCCCGAATACCTGAACCTTATCACCTCCTTCTGGGGATCGCCCACCAGGAGGAGCGACGCCAGCCGCGAGAGGTGGGGCAGATGGCCGACGAGGAGGACGTCGGACGTCAAGGCCTCGGCCCGAGAGGCCCAGATCCGCGGGTCGTCGTTGGGGGCCAGCCCGTCGACCTCCTTGAGAGGGGCGCCGAGGTGGCGCGCGAATATCTCGGCGGTCTGCCTCGCCCTCGTCTTCCCGCTGTGGAGCACCTCGGCGACCTTGACGCCGGCCGCGGCCAACAGTCTGGCGACCTTCTCGGTCTCGGCGGCCCCCTCCGGCGTAAGCCTCCTCTCGGGATCCTCGGCCTCGCTGAAGGACTTGCCGTGTTGCGCAAGATACAGCGCCGGCATGGGGAGGTCAGTCCACGGACTTAAAAAGCCTAACGACCCACTGCGCACGACCAATGAGCGAAATATTTAAATTTAGAAATATGACATTTATTGTGTATAATAGATTATATTTGATAATAATATTAATAACGCTGATTGGAGCCCTTATCGCGTCCGCGGATACAAATCCGATCGTCGTCGATGCAGAGAACTATGTATTTGTAAAGGTGGATGGGCTGTCCGCCTTCCCTTACTACTGGGACGGCGGTAGATACGTCCCAGCCCCCGTGGTGTATTTTGTAAGGTTTGTAAACGCGTCGTGGGCCGAGATCTGGCACGGCGGCAAGCCGTTGGAAGTCGCGGCGCCTGTGGCCGAGGGGCCCTACGTGGCCGTGCCGCTGGCGGCCTTAGGCAAGCCTGGGCCGCCCAGGGGAATCCCCGTGGATACCCCAAGGGGGAGGGCGTGGCTGTATTTCTCGAAATCGCCGTCGCAGGAGGGCCTCCCGCCCTACGGCCTTGTGCTGTACCTCAACGCAACCGCCGACCCGCCCGGGCGCTATAGAGGCAGAGACGTGGTCGTAGTCGGTCTTAGGACCGAGACAGTCGGCGGGCCTAGGTTCGCCGCGCCGATCTCCGCGTTTGATACATATCTATTCGCTCTGGAGACCTACCCGGTGACCGTAGGCGGCTGGTGGTCCGCCGTGAGTCCGAAGAACGCGACTGGCATAGGCCAGTCGGGCTATGCGTTGAGCGCCGCCTCCAAGGCGTATCTGGGGTACCGAGTGCGCTATGTGTATCTAGCGGTGGCGGGCCCCGGCGCGTATTCAGCCCGCCTGGACATATATGCAAGCGACACCCCGTCGACCAACCCGCCGTATGTAGCCACGATAGGCCCCTCCACAGCCTACTCCACGGATGTAGGCGCGGTCTTCGCCTTCGACGTCTCCAGCTACGGCGGCAAGTATCTGTGGGCAACGCCCTATATCTACTCCTACTCCGCCCCGCAGACGGTGAGGGCGGCGCTCTCGGCGGACTACTCCAGGCCGTCCGCCGGCGATCCCAACTGGGGCAGCCTCGTGTTCGAGTGGCGTAGCGTCTTCGCCGACGGCTACTCCTCGACCCTATACACAGGCGTCGAGAGGCTTTTGTTCACCGTGGAGATCCCGCAGGGAAGCTCGGCGCCGCGCCTACATATAGACAAGATACGCGTGGTCAACTGCGCCGGGGCGAGCCAGATCGTGAGGATATACGTAGGCGGGAGGCAGGTGTATCAGCAGACCGTCCAAGCCAGCTCATACGGAACTTGTGGGGTGTTCGAAATCGCCGGCGTGGACGTGCCGGCGCCGGCCGCCTTGGATTACGCGAGGTTTAACACAAGCTATGTGCCGATAATGCTGGAGTTCGACCCGCAACTGGCCGGCTATGCGGGGACCAGCCCGGTCGTGGAGATACAGGGCGGATACCTCTACGGGTACAGATGGCCCCAGATATGGAGGGAGAGCGCCGTGAATTTTATAAAAAATAGAAAAATACTAAATACACTAGTAATAGATATTCCATATGTATTAGGTAATGTATACTACTTTAATCTATGGAATAAATATTCTACAAAAATAAATGAAAGCTCCGCGGGTCTGCTAGGCAAGTTCATAGTCGAGACGTCATCGCCCGTGGCGGGGGGAATAACTGGCGGAACGGTGGAGCGGATCGCTGTCAGCGTCCAGTATGTCGGGTTTAAATACGGCACGATAAGTCCGTGGTGGCGATATGTATGCGTAGCCAGAAACGGATTTTCCGAGCAGGCGATATATGTGTCGGGTCCCGGGTCGCAACAAGGCTGGGGTTTCTGGACCTCCGTAGTGCACGGCTCCTACTGGATAGCCAACACAATACTTACATTTATCCAGACTATAAAGAACGTGCCAAGTTGGGTCGGGCTAGTTCTATGGTCGGCAGGCGAGCTCGTGAGCAAGATCTTCCCGTCTCAGTCGAGCTGTACCATAGGAAGCTACACCGGACTCTACTACGACAGCGGATTTTCCTCCAGCATAGTAGCGGCCCACTACAACACCACGTTGGTGGGACAACCCACATCACGTCTCTCGGCTAGCACGGCCGATTTCGCGGTCTACGTATATGTCGTGAGGGACATCTCCAGCCAACAGGATTACGGCTACTACACCGTCTACGGCAAGCTCAAGGCGCTCGCCATAGGGTATGACGCAGTCGGCGGCTGGTTCGACGGGCCCTTCGAGCCCTACGAGAACGACGGCGGGATAATGGTGAGGATCGGGCCTTGGCCGTGAGGCGCCCCTTGGCGTTGGCCAGATACGCGCTGTTCCTCGGCGGCGTCCCCATACTCCTTCTGCTTAAGGTCGTACGGCTCGATCTCGCGGCCCTTGCGCTGGTTCCGCTGTCCGCGTACATATACGGCGTCTCCGCCGCGGCGGCCGCCCAGCTCGGCTTCCGGAGGTTCTGGATACCCATGGCCTTCGCCGCCTCTGCCCTGCTCTGCGCCCAGTTGCCGTGGTACGCCGCGTTGATACCCATCTTCGTATTCTCGGCGTCATTGGCCTTCTTCGCGGCCGTCTGGCCCGCCTTGCTTTTCGGGAGGTGGAGGTTGCCCTTCGCGGCGCTCCTGACGGTGCTGTCCCTGCTGTTCTCAGCGCCCGTCCTTGCGGTGCCTCTCGGCTACGGCTTGCTCATCCCGCCGCCGCTCGCGCAGTACCTAGGCGAGGACCCCCTCTACACGCGCTACAACTGGATAAGGTACGTCATGGACATGTCGGCCTACAGCCTCGCCCTATACGTCACGAGGAAGATAGCGGAGAGGCGCGGGGCCGAGGGGAGACGGGCTCCGTAGAGATCCGCCTGCCTCGTCGCGCCGCCGCGACGACGCGCGGAGAGCGGCCGGGTTCCGTAGACCGCCGTCAGGCCTTGGCGGAGCCCAGATACCGCAAGATGCCGTGGGCGGCCAGCACGCCGGTCGCCGCGGCCACGTTTATGCCTCTGGAGAGCCCGGCGCCGTCGCCGGCCACGAAGAGCCCCGGCACCGTCGTCATGAGGTTTGCGTCAACGGCGGGCCTCGCCGAGTAGAACTTTATCTCGGGCGCGTATATGAGGGTCTGGGGGCTCGCGACGCCGGGGGCCAGCTCGTCGAGCCTCTTCAGCCCCTCGATGATGTCCTCCACGACGCGGTGGGGGAGGGCCAGCGAGATGTCGCCGGGCGTCACGTCCTTGAGGGTGGGGGATATGCTGGATCTCCTTATCCTCTCCCAAGTGGATCTCTGCCCCCTTTCCAGGTCGTAGAGGCGCTGGATGAGGGGCTTGCCGCCTCCCAGCTTCGTCGCCAGCCTGGCTATGGACTTGCCGTACTCTATAGTGTCCTCCATGGGGTCGGTGAGCCTCAGAGTGACGAGGAAGGCGAAGTTAGTGTTGTCGCTCTTCTTCTCCAGATAGGCCTCGCCGTTCACCCCGACAGTCCCGTCCGAGTACACCTCCTTCACCACAAAGCCGCGGGGGTTTGTGCAGAAGGTCCTCACCTTGTCGTCGTATTTCGACGTGTAGAGGATGACCTTGGGGTCGTGCACCGCGTCAGTCAGCGGCCTCATGACCTGATAGGGCACCTCGACCCTGACCCCTATATCTATGGGGCCGAAGTCGAGCCTGGCCCCCAGCCGCTTCAGCTGGGAGACCAGCCACTCGGCCCCTCCCCTCCCGGGAGCCAGCAGGACGGCCGGGGCCTCGAAGACCCCTCTGTTGGTCTTCACCACGAACCCGCCCCCGCTCCTCTCCACCGTCAGGGCCCAGGTGGAGGTGTGGAGAGAGACGCCGCGGTCCTCTAGATACTGCGTCATGGCCTCGACGACCTTGCGCGACCCGTCGGTGCCCAGATGCCTCTGCCTTATGGGCACGATCCTCGCGTTCACCTTGGCGGCGATGGACGAGAGCTTCTCTATGGCCTCCATGTTAGGCTCGTAGACGCCGCCAGGCGCGCCGAACTTGACGAAGACCGAGTCGACGTAGTTTATGAGGCCCATGGCCTTGTCCCAATCGCCCACCAGCTCGTGGAGGTCGCCCCCCACGTCGGGCCGCAGATTTATGAGGCCGGAGCTCAAGGTCCCGGCGCCCCCGACGCCGTACATTATATGGCAGGGCACGCAGAACGTGCACCTCTCCATGGGCGTCTGCAGAGGACATACCCTCTGCGACGCGCGGAGCCCTCCGTCGAGGAGAGCCACCTTGAGGCCGCCCGCCTCGGCCAGCTCGTAGGCGGCGAACATGCCGGCGGGCCCCGCCCCGACTATGACCACGTCGAACTTCCCCACGTAGGCGTCGAGCGTCTTGAGGCGGGAGAGGTACTGCCCTATCACCGCACCCACCATGATGGTGCTTAAAAACATGCCGCCGGAAACGGTACAGGGGAAGTAGCGGGCCGACAACACCAGAGACAGATCCTCCGGCGCTCCGGCCTTAATTTAAACATATGATTAAAAACATGCCGTATCTGGATTATTAATCCGGCGAATTGTTTAAGTATATAATGTATATAGGCCGCCTTTGGCCATCTACGTATCAGCATCGCCAATGCGGGTTAGGCCTAGTGTATCAATACAGACGCTTCCGGCTAGGATTTGGCCCGCTCGGCCTATAGAAGCCCCTTCGCTTTGCGTAGATCCACCATGTGTTCGGCCTCCGGCCCCGTGCCCAGCAGAGTGACGGGCTTCCCGAGCTCCGCCTCCACCTGGTCGACCCACTTCCTGGCCTCCGCGGGGAGGTCCTCCCACCTCGTCTTCCCTGCGGCGTCCTTGAAGAGGGCGTCGAGCTTGGTTATGGCTATCTGCGTGGGCGAGTTGAGCAGGACGGCCCTCCTCGCGAGCTCTAGGTTGAACGGGGCGGCTCTCCTAGGCCTGCCGGTCACCGCGCCTCTCTCGACCCACCCCCTCCTTTCCGCCTCCTCGGGCGGGAGCTCCCCGGGGAGAGGCCCGTTGCCCACCCTCGTCACGAAGGACTTGAAGACCAGCACCACCTCGTCGACGTCCTTGGGCCCGACCCCGGCCTCGCTGGCTATGCCGGAGGCCGTCGTGTCTCTGCTGGTGACGTAGGGGTAGGTGCCGTGGTAGAGCGAGAGGAAGGTGCCCTGGGTCCCCTCGACGATAACGCCGCGGTTTTTGTGCTCCCGCACCATCGCGGGGACGTCGGCCAGATAGGGCTTGAGCGCGTCGAACTCCTTCGCCAGCTTGAGTCTGCGCAGGACTCTGTCCACCATGGCGGCCCCGACGCCCTGCCCCGTGGAGCCCACAGTCTTCATGAGGAACTCGTCGCTCCTCTCCCGCTCCACGTGGGCCTCCTCGATCACGCCCGTGTTGAAGTCGACGAAGCTCCTCCCCCGGCCGAATCTGCCCGCCTCCGAGAGGAAGACGTCGATCTTGATCAAGGCCCCGGGCGCCACCGCCAGCTTGGACTCCTGGTTGACGAAACAGGCGGGCAGGCTCCGCAACACGGCGACCTCCCCCCTCCAGACGACGGTATGCCCGGCGTTCGGGGCGCCGGTCCTCACGCAGAGCGACGGCTTGTCGGCCGCGGCGAGGTATGCGACTACCTTTCCCTTGCCCGTATCGCCGAAAAACCCGTCGACCACTATATACAGCATATGTCAGACATCAGCCCCACTTTTAAACACAGCCGTTCCAGACGCCTCATCGCGGCCGCAGGCGAAGATCCCACAAGATCTGGCGCCGTCTGGGACGGACTTAGGCGAGCCTACGGCGGCGCGTCGCGGCTTATCACGTCGACGCCCGACCTGGCGGCCGCCTCGGCTTGTCTCTCGTCCAGTGTCAGCAACGGGGCCTTCCGCCTCAGCGCTTGGGCTATGTACAATGCGTCGTACACAGTGATGCGGAGGTCGAGCGCCAGCCTAAACGCGTCGGGGAGGTAGGCTGCCTCGGGCTCCAGCTCTATATTCCTCTCGACCAGCGATAGGAGGATCTCCAAGAGCTTTAAGGCCGCGCCCCTATCCACGAGGCCCCTCATATGGGCTTTCCAGACCGCATTGGCCGCCTCCTTCACAACCAGATCCACCGAAGTCGACCTGGCTATATACCTCGAAATCGTTCTCCAACCCGGCTCTTTCAAGAGGAAGGCGGATAGGGCAGACGCGTCAACGACTATCACGATCCTCCCTTACGGAGCTGGCGGAGAAGCCCCGAGGCGCCTCGACCGGGATCGCCTCGAGCTCCCTCAGCACCCGCTCCATGTTCTCCTCAGCCTCCAACTGCCTGATCCTCTCCTCGACGAACTTCCTCAACTCCTCGGCCCAATTCACCCTATCCTTGTATCTGGCCATCTTCTCCTTGACCTCGCGCCGCACCTTGAAGCTCACCACAGCCACGGCAGTCTAGGTCTACTTAAATATAAACTTATCGGTCTACCCACAACCGCGGTGCAGGTCTACCGTGGGCAAGCCTCCAACGCAAGCGCCGATTCTATCAACTCCCTCACCGGCCAGTTGCGCGGCAGCTCGCCGCCCCCTCCCTCGGCCCTGGCAACCCTATACGCCTCGGCCCTCCGCATGCCCTTCCTGACCAGCTCCAACATGCGGAACTCGCTGGTTATCTGGGGCAGGGCGGCCTCCAGGTTGCGCCTGACCCTCTCCTCGTCGACGCGGAGGGTCCTCAGAACGCGGGCTGTCGTGGCCAGTATCTCGTCCACGGCCAGCAGGGCCTCGGGTATCCAGACCCTCTCGTTGGCCGAGTTGGTCAAGTCGCGCTCGTGCCAGAGGGCGATGTTCTCGTGGGCGACCACCAGGAGGGATCTGACGTACCGCGCGAGGCTCACCACCCTCTCGCTGTTGGTGGGGTTGGCCTTGTGGGGCATCGCCGACGATCCCCCGCCCACCGTCTCGAACACCTCGCCTATCTCGGGCCGCGAGAGCTCCCTCACCTCAGTCGCCAGCCTCTCGGCGAAGCCCGCCAAGAGAGCCAACGCCGAGGCGAGGAAGGCGAACGACTCCCTGGGGGCGACCTGGGTGGAGATTGGGTGGAACGGCACGCCGAGCCTCCTCGACACGGCCTCCCTCAGCTTGAGGCCTAGCGGCCCCCAAGACGCCATGGTGCCCACGGCTCCGCCCAGCTTCCCCCTCACGTGCTCCTCGGCGGCGTAGAGCGCCCTACAGGCTATGTAGAGTTCGTAGTAGTAGTTGGCGAACTTGAAGCCCAAGGTGATCGGCTCGGCCCACTGGCCGTGGGTCCTCCCCACCGCCGGGAGGTCGGCGTATTTCAGCGCCAGCCTCCTCAACTCCTCGGCGACGGCGCGGCCTCTCTCCCTAATCGCCCCGAGCGCCCTCCTTATCAAGAGAGCCCAGGCTGTGTCTATCACGTCGTTCGAGGTGGCGCCGTAGTGGACGAAGCGGCACCCGCTCCTCTCCTCGAGGAGCTGGACCAACGCAAGCACGTCGTGCCTCAGCTCCCTCTCCAGCCTGTAGACCTCCTCGGCCGAGACGGACGCGCGCGACGCCGCCTCGCAACACCCCTTCTCGGCCACGCCCAGCTCCTCCAAGGCGCAGACCAAGGCCCTCTCGACCTCGAGATACACATCGACGATCGACTGCCTGGAGAACAGCCTGCGGAGCTCCTCCGAGCCGTACCGCCAGTCGAAAGGAGATATGGGCTCCATACAGTACAGCCTCCCTAAAAATATTTGGGGACCCGTCGGCTGGCTCTAGACGCGGCTCTACGGCGAGCAATACCTAAAACCCTCCGGGATTAAGCTCCCGTGTGTATTGATGCGGTGAGGGCCTATTCGCCCGAGTCCGAGAAGGCCGCCAGGAGGCTGGGGATAAGGCTCAGCGACGACGCAGACTTCGTCTTGGTCTACGGCGCCGACCGCGAGATATTGGAGGCGTTGAGGGGCAGGGACGAGGTGGTTGTGGGCATATCGCCGAGGGGCGTAGACGCCGAGCTGGCCTTCGCCTCGGAGGATCTCTACCCCTTGGTGGCCTCCCGGGCCGAATGCACCGTGGTCAAGATCCCCAGACTACACGCCGAGTCCGGCGGGTCTTTAGTGAGGGCGGTCAACGAGGTGGCTATATTCCCCAGGAGATCGGCTGCCTTGACCTCCTACAGAGTCAGCGTGGACGGCCGGATCCTCTTCAGCGACGTCGCCGACGGGGTGTTGGTGTCGACGCCGCTCGGCTCCTCCGCCTACGCCAGATCGGCTGGGGGCTCCGTGATAGATCTGGAGGCGGAGGTCCTGGAGATAGTGTCGGTGAACTCGACCGCCAGGAGGCCGCCCTACATAGTCCCCCTGGGCAAGAGGATAGAGATATCCGACGTGAGGTCCAGATTCCTGCCCGAGCTGATCGCCGACGGCCGCGTGAGGATCCCGCTCGCCGACGGGAGGGCCGTCGTGTGGGCGGGCTCCACGGCTAGGTTGTTGAGGCCCGTCGTGGCCAGGAGGGAGGCCGAGCCGGCCGGGAGGCTCTCGCCCTCCATGAGGTACGTCCTCAAGACCCTCGAGGAGAGGGGCCCCCTCACGTCTAGGTCAATAGCCGAGTTCACCGGTCTGCCCCTAAGGACCGTCGAATACGCCCTAAACGCGTTGAGGAAGGCCGGCCTGGTCGAGGCGAAGATAGTCGGCGGCTTGAGGGTCTACTCGGTCAAGCCCTAGAGTAGTACCCGCACATGGGGCAGTAGCCGTCCCTCAGCCTGTACCCGCACACGGGACACGGCGACTCCCTATCCCTCTCGTAGGTCAAGCCCCTCTCCCTAAACGCCTTGTAGAGGTACTTCGCCGCCCCCTGGACGGGTATATCGGCGGAGTAGCCCTCTGCCCTGCGCGCCAGGACGTCGTAGAGGGCCGAGAAGCCGCTGCCGACCTCTATGGGGTCCTTCCGCCTCCACACCACCGAGTCGGGCAGAAGGCCTTGGAACTGCCTCCTCACGACGTATTTCCCCACGCCGCCCTTCACCTTCTCCTCGGCGGGTACGGATAGGGCGTACCGAACCACCTCGGGGTCCAGATAGGGGGCGGCGACCTCGACGCCGAGCGCCTTCCCCACGTCGAAGGCGCAGAAGTACCACCTGCCCTCGGCCAGCCTGCGGATATACTCGTCGAGCTCCCTCGGCCCCATCCTCTGCATGTATTCGTACCCAGCGAAGAGCTCGTCGCCCCCGTCGCCGGTGCATATCCTCCTCACGCCCATCTCGGCGGCGGCCCTCATGCTGACGTACGCGGCGGCGCAGTTGACGACCTCCATGGGGTTGAAGACCTTGAGGATGCCCACCACCTCCTCCGCCGCCTTCACGGCCTCCTCCTCGCCCACCCAGCTGACGACTACCCTCAGCCGCAGAGCCCTCGCCACCTCCATGAGGTGCGGCCCGTCGGAACCCGGCGCCGGGGCGTACTGCGTGTTGAAACCCACCGGCTTTATGCCGGCCTTGGTCAAGGCCCAGGCCACCGTGGCCGAGTCGAGGCCGCCGGACAGCAAGACGCCGTCGCAACGCGCCCGCGAAGCGGCCGCCGCCAGGAGCTCGGGGAGGCTCATAGGTGGGCTATATAGTAGTCGCCGTATCTCCTCACCTCGCGGCATCTGTAGGCTATGCCCTTGCCCCCCACCTTGACGACCAGAGTGTGGTACTCGCCGCGCTCCCCTATGGGGTCCACCCCCAACGCCCTCGTCTTGGCGAGGAACGCCTCGGCGTTGTCGCGGCTCACGAAATCGCAGACCAGGTCGGCGACGTTGGCGCCTATGACGAGGAAGTCCAGAGCCCCGGCCTCCCTCAACAACAGCTCGCCGGGGTCAAGGCCCCAGAGCGGCTCCCTCAGCCTAGCCCCGGCCTCGCCGGCCAGCCGCTCCATGTAGCGCAGATGGTCCTCGACGGCTTGGTCCCCCGCCACGAGCTCCGAGACGCCGAGCTTCCTCAGAAAGGCGGCTTCCTGCTCGAACTCGCGGCCTTTGTCGACCCTGAGTATCGCCAGAGGGATCCCCATCGCGGCGGCCAGCTCGACGACCTTGTGGAGGTTCAGCAGATGCGGCGACGGCCTGGGGAAATCGTAGATGAACGTGATGAATATATCGACCGGCCACTCCAGCAACGCGGCGTAGACGCTGTCCTTTCCCCCCGAGAACAGAGCGGCCTTCACGGGCCGTATAGGGCGGCTATTAAAATATTGGACGTTAATCCCGCAACCCAGCGCCGGGCGAAACTATTTAAAGCGGCCCCTATTGAGGGGCCATGTCGGCTTTAGCCCAGAAGAGCTGGAAGGAGCTGGTCTTGGTTAAGGACCACCCAATGAAGCGTATATACATAGAGAAGGTTGTGGTCAACATAGGCGTCGGCGAGGGGGGCGAGAGGCTCGAGAAGGCGAGGGCTCTCCTGGAGGAGTTGACGGGCCAGGCGCCGTCGGTCAGGAAGGCCAAGAAGAGCATAAAGGAGTGGAACGTGAGGCGGGGCGAGCCGATCGCGGTAGCCGTCACGTTGAGGAGGGACAAGGCCGTGAAGTTCCTTGCCAGGGCTCTGGAGGCCGTCAACAACAGGGTCAAGGCCTCGAGCTTCGACGACAGGGGCAACGTGTGCTTCGGCATCAAGGAACACATAATGCTTCCGGGCGTCAAGTACGACCCGGCGGTGGGCGTCTGGGGCATGGACGTCTGCGTCAGGCTGGCCAAGCCGGGGCTGAGGGTCCAGTTGAGGAGGCGGAGGAGGAGCGAGGTGGGCAAGGGCCAGATCGTGACGAAGCAGGAGGCGATAGAGTTCTTCCAGAAAGTCCTCGGCGTGCAGGTAGATTAATAAGGTAGTCAATTCTCTAGTGGTTAAGGTAGTCAAGAGGTCGGGGAAGGAGGAGGAATACCTCGACGAGAAGGTCTACAAGGCCCTCCTCGACGCGGGCGCCAGCGACGAGGTCGCCCGCGAGATAGTGAAGGAGCTCGACGAGTGGCTGAAGAGCGGCAGGCGGGGCAAGATCTCGACCGACGAGATTAGGAGGTTCGTATTGACGAGGCTGAGGCGTCTGGAGCCGGAGGTCGCCGACGCCTGGCAGTTCTACGACAGGGTGTTCAAGGGCAGGATAACCTTCGAGGACGGGAAGGCCGTCGTCGTGGAGAAGGGCCGCCTCTACCTCGGCCGGAAGGTCAAGGACGTAAGCTCCAAGGGGCTTTCCACCGCCGAGGAGGTCAAGGAGATACTGGACGAGCTGAGGGAGGATATGGAGTACGGCCTATCGCCCAAGGTCGTCAACGCCAGGCTATACGCGCTTTTCATGGGCGTCTTGAAGAAGAAGGATATGCCTCCGGAGGAGAAGAGGAAGGCCGTCGAGCTCATAAACAAGTTCAGGGAGGAGCTCGGGTGGAGGCCCTACGAGCTGAAGAGAGATCTAGACGCCTAAGTAGGCCTTTTTCACGTGATCGGATTCGAGAAGATCGGCGGCTGGACCTGACAAGACTATTTTTCCGTTCTCTAGCACATATCCCGTATCGGCTACGGCCAGCGCCGCGGATACGTTCTGTTCGACCAACAGTATAGTGACGCGCTCCTTTATCTGTTTGAAGGTCTCCAAGAGCTCCGACACTACCTTGGGCGCCAGACCCGCCGAAGGCTCGTCGACGAGGAGCAAGCTGGGCCTGGACATCAGCGCTCTGGCGATAGCCAGCATCTGTTGCTCGCCTCCGCTGAGAGTTCCCGCCTTTTGTTTTCTCCGCTCTTTCAGCCTCGGGAAGAGCGTGTAGACGTAGTCCAGCGAATCGTGCAAGTGTTGTCGAGCTCTCTTGATATAGGCGCCCATGATGAGGTTTTCCTCGACCGTCATGTTGGGGAAGAGCCTCCTCCCCTCGGGGACGAGGACCACCCCGAGCTCGACCTTCTTATGGGGCGGCATAAAGGTCACATCGTTGCCGTTGAACGTGACGCGTCCCCTCCACGGCTTGACTATACCCATTATCGAGAGGAGAGTGGTAGTCTTCCCGGCGCCGTTAGGCCCTATAAGCGCGGTTATGCTCTTGTCGCTAGCCTCGAGTGATATACCGAACAGCACCTGCACCTTCCCGTATCCAGAGCTCAGCTCCTCGATCCTCAACGCCATGGCTTCCCCAGATATATCTCCACCACTACCGGGTTGTTGAGGGCGATATTGGGCGGTCCTTCCGCTATCACTCTGCCTTGATGCATCACGACAACTCTATGGGCCAGTTGCACCACGGCCTTCATTCTGTGCTCCACAAGGGATAGGGCCGAGATGCCCTTCTCCTCGACTATCTTCCTAATCAGCTTGGTCATATCGTCGATCTCGCCGGGGTTGAGGCCGGCCATGACCTCGTCCAACATCAAGAGCTTGGGCCTCCCCGCCAAGGCTCTGGCAAGCTCTAGAAGCCGCAATTCGTTGAAGGTGAGCTTGCTAGCCAGCTCGTTGGCCCTTCTGCCGAGCCCGACATAGTCGACGACCTCTCTGGCGACCTCTCTCGCCTTATGGAGATCGTAGCCGCCGTTGAAGACGGCGCCCACAATAACGTTCTCCAACACTGTGAGCTCCGGAAACGGTCTGGGGACTTGGAAAGCCCTCGACATGCCTAGCTTGGCCCGGGCATACGCCGGCAGATTGGTTATGTCGCGGCCCTCGAATAGAACTCTTCCTCCGTCCGGTTTATAGACGCCGTTGATGACGTTCAGGAGCGTGGTTTTGCCGGAGCCGTTGGGGCCCACAATAGCCACGAACTCTCCCCGATCCACTTCGAAACTCACTCCGTTTAACGCAACGAGGCCCCCAAACTTCTTGGTCACGTTCTCTACCACGAGTAGCTTCATGGCACCCAGTCCCTAAGCTTAGGGGGCAAACGCGTCCTCAGCTCACCTATTATTCCCCTAGGCGCGAACAACACCAACAGCAACACCAATAACGGGGTCACCAACGACTGGTAGTTTGGGAAGAACTGCCCGATGAAAAGCCTCAGAGGGACGTAGAGGAGTCCCCCTGCGATTGCGCCGGTGACGGTGCCCGCGCCGCCGAGGAACATGACGGCCAAGCCGTCTAGAATGTAGTCTATCTTAAACGCGGTGTCGGGGAACACCTGTGTAGCCGCCAGCGGAAAAACGGCGGATCCTAATAGAGCCGAGAATATAGAGCTGAGCGTAAACGCGAGGAGTTTGTACTTTGTCGGGTTTATGCCCATGACCTTCGCCGCGTCTTCGTCCTGCCTAATTGCGGCGAGCGCGTATCCCGCCTCTTTGCTTTGGAGCAGATAGGTGGCTACCACGGCCAGGAAGCCGGTGGCGAGTATCAATACAGTGGAGCCCACCGTCGAGAGGAACAGTGCCGTGTCGCGGCCATATTCTTGGAACATATTGTAGCCGAGGACCAAGCCAGAGCTACCGCCCCATATCCCTGCCCCTATTATTAGGTCCTTCAACGCCTCGTTTATTCCTATAGTCGCTATGGCGAAATAGGCGCTTCTTAACCTCAGAGCGACTGCTCCTATGGCCAGCGCCAGCCCTCCCGCGAGCGCCATCCCTAGGAGTAGCCCCACCGGCAGAGTCCACACGCCGAGCTGGGGCATATAGGCTATAGCTACCCCTAGCCCGTACGCCCCCATAGCCAGGAAGGCGGCGTAGCCAAAGTTGACGTAGCCCGTAAGCCCGACGAAGATGTTGACCGCCTGGCCCAGCGCCATGTAGAAGGCTATGGTCGCTATCGTCTGCGACATGTCGGGCTTTATGAAGGGCAAGACGAGCAAGGAAGAATATACCGCCAGCGGCAGATAGGGCTTCATGATCTGAAAAGACCTGTAGGTCTGAACAATAGGAACAGTATCAATACGACGAATCCTATAAACAGAGACATCTGGTACGGTCCGGCAAAACCTAATCTGCTGAAAAGCGGGTAGCCCAACGACAGTATCTCGCCGAATATGAGGCCGGCCACGTAGGCGCCCATCGTAGACTCTAGGCCGCCCATGACGGCTATCACGAACGCCATTAGGGTATAGGGATCGCCCATGTAGGGATTTATGCCGACAGGTATGAACAGCGTCAATAACACCCCGCCGGCCGTCGTCAAGCCTATGCCGATAGCCGTGCTCAAGGCAAACACCCTATCTACGTCTATGCCCACCATCTGCGCCCCTACCGGATCCTGCACGACAGCCCTTATAGATCTGCCGAAGTTTGTCCTATAGAGCATCAGCTGGAGGAGAAGCGCTATAGACAGCGCGGCCGCCGCACCGGCGAGCTGGGAGAACTGTATGACGTAGCCCGAGACGGCCACCGACCCCACGTTCCAGGTGAAGCCTACTACGTTAGGTCCCCACACTATGCGCGCGATCTCTGCTATGAGGGAGCCCAACGCGAAGAGCGCCACCAAGACGTGTAGCTCGCCGATTTTGCTGAGGGGCTTTATTATGGCATAGTACAGCGCAAGGCCCATCAACATGCCGAAGAAGAGACCTGCGAATATCGACAGCAGAGGGGGATAGGCCCACAGCACGAAGAAGAAGTAGGCCGTGTAGGCCCCCAACATGACGAAGGAGCCGTGCGCCACGTTTATTGTTCTCAATATGCCGAATATGAAGCTGAGCCCTATGGTTATTAATCCGTAGATCGATCCGACTATTAAGCCGTTCAAAAAATAGGGGATTAGGTCGATCATCAGGGTTTGCAGAGCTGGCCGGCGGCTTTTTGGCTCCAGGTCAGGGATGGGTAAAACGGCTTGCTCTGCGCTGCCGACGAGGGCCATATGACCACTCTCTGGCCGCCTTGCCACTGCGTCACTACCATCAAGTGAGCTATATTGAGTCCGTTAGTGGCGTTCATCTTAAATTCGCCGAAGAAGGTCATAAAGTCGGAATTGGCGAGGGCTTGCCTCACTAGGTTAGGATCCACGCTACCTGCCTTCTGCACGCCGTAGAGGAGCACCAATACGCCCTCGGCGGCCCACCCCGCCTCGTAGCCGGGCTCAACTGTCTTGCCCGACATCTGCTTCGCCACCTGCTCGAAGTAGTTGATGAACTCGTCGCGAGTTGGGCCAAACCAATCGATGCCCTTCTGTTTAGCCAGTTCGGGGCTGTAATTTACGCCGGGCTCCCAGTGAGACGGGCCCACTATACATTCCGCCAAAGTCCCGAGGGCCTTGTAGTAGTCCGGCACCAGCGGAGCTACCGTCAGGGCGATCAGTTTAGCTGTCACGTTCTGTTGGTAAAGTGTCTGTGTAACTAGCTGTCCGTCCGCGTAGTGGGCGGCGACGAGTATTATGTCCGGATGGGCGTTCTTTACGTCCAGTACCTGAGAGCTCACGTCTTGGGTCGTCGGCGGATACGGATCGTAGACCACTACCTGGAAGCCTAGCTGTTGCGCATGCGTTTTAGCGCCGGAGGCGACGTAGCGGTCGAACTCATCGTCGCTGTAGAGTATCGCCACGGTCTTGGCGGACGGATCTATGGATCTGACCATATCTAGGACGGACCAGAAGTAACGACTCGCTGGGGAGGCCACACCTATTACGTATTTAAAGCCTTGCTGGAATATGCGGTCGGAGGAGGCGCCTACCACAGCCATCAACACGCCGTATTTCTCGGCCACCGGCGACACCGCGATGGCTAGATCGGACCCATAGGGACTCAATAAGAAGTTCACGTGATCTTGGGTTATGAGGCTCTCGGCTATGCTCGCCGCCAGTTGCGCGTTGGATTGGCTATCCCTATATATAAGGCGGACCTTGACCATCTTGCCGCCGCAGTTTATGCCTCCATGATCGTTGATCCAATTCACGGCGGCCATAGCTCCCCATAAGATGTATTGACCCTCGGTGGAGTACTTCCCGCTTATTGCTGCGGGCGTGCCTATCACGATCACGTCGGGGCATCCAGCAGTCGTCGCAGTAGCCGATGACGTGGATGAAGCCACCGACGTAGATGACGGGGCTGAGGTAGCCGTCGAGGTGGTCTTAGTAGGCGGCGGAGAGGGTGGGGCCGCCTGCTGAGGTTGGAGCGCGAAATATGCGATTATCGCTATTACTAAAACCGCTACAACAATACCGGTGATAACTGTTTGCTTCATACTCCTGCACTGCTTTGACGGGTTTTTAAGTATTCGCGTGGTATGAAAGTACTCCTATTTAATAATCCCTTCTGGAAAATTATAGATAAGGTACTACTTAATTATACCTAGGTTATATCATCAAGGGTATCTCCCGCTTCTGCTGGGCCGGTTGCATTAAGGCCTCTATGTTCTTCTCGACGAGGAACGCGTATTTCTGGGCGTGTTCCTGTAGCTTGGAGGTGTCTATCTGCACGCCGGTTATCTTGCTCACCGCGTCTATGAGCTTGAGGGCCGCCGCCACGTCGGGGCCCACCCTGCCCACGAGGTCGTTGAGTATGAGCATTACGTCCCTATGGCTACCTATCTTGCCGCTCTCAACGAGCCTCTTGACCGCCGTGAGGAGCTTGGACTCGGCCAGTATCAGCACGCCGTCTATGGAGCGGCCCAGGACGGCGTCGAGGAACGCCCCCTCGAGCCCGGCCACGGTGGCCTCCTTGAGCGGCACGAGGCCGTAGGACTGGAACCTCTCCACGAGGTGCTCCTCCGTGACGAAGTAGACGGAGTCGCCTTCGCCCACTGCGGCTGTGGCGGAGAGGCACACGACGTCCCGCACCTTGTTCTCCTCGGCCCAGTCCAGGACCTTCCCCACGAACTCGGCGTATATCTGGGGCGGCACTGGCATGTGTTGCCTTATGGCGAGCAGACCTGAGTCCTTGCTGTAGAATATCCTGTGGGGCAGCTTGGCTGCGCCGTTGACCACCGCCACGACGGGCGGTAGCTCCGGTATCCTTATGGCGCCGATCTCCTCCATCTTGAGGAGGTCGATTATGTACTCGACTGCTATCACCCCGGCCAGAGAGGGCTCGGGGCAGGCCAAGAGCAGGCTTGTCCTCCTATCCCTCGGCAAGGCGCTTATCTTGAACTCCAGCTTCATGCCACCGTCGTAACTGTTATTTTAAAAACACTATCCTTGTGCCATGAAGGCGATCGCGTATCACGGCAGGGGCAGTTCCCCCGAGAAAATAGACTGGCTTATCGAGCCTCTGAGGGGGCTCGGCTACGAAGTGGTGGCCCCCGCCATAAGGGACGTCGCGGACGCCTACGAGATAGGCCTCTCGTCGCTACCCGTGGACGTCGCGGCTGGCCACAGCATGGGCGGGACCGCCGCCCTCCTCCTCGCCGCGAGGAACCCGGGGAAGGTGGGCTGCGTCGTGTCTGTCGCTGGGCCCGTAGACAGGAGGCTCCAGCTACAGTGGCTCGAGAGTAAGGGCGATAAGTTCTCCAAGAGGCTTGCCCACGAGCTGGCGGCGTTGGGCTCCCAGCTCGACGAGACGTCGCCGTCGCGCTATATAGGCCAGGGCATGCCGCCGGTGCTCTACATAAGGGGCGATAGAGACGACGTGGTGCCGAGAGCCCATATAGACATCCTGGTCGGCCTCGCCGACAAGTTCGGCCTCCACGTAGACGTGGTGGAGATCGCGGGCATGGGCCACACGCCGAAGACCGACGAGGAGAAGGAGAAGATAGCGAGGGTCGTCGCCAACTTCGTCGAGAAGTGCGCGAAGAGGCCCTAGCCCCTTTTCTACCTCCTTTTTACCGGGCATAGACGCCTCTAAGCCTTGCCGTGTTCTCGTGCGAGGGGATCGCTGAGGATGAGCGCGGGCTTACGTCGGGCTAGGAGACCTTGGGTATTATCCCCTTCCCCGTGATCAGCCTGTTCACCTTGGCCTTCTCGACCTTGTAGACGTTGACGGCCACTTCCTTTATCAGCTTGTCGGAGGGCTTACACTTCTGGAAGCCGAGCTGTAGGCAGAAGCTGTACTTGTATATCTTGAGGTCGTTGGGGCTCCTTATGGCGTCCGTCGCTATGAGCTCGGCTATCTTGTAGGCGGTGTAGAACGCCATATACCTCACGAACTTCTCCTCAAGATCGGGGTACACAGCCTCCGCCGTCCTGACGGCCTTCACAAAGAGGGGCTCGGCGAAAATCCCCAGGACGGTGCCGGTGAACGCGTACCTCAAAAAACGGAAGACCTTGTCCTCCAGATCCTTGCCCTTTATGTCGGCGACCGACCTCTTGATGTTCTCCTTGACCTCGTCGGTCACGACCTCCGTTATGTTCTTGACTATGTCGAGGACTGCGTGGGCCTTGTTCTCTATGTAGAAGAGGTTGTCCAGATCGCCGGGCGCGATGACGCCGGCGCCGTAGACGCCGACTATATGGACTGTGGCGAGCTCCTTATCGAATATGGACTCTGTGGAGAAGCCCCTCAACGGCTCCACGCCGCGCTTCCTGTAGGCCTCTCTGAGGGCCTCGACGAGCTCCAGCCTGGAGGCTACCTCGCCCCTCAGCGCCTTCTCGAGGACCTCTAGGGCCGCCTCTACCCTTTCACGATGCAGCTTTTTTATCTCCATTTTTAGGCTCGACGATCAGCCTTGTGGGAAGCGGTAGTTTCGACGCGGCTCTCCTCAACGCCTCCTTGATATGCGGCAGATGCTCCGGCTTGAACTCTATGGTCATGAGGACCTGGCCCCTCTCCACCCTGGCCGCCCTGCCAGCGGGCGAGCCGAAGTTCAGCCTCATGCCCTCCTGGAGACGGTCGGCGCCTGCCATTGCCAACATCTTGTTCTCCCTAAGCACGTGGTGGGGGTAGACCTCGAGGCGGAAGTAGTAGTTGGCGTCGCCGACCTTCACTGAGAGGTACTTGTACGCCATCTGGCGGGCCGCCTCCAGCGCCTGCGCCCTGATCTGGCCCCGCGCCTCCACGACCAGCCTAGCCACCATGGTGAAGCCCTCTCTGGCCGACGGCGATGTGTTCCCCATGTCGAACTTGGGTATCTGCACGTAGGGGGCCCCGTGTATGTAGTCGAGTCTCGTGTAGGGAGGCCCCTTAATCCTCCTGTAGCATCTAGCAGGGCGTACTGGCATGAGGAGGAGGAAATCCCCCTATTTAAATCTCTAAGCTTGGCTCCCCGCTTTCTTCCTCTGCATCAACATCATCACGGCCTGTACAAGATCGCCCTTCGTCTCCTTCAGCGCCTGCTCCGCCTCCTCCCTCGTGGCGCCAGTCTGCTCCATCACTAGGCTGATGTCCTCATCCGTCGGCGTGTAGCCGCCGGCGGTCTGTTGCTGGACTTGCCTCTTCTGGGTCTTGACGGAGCTCTCCTGGGCCTGGACCTGGTAGACCAGGATCTTGTTGGGGAGCCTCAACAAGGCGACGGCGGGCCCCTCTATGCGCAACACGTCGCCGTTCCTGAGGCCTATCTCCACATAGGCGGCGTCGACCTCCTCCATCTTTATCCCCATCCTCTTCAAGTAGCGCTCCAGCTCTCTGGGGTTTAGCGAGAACATCAGCCCAACAAATTCCTGAGGGCTTTAAGTATGGCCTCCACGTCGCCTTGGTAGACGCCTTGGGCGAAGGTCTTGGAGCCGCCTCCTCTGAAGCCGTGCTTCCTCAGCTCCGCGGCTATGGGGCCCACGTCGATCTCCCTGCCGCTGTAGAGCTCCAGCTTGTCGCCTCTCCTCACGACGAGCAACAGGCGCGGGTTCTTCGAGGTGGCGTTGGCCGCGACGGCCTTCGCCAGATCCTCGTCGTCTAGCTCTAGGTAGGCTAGGTCGGCCTTCGGCAAGCCCTCCACGCGTAGCCTCTCGGCCAACAGCTCCGCGTACGACGCGGCGAGCTTCTTGTACCTTCTCTCGAGGTCGGCCGCCTTGTCTAGATATTTGGCCAACTGCGCCGGGACGTCCTCCTTGCCGGAGCCCAGCGCCTTGGCGACCGCCGAGAGGTCCGCCTCCATCTTCTGTATGTAGTCCACGGCGTACCTGCCGGTGGTGAAGATGAAGCGGACGACGCCGTCGGCTATGCGCTCCACTCGGACTATCTTTATAGGCCCGATCTCGCCGGTGCTCGACAGATGGGTCCCGCCGCATGCCTGGACGTCGTAGGGGCTGTCCTCGGGCCCTATCCTCAAGATCCTTATCTCCCTCGCGGGGACGACGCCGCCTTGATATATTATGAAGCCGAACTTGGCCTCGGCCTCGTTCCTCGGCATAATCAACGCCTTGACGGGCAGGTTGGACATGACGATCTGGTTGGCCAGCCTCTCTATCTCGGCTATCTCCTTCTCCGTCGGTAGCTTGTAGTGGGTCACGTCGAGGCGGCTGTAGGGTATGTCCTTCTGGGCGCCCGCCTGCCATATATGCTTCCCGAGGACTCTCCTTATGCTCTGTATCAACACGTGGGTCCCCGTGTGCATCCTCATGAGGGATATGCGGCGGTCCCAGTCTATCTCGCCGTAGACCTCCTCCCCCTCCCTGGGCGCCGGCCCCTCTATTACGTGGACTATGACGTTGCCCAGCCTCTGGACGTCGACGACCTTGGCCTCGCCCCCGCTGTGCCTCAAGACGCCTCTATCGGCAGGCTGGCCCCCGCCCTCCGGGTAGAACACAGTGGCGTCGAGCACCACGTACCTCCCGTCTATCACCCTCAAGACCTTGGACCTAGCCGAGCGCCTGTAGGGGTCCTCGTAGAAAAGCTCCCTCGTCCTGGGCAGATCGGCCACCTTGGCCAGCTCTATGGGCACCTTCGCCGCCTCCCCGCCTCCGGCCTTCCTAGCCTGGTGGCGCGCCGCGAGTCTCGAGTAGAAGTCGTCGGGGACCTCGGCGTCTGCGCCGAGCTTTCTGGCGGCGTCCCTCGCCACCTCCGGCGGCACGCCGAAGCTGTCGTAGAGCTCCACCAGATCCTCGGCGCTTAGGGCCCTCCGCCCCGCCCTCTCTAAGGCCTTCCTCACCAGCGACGGGGCGGCCTTCAAGATCTCCTTGTACTTCCTCTCCTCCAGATCTATCAGCTCCAGAATCACGTCGCGGCTCTCCCAGACCTCGGGGTAGTCCTCCTTGAGGTGCTTCAGATGGAGGTCAAACAGCTCCACGAGAGGGGCCTCTATTCCGGCCAGCCAAAGCCCGCGGAGCGCTCTGCGTATGAGGAGCCTGGCGAGGTAGCCGGCGCCTGTATTGGAGGGCACGACGCCGTCGGCCACCATCCAGGAGACGGTCCTGCTGTGGTCCGCGAGCACGTAGAGCGCCTCCTGGGGCCTCATGACGTCGCGGAACTCCTGCGGAGAGACGCCTATCCTTCTAGCCACCTCGTCGTAGGCCTTCTCGAGGCCGAGCACCTCGGGATCCATCTGGCCGAAGAAAACCGACGCCTTGCCGAGGAGGTCGGCGGGCGGCTCCGGCACGCCCAGCCTCTGCCTAGCCGCCGAGAGGAACGGCCCGAAGACTGCGTCGTACACCGTCGGGGATCCCTTCGCCATCCAGTATATACGCTCGAGGCCGTAGCCCGTGTCCACGATCTTCAGCGGGAGCTCCACGTACTTCCCGTCCTTCACCTCGTAGTGCATGAACACCAACGTAGCCACCTCGAGGCCTCTCACGAGGACCTCGAAGGACTCCCCCGCGTTCCCTCCGCCCTCCCATACCGACTCCTTGAACGTCACCTCGTCCTCCGCTATGCCCAGCTCCTTGGTGAAGAACTCGTAGGCGTATTCGGTGGTCTCGCCGATCCAGTAGACGTATTTGTCGGGGTAGTTGAAGGCGTGGTGCGCCATCATCTCGAAGCCCGTGAGGTGCCTCCCGCTCCTCCCCACCTTGTCCACGTCGGTCAGCCTTATGGACGGCTGCGAGATGGTCAGGGGGTTGGCGGGGGGCGGCACCGCGCCGCTGGTGACCCAAGGCTGGAAGTCGTATATCGACGCGCCTACTAGGAAGACGTCGTCCCTCCACCGCGCAACCACGGGATACCTCTTTATCCGCGTATGCCCCCGCCTCTCGAAAAACGACAAGAACCGCTCCCTCAGATCCCTTATGCTGTCGACCGCGACTCTTATGGGAGAGTTGCCTATAAAGCCGTAGGGGACGCAAGGCTGGTCCCCGCAGTATATCTGGTCCGCCCTCTTCGTCCAGAAATACGACCTACATAGGGGGCACTGCTTCCTGTAGAAACGGCCCACCTCGAAGAGCTTGGTGGAAAGCACGGAACGGCTGAATTGAACTTATTAATATTTGGCGTCACTTCAAGCCAGCCGCGCCGAGCGACGCGCGGCCATCATAACCAGCGAACCTGCCTTACGTCGCGGTGGCCGTTGCGGTGCGGGCATTGCCCCCGGTAGCATAGGTCCGGTGAAGTTGGAAATATAGGGTTTTAAATGATTCTGATACCTCCTCTATGTGGATTCTGATCTGAAAAGGGAGATCCTAGCGTTGTTGAGGGAGGACGAGGAGTTTAGGTATGCGGTGATGGGGCTTTTAGGAATCGCGGATATTAGGGCGTCTATAGACAGCCTAGTTAGGGCGATTGGCGAGTTGAAGGATGTCGTGGCTAAACACGGCGAGGAGATCGGCGAGTTGAGGAAGGCCGTGGAGGCCCTAGGCAAGTCTGTCGAGGGGCTGAGGAGTTCGGTCGATAGCCTGAGGGGTACCGTCGAGATCCTGTCGAGATCCTCCGAGGAGTCGCGGAGGATAGTGGAGGTCTTAAGCGAGGACGTTAGGAAGCACGGAGAAGCTATACTCCTCATGCAGAACAGCCTCGAGAAGCTGACTTCGTCGGTAACGGCGTTGGGCTACCGCTATGGGCTATTTACCGAGGAGGCCTTTAGGGAGTCCGTCAAGTATCTGGTGAGCGACTTGCTTAAGGTCTACCAGGTTCGGCGCTGGACTTATTTCGACGGCGAGGGCGTCGTGTTCGGCCATCCCTCCGTCATCGATGTAGACGTCCTCGTTAGGGACAACGAGCACGTGCTCGTCGAGTACAAGGCCGCCATAGACCGCGGAGATGTGGCCGAGCTGTATAGGGAGGGCCTTCTCTACGAGAGGGTTAACAAGGTGAAGCCTAGGCTACTCATAGTCGGACCGGCGATCAGGAGGAGGGCGCTTGAGCTGGCCGAGGAGCTGGGCGTCGAGGTCAGGGCGCCCGAGGTCATCTAGCCGTCTGCGTAGAGCCGCCCACCCCCTCCGCCCGGCGCGGCCTCGATATTAGCCGAGGCGCCGAGATTCTGGCCGTCGGGAGCGGCGTCGGTTGAGGCGGGCGGCCGCGTCCTGGCCGGGATCGCGAAGCGGCTAGGTCAGCTCCGCTGAAGTCCTCTCACCGCTCGGCTGAACCCCCTTCTCATCATACTGTATCGGGACGCATTGGGTTTTTATGTTGCTGGGGCACTGCCCTATGACGTAGAGGACGTCGGGCGCGGCGAGCTCCAAGAAGGCCCTCAAGGGCTTGTCCGGGTCCAGCAAGGGGGCCTTAACGACGGCGCCGGCCGCGTATCTGTGGCCGCCTCCGCCCATGGCCGTGGCTATCTTGGTGCAGTCGTACCCGCTCCCCCTCTCGGCGCCGCAGTACAGCCTGTATCTGCCCCTGCCCAGCTTCACGAATATGTTGACGTAGACCGCGCCCTTCTTCTGTAGGGCTATGGCGAGCGATCTATATGATATGGGTAGCTTGACCGGGCTGTACACGGCGAGCGTTTTCCTGGCCGGTATGGCCTGGGCCAAGGCGTCCACTATTGCCGCCAGCTTCCTCCCCCTCTCGACGAGTGCCGCGATTGCTGGGTCCTCGAGGGCCTTGAGGCCCTTCTCGGCCAGGGCTCTGGCGACTAGGAGCTTCTCGCCGTATTTGGCGTAGCGGACGGCGAGGTCGAGGTCCCGCACGGCGTCGTCCACGATGTTCGCGGTGTCTGTCTGCCGGGCGGCCTCCGCTATCTCCTCGGCCACCGGATCTCCGGAGAGGCCGAGAGCCTTCAGCGCCAGCACGGCCGAGGCGGGCGCCTCGGGGTCGTAGAACTCGGCGGCGGCGCACGGCTTGTTCGTCACGTGGTGGTCTGCGCGCAGATCGGCCTTGCCGGGGCAGGGCAGGTCGGCGACGAAGTTCCACCGGAGCCACTTGATCCAGCGCCCCTTCTGGACGTCGGTGGGGTACGCGAGGACGACGACGCCGTCAGGGTGCCTTCTGAGGAACAACGCGGCCGACGCTATGCCGTCCACGTCGTTGGCGTCGCAGAGCGCCAGCGGCCTTCCGGCGATTTTGGCGTAGAGCGCGTCGAGGAGCCTCACGGCAGAGGGGCGAAGTATATTTAAATAGCCTACGCCGAATTGGCGTTGGAGCTGGGCTTCGTGGGGCGCCGGCGGTGTTTCGAGGAGGCGAGGAGGTACGTCTTCGGGCTAGCCTACGGCCCGCGCGGCGTCACCATAGTCGACTCCGCCCTCGGCGGCGACGGCGTGGCGTTGGACTGCTCCGGCGATGTCCCCCTCCAGCTCTTCTCGGGCCTCAGCTCTGTCCTCCCCGGCGCGGAGCTCGGCGTAGATCTCGGCGCGGTTAGGAACGGCTTGGTCATGGTCTGGCGGGGCAACCCCCTGCTACACGCCGTGGTTCCCGCCGACGCCCTCAAAAGGATCCTGTCCGCCGTCAAGGGCGTGGCCGAGATATCGGTCGGCTTCTCCCCCTACGTCGACCCCTCGGAGCTGTTCGGCGGTCTGAAGACCCTCTGCGGGGCGGCCCCGCGCGTCAAGCTGGTCGACGAGAGGAGGGCCTCGCGGGGCCGCTACTGGCTGAGGCGGAAGTACCCCGGCCTCGCCGAGGACGAGATAGACGCCTTGAGCTTCGTCTTGTCGCAGGGTATTGCACTGGATATATGCCGGAAACCTTAATAACTGCGGGCGGATCCGGAAGTGGTGTACGTGGTTAAGTGCATCAGTTGCGGCTTTGAGCTCTACAGAGGCCCCGAGCCCAAGACCGTGGAGGCCGTCGCGAAGATCTGGGGCGGCTACTGCCCCAAGTGCCTCTCCCCCATAGAGAGAAGGCCGATAAAGATCGCGGCCAAGCTCCTGGCAAGGCCCCGATAGAGGTCGCTTCAGCCCGGCGCTTTAAACGGCCAGTTGCCCGCGTCCGCAAACCCGGGCGGCGTAGGCCTTCTGTCTAGAGATTGCCGAGGCCCGGGCGGGGATACCCTTCTGTTCTCCGGGCGGGGGCACGGGCCGGCCTTTCGGCCCCTCGGGGACGCCGGAAAAGTATCTTAATAAAGCCCCCGTAATCCCTATGGCTCTCACCGGCAAGAGCTCCTCCGCCCAAGGCGCTCAGACAAGCGCCTCGGCTGGGGGGAGGGACCTCCTCTGGACGGGGGTAGTGGCCAGCGCGCTCGCCGCCTCGTTCGCGATGGCTCTCTACTTCAGGATGTACAGAGTCTTCTACTGGGGCTGGTGGATAGACGAGTTCGACCCCTATATAAGGTACTACCTGGCCCTCTACACCTTGCAACACGGCATATCTTGGTGGTTCAAGGGCGCGTACTTCCCGGACTTCTGGTATCCCTGGGGCGTCGACTGGGCCCGCGTCCTCATACCGGGCGTCTCCCTCTACGGCCTCTCCGTGTACTTCCTCCTGAGGCCCTTCGGCTTCGACCTATGGCACGCCGTGGTCGTGGCCCCGGCGCTCTACAACGCGCTCGCCGTCTTCACCATGTACTACTTCGTGTCGCGGTTCTCCGACAAGAAAGCCGCCGTCTTGGCCGCGTTGCTGACCGCCATAGCCCCCACCTATCTGCAGAGAGGCTTCGGCGGGTGGTTCGACGACGAGGCGTTGACGCTCTTCCTGGCCCCGCTCGGCCTGGGCCTCTTGATAGAGGCCCTCAAGAAGAGGCCGGTCCTATACGGGGTGTTGGGGACGACCGCCATAGGCTTCGTGGCCTGGACTTGGGGAGCCCAGTTCTATATCTGGAACTTGGTCGGCCTTTCGGCCCTCGTGCTGGTCGCCTACGCGGTTCTGAGAGCCGCGCAGGGGACGTCGCCTGGGTTCTCCACGAGGAACCTCGCCATATCGTATACTATATTCTACTTCCTCTTCGCCGCGTTCGAGTCGGCGGTGCTGAGGTACGGCCCCCACATGCTCAGATCTATATACAACTTCATACCGACCCTCGGGCTCCTGGCTGTCGTGGGCTACTACCTCCTGGAGGCCAGGGTCGGCTTGGCCCGGTCCTACAGATTCCTCAAGAGGTTCGCCTGGGTTATCGCCGCCGCGGTTGTCCTGGTCGCCGCATCGATACCCGTACTCGCCTACTTCCACGTTATATCGGGCAAGTTCCTGGCGACCATACTGCCCTTCGGGAGGTCCGCAATAGTGCAGAGCGTGGCGGAGCACACCTACTCCACCTTCCAGCTGGAGCTCGGCTCCTACGGGCCCGTGATACCGTTCATAATAGCCTCCATACCCTCGCTCGCCAGCCCCTACGCCCTGCCGCTCCTGACCTATCTAGTAACAGGTAGCTACACGGCGGTCACCCAGGTCCGTCTTCTGATACTCGTAGCCCCGGCGGCCGTCGCCGCCGCGGCCGTCGGCATGGCTCAGTTGCTCAAAATAAGGAGGTTCGGCTGGGCCGTCGCGTTGATGGCGATAGCCTCGCTGGCTCTGTTCACGGCGCTGGGCTGGGGCACCGCCACGTCTCCCCAACAGATCGTGGTGTCGGCGACGGCCGGCCCCTCGGTCCCCAGCGCCGACTGGCTCGACGCGCTTATGTGGATGGCCACTAGGCTACCGCCCAACGCGTCGGTGGCCGAGTGGTGGGACTACGGCTACTGGGTCACCATATTGGGCCACCGCCCGAGCCTCGCCGACAACTCGACTATAAACTCGACGCAGATAGGCACCATAGGCCTTGCCTTCATGTCGCCGGTGGAGACGGGGATAAACATATTCTCGAAGGACCTCAAGACGCACTACATAGCGGCCTTCATGCCTTGGAGCGCCCTCTGCGCGTATCCGGGCTATAGCCAGTTCGGGCTGTGGAGCAGCCAGATAGTCCAGCTGGGCAACGCGACGGGCTGGTTCGCCCTGCCCTTCTGCACCTTGGTCCCCGAGATACCTGCCGGCGGCGACTTCCTCAAGTCGTACTGGATGGCGCAGATAGCGAACCAAGTCTACGGGACGGACGTGGCTAAGTTCGGCCTCCCGGCCAGCTACGCCCAGCATCTGGCCAACCCGTTCGGCTACTTCTTCACCGGCACGTCCCAGATCGGGCCCTACTTCGTCGTCGGCAACCAGTTCCTCATAGTGCCGCTCAACCTGACCACGTTGCTCTACACCATGCTCTTCAACATGGAGAGGGTCTACTGGATGTGGACGACCTACAGCCCCTACGGCTACCCGACGTGGATATTCGCCGGGGTGCCGGCCGCCAATATATTGACGGGCAACGAGACCTACGTGCCGTGGGACGTCTACTACGCATACGCCAAGATACCGCCGCAGAACCAGGTCATATTGGGCTCTCTCTGCACGGTCTCCTCGGCGGGCTTCTGCTACCCGATCGCAGGCCTCAACGCCACGGGCTTCGCCGCCACCTCGCTCCCGCCCAACTTGAGGCTGGTCTACGTCTCCAAGCCCTACGGCTGGGTCGTGGTGTACCAGATAACCTAAAGTTTTTATAGAGAGGCCTCGGGGCCGGCTATGAGGTTGGCTCGCAAGGATCTCCCCGACGTGGGGGAGCTCGTGATAGGGACCGTGAAAAAGATCGCGGACCACGGCATCTACGTATTCCTCGACGAGTACGAGGTCGAGGCGTTCGCGCCCACGCAGGAGGTGGTCCAGTCGTGGTTCCACAGCATAAGGGAGTACGTCAAGGAGGGGCAGAAGGCCGTGTTCAAGGTCACCTCGGTCAACCCCAAGATGAGGGTCGTGGAGGTGTCGTTGAGGAGGGTGAGGGAGCAGGAGAAGGAGAAGAAGCTGTTGCAGTGGAGGAGAGAGCTCAGGGCGTACAAGCTGTTGGAGCTGGCGGCCTCGAAGGCCGGGATCCCGCAACAAGACGTCCTCAAGTTGCTCTGGTCCTTCGAGGACGCCTTCGGCGATCCCCTCAAGGCCTTCGAGGAGGCCGTCAAGACGGGGCCGGAGGTGTTGAAAGCCTTAAAGCTCCCGCCGCGTCTGGAGGAGGCGGTCCTCGAGATAGCGCGGCAACACGTGGAGCTCCCCGACGTCAAGATCTCGGGCATCTTGAAGGCCGTCAGCATAGAGGGCGACGGCGTTGATAGAATCCGCGAGGTGCTCAAGGCAGTGGAGGAGGCCGTCAAGAAGAAGTACCCCAACATATCGGTGAAGCTGTACGTCGTGGGCCCGCCCCGCTACCGCATAGATCTGGTGGGCAAATACCCCAAACAGCTCGAGGCGGCCTTCAACGACGTCTCCCAAGCCCTCCAGGAGGCCGCGAAGAGGCATAAGGTGGTCGCGTCCATACAGCGCATCGAGCAATGAGATCTCTATTGCGGCGTTGCTCCAGATGCGGCGCTTATACGCTGAGGAGGGACGTCTGCCCCAAATGCGGAGGGCCTCTGGAGGTGCCCCACCCGCCCAAATACAGCCCCGAGGACAAGTACCAGGTCTATAGGATAAAGATGAAGGTCATGGCCGGGAGGATGTCGGTTCGGGAAGAGACGCGCCTCAAGATCTTATCTTCGCGGTATACATAGCATCTGGCCTTTATCTATAACAGACCCAGTATCTCGCCCTCTTCACGTCGAGGTCGACGCCCCTCAGCGCCTTGACTTCGAGGCCCAGATCCGGCATCCAATAGATGACTTTCAAAACCCTCGATCTCCAATAGGGCCACGTCCCTCCAGCGAGACTGATATTAATTTGCTTTGCTCTACGAAGGCCGCCGGGCTTGTGGCGAAAGTGGCTCGGGCAAGACGACAATGGGCAGAGTCGTGCTGGGCCTCCAGAAGCCCACGTCGGGCCAGGCCCTATATAGGGGGCGGGATATCTATAAGCTGAGGGGCAGGGACTACGCCGAGTTCCGCCGCGCCGTGCAGTGGGTCCCGCAGGACCCCTACTCGAGCCTAGACCCCAGTTTAACCGTGAGGGAGGCGTTGGCGGCCCCCCTCAGGCGCTGGGGCTCAGACGACGTCGAGGGCGCGGCCGAGAGGCTGTTGGATCTCGTGGGGCTTAAGCCGCCCCGCCTATTCCTCGACAAGTACCCGCACCAGCTGTCGGGAGGCCAGAGGCAGAGAGTCGCCATAGCTAGGGCCCTCGCCACCGGGCCGAAGTTGCTGGTGGCCGACGAGCCGGTCACCATGATAGACGCCTCGCTCAGGATAAGCATACTCGACGTCCTGGCCGAGCTGAAGAGGAAGCTCGGCATGGCGTTGCTCTTCATAACCCACGACTTGGCCATAGCGAGGTACCTCGCCTATAAGGCCGGAGGCGGGAAGGCAGTGGTTATGCACGGCGGCGTGATAGTCGAGGAGGGCGATATAGAGTCCGTAGTAAAGAGCCCCAAGTCGGCCTACACGAAGCAGCTGGTCGAGTCGGTGCCCGATGTTAGGAGGCCGTTAAAGCTCTAGGTCCACGTAATATATCCTGGGCCCCTTCCCGAAGCCCTCGAAGAGTATGGCGGCGCCGCTCCAGTCTATAAAGCCCATGCCGGCGCTTCTGAACTTGACGGGGCTCTCCACGCGGAACTCGCCGCCGTCGTTGTAGGCCACGACGAGCCTCCCCGCCGCTATCCTTATATACGGAGCCGTCGGGGCCTCGACGGACTGCCCCTTCCACTTCACGCGGCGTCCGTCCCAGTAGGCCGCCGAGAGGTCGTCGGCCAGTACAGGCGCCGCGCTCCCGTCGAAGTCCTCCGCCACAGTGGACACGTACTCCGGCCTCATGGACGGCGTCCTCTGGCAGAGATCCGGCGACGGCTTAAACCTAACCCTCTCGAGGTACAAGAGCCCCTTCCTCTCCACGTCGTAGGCCAACGATTCCGCGAGGCGTTGTTTATCAAGACGTGGATCACGCCGATCTCCTCCTCGAACCACTTGATGAAGGCCAGGACCTCGTCCCTCTTGGCCAAGTTAACTCTTCTGAAGATTATGCCGCGGGATTTCAACTCCTCGCCCTTGGCCTCGTCCAGCCCGACCCCCACCACCCTGGCCCCCAGCTCCGCGAACAGCTTGGCGGCGGCCTCCCCTATGCCGTGAGTCGCCCCCGTTATCAGCACCGTCTTCCCGTCTAGTCTAACCTCCATGCTATCACCTTCAGCTCAGTCATGGCGAGCATGGTGTGGTAGACGCCCTCGCGGCCCACAGCGCTGCGCTTGAAGCCGCCGAAGGGCAAGGCGTCCCACCTAAGCCTCGTCGTGTCGTTCACCATTATGGTGCCGGCCTTTATCCTAGACGCGAGCTTGTAGGCCCGCGCGAAGTCCTTCGTGAATATCGCCGCGTCGAGGCCGTAGTCGGTGGAGTTGGCGACCTCAACCGCCTCCTCGTCGTCCTCGACCACCACGACCGGGAAGACCGGGCCGAAGACCTCCTCCCTCAGAGCCCTGGCGCCGGAGCGCGCGTCGAGCCTTATCACAGTGGGCGGGAAGTAGAAGCCCCTCTCCGGGGCCTTCAGCTGGACCAATATCTGCCCGCCTCTCGCCACCGCGTCTTCGAGGAAGGCCTTCATGGACCTCACGGCGTCTTGGGAGATCAACGGCCCTATGTCGGTCCCCTCGTCGAGAGGATCGCCGACTTTCAGACGGCGGACCTCCTCCGTTAAGACCTCGGCGAATTTCTGGGCCACCTCCTTTCTGACTATCAGCCTCTTGGTGGCGTTGCAGAACTGGCCGGAGTAGTCGAAGCGGCCGTACACTGCGGCTTTGGCGGCCTTGGCCAAATCGGCGTCCTCCAGAACTATCATGGCGTCGCTTCCGCCCAGCTCCATGATGAGCCGTTTGCCTCTCGATATGGCTCTAGGCGCTATCACGCCGAGGCCTGTCCTGTCGGAGCCGGTGAAGGTGATCAGCGCTATCTTGTCGTTTGTGACGAACTCGTCGCCTATCTTGGCCGGGTCGCCGGTCACCACGTTTATGCTGCCGGGCGGGAAGCCCGCCTCCAGCAGTATGCCCGCCATCTTTATCTGCGTCAGCGGGGCGTTGGGCGCAGGCTTGTGCACTACCGTGTTCCCCACGGCGAGGGCCGGCGCCACCTTGTGGGCGAAGCTGGCCGCCGGGAAGTTGAACGGAGTTATCGAGGCGACGACGCCCACAGGCTCCCTCTTAACTATGGCGATCCTGTTCTCGTTGCCCGCCGGCCATTCGTACATCTCCAGAGGGACGAACTCGCCCGTCAGGGCCCGCCTGACCTCGGAAGCCGCCAGCTCGAAGATCTGGGCCGCCCTCTCGACCTCGAGCCTCGCGCTCTTTATGGGTCTGCCTATCTCCAGCGCCATGGTCCTCGCGAGGTCCTCAAGCCTCTGCCTTATGAGCTCCGCGGCCTTCAAGAGGAGCCTGGCCCTCTTGGCTATGGTGAGGGCTTGTATAGTCTTCAAGGCCTCGTAGGCCGAGTCTATCGCAGACCTGACGTCGTCTACGGAGAGATTCGGCACGTAGTCCACGGGCTCCCCGGTGGCGGGGTTGATCACGGGGGTCTTCTCGTCTCTGTCGATCCAGTTGGCCCCTATGGGTACCTTCATGGCATCTACCGCGGCGCGGTATTTTAAACTATTCTCTATATATTTTATGTAATTGTATATCGTGGAAAGCAGAAGAAGTTATATAAAGATAGGGAAAAGCCGGCGTATGTCTTTTAAGTTCGCCATACACCACAAGGCCGACAACGTGGGCGTGGCCGTCGAGGACATAAAGGCCGGCGAGCTGGCGGCCGGCGTCTACATAGAGGATAGGTCCCCCGGCCCCTCGGTCAAGGCGCTTGAGGACATACCGCTCGGCCACAAGATAGCGTTGAGGGACATAGAGGAGGGCGAGGTTGTCGTGAAGTACGGCAGGCCTATAGGTAAGGCCACTAGGAAAATAAGGGCGGGGGAGCACGTCCACGTACACAACCTGGTGAGCATAAGGTGGAATTTCGGGAGGCGATGAGGAGCTTCAAGGGCTACATAAGGGAGGACGGGCGCGTCGGCGTGAGGAACCACGTCGTTGCCATACCGGTGGACGATTTGAGCAACACGGCGGTCCTCGGCATAGCAAAGCTCGTCCGAGGCGTCGTCCCCATACCCCACCCCTACGGCAGGCTCCAGTTCGGCCGCGATCTACAGCTCCTCTTCCACATACTGGTCGGCACCGGCTCGAACCCCAACGTCGCCGCGGCCATAGTCGTGGGCATAGACGAGTCTTGGTCCAACAAGGTGGCCGACATGATAGCGAGGACCGGCAAGCCCGTCGAGGCCATATCCATAGAGGGGCGCGGAGATCTGAAGGCCATAGAGGCGGCGTCCCGCAAGGCCGTCAAGCTGGTCCAAGAGGCGAGCGAGAGGCAGAGGACCGAGGTCGACGTCTCGGCCTTGACCGCCTCGATAAAATGCGGAGAGTCCGACACGACCTCCGGCCTTGCGTCGAACCCCGCCTTGGGCGCCGCCGTGGATAGGCTTATCGACATGGGGGCGACGGTGATGTTCGGCGAGACCTCGGAGCTGACAGGCGCCGAGGATATAGTCGCGTCGCGGATACCCGACCCGGCTCTGCGCGAGAAGTTCTACAAGATCTACAGGGAGTACGTCTCGGTGATAGAAGCGGAGGGCGCCGAGATGCTGGGCTCCCAACCGACCGAGGGCAATATAAAGGGAGGGATCTCGACCATAGAGGAGAAGGCGCTGGGAAACATACAGAAGCTGGGGACCAAGCCCATAACCTGCGTCCTCGACTACCTCGACCCGTTGCCGCCCGGCAAGGGAAGGCTCTGCTTCGTCAACACTTCGTCGGCCGCGGCCGAGTTCATAACGCTCGTCGCCGCCAAGGGGTCGGTCCTCCACTTCTTCACGACGGGCCAGGGGAACGTCGTGGGCCACCCCATAGTGCCCGTCATAAAGATCACGGCAAATCCCAAGACCGCCGCGGCGATGTCGGAGCACATAGACGTGGATGTCTCCGACCTCCTACGTCTCAAGATCAGCGTCGCGGAGGCCGGCGAGAGGATACTGGAGTACGCGTTCAGGGTGATGAACGGCAGACTGACGGCGGCGGAGGTGCTACAACACGACGAGTTCTCCCCGATAAAGCTCTACATCAGCGCGTAACGGCGGCGAAGTTGTCCCTCAAGAACCTCAACACGTTGGTCTCGTGGAGCTCCATGTAGTACTCGGCGTCGCTCTGGTTCCTCGACGCTATGGCCTCGAAGACCGCCCTGTGCTCCTCCACCTCTTGGCGCCTCCTCGACGTGTCGAGGAAGACCTGTAGCCGGGCAGGCGTGAGCCTCATCCTTATGTTGGCGAGCCCGTCGCGGAGGAACTTGTTGCTGGCCCCCTCAGATATGATCTCGTGGAAGGCGCCGCCGAGCGTCATCAGCCTAAGCGGGTCCGGAGAGGCGCCTCTACTGCTCTCGACGGACATGGCCGAGACTATCTCCTTGAGCTTGTCGAGGACGTGCGAGGGAGCGCGGAGGGCGGCGAGCTTCGCCGAGGTCATCTCGAGGGTATCCTGACCTCGTACATCTCCAGCACCTCCTCCTTGCTGAGGAGGGCCACGGCGTACGACCTCCCCCTCTTCACTACGAAGCCGTCCCTCTCAAGGCGGGCGAGGGCCTCCCTTATGGGAGTCCTGCTCATGCCGAGCCAGGCGGAGAGGTGCTCCTCCTTCAACAACCGGCCGGGCGGTAGTCTGCCGTCGAGGATTGCTTCGAGTATAAGCCTATATGCCTTTTCGTGCAACATGGCGAATTTAAAAGAGCAACTGGCTTAAAAAGTTTTTTCTAGATTGAAGTACATGAAAATAACGAGGATTGAGGGAATTCCGCTGTCGGTGCCGTTGGTGCCGACGGAGCCGAGGCAGATTTGGGCCGATGCCTGGAGCAGACAGGTGTTGGTGAAGGTATGCGCCGACTCCGGCATATGCGGCGTCGGGGAGATATTCATGAACACGTCCAGCTACGGCCCCTACCTATCCCTCATCGAGGAGCTGGGGCGCCACGTGTCCGGGCTCCCCGCAGATCCCAACGCCGTTGTCGACGTGCTCGAGAGGAGGACCTACTCGATAGGGAGAGGAGGCATCGTGGCGTCGGTCGTAGGGGGCATAGAGGTGGCCGTGTACGACCTTGTGGCCAAAAGCCTCGGCGTCCCGTTGCACCGCCTCCTCGGCGGGAAGCGGAGGGATTGGGCCAAGGCCTACGCGAGCTTGGCCCGCTACAAGACGTGCGGCGACGCGGAGAAGGTGGTCGAGTACGCCTTGGGCAGAGGCTTCAAGGCCGTGAAGTTGCACCAACACGGAGACGAGGTGGTGGAGTGCGTTGCCAAGATTAGGGGCGATCTGGGCTACGGCTTCGAGCTGATGGTGGACCTAAACACCACCCTCGGCAGGAGGTCGGCCCTCGGCGTCTTGAAGAGGCTGGAGAGGTACGAGCTGGCGTGGGTGGAGGAGCCCATATGGCCGCCCGAGGACTACAAGTCCCTCGGCCGTCTGGCGAGGCGGGTCGAGATACCGATAGCGGCGGGCGAGAACGAGTACACGCTTAGGGGATTCGCCGATCTGGTGGAGGTGGGCGGCGTCTCGGTGCTCCAGCCGGATGCGGCCAAGGTAGGGGGGCTGGGGAAGATGGTCAAGATAGAGGGGCTGGCCGAGGCGTTGGGGGCGATCGTGGCGCCGCACTCGCGGCCGCACTCGCTCTGGGCCAACATACTCGTCGCCGTGCACTTCGTGTCGACGCTCCCCTACGAGTCCGTGGTCGAGATACCGCCGACTCCGCCCGTCCAGGAGCCGCTCGTAGCGGCTGTCGAGTTCAAGGACGGGGCCATCAAGGTCCCCGACGTCCCGGGCATAGGGGTTAAGGACGACGGCTGGTTCGGCCTCTACCCGCCCAAGGAAGGCGAGGCCCTGGACTACCACTCGCGGTAGTGTATACAGAGCACCGTTTTAACTCTCATCGCTAGTAGCTCCATGAGGCCTAAGCCGGGCCAGTCGGTGCCCATAGGCGGCATTGGGGCCGGCTACGTGGCGTTCGACGCCGATTTGACCATAGACAGAATGGCGCTATTCAACGACTGGTCCAGCCCCATGAGGGTCGTCCGCGGGTTCCACCTGGTCCTACTCGGCGACGAGCCGGTGTTCCTGCAGGGAAATCCCGGCAGAAACGTCGAGACGCCGCCGCGCTACCGGACGGCTGAGATAGTCGACGTCGACGCGGTGTGGCCCAAGATAAGGTACTCCTTCGAAGGTCCCATAAAGGAGGTCGAGATCTACACGCCGATAGTGCAACGCGACGTGAGGAATTCCTCGTTGCCGTTGATATACTTCAAGGTGAAGGGGAGAGGCGCCGTGGCCCTCTCGTTCCCCAACGTCACGGGCAGGAGGTACGGGCGGGCTGCGTTCTCCGTACGTAGAGGGCCTCTCTCGGGCGTCCTCATGACCAACCTAAGGTCGTCGCAGTCCGACCCAGCCCATGGCGAGATATTCATAGGGTGCGTCGGCTGTGGGACCTACGCCGGCTACTCCCTCTACGTCCCCGCCGAGACGAGGGGGATGACCGAGGACATCTCGATATTCTACAAGCTGAGGGAGGCGGAGGATCCCGGCCACTACTACATAGAGAAGTACGCCAGGGAGGAGATGGCCGGCGTCGTGTGGAAGGAGATCGACGGCGAGGATCTCTTCGTCTTGACTTGGTACGCCAGGGGGAGGCCCTACCACTACCCCTACGGCCACTATTACGAGAACTGGTTCCCCGACGCAATAAGCATCGCCGAGTACGCCCTCGACAAGAGGCTCGAGCCGCGGCTCGACGTCGAGGCCGAGGGGTGGCTGAGAGACGCCCTTCTCAACAGCCTCTACGTGCTCTCGGCGACGTCCTGGCTCACCAAGGACGGCAGGTTCGCCCTATACGAGTCCCCGTGGATAGCTCCGCTCATGAACACCATAGGGTCCATGACGTGGGACGGGGCCGGCTTCGCCTTGCTGGAGCTGTTCCCCGATCTGGTGGTGAGGGCCGACAAGATGTTCGCGACGTATAGGAGAGGCGGCGAGATACCCCACGACTACGGCGAGGAGAGCATAGAGGATCCCATATACGGCGCGACGTACCTAACCCCGTGGAAGGACCTGGCATCGACTTGGGTCTTGATGATCTACCGCGACTACTACTACACAGGCGACGTGGAGATCTTGAGGAGGAACATAGACGCCATGAAGGACGCCGTGGATTGGCTCATGTCGCTCGACAGAGACGGCGACTGCGTGCCGGACTCGCGGGGGAGGAACGACAACTCCTACGACGGCTCCAACATGTACGGGAGGGTCGCCTACGTGGCCTCTCTCTTCCTCTGCGCCTTGACCGCCTACATAAAGGCGGCCGAGAGGCTGGGCCTCAAGCCGGAGCCTAAATACCTCGAATGTCTCGAGAGGGGCAAGCGGTCACTCGACGAGCTGTGGAACGGCAGGTACTACGTGGCCTGGGCCGACGGGCCCAGACGCAAGGACGCCTGCATGAGCTCCCAACTCCTCGGCCAGTTCTGGTGCGACATGCTGGACCTCCCGCCCATAGCGCCCGACGACAAGGTGGCGGCGGCTTTGAGGTCCATATACGAGCTCGGCATGAGGGCCTCTAGGTACTGCATACCCAACTCGGTGACCCCCGACGGCAAGCCCGACGAGGAGACGCCCCAGCTCCGCTCTTGCTGGACCAGGGTGAACTTCGCCGTGGCCGCCCACATGTTGTTGAGAGGCATGGAGAGGGAGGGGATGGAGGTGGCGTCGAGGGAGTGGAGGACGATAGCGGAGCTGGACCCCTGGAACATAAACTCCCGTATAGACGCCGTCGAGGGGAAGAACGTGGGGCTCCAGTACTACATAAGTAGCCCCACGGTCTGGCTTGTCTATTTGGCCGAGAGGAAGAGGAGAGGTCTTTGGCCTCCCAAAAAGCGTTGATGTTTTACCGCGCGGAGGGCCGCCTCCTTATGCGCGCCCCCAGGATACCAGCAAGTTCCATAGGGTCCTGGCGGCCCTCTCTCTGCACTTGGCCCGCTCCTTCGCGTCCGGTATGCCTTCGCATATCTCATCGACGAACATCGATCCGCTTATTGATGCGGCTATAAAAACCTTTTGCTTAAGCACAAAGGGGATTTTATGTAAATACAAGCTATATTATTTTTGTTTAAAGAGTCTTGATATATAGGGAAATAAGGCTATGCTGATATAATAGTAAAGCATTGAGAGAGATCAAGTATTGTCGGCTTTACCTCAGCTACACTCACGTTAAACTCCAGAGGAGTTGTCCGCCCACGAGCGACGCGGCGGGCTTGAAGCCTCTGTCGAACACCGCTATGTCGGCGGCGCATCCCGGCCTTAGACAGCCCAGATCGCCCCTCCCGACGGATCTGGCGGGCGTTATCGTCGCGGCGGCCAACGCGCGCCTGGGGTCGACGCCCAGGCTTATCAAGTTCCTCACGGCTTGGTCCAACGTGATGACGCTGCCGGCGATCGTGCCGTCTTCGAGAAACGCCCTCGATCCCTCGACGTGGACCTCGACGCCGCCCAGCCTATATACGCCGTCGCCGAGGCCCGCCGCGGCTATTGAGTCCGTCACCGCCACGGCGCGGTGTCCCGCCGCCTCGACCACAGCCCGCACGACCTCCGGCGCCAGGTGGACGAAATCCGCTATGAACTCGACGTAGACGTGCTCCGACTCGAGGAGGGCCAGCGCGGGCCCCGGCTCCCTGTGGTGGAACCCCCTCATGGCGTTGAATATGTGGGTCGCCCTAGAGGCGCCGGCAACCACGGCGGCTTTCGCAGTCTTGTAGTCCGCGTCGGTGTGGCCCACGCTGGGCACCACGCCGGCTCTCGCCAGTGCCGATACCAGCTCCAGCCCGCTCTCCAGCTCGGGCGCGACGGTCATTATCCTCAAGACCCCAGTCGATACGTAGGCCTCCGCCTCTCCCAGATCCGGCTTCTTGATATACCTGGCGTCCTGCGCGCCCCGTCTGGCGGGGTTTATGAAGGGCCCCTCCATATGTGCGCCCAACACCCTCGCGCCGCCTCCAGCGTAGGCCCTCACGGCCGCTAGCGCCCTCTCCAAGACGGGGCGGGGCGCCGTCACCGCCGTCGGCGTTATGGACGTGACGCCGTATCTCAAATACGCCTTGGCCAGCTCCCCCAGCCTCTCCGGCGAGGAGGTGAAATCCACGCCGCAACATCCGTGGGTGTGGGTGTCCACGAGGCCGGGCGCCGCTATGTATCCTCTGAAGTCCAGATCGAAGGGGCCGCCCGAGCCGATCCCGACGACGCGCCCGCCCTCGACAGCCAGCACAGCGTCGTGGAGCTCCTCGTAGGGGGTGTAGAGGACGTCGAATCTGATCCTCATGATGCGCCGCTGCGAGGGAGCTCCCGCTCACGGCGGCCCTCTCGGGCCTCTCGCGGGGCGAGGGCTGTACTAAACTCCATCACCTGATTTTAAGTGTTACTATCTCGTAGTTCCTGTAGGAGAAGCGGACGGAGTCGCCGTCGACGGACAGCTCCCTGGCCACGTCGCCCAGCTCCAACAAGTCCGTGGAGCGGACGGACGACGGCTTGAACCAGAGCCTCAAGACGCCGGTCCCCCTCTTGTTGTAGGCCTCGTACAGCCTCACGACCACGCCGTCGCCGTCCTCGGCCCTCTTGACGGACTCGAGCACGAGGTTGTCCTGCGGCAGTTCTCCGAAAGACCGCGAGCCGCCCTTCCCCGAGACGACGAACGGGCGGTATATGGCGGAGTAGGCCTCCCTCGGGATCGAGGCGGCGCGCCAGTCGCCCACGTGGGGCTCCAGGACGACGACGGCCTCGTTGTCCTCGGCGTCGGCGAGCGGGTCGGGGAATATGGGCGTGGTGGCCAGGCTTATGCCGACCCTCGCCCCCCTCACGGTCGCCCCGTGTTTCGAGTCGGAGAACACCGCGACGCCGTAGTCGGCCTCCGATATGTCGAGCCAGTGGAGGAACGGGACCTCGAACCTGGCGACGTCCCAGCTGGTGTTCGTCGTCGTGGGCCTCTCCACGTTGCCGAAAGGCACCTCGAAGACCGCCTTGTCGGCGTTGAGGTCGAAGTGGAACCAGAGCTTCAACAGCCTCTCCCTATCGCGTAGCGAGGTCCTCACGACGAGCTCCACGCGCCTCTTGCCGGCGTAGATCCTGACCCTCTCCTCGACGGTCGACTTGAGGAACTTGAAGACGAGGCGCAACGACGCCCTGTAGGGCCCCGCCTCGACCACCTCGGCCTTCTCCAAGGCGGCCCTCACGCCGGACTCCTCGAAACGCGGCTCCACGTCCCAGGCGTCCCAGACTGGGATGTTCTCGTGGGCCACCAACACGTTCCCCTCGCCCCTCAGCACCTCCCTGCCGGCCTCCTTGTCGAATACGGACTTGAACGCCCCGGTGGCGCCGTCGACGACGATCCTCAGATATTTGTTCTCGAGGACGAAATCCCCGCCGGCCGCGACGGCGGTTGCCCTATCGCCGACGTCGGCTGGCTTGACCTCGGCGTAGCCGAGAGGCGGTAGCTCGACCGGCGCGAGGCAGCCGTCCTCGGCCTCCTGGCACCCGGCCACCCGCGCCTGGACGTATTCGAGGCGCCTCCACGGAAGCGAGTTGAACGCAATAGGCGCGCCGCCGGGACCCGCGAGGGCCGCGGCCGCCCTCTCCGCCTGCGATCTGGCCCTCGCTATCACGTCCTCGAGCTCTGCGTAGACTGTCCTGTAGACGTCGTTGATGGCGCTGCCGGGAAGCACGTCGTGGAACTGGTCCTTCAACACGATCTTCCACAACGGCCCCGCGTCGAAGTCCAGGCCGGCCACGGCGCTCCAGAGCTCGGCCTCTCTCAGCCAGCGCTCGGCCTCGGCGTGTAGCCGCTTCATCTTGCTGTGCGATGTGTAGACCCCGCGGTGGACCTCCACGTACAGCTCGCCGCGCCACCGCGCCTTGGGCTTGGGCTCGTAGGGCCCCTCGAGCTGGACAGACGGCAGTATCGGCATCTCGTCCACCGCCTCGGCCCTGTAGAGCATCTCCTCCGTGGGCCCCCCTCCGCCGTCCCCCCACCCGAAGGAGTAGAGGATCGGCCCTCCGCCGTTCCAGGACCTGGCCTGCTCCAGGACGGACTTGGCGGTGAAGTCCGAGTTGTAGCCGCCTTTGCCGAAGCCGAAGGCCACCGCCGGTATGGCAGTTCCGTCGAGCGCCTCCCAGAAGAACTCGTTGTAGGGGAACTTGTTGGTGTCGTTCCACGCCACCTTGTGGGTCGCGAAGATCTTGAAGCCCGCCAGCTTGGCTATCTGGGGCAATTGCGCCGAGAAGCCGAAGGTGTCGGGGAGCCAGAGTATCTCGGCGAGGCGGCCGAACCTCTGTAGGAAGTACCTCTGGGAGTACAGCATTTGCCTCGCCAAGGATTCTCCCGTCACTACGTTGGTGTCCGGCTCCACGTAGCCGCCGGCGAGCACCCAGAGGCTCGCCTCGACGGCGTCCTTGATGGGGCCCAACAAGCCCGCCTCCTCGGCCCATTCGTAGTAGAGCGCGCTGCTCTGCAGGAAGCGGAACCTCCGCCTCGACATCAAGGCGAGGACCGTCGAGAAGGTCCTCTCGACCTTCCTCCTCGTCTCGTCGAAGTTCCAAAGCCACGCCGCGTCTATATGGGCGTGCCCGAACGCCGCCAGGACGCCGCTCTTGCCGTAGCGCCTCCTCAACTCGGCCAGCCCCTCCCGGAGGGCCTTGAGGGCTCTCCCGAAGTCGGGCCTGGCCTCCCTAAGCCCCGCCGCCTCGGGCGAGAAGCCCTCCGGCAGATAGTCCAGTAGGTAGGAATACCGCTTGTCGAAGAACAGAGCCACCTCTATCTGGTCGGGCGTCACGCCGAGGAACAGCCCCCTCAAGGCCGAGTCCACGACGTCGAGTATCTCCTCCGCCTGACTCCCGGGGCCTAGGGCCTCCGCCAGCTCCAACGCGGTGGTCGCGTAGGCCCAGAGCCTGAACCCCTCCTCGTCCCTCTCGGCGTAGATAGGCGCGCCGGGGCTCGCGCCCACCCTCTGGCCGAAGTCGGCGTACGGCGTCATCCTCAGCTCGACCCTGTGTCTGCCCGGGGGGAGCGGGACGTAGAGGTGGGCGTTGTCGAGGCCGAAATACGGCCTGCCGTCGAGCAACACGAGCGCGGAGCCCTTCCTGTCCTTGAAGAAGAGGAGGGCCCCCTCCCCGGCCTCCACTTGGAGGGACCCGTCGGCCTCCCACCGAAGCCTCTTGATATTCCTAAAGGACGCCGCGAGGGCCAGAAAAGCCCGCCTCCTCAACGGCTCCAGCCTAGCCTCCCAGCTGTTCGACATGCTACCTAGATAGACGGCCGTTAAAAAGGCACTCTGTATACCGAGCTCAGACCAACACGCAGTCGAGGCCCTCGGCCCTCGCCGCGTCGCACAGCCTGGCGTCGCCTGTCGCCAACGTCGAGGCGGTCGCCTTCGCCGTGGCTATCTGCAAGGCGTCGGCTATGTAGAGGCCGTGGCGCTCCACGTAGGGCGTCGAGGCCAACACAGCCGAGACCGTCAGCGGAATTACCTTCATGGAGCCTATCCTCGTAAGCCTCTTGACGTCTCCCAAAAGCCTGCTCTTGAGCCTCGGGTATAGCTCCGGCGCGCCCGCTCTCCGGACCGCCTTGTGCAGAGCCGACAGAGCCTCCCCTATGTTGAACGCGTTCAGGACTAGCGTCGCCTCGCCGCCGTAAGCCGCCACGAAATACCTCCTGACAGCGTCTGAGCCCTCCTCCTTCACGTACCTCTTAACGAGCGCGCTGGTGTCTAGACACAGCCTCATCCCTCATCTCCCGGACCACCTCCGACGCCTTCACCCCAAGATCCACCGGCTCGAAGTCGAGCTCCTCCCCGGCCTCCTGCACCTCGCCGAAGTACTCCCTCAGTATCCTCTCGAGGAGCTCCGAGGCGTCTAAGCCCTCCCTCACCGCCTCCTCCTTCAGACGGCGCCAGACAGACGCGTCGATATATATGCTCGTACGTATCTTCTCCACAAAGTAAGAAGATAAGAGCATATATAAGTCTTGATGCGGCACGCGCGGAGGCCTCCGGTCGTACGTATCACCGCCAGCCGGCGGCCAACTTTTTTATTCCGCGGTAGCGGATCCCCCGTGATCAAGGCCGTGTTGTTCGACTTCGACGGCACGTTGGTCGACGACTCCGACGCCAAGAAGAGGGCGCAGTTCGCCGTCGCCAAGTTCTTGACCGAGAGGTACGGCGTCAGGCTCCACAAGACGGCCGACCTCATAGCCCAGATAGACGAGGAGATGGATGAGAGGCAGATATACTCGCGGGAGGAGAGGTGGCGGGAGCTCTTCAGGAGGCTCGGCCTGCTCTACGACGAGGAGATAGGCGCGTCCCTCACCGATATGTACTTCTCCGAATACTCGAGGGCCTCACGCCCCTTCAAGGACACCCTGGTCCTCCTCCACTTCCTCAGAGGCAGAGTGAAGCTGGGCATAGTGACGGACACCGACGGCGTGCCGGGGCTCAAGAGGGAGAGGCTGAGGAGGAGCGGGGTTCCTCTAGAGCTCTTCGACGTGGTCGTCGTGGCGGGGGAGGACACGGGCTTCACTAAGCCCAGCGCCACGCCGTTCAGCTTCGCCATGGCCAAGCTAGGGGTCGGGCCTTGGCAGGCCGTGTACGTTGGGGACAAGGCGTACGCCGACGTCCCCGGCGCAAGGGAGGCGGGGATGTACACCGTCATAATCCACAGAGGGAGGCAGAGCGAGCCTAGGTCGCCGGAGCAGAGGCCGGACCTCGTGCTGGGCTCCCTCGCCCAGCTCCAATTCGCCTTGAGGTGGCCCGAGAGGAGGCTATAGGAACTCGTCGAGACCCCGCCTCGCCTCCCTAGCCGCCCTCCACTCCTCCTCGGCGGTTCTGCAGACCACGCCGAGCTCGGCGCATTTGGCCTTGATCTCGCGGGACTTCTCGGCCCACCAGCCTCGGCCCGGCCTCGCCTCGATCCCGACCGCGGCCAGCATGGAGTCGGCCCCGGGCCGCGGCCTATATCTGTCCAGAGTCACCTCGCTCCCGGTCTTCCTCGCCACGTCGAGGATAGGCCCGTAGTCCTCCTCGCCGTCGTTTACGCCGGGTATCAAGGGGCCTAGAAATATCCAGGTCCTGACGCCGAGCTCCGACAACATGTGGAGGGCGCGCGCCCTAGCCCTAGGCGGAGGCGCTCCGGGCTCCAACAGACGGGCGACGTCTTGGCGGAAGGTGGTGATGGTCATCCCCACGTCGACCCTATCCCTGTAGACGAACAGGAGGTCCATGTCCTTGAGGACGTAGGTCGACTTGGTCTGTATAGACGCCTTGAAGCCCGCCGGGAGCAGTATCTCTAGGGACCGGCGCGTCAGCCTGTACTTGGCCTCGACCGGCTGGTAGGGATCCGTCACGGTGGATATGCCGACGACGCCCGGCCTCAAGGCCTTGACCTCGCGGGCCAACACCTCGGGGAGGTTCGCCTTCACGTAGACGACCTCCCCCCAGAGATCGCCGGGCTCCCCCCTGGTGAAGTCCCTCGCGTAGCAGTACCGGCACCCGTGGAGGCAGCCGAGGTAGGGGTTTAGGGCGTAGTCGTACTCGGGGAGGCCCGACCTGGCCAGGCCCCGCGACGTCCTTATCTCGACGACCCTCACGGAGGCTCCGCCCTGCACCTATCCGCCGACGCCTCGAAGCTCGACACCTTCAGAGGCCGGGCGTAGAGGGCGCCGCCCTCCTCGTAGAACACCGCGGCGTTGTCGGCGTAGGCCGAAAGCCCCCTCTCCTCCGACACCGAGACTATCAGCGGTATGCCTGCGTCCCTCAGAAGGGCCGAGTTCCTCCTGAAGGTCTCCAAGGCGAGGTCTTGGCCGAGCAAGGCGAACTCCACGTCGAGCCAGTCGGTGATGAGGACGTCGGGCCGCACCTCCTCGATAGCCTTGTAGAGGCCGTAGGTCAGCCACCAGTACTTATCCGGCCTGACCTCCACCCTCCTCGCCACGACCTTCCCGCCCAGCCTCTCGACGTATGCATGGAAGCGGAGGGGGTCGACGCCTCTGGCCGCGAAGAGGACCGTCGCGCCGCGCTTGGATATGTTGGCCGCCGTCCTCGCCAAGAACTTCAGATAGGACGCGGTGGCCGGCGCGACGAAGACGGTCACGGAGCCCGGCTCCAGAGGCCCGAGCAGTGTGTCGACGCAGGTGTCGGTGGCCAGCGGCTGGCCGGCCCTCCTCCTAGCCGGCTTGAGCTCGTCCAGAAGGACTAGGCCGACGCCCTCGACGATCTCGAAGGCCTTGACGAAGCCGGCCGGCCTCCCCCTCATCTTCTCGAAATCCATGTAGCGGGTCGGGATGCCCCGCTCCGACACCCTCCTGACGAGGTGGATTATGTTGTCGGCTATATAGCTGAGCGGGTCCGCCCCCTCCTCCTCGGCCGTCAGCAGTATGTCGACGCCGGTGGGTTTGAGGGCTCTGTACATGACGTTGGTGAGGTGGCCCCTCACGTCGAGGCCCTGCAGTTGGCTGATGGAGTCCAGCACGAGGAGGGAGGGCCCCTCCTCTGTGGCGAGCGCAACGACGTAGTTGAAGACGTCCTCCGCCTTGGCCAAGACGGCGTCCCATATATGGGCCTTGCTCAAGTCGTAGCCGAGAGCCGCCGCGTCCTTGACCAACGTGTCTCTGTCCTCGTAGAAGGACACCCAGAGGACCTTCTCCCCGCGCCTCAGCCTCTCGGCCGCTATATGCGCCGCGAAGGTCGTCTTGCCGGTCCCAGGCCTGCCGTAGACGAGCGTAATCCCCTTGAGGTCCACTCGATAGATAACGTAAGGATTTTAAAGCTTAGAGGGCCGTCTTGAGTATCTTCACGACGCGGGACTTGGAGTACCAGACGTCTAGCGGCAGGCGGAGGTGCGAGGCCATGTAGGCCAAGGCCTCCCCGAGGTCGTCGAACTTCTCGGGCCGCTCCTTGAAGAGAGCCCTCACGTTCTCCCGCACGAACCAGACCCCCACGGGCAGGTCGAAGCCGGGGTAGATCTCGCGCCACAACACCACCGCCGCCTGCCTCCCCATGGCGCGTAGGGCCTCGGCCGCCGCCAGCCTCGCCGCGTAGTAGCAACCGCCGATGGACGGATAGGTCGTCCTTCCTTGAGGGCCCTCCCAGTCCACCTCGACCTCCGGCGAGCCCCCGAAGTAGTTCCAGGTAGTGCCCGGCCACCAAGCCTCGCCCCACTCGTACATGAAGCCCCTAGGCGCCAGGAGCCCCACGAAGGCGTTGCCGCGCGTCCTCCTCACGTAGACCAGATAGCGGTCGAGGACCGGCATCCTCCTCACCTCGGCCAGCAGGCGGTCCGACAGCTGTTTGTCCACCGCCGTGATGCTCCAGCGGGTCGGCACCAGCCTCCTCCGGCGGCCTACGCCGAGAGCCCCCACGCTCAACATCCTCGATATCCGGTGCACGTCGATCCCCGACCTGTAGAGATCCCATATGGCCTCACCCGCGGGGTAGTCGAGGTCGTTGTAGGCCCTCTCCACCGCCCTCTCGGGAGGCGGGAGCGAGCCGAGGCGGAGGGAGCGCAGAGGGGAGGCCGGGCCGAAGGGAGGCGCGTGCTCGTCCAGGACCGGCTCGGGCCTCAAGGGCCTCTTGAGCTCCAGCTCGACCTCAGCCGGCCGCGGCGACAGGGAGAGGAGCTGCACGTCCTGGAGAAGGCGGCTGGGGCTCCTCGCGGAGTCCACGTCGGCCTCCAAGGCGCCGCGCGCCAAGATCAGGCGGGATGCCAAGAACTCCTCGAGGCTCATCTCCAGCCAAGCTCTGGGGTCCTCAAGCCTAGACGTGTCCCCCTCCACGGGAGGCACCGAGGGGTAGACCCTCACGCGGGGCCACCCGACCCTCCCCACGAAGACGCTCGGCGGAGAGGAGCCCGCCACAGACGACCTGCCGGCGACGGCCTCCACGTACTGCCTAACCCTCGCCTTGACCAAGACCGGGCAGTAGGGCAGGCCGCAGAGCATCTTGGTCCCTCTACACCTAATACACAGCGACGGGTCTATCCGCACTCAGAACACCCAAAAGGTAAATATAAACGCGACGGGCGCCGCCGCGGCGCGTCCGGCAGAAGGCCTGCCGCCGGCCGGCTCCGCGCGCCGCCAACGCCGCGTCAGTACCCCCCGCTCGACTTGGCGACGGCCGCCTCTGCCTCCTCCAGCAACTGCCTGTACCGCTCGGGGCTGTAGGGGCCGACCCTCACGGCGGAGAGCTTGAGCGACATGTCGATGACGACGGTCTCGTTGTAGAGGCCCAGCCCCATCCGCAGATTGACGGAAGCGGACAGAGGCACGCCGTAGGCCTCGCAGATCTCCGCGGTGTAGTTCCCCGTCCCATTCGGGAGGCCGGCCAGACCGGGGATAGAGCCGGCGCTCATGTTGCCCGAGCCGCGGAGCTCGACCCCAGTGTAGTTGAGGTAGGTGCAGTTCCCCGACGCCTGCATGGCCCC
>JBMFIG010000004.1:0-90502 GCA_049976425.1 Thermoproteus sp.
CGCCGAGAGGTTCGTCGGGTCTCGGGCGTACCTCAAGGTGGTCGCCGTGGAGTTCGCCCCGAAGGACGCCGCCGAGCATCTGAGGAAGAGGGCCGAGGAGGAGGGGGTATACCTAATATCGGGACGGGAGTATTAAAGGCCGAAGAGACGCGCCGGCCGCCGCGGCCTACGCCGCCTCTCCTCTGGATCAATATAAAGCGAAAAACTCGGCATAATTTCGGCGCAGTTCTCCAGCGCCTCTTTATTTAATCTAAATTCTCTTAATATATACAAATTTTTCTCTCTGGATATTCTGAAATCTATACAGAAAAACTTTATAAGGTAGAGATTCCGATAGGCCTATGTCGGGCAAGGTAACCTACGTCTCGGTCCTTGCCGACGAGTCCATCCACCCGGCGTACTACTACCTCCTCAACTTCGCGAGGGAGCAGGCGAGGACCGTCGTGTACTGAGGCGCCGGCCGAGAGGCTGAGGGACATGTACCTCTACGACCACGAGGTCTTCGCGGCAGTCGCCTTGATAGCCGAAGTGAGGGACGTGGACCACGCCATAGCTCTCGCCAACGGGCGTAGGTACGGCCTCGACGCGGCGATATTCGGAAACGACATCGTGAAGATCAGGAAGGCCATAAGGCTCCTCGAGGTGGGCAATATCTACGTCAACGACTACCCGAGACACGGCATCGGCTACTTCCCGTTCGGCGGCAGGAAGGACTCCGGGATCGGGAGGGAGGGGATAGGGTACCCCATAGAGTACGTCACGGCCTACAAGACCGTGGTGTACAACTATAGGGGGAGAGGCGTCTGGGAATATCTGTAGTTTTTCCCTACCTGATCTCGAAGTCCCTGTAGGCGCCTTCTGCGGGCTCCCACGCCAGCTCGGCCACCCTGCAGTTGAAGCGGGCGCAGAGCTCCTGCAGGAGCTTCTCCACCCTGTCCCTATCCCCCTCCACCACCAGCTCGACTCTGCCGTCGGGCAGATTGGCGGCGTAGCCCGTCAGGCCCAGCGCCCTCGCCTTAGCCCTAGCCGTCGGCCTGAACCCGACCCCCTGCACGTCGCCCTCGAGGTAGGCCCTCGCCCTGACGGCCTTCCCGGCGAGGCCTCCCAACACCTGCGCGGCGCCGACTAGCTTCTCCTTGAGCTTCTCGCTGGAGATGTACGCCAGCGCCTCCCTGGGCACCGCCAGCCTGCCCTCGCCCTTGCCCAAGACCCTCCCCACGACGGCGGGCCTCAGCCTAGGTATCTTTGACAGCTCGTCGAGCACCTCGTCGGCGAGCTTTTTGTGGAGGAATACGGCAATGGCGCCGTTGGTCCCAGCCGTGGCGTCCGGCATTATGAAGTTCTCCGCGGCGAATCTGGACACGGACGGGCCGAGGAGCGGCACGTCCCACAGCTCCACGTCGACGCCGGCCCGCTCGGCGACTTCCTTGAACACGAAGACGCCTGGCCCCGATATGTCTATGGTGACCGCTATGTGGGCCTCGGGGTCGAACCTCTCGCCTAGGTCGGGCAGGTGGTCGTATATGACCCTCGCCACGTCCGCGTTGGGGGCCGCCATGAGCTCGAGAACCCTCCTCTTCTCCTTCTCGAACTGGTCCAGCGGCATGACTGACTTCTCGAAGGCCTTGAGGAGCTCCTCGTCGGTATTCACGGCCACGTAGGTGGTGAAGTAGGCGAGCTCGCCGAAGGGCCTGGTCACAAGCACCACGAAGCCCTCCCCCAGCTGGCTGTAGTAGGTGGGGGGCTCTCTGTCGAGGCGGCCGTAGGCAGTGGCCCCCAAGAGCAGATAGCCTCTGCCCGGCTGCGGGGCCTCGACGAGCTTGCCCAAGGAGGCCGCGTAGGACTCCACCGCGGCCTTGACCCCGGCGCGGTAGGGCTCGGGGGCGTCGTAGACGGGCGCTATCTCCACGTCCTTGTAGACCCCCTTGACGTACAGGTCGTTGAGGGCGTTGTTGACGGCGACGGCCGCTTGTAGGGGCGAGTCGAAGTCCTCGGAGGGGTCTATGACCTGTATGGTGTCGTTGTTCGCCAGGACGTAGCCCTCGCCCGGCTCCGCCTTGAGGAAATCCACCATGAAGAACTCGGCGCCTTTCTTGGTGCTGACTATGGAATGGCCCTTGCCCAGCCAGACCCTGTGCCGCGAGGAGCCGAGGGCCTTGTACAGCCTCGCGGCGTATTCGGCGAATTTGGAGGGGGTGGCGGCCTTGGCCATGTAGAGCTGGACCAAAACCACGGCGAGGTCCGGCGCGTAGGACTCGAGGAAGGCGGGGTCTATGTGGGGATCCTCGGGGTCTAGGTACAGCCTCCTCAGCTCCGCGCCTGCCCCCCTCATTATCGCGGCGTCCTCCCTAGGCGCTATGACCAAGTTGAGCCTCCTCACGTCGTCTCTCAGAAGCTCCAGCGCGGGGTACAACACGTCGTAGAGATCCACCTTGACGGAGCACCCCAGCGATAGGGACTCCAGCGCTATCCCCGCCTCCCGGTAGAGCCGCACCCGCTCTCTGAACTTCTCGCGGGGGTTCATCTCCTCCTTATGACTATCCTCCAGAGGCCTTCGCCGACCTGCTCCACGCCGACGACCTCGTGCCCCTCCCTCCTCGCTATGGCCGGGACGTTCTGGACAGACGGCGGGTTGTCGGTCAGCACCTCCAGCACCTCGCCGGGCTCCATGGACCGCAGTGCCTTGAGCGCGGCCAGCTGGGGGTAGGGGCAGACGTAGCCTCTGAGGTCCAACACCCTCCTCTTGACGAGCTCCATGTCCCGGATCCCGACCGGGGCCCTTAAACCCCGCGGAGAGTGCAATTATTTCACTCCTCGGCGACGGCGAGCCCCGATCTGTAGAGGAGGTCTACGAGATGTTCGTGGACCGGCCTCTGCCTCTCGGGGTAGAACACCTTGGCCCCCTCCTCGTACAGGAAGACGAACATGTCCCGCCGCCTCCTCAAGCCGGAGGATGGGGGACTGCCCCAGATGACGAAGACCTTGTTGACTCTGCCCCCTCTCGAGACAAATGTGGGGACCGCTATCCAGGGACAGATGTAGACCTCGGCGCTGCCCTCGGCCGTCCCGTCCATGGAGAGGTACGCCAGCCCGCAACGGGACCTCTCGTCGAACTCGTACTCGCCGTGTAGGCCGAGCATCGACGCCAAGCGCCTCGCCCTCCTCTCCTTAAGCGAGAGCAGGGCCTCTAGGACTTGGTCCGGATAGGTCGCCGGGTTCACCACGAGGCCGTGCTCGGGGTCGTACGCGGCCAGCCTCCCCATCATGAGCCTAGACCGCGGCTTGGGTCCGTAGACCTCCTCGTAGAGCTCCCAGTCGGCGTCGCCGGCGGCTTCGCCCTCTATCAAGGCCAGCGAGCTCTCGCCCAGCGCCGACAGCTCCCCCACGACGTCCACCTCCACGGCCGGCCCGGACGCCATGTAGCGGCTCAAGAGGCCGGCCAGGTAGGGAGGCGCGGCGACGACGTCGTCGGAGAAGTGCATGGCGAGCCCCCAGCGTATCAGCCTCTCCAAGGCCTCCGGCAGCCCCAACAGGTCGAGCCCTATCCTCAACTGCCCCTCGACGGCCAAGCTCCTGGCGTATTTGGCGTAGATCGCGGCGATCCTCTCGTCGTCTACCCTCGACGAGACGAGGGCGGCGAGCTCCCCCGCCTTGGCCTCGGCCGCCTTCACGTCGTCCTCCCCGGCCCCCTCCGCGGCCTCCAGGAGAGCCCTCCATCGGGAGCCGTACCGAGCCTCGAAATCGGCCTCGAGGACCTCCTCGGAGCCTTGGAAAACCGCTCTCTGGAACCTCGCCTCAAGGATCTCTGCCACTATACCGCCTTATCCGCGGTATTTTACCTTTGCCCCCTAGAACAACGAGTCGTAGGCCTTTAGGGCTATGAGCATATGCCCCTTCCTAGTCGGGTGTACGGCGTCGGGGGCGAGCTCCTCCGCCGGCACGTGCTCCAGCAACCTCTGGAACTCGGCGTGCAGATCCACGTAGAGAGTCGAGTACTCGGCGCTGAGCCGCTCCACGGCCTCCACGTAGTGGGGTACGACCTCGAGCACCTTCTTGCGGAAGGTGTCCATCGACTGCGGCCGCGCGACGTAGAAGGGGGCCATCAAAAGGAGGACGGCGTCGAGGCGCCTCGTCGTGGCCTCCAGGATCTCCCTATAAGTCTCGTAGAAGCCGTCCGGCGAGAGCCCTTGGTCGCCGCCCAGATATCTGTGGAGGTCGTTTATGCCTATGAGCACCGACACCGCCTGGGGCCCGAGCGCCAGCACGTCGTCCTCCCACCTCTCCTTCAGATCGCGGACGGTGTTGCCGCTGACGCCCTTGTTGACCACGTTGAGCCTCAGCTCGGGCCTCCTCACGTCGACGAGGTCCTTGAAGAGCGCCACGTAGCCGTTGCCCAAAGGCGGCGCCGCGTCTCTCCTGCCGGAATCGGTTATGCTATCCCCTATAAACACCACCGTGCTGTCCCTGCCCAGCCCCATAGCCGCGGCCTCGCCCCTACTTAAAACGGTTGCAGTGCATCGAAAGTTTCTGCCACCTCCCCTCCGGCCGCATAAGGAAGCCCTATATATTTGCTGTAGCCAATATGGCGTGGACCACTTCTTCGACCTGTTCGTCCAGGAGGCCAGGGGGAGGATCGCCAAGTACGTGGAGCACAAGAGGTCCGAGCCCTCCCTGGACTTCCTCCTATCCCGCATACCCGTCGAGAGGGCGCCGGAGGCCGAGGCCGATCTCCCCGCGGTCGCCGTGGACGGCGGGATAGGGGTGGTGGAGCTTGACAACGGCCACAAGATACTCCTGGCGAGAGCCGCCGCCGTGGGGAGGGGCGTGCTGAAGCGCGAGTTCCTGGCCGACGTCCTCACGGTCGACTCGTCGGCGGTTTCCTGGGCCTATCTCATAATGGCCGAGGCCCTCGCCGCCGCGGCGGCCGTGGAGGAGGGCGGCTTCGACTACCTCCTCATGGACGGCTCGCTCTACGCCAAGGCGATAATGCTCGTCCACAACTTGATACTGACTAGGGAGTTCCAGTCCATCTTCTACGTGCCGGAGATGATCGCGGCTCTCTACGCCCTCGCGCACCTCCTCGTGAGGGCGGAGGAGGCGGGGATCAAGACGGTCTTCGTCTCGAAGGACAGCCGGTTCAAGGTGCTTAAGGAATACGCCGCGTTCGAGGCGTTGCGGGGGCGGCTGGACGACTACATAGTGGAGAGGGGGCTGGCGTGGTACTCGGTCATGTGGCTCAGGAGGTTCAGAAAGGCCATCTTCTCCGCCTACCAGAAGCTCAGAGGAGACCGGGAGGCCCAAGCCGCCCTCGACGCCCTCTTCAGGCAGTCTGTGGCGGACCCGGTCGTGTTGTGGCGCATGGAGGCCCGCGGCTACACGACCCCCATGCTCCTCGGCGCGTGCGACGCCTATATGAACTACAAGGGGCTGACGTCGGTGTCGAGGCTGCTCGACGCCGTTGAGGACAGGGTGGAGGACGCCTTGGCCTTCAGAGGGGAGAGGCCCGGCTCGGCCTCGGAGTACCTCGAAAAGGCCCGGAAAGCCCTGTCGACCCTGCCCAAGATACTCATGTTCTACCTAAAGCCGGCCCAAGGCTCCGAGCCCCTCCTGGTCGAGACCCCGTTGCCCAACAGCAGGATGTTCGACGGGGCGCCTGTGAAGGCGTTCTACCCACAAGCCTCGGTCGACGACGTGGTGTCGCTTCTCCTGGCCCAGTACAGAGACGAGGCGCACTACAACTACTGGCTCTGGTACGCCCACGAGGTCGCCTCCTTCAAGTCGGGGCAGCTGGCCGAATACGCCGTGTATATAAAACAGATGTTGAGAGGCGCCGGCGTGTCCACGGCCAGGAGGGTCAAGATGGCCATGGGTCTGTGATCAGTAGACGCTGAGCTCCACGCTCAGCCACTCCTTGAACTCCCTATAGAGGGAGTCCAGCTCCTTCCTGGCGTCCTTGTCCTTGACGTACTCCATGGCGGGCACTCTGGTGTAGGCGACTCTGTTGGCGACCGCGGTCTGGAACCTGGGGAGGTTGAGGGTGCGCTCCACTATCTTGTACGCCTCCCTCCCCTCCTTCGTCCTCACGTCCACCTTGTTTATGAGAACCCTCGCCTTGATGTCCACGGCGGCCTCGGCGACCTCGGCCAGCTTGCCGTACATCCTCCTGACCCGGGCCGGCTCCGAGCCGTAGGGGTGTGTCACCACCACGATCTTGTCGGCGGTGTAGGCAGCCGTGAGGGTATAACGCCGCTCGTAGAAGGGGAGAGTATCCAGCAGAACCACGCCCCACCTGCCGGCGCCGGACCTCTCCAGGAAGTCCTTGACGATCCTCTCGGGGCTCGGCCTACTGCCGGAGAACCACGCTATTCCCATGGCGTCGCTGAGGGAGTCCCCGCCGGGCACGAGCCCCGCCCTATACCTCCCCACGTTCACGGCCACGACGTAGTCTGCGAGGTCGACCTCCTGCCCCTTCATGAACCTAAGCAAGGCGTCCCCCACGGTCCTCCCCTCGGCCTCCAGCTCGCCGACCCCGCCGTCGCCCAGCAAGGCGGCGCTCAGACCGGCGCTGGGGTCCAGATCGACCAGAAGCACGTCGATCCCCTCCTCGAGGAACTTGTGGGCCAGATGCAGGGCCATCGTCGTCTTGCCTACTCCCCCGCTCGCGGAGAGAAAGGCTATCGTCGTCACTACAGACAACTGCCGTGAATATTTAACGGTATTCCACTGTCCGCGGCGCCTCCCCCAGCCGCTCCGAGCCCGCGCCTCCCCACGCCATCAGCCTCCGTCGGCAGGCGATAGCCCACGGCACGTTCAGCCGCGACGAAGCCGTCACCGCACGAGCCAAAAGTTTTTTAATAAGGCGGCTGGTTTAGTCAGTGGGTCTGGATTGGGGTAGGCTTGAGGAGGTTGTGGAGAGGGCTGTTAGGAGGGCTAGGTCGGAGGAGCTTAGGGAGATGGCCGACGCGGTGAAGGCCCTCGCCGAGTATATGAAGACCGGCTTTAGGAGGTTGCCAGACAACTCGCCGAACAAGGCAAGAGGCTGGAGGCGCACGAGAAGCTGAATACTGGCCGACGCGCGGGCGGCAACTCGGAGGGCCGACCTTCAAACTAGGAGGTGGCCGACCTTCTCTATCCTCCCAGTCTTGGGATCCACGACGTATCCCAGCCTCTCGAGTGCCTGTGCCCCCACCAACACATCCAGCGGTAGCTCGTCGACGATCTCCACGAAGGCCTCCGTCTCCTCCCCGCCTATCTTCACGACGCCGACTGCGACCTCTACCCTTATGGCTTTCCCGTCGGCGAGGATCCTCTCCTTGATCCTAGACGGCTTAAGTCCGGCCTCCTCAGCGACTTTCCGGGACACGGCCACCTCTCCGTTGAAGCCCGTGTTTATCAACGCCCTGTATTTCCTGCCCCCTATCTCCACCTCGACGAATGCGATGCCCATATACTTAACAGCGCCTTAAAAATTATCGGTCCCATGCCCCATCCGCCGAGCCCAGCCGGCGGACGTATGGATCTCCTCGATAACGTCTGGAATCTGCAAGCCCCCTCCCTCAAGCTCCCCGTATGCTGGCGGGAGCCCAGCGCCTCCGCGCTCGCCGACACGCCCTCCGCCCTTCCCACGTCCGCTAAGCCGCATCGGCGGGCTATTCCGAAGGCCGCCCCCTCGACATCCCCGGTAGCTCCTTATTCGGAGCTCGTCGACGCACCGGCTAGGTAGGCCTCCTCAGATCGGCGTGTATCTGTGGGGCTTAGAGGACTCCGTACAGCTCGAATGCGTTGCAAATACGCCGAACCGCGCACTATCGGCCAAGCGCTACGCAGACTCCCGGCAGTTGCCCGGACCTGCGGGCAGAGATCGATAGCTTGCCCCAGCGTACTTCGGCTCCTCTATGCCGCCGTAGGCTGTCACGCCATTCCAGCGCGTTGAGATACGCTGTACTCTATGGGGGTTATTCCTTGTAGAACTCCCTTGTGGGGAACCGGGCCGCCTTCACCTCCTCTACGTACTGCCTCACAGCGTCGCGTATGGCCGCGGCCACGTCGGCGTATTTCTTAGCGAACGAGGGAGGCCTCTCCGACAGCCCCACGACGTCGTGTAGGACCAGTATCTGGCCGTCGCAGTGGGGGCCGGCCCCTATACATATCGTCGGTATGTCCACAGAGTCCGTGACCTCCTTGGCCAGAGAGGCTGGGACGAACTCTATGACGAGGGCGAAGGCGCCGGCGTCTCGCAGAGCCTTCGCGTCTTCCAGGACCTTACGCCTCTGCTCCTCCGTCTTCCCGACCAGCTTGAATCCGCCCAGCGCGAGGACCCTCTGGGGGTTTAGGCCTATATGCCCCATTACCGGCACGCCGGCCTTCACAAGCCTCTCCACCACGTGGGCATACTCGGCGCCTCCCTCGAGCTTCACGGCGTCTGCCCCGGCTCTTATCAGCCTCGCCGCGTTCCTCAAGGCGTCTCTCGGCCCGGTTTCGTATGTCATGAACGGCATGTCGGCCACCACCAAGGCCCTGGGCCTTGCTCTGGCCACCGCCTGCGTGTGTCTGACCATATCCGCCAAGGTGACGCCCAACGTGTTGGGCAACCCCAGGACGACCATTCCGAGGGAGTCGCCCACCAAGATCCCGTCGACGCCGGCCTCGTCCACCAGCTTGGCGGTGGGGTAGTCGTACGCCGTTATCCAGACGTACGGCCCGCCGCCCTTCGTGAAGTCCGAGATCCGCCTCCTCACATAATATTATACCCCCAGGTTTATATCGTTCGTGTTCCGCATCGTCGGGCTCGGCGCCGTGGGGTCGCTGTTCGCCTACTTCCTCAACCGCGCCGGCTACACGCCCGGCGTAGTACAGAGGCGCGCTTGCGACGAGTACCTCTTCTGCGCCGATGGCGCGTGTGAGAGGTTGAGGTTCGCCGCGGCTGGGGCGGAGGGGGCGAAGTACACCGTGGTTGCGGTCAAGGCGTACGACTCGCTCTCGGCTATCCCGTACCTACGGGGGACCGCCGTCGTGGCGCAGAACGGCATTGGGGGATACGAGGCGATTAGGGAGGTGTACCCCTCCAGCGTGGCCGCCGTGGTGACCTACGGCGTTTACAGGGAGGGGTGCAGGTCTGAGCTCAGAGGGCGCGGCGAGATCTACCTGCCGCGCGCCGTCTCAGACTTCGCCGATGTTCTTGAGAGGGGCGGGGCGAGGGCCGTGGTTGTCGACGACGTGGAGCCGTACCGTTGGCTGAAGCTCGCGGTGAACGCGGCCATTAACGCGATAACCGCCTTGTTGCAGGCGCCCAACGGCGTGATCGTCTCGGTGGACCGCGCGCGGGATCTGGCGCGCGCCGTCGTCGCCGAGGTCGCCAGAGTTGCCGAGGCCGCCGGGGTGAGGATGCCTGCGGATCCCTTCGAGGAGGTCCTCCGCGTAGCCTCGGCCACCGCTGAGAATGTCTCCTCCACGGCGCGCGACTTGGCCCGATGCGCCAGGACGGAGGTCGACTTCATAAACGGCGCCGTTGTTAAATACGGCGAGAGGCTCGGCGTGGGTACGCCCGTGAACGCGGCGCTGTACAGCCTAATTAAGGCCAAGGAATCCCTCTGCGGCCGTGGGTAGGAGGCTCTTCATCCCCCACCACGTGACCGGCTTCTGGATCCCCACATACGCCGAGGATCCCCTCTCCACCGGCTCCGTGGGGGCCGGCGTCTTGATAGGCGGGGCTGTGGCGGCCTACGGGGAGGAGGAAGGCGTCTGGTACAACGATCTGTTGCTCGAGCCGGGCGGAGGCGTGAGGATCTCGTCGGAATTCCCCTTGGGCTACGGCTACGCCGCCTCTGCGGTGGTGTCCATCGCAAAGGCCGTCGGTGCGTTCGGCCTCTCCCGCGAGGCCTTCACAAAGGCCCACGTAGAGGAGGCGACCCGCAGGACCGGGCTCGGGGACGTGCTGGCCATATATACAGGGGGTTGCCTAATCGTCAGGACCAGGCCGGGGGCGCCGGGCGTCGGGGCGGCCCACTCCCTGACCTGCCCCAACGTGTACGCGGTCACGGCAGATCTGGCGCGGATAGACACGAGACACATGCTCGCATCCCGCCACGAGGCCATAGTAGAGGCCGGCTCGGAGGCCCTCCGGATATTTATGCGGGAGCCCTCCTTCACATCTTTTCTGGAAGCCGCCGAGCGCTTCTCTAGAAGGGTGGGCTTCCTCGACGAGAGAGCTGAGGCGTTGCGCAGACGCAGAGGAGTCCTGGGGCTTTTTGTGAAGAAAGGCGTGTTGGCGATCTTCGTGGAGAGGGAATGGGCGACCGACGTGGCGGAGGAGGCTAGGAAGTTCGGCGAAGTCCACGTAAAGGAGCTGAGGGAGCTACGCGTCTCGTGGATATAGGCCGCTCGCCAGCTCCTCCAGCCTCCTTAGGATGTGGCGCAGAGCCGAGGCCAGCACCTTGTCGTTGTTGTATTTACGCAACGCCTCTTCGAGCTCCCGGCGCTCTCGGCCCTTCATCGACCTCACAGCCTCCACGAGCTTCGGCATAGCCCTCGTCACGTTGTCGACAATGGTGATAGTGGCCGACCTGGCCGTGCGGCTCATAGGGTTTAGGTCTATGGCTATGACGGTCTTCCCCATCCTCCTTAAAGCCTCCGTCCTGTCGCCGTCCTCCAACGGCACTAGGACCACGTCGGCCTTGTAAATCCCCTCACAGCTGACCCTCCTCCTCTCGCTGAAGAGCTCCGGTATAGTGCAAGAGGCGTCGTCCCCCACGCCCAACACCCGCCTCGCCCCATGCCTCCTCAAGACCTCCGCGATCTTCTCCTCCCTCTCCCTCGTGCGGTAGAACAAGTTAACCTCAATGAGAGCCGGCACGACGTCGGCCAGCTCCACCACCGCCCCCGGCGTCAAGGCGGCCACGTTGCCGTTGACGCTGAGCACCGGATGCCGGGCGAGGAGGAGGGCCGCCGCGGCGGCCCTTATAGCCTCTAGGGCAAACGGCTGTGTCTCCTCGCCTATGAGGTAGTCGAAGCACTCGCCCCTACCCTGGGCGATCAGCCCCTGGACGGCGACGTACCCGTCCCTAAAGCCCTCCACCACCCTTTCCCGCTCCAATAAGCTCCTATAACGGGGGTGCGTCGGCGGGATCACGTGGCTATGCTACAACGTCAATAAAAACGCAACTGCGGATCCGCCAGTAGGCGACAAAAAACATATGGGGCAATTGCTATAAACAGCCATCGTCTCTAAATATTCTAATAATATTTAAAAATTATATTATTGTATTTCTTTTTCGCGTAAATACTATTATAACTACTATAATTATAACTAATACTATAGCTATTATGTAATAGATGGCGTTTAGGCTGAATAGTTGCGTGGTTTGAGTTGTGGACTGCGATACGGCTGTCGGGGCAATGGACGCCGAAGTGTACGGAGCGGCGCTTGTAGACGTGGCGGGGGCGGCCGGCGCGAGGGAGAGCCTTATGGCGTAATACGATATGGTGATGGGGCCGGGCCCGATCTCTATATACGTCCCCGTCTTGTTCACGGCGAGCACCTTATATGCGCCTGATATGTCCTGCGGCATGATGCCCGGCGGCACTACGACGACCGCCCCCTGGTCTAGGCTCAAGGAGACGGAATAGACGCCGCTTGAGTTAGCGTAGGCTGGGACGTACTCCACGTAGGCGGGCGCCCAGTCTTGCAAGACGTATACTCTTCCGCTGTAGGCCAGGGCGGGTAGAGGCGTGCCGTTGGTCGAGAAGGCGGCCACCGCCGAGGCGTTAGGCGCAGGCATGCTCACGTTGGAGAAAGCCGCCGGCGCCAGCATTATGAAAAGGAGCGGCGGTATCGTGAGGTTCAGGACTATCATATCAAGGTTTCCCGCCGCCCATCTTGCCCGTGCCGTTTATAGAGCCGGAGCCGCCCATCCCCCCGTTCCCCATCCCGCCGGACCCAATCGACATACCGCCGCCGGCAGAGCTGCCTCCGGAGACGCCGCCAGATACAGAGACGCCTCCGCCTGAGGTCGTTACAGTGACGGGGATGCCGACGATGGAGCTTATGGACGACGTAGATATGCCGAGACCGTGTTCTAGATCGGCTATGTGGATCAGTATCAGCTTGAGCCTATAGATATCGTTTAGAGCGGCAAGCCCGCCGTAACTGTCTACGTATACCTTCAGCTGCCGCAGTTGTTCCATGGGCACGTATACGCCTCTGTGCGTTTTCTCGACGTAGTACTGCCAATCCAGCAACTTAGCTATCTCGCAGAGCGTCGCGTACTTCAGCCGCATAGCCGACACGTTCGCGAAGCCCTCTCCGGCATATTTGGCCAACAGCTCGGTCACGTTGAAGTCGATACAGAGGGCGGCTATCTGGGGGCTAGTCGGCTGGCTCACCTCCAACGAGTTGTAGATGCTCTGCACCAAGCCGGCCGGGCCCCCGACTGACTCCAACGCCTTCAATATCCCTAGAGCCCTCTCGTGGTGCTCAACCGCCGCCTTGACCGCCTCGACGGCCGACGCGCTGGCGTTGACGCTCTCGAGGAGCTTCAACGTCTCGTTCAGCCTTTCTACCGACAGCTCGACGCGGATTAGGGCGTTCTGAACGCCGTACGTGCCGTTGAGGACGGCCAGCAGATCTCTGTCGGTTGCGTTGGAAATGGCGCGGAGGCCCCCCTCCACGCCTATATAGGCCAGCGCCGTTGCGGACTTGTTGAACAGCTCGGCCTCGCGGGCCAGGCGCGCGGACACCGTGGCGTTGACGCCGGCCAGCGCCCTCGCCAACGCGTTCAGCTTGCCCGCCAGATCCTCCAAGGCGGCCGACGCCGCGAAGTAGCCCCTATCGTTCGCGACTACGGAGCTCAGATTGGCCGCGGCCCTCGCCTTAACCCCGGCGAGCCCTCCGTTTGTCCATATGTACCGGAGGAGGTCCGCCACCTCCTCGTGCCTCAGGCTGGCGTTCAAGACCTCCTCGACGGCCGTCTTGTTCGCGCCGACTTTCTGGAGTATCTCGGCCACGGCCTTCAAGACAGCGGACGCGTTGGCGTTGGCCTCTACGGCTCTCCTATACCCCGAGTCGCGGGCGAGGGCTTGAGCCGCCTCGCGCAGGCCGCTTACCTCCAGCGGGCGTAAATACCTCGTCAAGTTCGCCATGGCCTCCATCCTCGCCTCCTTCAGCCTCTGGAACACGGCCTTAGCCTGGGTTATGTTGAGGCCTAGCTTCTTCAGCTCGCCCACGCCCACAGCCGGAGCGAAGAACGCCTTTGTCCCGTTGGGCAACGTGGCGTTGAGGGAACAATACGGCACGGTCAGCTTGACGCCGGACACCTCCACGGTGAAGTTGCCGGAGGCTTGCGCCTCGGCGATCAGCCGAGACGCGTTCTGGCCCGAGACGTAGGCCAGGTAGTTCACCAACGCGTACCACTTGACCTCCACGTCCGGAGGACACATCTGTTGCTGGGCCGAGGCGCCCAGGGCCAACGCCCCGAGCGCGGCCAGGCCTAGTATTATCCCTCCCACTATTATTCCTAGTGTTATTTTCCTTTCCATGGCCGGCCCTACGCAGAGGCCTTAAGTCGAATTTCCCGGAAACTACGGGGGAACGACGGCGCGCTTTCTATTTCCCACGCGGTGAACGACGGCGTCGGCGAAGGCCCGATACCGGCCGTCCGCGACCAGCCGCGAGTAGGCCTCGTCTACGTTTATACTCGACAGGAGGAGATCTATATACTCCACTACGTATCCCACCAGCTCTCTCTTCTCGCCCTCCTCCAGCGAGCTCCAGAAGGCGGCCGCCAGCTCTAGAGGGGTCGGCGTCGGCGCGCCGCACACCACCGCGTCTCTCCCCCAGTAGCCTATGGCCAGCGAGGGCCTCGGCGGCTCGTAAGGCGGCGACGCGAAGAGGAGGTCCCACTGCCGTAGATCCACAGAGCCGAAGACCTTCGCCCTGACCACGAGGCCCGCCAGCCTCGCCGTGGCGAAGGCCCTCCTCCGCAGATCCTCCAGAGAGCCGTAGCAGGCCCACCTCCCCGGCCTCTCGCGGTATATGTAGAGCAGAGGCTCGAGGATCCACCCCAGGGCGCCCAGATCCGCGAAGGCCCCTCTACACACCTCGACGGGTATGGGGAGGTAGAGGACGCCGACTCTCTCCGCAACCGCGTCTACGAGGTCGACGCAGGCCTCCACGCCGGCGCGCACCGCCGCCGTGGTGAGGATCAGATCCTCAGCGCTCCGCCGCATACGCAGTCCGCCTCCTCGCAGATCCCGCGGCGCGTGCACGTCAACGCGATCACCCTGACGCCTCTAGGCGGAGGGATAGGCCCCTCGATATACACCACCACGTCTGCCCCCGCCATGAGGGGTCCGAGATCGCCCGAGGCGTGTACGGCGTAGACGTCCCTGTAGAGGTCGGGAGGAGCTCCGGAGAAGTCCGAGACCGCCACGCCGCCTATCCTCCTCGCCACGGCGACGGCCTCTCTGGGAGGGCCCACGACAAGCCTCTTGAAGGGGTTCTTGGCGGAGAGGGGAGAGATCAAAAGGTCGGCGCCCAGTTCCTCGTCACCGCTCGGCGTTGCGGGTCCTCTCCACACTACCTAACCGCAATGACGGCTATTTCAACCAACACGTCCCTGGGAAGCCTGGCCGCCTGCACCGTCACCCTCGCCGGAGGCTTCTCCTTGAAGTACTCCGCATACACCTCGTTGAACTGGCCGAAGAGCGACATGTCGGCGAGGAAGACGAAGGACATGACGACGTCAGACAAGCCGTAGCCCGCGGCCTCCAGCACCGCCTTTATGTTCTCGAGCACCCGCCTCGTCTGCTCCTTGATATCCCCCTTGACGACTTCGCCCGTCCTTGGATCTATGGGTATTTGGCCGGAGACAAACAACATGTTGCCCACCTTCACCCCCTGGCTGTACGGCCCAATAGGCTCGGGAGCGGCCTTTGTGTACACAACCTCCTTCATGACCGGCATTGCGTAGCCCCTTTTTAGGCTTTGCCCGAAGGCCCTCGCCTTCTGGACGGACAGAACGCCGGCAGGTCCGCGCCTCAACTCTCCGACCTACTGATTAGGCTGGGCTACAGGCAAAGGGCCGAGATCCGCGTACCGAGCTACGGCACGGCTGTGTAGCGTATATACCGCAATAGCCGGATAGTTTGGAGGCGATCAGGACCGCGCAGATCCTCAGCCGGTAACAGAGACCAGATCCCTGGATAGGGCCACCTTCCGGGGGTCTGTCGTTGGATCCTGGCAAGTCGGCGTAGGCGAAAACCGTACGGCTTTCCAGAAGGGTTGGTGGACCGGCCGGGATTTGAACCCGGGATCTCCCGCGCGCCAAGCGGGCCTAAGGGAACGGCTTTCAATCCTTCCGCTAGACTACCGGCCCTTTACATATATTTCTATTGGTTTTTAAGCTTTTCCCCGGTTGCCGCCTCCGGCAGATCTTCCGCACCTCGTGCAACATCTGGCCGCCTTTGGCGTTGCTCGCGTAAGGCTGTCGGCTTCCCTAGATATCGCTGTCCTCGCCTCCTTTAAGCCGCTGGAGCGCGTCTCTGGCCTTTTCTAGATGCCAGAGTAGCTCGTCTAGCTCGGCCTCGGTGAGGTCTGCGTTCCACTTCTCGAAGAGCATCTCCATAGCCTGGGCGAGATAGTGCGCCGCCGGCCAGTAGGGGTGGTGCTCGGCCACGCCGGACAAGAGCGAGGATATCTCTCTGGCCCGCCGCAAAAGCGCTGAGGATACGTCGCCGGAAAAATCGCTCATTCGGCCTCGGCTGTCTGCGCCGCGGAGGCGGCGTAGACCACCCTCCTTCTGTAGTTCCTGGAGTTGCGCCTTCGCGGCGTCAGGTTTTTCTTGGGCTTCGGCGGGATCTTAGGCGTCTGCGATCTGACCTTGCCCGCCTTTGTCAAGCTTCCGTGCGAAGGCATATGTCGGCTACCGCGTCTGTATTTAAGCTTAGCGCCCGGCGTCAGTTACGGCTAGGGCAGAGCACCGCAACCAATATATTTCGGGGAAATTATCTTGGCGTGAGGCTGTATATGGCCGCATCTCTGGCCGTCGCAATATACCTATTTTACGCCCTTCACGTAAACTCCGTGGGCGCCGCGCTGTCGGTGATAGAGGCGTCCCTCATACTGGGCTTCGGCCTCATAGCCTCGTTGGCGCCGGCGGCGGGCCCGGCCCTATATGCCGAGATCATGGCCCTGGCTCAGTCCGCAACCGGCGTTGCCCTGCCGCCGGTGCTGTACGTGGTCCTGACCTGGCTGTCGTTTGCCCTATCCGGCATGTCGACCGCCTTCCTCGCCATGTACCTCCTCCAGATGGGTAGGTGGGCCGCCAAGAGGGCCTTCAGGTTCCTCCTGTACTGGTAGCGGGATCCCGTCCTCAATACTGCTGGTAGTAGTAGTACTGTTGATAGTATCTCTGGAGCTCCCTCTCGCGTCTGGCCTCCCTCCTCTCCTTCAGCCCTATCTCGAGAAGCTTGCCTCCCGTGAGGCCTATCGCTATTAGGGCCAGGGCCCGTATAGCGGCGGCCGCCACGGCGCGGGGATCGGGCATGTTGCCCAGATTTAGTTGGCCCAGCCCGGTCTGCACGATTATTGTGGTCTCAGGGATCTTCTGCAGATACAGCAGGGCCGCGGCGGCTACCGCGAACGCGACCAGCGCGGCCCCTACCCCTATGGCCGCATAGGCCTCGACCATATCGGCGTCCATGGAATATTAGAACCTCTTTTAAATTTCGACGACGCACCAGAAACAAGGCGTCTCGTCTCCGGCCCTCCTCACGGGTAGCCGGGGCCCGCCAGTCGCCAGCTCGTAGTAGCGCTTTTTAGGTATGTCGAGGAACTTGACGGAGCCGGGGCCCTCTATCTCGATCATCCTGGTCAGCGCGACGGCCCGTGCCCCTCCGGAGATGACGCCGCCTTGAAGTATGATCCCGTGTCTGCTCTCGCCGATGCGCGCTAGGCGGGCTATGTACTCCCGCCGGGGATCGTCGCCGGATATGAATATGGGCCCGTACCGGGGCAGTAGATCGAGCGCCTCCAGCGCGAGGGCCGCGTGGATCCTCGCGAGGGCCTCGACGGGATCTCTAGGGGCCGGGAAGTAGGTCCTCGACGCCACGTACTCAGCCGCCGCGTTTTCGGCGAGCGCCACTACGTACTGCCCAGTCTCGGCGCCCGATCCCCCGACCACGTTGCCGAAGGCCCAGCGAGCTATCTTCTCCAGCCCCCTCGATGCGGCCCAGACGCTGTAGTCGTCGAGGAGGAAGGCCTTGACCTTAACCGCTATGTGGCCTCTCGGCACGTGGAGGAACGGCCTCTCCTCCTTGACCCACCTCCCGCCTCTGTAGAGGAGCTCCCACATCACTTTATGAGCGACCTTATGCCGAAGGCCGCGCTTAAGGCGTCGCCGAGGAAGTAGGCGAGTGCGGCCACCCCCAGCAGAAGCCCCACCGTCTGGACGAACTCGCTTCTGAAGTCCCTGTCGGCGTAGACGCTGCCTTGGTAGGTGAACATGAGGGCGAGCACCACGCTGACGGCCAGCGACGCGGCGAACGCCGCATAGATATTCTCAGCGAGGAAGTACGGGAGCGACATGAGGGCGGCCGCGACGACATAGCCCACGCCGGTCACCAACGCGGCCACCGTCGGCGATTTGCCCGTCTCGTGCTTCGTCTGGAGGTAGGACGCAGAGGCCATGGATATGGCGGCGGAGACCCCCACCACGAGGCCCACCACGCCTGTGATTATGGCGGAGCTCGTGGTGCCGAGAGCCCCCGCGTGGGTCCCCGTGATCTCTATGATGGCGTCGGCCATGCCCAGGACGAGGGCGCTCATGTACTTCACGATCGCCTCGTCGAGCTGGCCTATGAACTCCTTCTCGTGCTCCATCTCGTCGGCTATAATGGCCTCGAGCGTCTTCCTGTCGTCGGGCGTCTCCATGAGGTCCAGCGCCATCTTGTACCTCTCGACCGCCTTGTCCTCGCCCCTCTCGAGCAGTTTGGCCGCGAAGGTCGCTCCGAAGAAGAGCCGCAGGAAGGCGAATAGATATGGGTAGATACGGGCCTTGAGGGAGGGCTTGTAGGAGCCGGCGAACTTGAGCCAGAAGTCGAAGTGCCGCTTCTCGACGTCGGACAGCCTCCTCAAGACCTCCCTCCTCTTCTTGTTCCACTCCACGCCGGCCAGCACCGCGTATACCCTATGGTCTAGGTACTCGTCGTCGCAGAACTCCGCCGCTAATTGAACTAAATTCTTTTTAGAATTAGCTTCCATGTGAAGCTCGTTCGAATACCCTTTATAAGCCATATAGGCGTATGCGGAGGTGAATAAAACCTGCAGATCCTACGCCAATAGGCGGCACGGTATTACGCCGACCTCGCAGCGCCCAGCCGCCTGCGTTTGCCTTTCTGAACGGAGGACGGAAAACCTTTCGGCGGAAAAGGGGGGCGTTTAGAGCCGTTTTGTGCAGAACCACCAGGTCTTGCACTCGATGCCGGGCTCCTTGAGCCTCTTCTCGGCGTCGGCGTAGTTGTGCGGCGGAGGCACTATGACGGGGTCTCCGGGCTTCCAGTTGGCAGGCGTGGCGACGCCGTACTTGTACGTTGTCTGGACCGCGTCTATTACGCGTATTATCTCGTCTATGTTCCTGCCGTTGGAGAGCGGATACAGCGCGAACCAGGCGAGTCTCAGATCGGGATCTATAAGCGCCACCATCCTTACCGTCGCGGTGGTGCCGGGCGGTATCGCGTTGAACAAGCTGGCGACCTGGAAGTCCGGCACGTCGGCGATTATGGGGAACGGTATCTCGACGCCCCACAGCTGTTTGATCTGCCTCTTCCACTCTATGTGGCTGATGTCGGTGTCCACGCTGAGGCCGAGGAGCTCGACGCCCCTCTTCTTGAACTCGTCGTACTTCTTGGCGAACTCGATGAACTCGGTGGTGCACACCGGCGTGAAGTCGCCCGGGTGGCTGAAGAGCAACAGCCACTTGCCTTTGTAGTCCTTGAAGCACCTCCTGCCCATGTCTGTGTTGAAGCACAGATCCTCGGGTATCTGCATCCCGAGGTAGGGACCTTTCACCTCGACCATGGGGCTAGGTTCGTTTGGACTTATAAAGATTTCTTCTCCGAACTAATTTCAGAAAAATTAGGAGGAAGGGCAGAACAATATAGGGGCTTATCGGGATCGCGTAGAGACGCGCGGAGCACGGCGACGACACCCCGGCGACTTCCACGCGGAACCCGCCTCCAGGCCCCGCCACGGCGTAGGCCGACGCGCCTCCGCAGACCAACTGCGCCACGGATAGAGGGCTCGGCAGTCCCAGCAGATCGCGGGCGGCCCCGCTATATACGGCTATATACCTCGGCCTCAGCTCGAGGGGACCGCGGACCTCCACCTCGCCTATCTCGCCTAGGTAGAGGACGCCGTCTTGGGCCAGGGCGAGCGCGCTCGCGTTCAAGACGGTCCCGTTGGGGGCCCAGAGGACGCGGGGCCCAAACGGCGTCGAGACGTTGACCATGTACGCCGCTTGATAGGCCGGCGTGAGGGCGGCGGGACCTGCAACCTCTATGGAGACCGTCGGCGTGGCCGGCACGTAGAGGGTCCCTCCGGATCTAATCAAGGGCAATTCCACCTCAAGGCGCCCCGGCTCGGCCCACAGAAGCCTCGTGCCGTTAGGCAACTTGAGCGCGACGAGGTACAGCGTCCTCCCTCCGCACAAGGCCGTGCCGTTTAGGAAATAAATACAGGGGAGGTCGGCCCAGAGCTCGGTCGCCGCAGGCGCGCCTTTGGCCACGACGGCCGAGAAGCCGGCGGGCTCCGCCGCCGCTATCGCCGACTCCTCTGTGGACAGCCCCAGGCTCCATGCGGCTGGAGGCCGGACGTAGGCCGTGCCGTTCCAGATATAGAGCGCGAGCTCCGCCTCCCCGTTCACGATCTCCGCCACCGACATCCCGGCGTCGTAGCCGCCGACGATAAACTCGAGGTCTATCGGGAGGCCTCTGGCGTTGACCTGCGGCTTGACCACTATACGGGCGGGCCCCGTCAGCTCAATCCTGTCCATCGCCGTCCCGTTAAGCGCCAGCTCCACGTATCTGCCCGACGTCCTTATCTCCAGACAGGCCGCCTCCAGAGGAGGGAGCTCGGATACGTAGAAGTAGTACTCGTCGCGGCCGAGGAAGGTCGTCGAGCCGAACCCGGCGATGCTGGACAGCGTGGAGACGGGCCCGGTCATGTTCCAGACGTTGTCCAGGAACTCGTAGGAGCCGTCCCTATACCTCACCAGCGCCTGGACCCAATATAGGCCTCCCCCCGCCTCCACATAGGCGTTGAGCTGTATCGAGTATGCCTCGGCCCTCCCCAGCGGCGAGAGGCTGTAGGCCCTAAACCCTCTGAGCGAGAAACAGCCCTTGACAGCGCCTCCTTCGTAGGGCACGGGGAACGGCCTCCCGTCCACCACGGCGAGGCCGTAGTACACCACGCCGAGCGGCGCGGCGGGGCCCCAAGGCGTAGACGAGGGCCTTAGCCTGTCCGTCAAGAGCCTCAAGTCGACGCAACGCGTCGCGTTCAGCAGAGTCGAGGCGGCGTAGGCGCCGCTTGAGGCTGGGGCCAATAAGCCACTTCCCGGGCCCTCCAGCAGAGCCACGGGCGCTCCCGAGGAGTTGTACACGACGGCGGTGCCGCTCCACTGGGCGTAGTATACAGCTCCGTCCTCGAGCTTCAGCGATGTGGACGTCTGGGTTATACAGAGTTGCGCCGATGCGAGGAACGCCGCTAGCAACAAAGCCAATACGAGCCGCACCGAGTCTAGGAAAAAGAGAGGTTTTATTGTTGGGCGGCGGTCTGCGGCTTGGGGCGCCAGGTGAATACCAGGTAGAAGCCTCCGAGCAGTATTAGGTTGAACACCACGAACATGACAAGAGAGAAGCTCAGAAGCCACGGCTGGGCTCCTATGAGTTGCACCAAGGAGTTTATCTGCGGCGTTATGAGCGTGGAGACCTTGAGCGTGTCCGCCACCTGGAGGGCGAAGTTGGCGCCGTAGGCGTTTATGAGGGCGAGCGCTATGGGAGGCGAGGGGACTATGGCGTAGGGCAGATGGGCCAGTCCGTTGAGGATCTCAGCGCCGTCCATCAAGGCGATGACGGCCACGAAGGCGGCCATGGCAAGGCCGGCGTTGGCCGACCTGAGCGCCGTGGCGAGGAACGCCAGCACCACTACGCCGAGAACTATGTCTAGGTAGAACAGCCAGCTGAGGTTCAACGTGGGCTGGTAGACGGGCTGTAGTTGCGCCGGCAGGTAGGACGGCGGGGATCCGAATATGGACCAAGCCATGGTGGGGCTGTATTGGTACACCTCGTAGAGGTACCAGACGCTGGCGAGCACGTAGATGACGCCGAATATTAGGCCGACCTTGGCGCCGAACTCCTTCCCTATCTTGTAGTGCTCGTCCTTGGTCTTGGCGTAGCGCCACGTGTAGACAGCCGATATCAGGACTGCGGTGAAGGCTATTGCGCCAGCCAGCGTGGCTATAAGCAGAGGCGGATAGGTGGGGTTGCCCAGCGCTTGCCAGAGGTCGATCCCTAGGTCGAAGCCCACGATCGAGTTGGGATCCGGCTTGGCGGTGACCCCCAGCGGGTAGTTTATGAAGGCGAAGACCAGCCTGAACATGGCCGGTATCACGGAGGTGACGACGGCCAGCCCGTACCCCAGCGCTATGTGTTTGGCGTCGTCCATCTTGCCGAAGGAGCGGTAGTAGAACCCTATGAGCGGTAGCGATATGGCAACGCCGAAGACTATGGCGACTCCCCAGACCGGCCACAACAACACGCCGGCGGCGTTGGTGAAGACCGGCAACAAGCCGGCGAGGAACACCGTCACGATGGTCCCGAAGACGCCGCCTATCGCGTAGGTGAATATGAGGTAGCGCGACAAGCTCTTGGCTATGTCGAAATACCTGTCGTCGCCTTTCCTAAGCCCTACGAGCTCAAGCGTCGGCAACAACCACGTCAAGCCCAGCACGGTGTAAACCAGCGGCAGATGGACGGCGAAGGCCCAAGCGATCAGCCCCACCGTGATGGCGGTTAGGGCGTCCATGGTCAGTACTCGACCAGCCTCTTCAGTAGCTTGGGCGGCCTAGCCAGCGCGAGGTACACCATATAGCCGGCGAGCGCCGGCATGGCCACCTCGACTATCAATATTAGGGCCGCCAGCCACGGCGTGAGCTGGAGCGTCGGATTGAATAAGCCGCCTTGGTATACCGGCACTCCGGTGATCTGCGGAGGCCCGTCGGCGCTGGGGACGGACTGCACCAGGATGAACGGATAGCGGCCGGACTCGGCTGATACGGCGCCGCCAATAGACGCCAGCGCCGCCAGTATGGGTATCAGGTAGACGCTCGGCTTGAGGAGAGGCGGCACTATGCGCTTGAACCAGCCGAACAAGAGGTAGAGGCCTATGCCGGCCGTCAATATGCCTAGCAGTATCCCGACGCCCACCATGAAGCCTAGGTAGAACACCGAGACGAAGGCCGGAGGCCTAATGTCGGCTGGCCAGGAGTAGTAGCCCCAGAACTGGTGGTTGAGGTCTCCATACGCCACGAAGCTCGTGAGCGGATCGGGCCTTAGCCCCGACCAGAACATGCCCTCGAAGGCCGCCAGCTTCAACGGGTCGTGCTCCAGCACCAGCTCTCCTTGGAGGTGGCCGAGGACGAGACCCTCTACGGCGGTCAGTACAGCTATGACCGGCACCACCAGCCTCAACACCTTGTACTGCCAGTCCTTCTTCTCCTTGAGGTATAGGTAGAGGACCACCCCGGCTACGCCAGCCCAGCTCAGTATAACGGCGGCGAGTATGCCGTGGAGTATAAAGACGTTAGCGCCCCACCAGAATATGTTCCAAGCGTCGGTGGGGTTCTGGAACACGGCGAGCCAAGTTATCGCGCCGGCCACGTTCTTGCCCTGGGCCGCTAAATCCACGAGCTGGAGGCCCGGCGGGGCTACGCTCAATGCCGACATGACGGCCAGGATGTTGTAGGCCGAGTAGTAGCCGCCGAACGCCGCGATCAAGCCGATGGCCCAGTGCACCCACTGGTTCGAGAAGCGGTTCCAGGTAAAGGTGTAGAGCGGCAGGAATATGACCTCGAAGAGGAAGGCGAAGAGCTCCAGGAAGAACGGGAGCGCTATGGCGGTGCCGATTATAGCTATGAAGTTGGACCAGATGGTGACCAGCCCGAACTCGACGAGCGTGCCGAAAGCGGCGCCTACCCCGAAGAATATAGTGGCGGCTATATTGAACTTCTTGGCGAGGTCGAGCCACTGCTGGTCCTTTCTCCTAAGCCATATATACTCGCCGATAACCGCCAGCGCTATGGTGCCCAGAAACGCCGAGGCCAGGGACAGATGCGCCAGAACTCCGACAGCCGACACGAGCCTCGCCAAATCTAGTTCTAGAGAGGGATCCGGCATAAGTTAGGAATCGCTTCCACTTAAAAATTTTATCCTCAATAGCTTCTTAATCAGATATAAAATAGAATCAATTTTCCTTTTATTTTTTCTCTGAGATTCTCGATATTCTGAAGACCTTGATTTTTCTCCTGCCCAAGGCCCTATAGCTATATGTGACGAATTTTCTTGATGCAAGTGTCGATAGGGCCTTGTAGACGCCCCTCAAGCTGGCCGTCCCGCCCAGGGCCTCCCATATCTGGTACGCAGTCATCTCGCGGCCGGACAAGACCTCTAGGATCCTCCTCTGTAGCTCGCCGCCTCTGCGACGGCCCGCCAGACCCGGCCGCCTCAGCCCCGTGCCCGTCACGACCGCGACGGCGTCCTTCTCGGAGGAGGCTACTGCGTAGGCCATCGCCGATAGGGGCCTCGCGTAGACGCCGCGCCTCGCTAGATAGACCGCGGCCTCGACAGCCTCGGCGGGATCTACCTCGGCCACCCTCGCGCCCTTCTCCCTCAGCCACTGCGCTATCTCCGATAGGGGAGCTCCCTTGTGCGCGGCCAGGACGAGGCGGGGGGCCTCCACGAGGCCCCACTCCTCCAGCTCCCGGAAGCCCATATACACGGCGAGCGCCAGGAGGCCCCGCTCCAGAGGAACCGCGACCGAGTCCACGCGCCGGGCGCTCTCGAATATCTCGTAGGCGATGGTCTTGACGCCTGCCAGGAAGTACGGATCGCCGTATTCGACGTCGAAGGGCCCGGCCTTGCCGAACCTTATCGTTACTGAGGGCAATACGGCGAGCGATATGAAGTCGGCGTATGCGGCCTCGGCAGGGTCCATGTGGACCTCCACGGAGACGCCTTTAGCAGATAGGTAGGTGGCGGCGGACACCGTGAAGTCCTCCAGGAAGGGCAACGAGGCCTTGTCGCCCGAGAAGACGGAGGCGAGGACCGCCGATCCCCTATCCATGAAGGAGCCCGTGGGGTTCCTCGACTCGTCCTTGACGAGGATCCCGCCCACCTTTCTGAGAGGCGTCATGCCCTCGCCGAGGGAGACGCCCTTGGCAACCCCAACTGCCGAGGAGTACCTCCACATGGAGGGCTCCGTCCGGTCTATCTTGAGCCGGCCGGGCGGCTCCAGGACGAGGGGGAATCCGCAGTTGGGGCAACGGACGCCCGACGCCGCCCTGTATCCGCAACGGGGGCAACGGAGCCTCGCCTCCACGTCAGCCCGAGGCCAGCTCCTCGACCAACTGAGACGCCGTGCGCTCGACGGCCTCCTTGGAGCCCATGGTGGGGGACCAAGAAGCGTACTGCGTAATCCTCTCTATGCTCAAGAGCATGGTCTTGACGTCGCCGGGCCACCCCCTCCCGTCTGGGGTCGCCGGCTTGAAGACCAGCTTGGGCGAGAGGCCCATGGCCCTCGCGACGGCCGCCGCTATGTCCTTCACCGACGCCGCGTCCCTATTGCCGACGTTTAGGGCGAGGAACGGCTTGTCGTCCTCCATGAACCTCCTCCAGGCGGCTAGGGTGGCCTCGACGGCGTCGCGGACGTGTAGGTACGACTTGGTCTGGGTGCCGTCGCCCAACACCTCCAGCACCTCTGGGTTCCTCCTCAGCTTCATTATGAAGTCGTATATCGCGCCGTGTCTGAGCCTGGGCCCCACTATGTTGGCGTATCTGAGGGCCAGGCACCTCACGCCGTAGAGCCTCCCGTAGGTGCCGCACAGCACCTCGCCGGCCGCCTTCGCGGCGCCGTAAACTGATATGGGGGCTATGGGGGCGTCCTCCGGCGTGGGCAAGACCGCCGCCTCGCCGTAGACCGTCGACGAGGATGCGAAGACGACGGCCCTCGCCCCGCTCTTCCTGGCCCACTCCAACACGTTGAAGGTGGCCAACACGTTCTCGTCGAAGTGTATCCTCGGCTCCGTGGAGCTGACCCTGACCTCGGGGTTCGCCGCGAAGTGGAAGACGGCGTCGACCGCCCCGATCCCCTCGCCCCAGCCGGGATCTTTGAGATCCCTCACGACCAGGCGCGCGCCTCGGTTCACGTATTCCCTCCGCCCCGTCGACAGGTTGTCTACGACGACAACCTCGTGGCCCATCTCGACGAGCCGATCCACAAGGTGCGACCCTATAAAGCCGGCGCCGCCGGTGACCAATATCCTCATATCGGGATCTAAGCCCCCTTTTAATATGTGGAGCGCCTACCTGCCCGCCAGATCCGCCAAGAGCATCGAGATGTTCCTCACGACGGCAGTAAGCAACTGTCTGAAGTTGCTGGAGAGCGCGGCGGAGATGCCCACGTACACGGCGCCGGTTATCAACAGCGCGAGGATAATCTCGGCGAGAGATAGAAACGCAGACGGAAGTAGAGGCAGAGGGAGGGCCCTCGACACGGCCCACAACAACGCCGAGGAGGCGGCGAGGGGCAACGCGTAGTCCCGTAGGAGGGCGCGCCACTCGAACAGCTTGGCGGATCTTCTGTCGAGAACGGCCGCCCTGAGAGCCAGCGCGGCGGCGTTCGCCAGAAACGATGCGGCGACTACGCCCTCTATGGCGTAATAGGCGGAGCCGAGGCGCTTGAACAGCTCGACTAACGGCACTATCGAGGCGAGGTAGACCGCGGTGAACGCAAGCTCGGCGAGATGCGCGTACATGACCAAGCTCCCCAGGTAGGCCCTCGCCCTTATCTCGCCCGACTGGATATCCCTCTTGTCTATCCCCTGCATGGCGTTGGTCAGAAAGTAGTTCAGATTGCCCAGTATATTGGCGGCCGACCACACCGCCAGAGGCGCGAAGAGCGGGGCCAGATACTGGGTCTGTCCAGGCCTCAAGAAGTTTACGAAGTAGGGCTCGAAGAATATATAGGACAGCGAAATTATCGTGCTGAGCGACATGACCATGAGGAGGTCCTTGTACAGCCCTCCCCTCCTCCCCTCCAGAAGCTCGCCGTAGGTGATCCCCGAGAGGAGGGTGGAGAAGGCGTAGGGCTTGGACAACATGAAGAAGACGTACCACAGCCCTACCTGATCCATGGCGCCCAATACGCCGATCAGCGCCGCGTCGAGGGACCGGAACGAGTTCATGGCGTAGCCCATCAACGGTACCCACGACGCGTTTAGGACCTCCCTCAAATAGCGGCGGAGCGAGCCCGGCGCGTAGTAGCGCGAGGCGTAGTAGAGCCCGTAGAGGGCGGGAGCCGCCGATATGGCCACGGAGCTCCAGAGCACCGCGGACACGGACCATCTGGCCGCGTAGATGGCGCCTACAGCCGCCAGCTTGACGCCGGCCTGTAGCAGATTCGAGACGACGAAGCGCCCTCTGTCCTTGACCATAAGTATCGAGGACGCCACCGACGAGATATACGCCGAGGCCTCGGCGGCTAGGGCGGCGAACGCCACCAACGGCCCGTAGGGCCCCATCTCCTCCCAGACGGCGGCCAGATACGCGGCGGTCAAGCCGGCAGACGCCGTGAAGAAGAGCGTCGAGGCCCCCAAGGCGGACCTTATGTCCAGCCCGCCGTCCCTCGCGGCTATTCTGGGCAGGGCGAATCCCAGGATCGCGTTGGGGAGCAACGAGAAGGCCGTGGACGCGTTGAGGAGCGTGACGAGCCCCAGATCGTTTATGGGCAGTTTGCGCGTTATCGCTATGTTGTACAACAAGCCGACCGCGAGCGTCAAGAGAGACGTCGAGATCCCCAACAGCCTCACGTGTCTAGCCACGCTGTGGAGGCCGCCGGTTAATAAATCCTCAACGCCGGCCTACCTCCTGACGGCCCGCAACAGCTCCTCCCTCAAGCCCATCCTCCCAGGCCTGAAGATCCTCCTGTCCATCTCCTCGAGGCCGCCGACAACGGGCTTGAAGGCCATGCGCGACAACACGTCGCGCTCCAGATCCACGCCGGGCGCTATCTCGGCCAGCGCGAGGCCGCTGGGCGTCAGCTTGAACACGGCGCGTTCCGTGATGTACACGACCTCCTTGCCCTCCTCCAATGCGTACCTCCCGCTGAACACTACCTTGTAGACCGAGTCCACGAACTTCACTATGTTTCCGTCCGCCTTGATCTTGACGCCGCCGTCGGCCACCTCGATCGACCTCCTGCCGGCGGTGAACTCGCCTGCGAAGTAGACCCTGGGCGAACCTATGGCTATGACGGGGAAGCCGCCGGGGCCCGTCATGCGGCCTGGTATAAACGCGGGGTTTACGTTCCCCTGGGCGTCCACCTCCAAGAACCCGAGCGAGGTTGCGTCTATGGCCCCGCCCTCGTAGAGGAGGAACTGGTCGGGCATGGGTATAACCGCGTAGTGGCCCAGCACTGCGCCGAAGTCGGCGCCGGTCAAGGCGTAGCCGCCCCACTGGCCGGACTCCACCGTTATGTGTATGAACTCCTCCACGTCCTCCTCCCTTATCACGTCCGCCGCGACTGCGGGTATGCCGATGCCTAGGTTGACCACCACGGGCCTGCCCAGCCTCTCGACAAGCCCCGCCAGCTCCAGCACGACCCTCCTCGCTATGGCCTTATCCACGTCGAGCGGCCGCGGCTCGTAAGACGCCCTATACGGCGCGTCGCCGCTCACTATGGGGTTGTAGTCGAAGCTGTAGGTCTGCCAATGGAACCGCTCCGCCTCGTTTCCCCTCGGCGCCACCACCACGCAGTCCACCAAGGGGCCCGGCACGAAGACCAACTTCGGGTGTATCTCGCCGGCCGTCACGACGCGGAGCACCTGCGCCGCGACCAGCCCGCCGGGGTGGGCCTTGGCCGCCTGCACCATGGCGAGGACCGACCCGTACATGGCCTCGCGCTCCATGGAGAGGTTGCCGATCTCGTCAGCCGTCGTGGCTCTGACAAACGCGACGTTGGGCTTAGGGGCCCTATAGAGCAGGTATTCCTTCCCGTCTATCGTTACCACCTCGACCCTGGCGGTCCTCCTCTCCTTGGCCAGGTCGTTCAACATACCGCCGTCTTGTCTCGGGTCGATGAAGGTGCCGAGCCCGACGCGGGATATCACGCCCGGCGCCCCCGCCGCTACGTCTCTGAGCCATCTCGTGACTATCCCGATGGGCCAGGTATATGCCTCGACCAAATTCCGCGCGGCGGCTGTCTGGAGCGAGGGGGCCCAGCCGTAGAACGGCAGTAGGAATCCCCTGACGAGCCGCTGGTCGGGGTGCTCCAACACGTAGCGGCCGATCTCGTCTAGCCCGAAGCCGGGGACTGCGGGAAGGGCGTCGGATACTATGAACAGATCCCTCGGTCTGCCGACCTCCTCGTAATGCCTCAAGAGGGCGTGTATGAGGTAGAAGGGGGCAGTGGCCGCGTTGAAGCCCGATATCGCTACGACGGAGCCGTCTCCGATTCTCTCGAGCACGCGTTCCAGGTCGAAACACTTAGCCACAGGTTAAAGTATATCGTTATTTTATATATCTTATTTCGTTTCTATGTAAAATATTTTTTCGACAATATAAAAGCTCTATTCGCCGGAAGCGTGGAATACCTAGCACTTGAGCTTTACCCTCCCCGGCGTCTCCGACATCATGTAGGGCGTCCCGGGCACCAAGATCTTCCTGCCCCTACACTCCATCTCGACTATGGCGCCTCTCATACGCCAGTGCGGCTGGGACGCGATCCACTCCACGGACTTGACCACGGCTATCGGCGGCCTCCCCTTCTCCCGACTCGCCTTGACCAAGTCCTCGGCCTTGTACTTGGCGACCTCGGCAAATACCTCCTTCTCCAGCTCCTTCAACTGTCCCGGATCCTTCTCCCAGACCTCAAGGGCCTTTTTCCACCTCTCTGCCAGATCGGGCCTCCCGATGATTTCGAAAAACGCCTCGACCTCCGGCCATATCACTGTGGCCAGCGCCACGAAGCCGTCGCTGGCCCTCGCCGTGGTGTACGTAACCAAGATATTCGCGTCGATTGTGGGAGATCTCTGGCGAGGCGCGCCGAGGACGAAGGGGGCCCCTATCTGGTAGGGGTGGTCGACCGACAAGACCTCGTTTATGGCCACGTCTATGAACTGCCCCTTGCCGCTCCTCATCCGAGCCCAGTAGGCGGCTAGGGCTGATAGGGCGCCCGCCGCGCCGGCGAACGCCCAGGCAAGCCATATCCCGGCTCTTATGGGGTAGGAATAGGGCTCGGGAAGCGCCGGGTTCCCCAACATGGCCATGTACCCGTTGTAGGCCTGGCCCGTCAAGTCGGAGTCGGGCATATCGGCGTACTCCTCGGCCTTCCTCCCGTAGTGCCCGAACTGGGATATGGCCACGTAGATGAGCTTGGGGTACCTCTCGGCCAACTGCGGGTAGCCCAGGCCTCTTGAGTAGAGCTTCCCCGGCCCAAGCCCGTCTATGAGTATGTCGAGCTCGGGCAACAGCTTCGGCACGTCCTCCAACGCCACCTCGCGCTTCCCGCGGCCCTCCACGAAGTAGGGTATCCCGACGCCCTCGATCGTGGCTCCGTGGGGCGTTATCCTTTTGGCGTCCTCGTCGGGCACCGTGTAGACCTCTGCTCCGAGCTCAGACAAGAGCGACCCCGCGATTCTGCACCCGAAGTTGGTCCCGCATATCTCGACCGCCTTGACGCCCTCAAGAGCCTCCGGCTTGGCCTCCCTATCGCCGAACAGCTTCCTGAGGATCTCCTCTCTGTCGCTCATGGCTCCACCTCGTCTTTTTCTCCCCTAAACACGGGGTCGCTTTCGGCGCTCCATCCGGGCGGCGGCATGTTGCCGAGCTGTCCATCCCAGTACCCCACCACGCCCTCTCTCTCCAGCCTTTCGACCTCGGCCGGCGGGAGCCCCAGCTTCCTCGTGAGCACCAGCTTGTTGTGGTAGCCCACGGGCCTAGCCACCCATCTGACGGCCAGCGGCGTCCCGCTCATCTTGACTATGGGGCCCGGCACCACGATCTCGCCGTACAGCCTATCCCTTATCTTGAGGACGGACCCCCTCTCGGCCCTCCAGGGATCGTCGAGGACCTCCTTGTCGTTGAGCACCGGCTGTATCGGGACGCCGGCCTTCTTGCCGAACTCCAGAAGCTCGTCGAGGGTCTTGCCGGAGGCCCACGCCTTCACGGCCTCGTACTTCCTCCAGAGCGACTCGGCGTCTCTGGCCTCCCTCAGACCTCTGAGGCCCGGCACGACCTCGGCCAAGGCGTCGTACTGACGCTGTGTCATGGCCGCCAGCGCCGCGAACTTCCCGTCCGCCGTCTTGAAGACCCCCGAGACGTAGGCCGAGGGGTCTATGAAGCCGCTTCTCTTGAGCCTGGACCCGGTCAACGACATGTAGGTGAAGTGGTACATGAACCGCTGCATGCTCGCCGCCTGAGAGAGGTCTATGTACTGCCCCTTGCCGGTCCTCTCCCTGTATATCAACGCAGCTATTATCGCCGATACGGCCATAGTGGACGGGAGCCAGTCGCCGGGATAGTCGGGCAGTCTGTAGGCCTCGTTGACCCCGTCCTCCCATCCGGTTATGTCTATCATGCCGGACTCCGCCTGGCCTATGATGTCGTAGCTGGGCAACTTAGAGAGAGGCCCCCAGTTGCCATAACCGCTGGCGCTCACATAGATAAGCCTCGGGTTGACCTCCCTCAGCTGTAGATAGCCCAGTCCGTACTTGTCGAGGGTGCCCGGCTCCATGTTCTCCACGAACACGTCGGCCCTCTTGGCCAACTCGACCACAAGCTTCCTGCCCTCCTCCTTCCTGAAGTCGATGCCGACGAAGTACTTGTTAGAGTTCAAGTAGAGGTAGTCTATCCTCATGCCCTTGTAGAAGCCCTTGCCGCCCCACATGGACGCGTACTTCCACCGATCGCCGCGTGGCGGCGGCTCTATCTTTATCACCTCGGCCCCTAGCTGGGCCAGAAGCCTCGGTATGTTGGGGCCGAGTATGTAGTGGGAGAACTCGACAACCTTGACCCCCTCCAGCGGCGGCGATCCTCCTGCGTTTTTTATGAGATTTTCTATTATTCCGAAGTAGCTCATATAGCTAAGAAAATTTTTATTTTAAAGTATTCACTTTTATAGACAACGTAGGCGGCGCAATACGTTTATACCGGCCATAGATATGACATGGCCAGCGCGTTGGGGTACGGCCTGCTGGCGGTCGGGATAATACTGATCGCAACCGCCGTATTCATGGTCTACGCCGCTCTGGCGGGCTACGTGGAGCCGTTCCACATATTCTCCTTCAGCGACGTCGTGGTGGACTACGGCTCTGCCCATATCAAGGTGCTCGACGGGAGCCAGCTGAGCAAGATGGCCGACCTCTCCTTCTGGGCCCTTCTGGCCGCCTTCGTCGCATCCGCAGGCGGGAAGTTGGCGGACCTAGGCGTGAGGCTGATAGCCGGCTCTGAGAAGTGAATACTTATATATGCTAAATAGGCTGTCGCCATGACTACATGGACGGAACATGTCTTTGCCAAGAAGCTGGGCAGGGCGCCGGCCCCCGGCGAGGTTGTTGAGCTGGTCCCCGATCTGGTAGCCTTCCACGACCTCACAGGCTACCACGTGCTCGAGATGATGGAGAAGATGGGCGGCGTCGAGGTGTTCGACAAGGACAAGCTGGTTGTGGCGTTCGACCACCTGTCGCCCGCCCCCACTGTCAGAGCCGCTGAGATACAGGTCTACATCCGCCGCCACGTGAGGTCCCTCGGCCTAAAGAACTTCCACGACGTGGGGGAGGGTATAATGCACCAGCTGATCCTCGAGAAATACGCCATGCCGGGGCAGTTCGTCTTCGGCGCCGACTCCCACACGAACATGGCGGGCGCCGTCGGCGCGTTCGCGCAAGGCATGGGCGCCTCCGACATAGCCGCCATGTTGAAGCTCGGGAGGACTTGGCTAGTTGTGCCCCAGCCCGTGAAGATCGAGATAAGGGGGGAGCCCCCCAAGGCGGTCACCGGCAAGGACGTGGTGCTCCACCTACTGTCTGTCTACAAGGCGGAGGGGCTCAACGGCTACTCCGCCGACGTATACGTGGAGAGGCCCTCCGCGTTCCCCATGGACTACAGAGCCACGGTGGCCAACATGTCGACGGAGCTGGGCGCAGACGCGTTGATGTTCGTGCCCGATTCCGAGACGGCCGCGTTCCTCGAGAAGACCAGAGGCGCCGTCCCCAAGATAGACTTCGCGCCGGGCGGAAAATACTCCGACGAATACGCCGTCGAGCTCGGCAGGCTGGAGCCCCTAGTCGCCGCGCCGCACAGCGTGGACAACGTCAAGGCCGTGTCGGAGGTCGAGGGCGTCGAGGTCGACCAGGTCTTCATAGGTAGTTGCACCAACGGGAGGCTCAGCGACATAGAGGCGGCCGCCAAAATACTCAAGAGGGGTAGGGCCAAGGCCCGTTGTATAGCGATACCCGCCTCCTACTCGGTCTTCCGGCAGGCCTTGGAGGCCGGCTATATAGATATCTTGACCAAGGCAGGCTGTGTGGTGACCTACGGCACCTGCGGCCCTTGTATAGGAGGCCACTTCGGCGTCTTGGGCCCCGGCGAGGTGGCCGTGTCGACTAGCAACCGCAACTTCGTGGGCAGGATGGGCGCAAACGACTCCAAGGTGTACCTAGCCAACGCCTACACTGCGGCGGCCGCCGCGTTGGAGGGCAAGATAGTCGACCCGAGGAGGTATCTCTAACGCCGGAAGCCTTTTAACTTGGGGTACCCCAAGTTACTTGGGGTATGTTGTTTAGCGTCGAGCCCAAAAGCAGAAGGGTGAATCTATATCAATAGCGGATCCCGTCTATAGGCTGGCGGCGTCGCGGCTCTAACATATCGCGAGCGCCCTCGCCGGCCCTCCCTCGCCTCCCCTTATCTTTATGGGAGCGAAGACGAAGAGAGCCTCGCCGCCGCATTCGCGCAACACCGACTCCAAATTAGCCAAGTTCTCTACGATGATCACGCCGCTCGACAATAGCCTGTGGTGGACGTAGACCACGTCGTCCTTAGAGACCCGCGGTGGGTACGGGAAGCCCTCGACGCCTGCATAGCCGGCGACAGACATGCCCTCCACACCCACGGCCGCAACGCCGGCATTTGCTAGGTAGTCCGCCGCGTCTCTGTCCAGATAGGGCCAGTCGTAGAGGAACTCCTCAGTGCCGTATTTGGACGAGAAGCCCGTGTATATCATGACGGCCCTCCCCCTAGATATCTTGTCGGAGAATCTCGAGAGGTCCGAGGCCGTTATGGCCTCGCCGGGCCTCTTCCAGCTGAGGTCCAAAACGTGGCCCCTCACGACGAACCTCTCCAGAGGGATTCTCTCTATGGTGTCGCCGCCGGGCACGAAGTGGGCAGGGGCGTCTATATGGGTCCCCGTGTGGCTGCCCATCTCGAGCCTGGACAGTGTCACCTCGCCGTACTTCTTGGCCAGGGACACGTACTCGTGCCTATACGGCGGATCGCCGGGGTAGGTCTGCATACCGTTGTACAGCTCCCGCGAGAGGTCTATGACCTTCATGGAGGGAGATGGGATCTATAAAAATACGGGAACTCCTCTGAACTCCTCCACAAAGGCCTTGATCGCCTTTTCGTCCACGGGCCTCTTCCTTGCGGCGTAGTCCTTGACGCGCCTCAAGATATAGTCGACGAGCTCTGGGCTGGGCTCCAGCCCCATCTGCTTCAAGGCCCACTCGACGGAGTGCCTCCCCGAGTGCTTCCCCAGCACTATCCTCCTCCTGTTCCCCACGGCCTCGGGCATCATGGGCTCGTAGGTGAAGGGGTTGTTGAGGACGCCGTGGACGTGGATGCCGGACTCGTGGCTGAAGGCGTTGTCGCCCACGACTGCTTTGTTGGGCTGTAGCTGGATCCCGAAGAGCCTAGCCACCAGCCGCGACGTCTCGTAGAGCCGCTCCATCCTAAGGCCGACCTCGCGGCCCAGCAGAAAGCGGGCGGCGGCGGCCACCTCCTCCAGCGCCGCGTTGCCGCCCCTCTCGCCGAACCCGTTGACAGTGACTTGGGCCACCTCGGCGCCCGCCTCTATCGCGGCGATGGTGTTGGCCACCGCCATGCCGAAGTCGTCGTGGCAGTGCACGTGCATGGGGACCGGCGGGAGCTCGGCCTTGAGGTGCTCCACCAGATACCTCATCCTGCTGGGCGTCATCACGCCGACGGTGTCGGGCACGTTTATCTCGTCGGCGCCTGCCTCTATCGCCGTTCTGAACGCCTCGACGAGGAAGCCCAAATCGCTCCTGGTGGCGTCCTCGGCGCTGAAGAGAACCCTAACCCCTCTGGACTTGGCGTACTCCACAGACTCAGCGATCCTCCGCAACACCTCGTCCCGCGTCATCCTCAGCTTGTACTTCATGTGTATATCGCTCGTCGCTATGAAGACGTGGACCATGTCCACATCGGCGTCGACGGCGGCGTCTATGTCGGCCTTGTTGGCCCGCGCCAGGCTGGCCACCTCTGAATACGCCGCGTCCCGCGCTATTCTCCTCACCGCCTCGGCCTCCTCGGGCGACACGGCCGCGAAGCCGGCCTCTATATAGTCCACCTTTAGTTCGTCCAACGCCATGCCTATCTGGACCTTCTCTTCGACGGTCAGAGAGATGCCGGGCATCTGTTCGCCGTCTCTGAGGGTGGTGTCGAAGAACCTCACCCGGTGAGCCCCGAATCCATATAGCCCAGAAGCGATCTATATAAAAGGTTTTCGCCCTATATAATAGTTCACATCCGTGCTTATAAATAGAAGTCGGGTAGGCGTCATGCTGAAGAAGGAAGGAGTCGAAAAGGCGGAGGCCGCCGTAACGTCCTTGTTGATCCACCTCGGCGAGGATCTATCGAGGCCCGGCGTGGCCAACACGCCGAAGCGCTTCGTCAAGGCCATGGAGGAGCTCACGAGGGGGTTGAGGGAGCCGGCGCCCGAGGTGGTCTTCTTCCCTCTGGAGTACGAGGCGGATCCGGGCCCCGTCGTCATCGAGAACATAAGGGCGGTATCCCTCTGCGAACACCACCTGCTCCCCATAGTGCTCAACATATCTGTGGCCTACCAGCCCGGCGACGCCGTGCCGGGGCTCAGCAAGGTGATAAGGCTGGTCAAGTGGGCCGCGGCGAGGCCCATAATGCAGGAGAGGTTCACCGAGTGGCTGGCCGACCTCCTCATGGACAGGCTGAAGGCCAAGGCGGTCAAGGTCAAGGTGTGCGGCGTCCATATGTGCTCCTTCATAAGAGGCGTCAAGGACGAGCACCACACGATGATCACCGAGGCCAGGAGGGGCGATCTGGACGTAAGGCTCGACTGCAAACGCCCCCTGGCCTGTAGATGAGGATAGTCGTAACGGGCGCCAGCGGCGGCATAGGCAACGCGTTGGTCGAGCTGGCGAAGTCCAGGGGGGATTTCGTCGTCGGCATTTCGAGGAGGCCCTCCAAGGCCGACCTCCACTACGCCTGCGACGTCCTGGACCTCGAATGCCTCAAGACAGCCGCGGAAAACGTCGGCGCCGTCGACGGCTTGGCGCTACTGCACGGACACGGCGATCCGGCGGTATGGAACAAGGGCGTGGAGGAGCTAGACGCCCGCGACCTCCTCACAGTCTTCGAGGTGGACGTGGTGGGTAGCCTCAACGTTGTGAAGGCGTTTATGAGGAACCTCAGAAGCGGCTCCTCCATAGTCTTCGCCGCGTCGACGCCTGCCTTGGTGGGCGACCGCTACGGGATACCCTACGCTGTTGCTAAAGGCGCTCTGGTGGCCCTCGCCAAGAGCCTTGCCAAGGCCCTAAGCCCCGTGAGGGTCAACGCCGTGGCGCTGGGCCCCATAGCCACCCGGTGGACGGCTTGGATATCGGAGGAGGAACTCGCAGGCTTTAGGGAAAGGACTCTGTTGAGGAGGCTGGGCGATCCCAGAGAGGCCGCCGAGGCGATCTACTGGCTCCTCTCGCCGGCGTCCAGCTACGTCACGGGCCAGGTGCTGGTCGTAGACGGCGGGGAGTCCCTCTAGGGCCTGTACGACTGGAAGAAGCGCTCCACCTCCGGCGATAGGGCCACGCCGAAGGTGGGGTCGTTCCAGGCCCAGATGCCGACGTATTTGGGCCGCACCGCCGAGACGAGCTGCGGTATGACTTGTCCGAAGAACTGGATGGTGGCGGAGCAGTTGCGCTCCTTTATGGGTATGGTCCAGTTCCACGGCTGTATATAGCCCTGGGCGTCGCACACCCTGAAGCCCACCTCGCCAACCATAACCTGCAGACCCGAGGCCCTCAGAGCCTCCATGTTCTTCACGAAATAGCCGGGCACCTCCAAGACCCCGTTGGAGTATACGTAGTCGTAGATATCCTCGCCCACTAGATTCAAGCCGGCGGCCTTGGCGAGCGCCAGTATGTCCGAGGGCGACTCCGAGGACGTCCCGTAGTAGAAGAGGGAGGCCTCCGGGAACACCTCCTTCAACTCCCTATAGGCCTGGGCCAGCTCCGCCCTGCAAGCAACGTCGGCGACGCATGTGGACATCTCGCTGAAGCCTATGTAGACACCAGATCCGTTTCCCAGATATAGCTTAAGGGCGTTGAGGAACGTCGAAGCGTAGGAGAGATCCACCTGTCTGAGCTCGCCCCTCCAGCCGGAAGCCGCGCAGAAGAGGTTTACGAAGAGAGGCGACGCCGATCTGTACTGCTGTATGAAGGCCAGCGAGAGCTCGAATTGGTTGAAGTCGGCGCCGGTCTCCGGGGTACAGGGGATTACGACAACGATGCCTGGCGCCGAGCATTTAGGCACGGGCGGCACGTCGGCTCTGCCCCACGGCACAATCCAGAATATCAGCTCGGTCGGCCCTTCTTCGCAGGAGGTCGCGGAGCTATTCACGGCCGCCGACGAGGACGTCGTGGTTTCGCGGGAGGTTGTGGATACTGGCGTAGCAGTCGTTGTGGTGGTTGTGGACCTCGATGTGGCGCTCTGCGTCGTGGACAGCGGCAACTTGCTGGAGCTTGAGGAAGCCGGAGGGGGCGGAGCCCGCGTTTGTTGCAATTCTACTATAGATATAATTACCAGGATAAGGACGGCTATAAGCAACGCTAGGGCAGGTCCTCTCGACATGCATCAGCCGTAGAGGTGGCACGCCACTAGGTGTTGCTTCTCGGCCTCCACGATCCTCGGCTTCACGTTTCTGCACGTCTCCGTGGCGTATGGACATCTATCGGCGAATGGGCAACCTCTGCCTGCCAGAGAGAACTCTATCGTCACACTGGTTATCCTAGAGCCCCACCGCTCCTTGACCTTGGGCACGGACGACAGAAGCAGTTGCGTGTATGGATGCAGAGGCTTGCCGAACACGGCGTCCACAGGCCCGTACTCGACCATGAGGCCCTTGTAGAGGACCAGTATCTTGTCGCCTATATAGGACGCGAGGCCCATGTCGTGCGTTATGAAGAGCACCGTGAGGCCCATCTTCTCCCTTATCTCGTGGAGGAGGTTCAGCACGGAGACCCTCAGAGAGGCGTCTATCATGGAGACCGGCTCGTCGGCAAGCAACACCTTCGGCTGTATCAACAAGGCCCTCGCTATGGATATCCTCTGCAGTTGGCCGCCGGAGAACTGATGGGGGTACTTCCCCATCACGTCCCTAGGCGTGAGGCCCACGAAGGTGAGCGTCTCCTCTATCAGCTTGGTTCTATCGGCCTCTGACAGCTCAGGCCTATATTTCTGCAAGGTCTTGTGGAGTATGCGATCGACCCTATAGAACGGGTTGAAGGACGAGTACGGATCCTGTAGGACTGCTTGAACCTCGCGCCAGTAGTCCCTAGTCCTCCACTCCCTTAGGGGGCGGCCTCTGTATTTTATCTCGCCCGACGTCGGCTCCAGCGCCTTCAGAAGTATCCTCAACAGGGTGGTCTTCCCGCTACCCGACTCGCCCACTATGGACAAAATCTCGCCCTCGTTTACGTCGAAGCTCACGCCGTCTAGCGCCAAGATATTCACAGTCCGCAGAAATCCGGTCGCGAATACCTTTGTCAGATCCCTTACTTCGTATATCCTCTCGCCGGAGCTCATGGCCTAATCCCAGCCTCCTTCTTGCCCGCGTAGAGCCAACACTTCACTCTGACGCCTCCGACGTCTACCTCAGGCGGATCCTCCTCCTTGCATATATCCATCCTATAGCGGCAACGGGGGTAGAACCTACAGCCTCTGGGCGGATTCACGAGGTCGGGCGGCTCGCCGGCGAGGCCCTCCAGCTTTACCTTCCTTATGTTCATGCCCGGCTCCACGAGGGCAGACATCAAGCCCTTCGTGTAGGGGTGGGACGGCTCGCGGACCACCTTCTCGGCCGGCCCGCTCTCGACGATCTGGCCGGCGTACATGACCGCCATGTCGGTCGCCAGCTGGTACGCCGTCGCTATATCGTGCGTGATGAACACCATCGACTTGATCGCGCCTTCCTTGAAGAGATCTTGGAGGTACTGGATCACAAGCCTCTGTATAACCACGTCCAACGCCGACGTCGGCTCGTCCGCCACCAACACCTCGGGATCCAGCAAGGTGCTCAACAGTATAGTGACTCTCTGCCTCATGCCGCCCGACAGCTCCACCGGATATCTGTCGAGGACCCACTTGGGGAGACCTATCTGGAGCGCCCTCTCCTGCGCCTTCCGGAACAGATCCTCCGGGTGGTACTTAACCGAGTCTCTATGGGAGTCTATCAGGTCCCTAATTAGGTCCCGCACCCTGACGGTGGGGTTCAACGCGTCCATTGCGAACTGGGGTATTATAGATAGGCCGACCCCCCTAATCACCCTCAACTCCTCGGGCGGCATTGAGTATATGTCCTTGCCCTTAAACAAGACGGAGCCTTGTACCCTAAGCGGCGGTCTGACCAACGCAGTCAACGCCATGCCCAACGTCGACTTCCCGCTACCCGACTCGCCCACGACGCCGAGGACTCTGTTGACGCCGACCTCGATATTGACTCCGTCCACGGCCCTCACGGCCCCCCTCCTGGTGAAGTAGTAGGCCCTTAGATCCCTGGTGGCCAGCATATCACTCCTCCCTCAGCCTCGGGTTGAACGCCTTGTCCATGGACATCGCTATCATGGAAAGCGCGGTTGTGGCCAACATGACTATTAGGCCGGGCGGGAGGAACCACCACCACGCGCCGTAGCTAGGCGCGCTGAACGCAACGGCCCAGAACAACATAAAGCCTATCGTCATCGTCTTGTAGGGCAGTAGGCCCAAGGCTTCCAAGCCTATATCGGCCACTATGGCGCCGCTGAACTGGAGCACGAAGACGAGGAATATATAGGCCAACATCTGCGGCATGACCTCGGTGAAGGCCACCTCTATGGGGGTCTCGCCGCTCAACTTAGCGACGAGTATGAACTCGCGCCCCCTTATGCTCATGGCTATGGCCCTCACTGCTCTGGCCGACCAAGGCCAGGAGAAGAGACCTATTAAGAGGCCTAGAGTCGTCGTGGTGATCCAGCTACGGGGCATGTATATGGCTATTAGAAGAATTATCACCACGTTGGGTATCGTGAGGATGGTGTTGGTCAAGAAGTTGAGGACGACGTCCGCCTTCCCTCCGAAGTAGCCCGCTATAAGGCCTATGGAGACGCCTATTGCAGTGGCCAAGAGGCCCGCCACCAAGGCTATGTATAGGCTGTTGCCGAGCCCGTAGACCAGCTGGGAGTAGACACTTCGGCCGAACGCGTCGGTTCCGAGCCATAGTTGCCAATTAGGCGGCCCGTAGGCCTGCCCGACTACGTCGAAGGGGCCGTACTTGGTGGTGAACGGCCCCACTATGGCGAACACGACGAGAGCCGCCAAGATGGCCAAGCCCGCCTTGAAGTAGCCCTCTCTGAATAGGCTTAGGAAGAGTTCCTTGTAGAGGGGGGCGCTCATGATACGGCGGCTCTAATCCTCGGGTCTATGAACGCATATACCACCTCAATTATGAAGTTCATTATCAGTATCATCGTCACCACAAAGAAGAACACGCCCTGTATCAGGAAATAGTCGTAGTTGCCTATGGCGTTGCCCAATATGAGGCCGACGCCGGGGTACTGGAAGGTGAACTCGAGCACGGCGTTTCCGGCGACTATGTAGCCGAGGCTTATCGCGAGGCCCGTGATCTGCGGAAGTATCGCGTTCTTGTAGGCGTACCTCCTCAATACGCTCCGCGTGAGGCCGAGCGCCTCGCCGTACGCCATGTAGTTGCTCCTGACTTCGCCGAGCATGTTCTGCCTCATGCCGATGGCCCAGCCCCCGAGGGACACAATGAAGAGGGACAGGAACGGGAGGGCCATATGCCTTAAGAAATCCGAAATATAGGACCAGGACAGCGACGGTATCATGGAATACGGAGTGCCCGTCGGCGGGAATATCGGTATGTACGACGCGAATATGAGTATCAGGAGAAGCGCGAACCAGAAGTACGGCGCGTTGTTTAGGGCGTAGAAGGCGGGGAGGGCTACCTTGTCAGTCAAGGCACCTCTCTTGTCGAAACCCAAGTAGGCGCCGAGCTTATTGCCCACATACCAAGACAACAATATTGCGGGGACGAGTAAGACTATGTCGTAGGGAAGAACCCTAAGTATTATCTCCGATACAGGGGTGCCGAATAGCCAGACGGAGACCCCGAGATCTAGATGGAGGGCGTTCCAGATAAAGAGGAGGTACTGCATGTAGAGCGGCTGGTTGAGGCCGAACATGGCCTCGATATGGTTCACGAGCTCCTGCAACGCCTGGGGCGTCATATAGCCCGTTCCCGCCGACATTATCCTGGACACCATGACCTTGACAGGATCTATAGGCAGTAGCCTAGGCAGTATAAAATCTAGGCTTATAGCTACATACCAAGTAATGATATATTCTACTGCTCTCCTACCGATATACTTCCAAATAGTCATAAGAAATAAGAAAAATCTTATTTAAAAATTTATCACCTACGCCTCAGAGCCAGTACCGCCACTACTATTATGACTACTATTAGGAGGCCTACTACGCCCCATACCCAAGACGGCACTGCAGAGACGGTGGTAGTGGCTACGGAGGTGACCACGCTAGTCACAGGCACGGAGGTAGTCACAGTGACAGGCACAGTCGTCGTGGTGCCCGATATCACAGTAGTCGAATAAGTAGTGGTGACGGTCGTCGAGTATGTTGTGGTCACGGTCGACACAGCCAACGAGGCCGGTTTGAGGTGCAACACGACTAGTATGTCGTCGGGCGGCGACCAGGCAGGTACAAACACCGGAGCTGGGTTGCTCGCATTAGGCCAGCCCGTCCAGTAGGTGGTGTCGTAGGCATACCAGTAGGCGCCGGAGAGCAGAGGTATCGCTGGAGCGCACTCGAAATACGCCTTAATCAGCTCTGTGTAGTATTTCTGCAGAGTCTGGTAGTCGGTGATCGGGGTGGCCATTATCTTCAAGAATATGTCGTATATCCCGGACTTGTAGAACCTCTCGTAGTCTCCCCACGTCGCCTGGCCCGGCGGAACAGGTGCGCCGTTAGTGCCTGTCGGATACATAACCTCCTGGAAGTACGGGAACGGAGTGAAGCCGGTCCAGCTCCACATAATTACGGCGGAGAAAGTGCCTTGCTGGACGTTGGTCCACCACGCGCTGAACTGTGGCGCGGCCATCTCGGCCTTTATTCCGAAGGCGCTCAGCTGATCTGCCAACATCTGCGCCATCTGCATCCAGTCGGTCCAGCCATAGGGAACGGCTATGGTCAGGCTGAGGATCGTCCCGTTAGGCGTACGCCAGTAGCCGTCGGAGCCCTTGTAGAAGCCGAGGCTCTGCAGTATCTGGGCGGCCTTCTGCGGGTTGTAGCTCCAGCCGTATTGCTGTACGTCAGTCCAGTTTATGTAGGGAGCCCAGGAGTTCTCGAATACAGTGCCGGTAATACAGAGCGGATCCTTGCACGGCAGTTCGTATCCGAACTCGGCTACCTGGGACAGCGGCGTCGCGTTTATCACCATCGCGACGGCGCGACGCACAGCGCAGATATTCCACGGATAGGTATTATTAGCTATCATCAACATGACGGAAGGATACTGGAGGAAGTAAGGCGGATTCGGCAGATATGTATACATTCTATATTTGGTGAAGGTCTGTATGTTAGGCACGAAGAAGCTGTTCCAGTCTAGCATATGTTGCTGGATCATTGTCGGGACCAACGCATTGGACGTCACGTAGAGCTGGACGAGGTACTTGGGCGGATAAGCGGGGTTCAGCCCGAACAACTTCCAGCCCCACCAGTTATCCCACTTGATAAAGACAACCTCTGTCTGGCCTAGGTAGAAGGCCTTGTAGGGACCGCTACCGACCGGGTTGGGGTTAGTCCAAGTCAACGGCGTTGACACGTTGTACCATATATGTTGCGGCAGTATCGGGTAGTATCTGAGCTGAGTCGCTAGCCAGTTGTCCATGTTGGGCGTGCCGTTGAATACGAATATCGCGGTCGTGGTGTTGTAGGGCAACACCGAGATTAAGTTGCCGCCGAACGAAGATGGACCCCATATCCAAGAGTTGCCCAGCTCGGGGTGCTGTAGCTCGTAGTAGAACGAGAAGGCTACATCTTGGCTGGTTATGGGCTGGCCGTCCTGCCAGTACTCGCCCGGCCAGAGAGTCACTACGAGGAACGCTCTATCGAAGCTCAACGTCACTGGCAGAGTGGTCTGGGTCACGCCCGTTAGATTCATCACTATGAACTTGGACGCGGTGACTTTGAATGGGGCGGTGAACACGGGCAGGCCGGTGCGGGGCACCGGCGTTATCTTGAACACGTCGCCGGGTGCGTAGTAGGCCAGCAGGGTGTACTCGTTGCTGACCTGCAACTGGGTTGGGTAGACAACCGTCACGTTGAAGAAGACGGGGTTCGATGCGCTGACCGTCACGGTCTTGGTAGACGTAGAGCCGACCACGGCGGTTATGTTGACCACGGTGATAGTGACGTTACCTCTGGTGGTTATCCCTATGAACTGCGGCGATCCGCCCTTGATATTGCCTATATATTTATACGCCGGCCAGTTAACCGTCGGCACGTTCGCCAAGTTTATCCGCGTGGTGTACACCTGAACGTTGGTCGCATTGACGGTTATCGTCGCCGACCCTCCGCTGACCGATATCTGTATCGGGACGTTGGCCGAGTACGAGGAGAACTGCCACCCGTACCACTTGCCCAGCGCCGGGAGCAGGAGGCCTTGATACGGATTCCAGAAGAACAAGGGCCAGTAGACGTAACCGAATACCCCGTAGGCGGCACCGGAGGCCCAGAGCTGGGCGAGCGGGTTCCAGTTGGTCGGCGTGTACCACATAGCGCCGCCGGCGTACAGAGTTTCGTTCCTGGGGAGGGAGATCGCCGTAGTTGTGGTCGTGGTCTGGGCGTATAGGTTAATCGCCAACAGCCCGAGCACCAACAGGAGTGTGGTGTATACCTTGTGCATATACATGAGAAGTACTGAGTATATAAGCATTGTTCCTAATATATGTAAAGTTAAAATATATTAAAGTAAAGGGAATCCTAAATTATTCAAAATAATTTATTTATATATTTATAATAGATTTTTTAAATTCTAAGACAGCTATTGTTTTTATCATGATATATTTAGTGTCAGATAAACTGCATTTGCTGATGTTTTTATCGTTGGAATAATGATATACCTAATGTATATAACCGGGTGTAGTTCAACATGTATGCGGAAGTTCCCAAGTGGATTCAGATGGGGCTGGTCGGGCGCCGGCTTCCAGTTCGAGATGGGCCTCCCCGGGTCGGAGGATCCCAACACGGACTGGTTCGCGTGGGTGCACGATCCCGAAAACATAGCAGCTGGCCTCGTAAGCGGCGACTTCCCGGAGAACGGAGTGGCCTACTGGCACCTCTACAAGCAGTTCCACGACGACACGGTCAAAATGGGGCTCAACACGATCCGCTTCAACACCGAGTGGTCGAGGATATTCCCTAAGCCGACCTTCGACGTCAGGGTCCACTACGAGGTTAGAGAGGGCAGAGTAGTGTCGATAGACATTACGGAGAAGGCGCTGGAGGAGCTCGACAAGCTGGCCAACAAGGACGCCGTGGCCCACTACAGGGAGATTTTCTCCGATATAAAATCGCGGGGGCTGTACTTCATACTGAACCTATACCACTGGCCTATGCCGTTGTGGGTGCACGACCCCATAAAGGTGAGGCGAGGCGATCTCTCGGGGAGGAACGTGGGCTGGGTCGCCGAGACGACGGTGGTGGAGTTCGCGAAGTACGCGGCATACGTTGCGTGGAAGTTCGGCGACCTGGCCGACGAGTTCTCGACGTTTAATGAGCCCAACGTGACGTATAACCTGGGGTTCATAGCCGTCAAGGCGGGCTTCCCTCCGGGCTACCTCAGCTTCCAGATGGCGAGGAGGGCCGCGGTGAATCTGATAACTGCGCACGCCAGGGCGTATGACGCAATTAGGCTGACCTCCAAGAAGCCCGTCGGCGTCATATACGCGGCGTCGCCCGTATATCCCCTCACCGAGGCCGACAAGGCCGCGGCCGAGAGGGCGGCGTACGACGGGCTGTGGTTCTTCCTCGACGCGGTGGCAAAAGGCGTCTTGGACGGAGCTACCCAGGACGATCTGAAGGGCAGGCTGGACTGGCTCGGCATAAACTACTACAGCAGGTCCGTTGTGGTCAAGCGCGGCGACGGCTACGCCGGGGTGCCCGGCTACGGCTTCGCCTGCGAGCCCAACTCGGTGAGCAGAGACGGCAGGCCCACCAGCGACTTCGGCTGGGAGATATACCCGGAGGGCCTCTACGATATATTGACCTGGGCCTGGCGGCGTTATGGGTTGCCTCTCTATGTGACCGAGAACGGCATAGCCGACCAACACGACAGATGGAGGCCGTACTACCTCGTCTCGCATCTGGCCCAGCTACACAGGGCCATACAAGATGGGGTCAACGTCAAGGGCTATCTGCACTGGTCGCTGACCGACAACTACGAGTGGGCGTCCGGCTTCTCGAAGAAGTTCGGCCTCATATATGTGGACCTCTCAACCAAGAGGCATTACTGGAGGCCCAGCGCGTACATATACAGAGAGATAGCCGCGTCGAACGGCATACCCGACGAGCTGGAGCACCTAGAAAAAGTGCCGGTTGCCTCCCCCGAGGTCTTGAGGGGCCTCAGATCGCTTTAACCGGACCACCTCATTTTTAGAGTCCACCTAAAGGCGGCCTCCGTGGTGAACGGACTGCCGAACTCCGAGCCCAGCTCCACGTCGTTGAGCCACATGTCGGGGTAGTTGGACAAGGCGGTGTAGGCCGCGGCGGCCCTTATGAAGTCGGCCAGTCTGAAAGACACAGAGCCCGATCTCATGGGCTTGCTCAATACGAAGGCGATATACTCCCAAGGCATGCCCTCCTTCCTGTACACGTGGAAGACGGCCTCCACGGGCGATCCGTTAACCACGAGGGGTATGCGGACCTCGCCGACTTTCTCGCCGGCGGGTATCAGTTGCTGGTAGTAGAGCCATATCATTATCTCTTGCTCCCCCTGTCCCACCGACCTCTCGCCGGTCGATTTCGTTACCCAGAGATCGAACGCGAAGTCGAAGGGCAGAGTAGGATCGGGCACCTCCACGCTGTACTCCACAGATATGGTGAAGTTCGACGACTCGGCGGCAGATATCTTGATAGGGAACGGCGAGTTCGGGGACGCCGCGCCTGCCCAGGGCTTGTACCCCAGCCATATCTCGGGATATCCGGCTACCCACGCGTTGGGATCGGCCTCGGCTATGTCCTTGAGGGCTTGTTCGTAGTAGAAGACGCCGTCGCAGTAACGCATGGTGGCCGTGCCCGATGCGGACTTGATGTTCCACATATTGATCTGCATTATGTAGCCGCCGACGCTGGCCGTCGGGTACTGGGACGGGCCCGTCCACGTCAGCACTACGCAACCGCCGGAGGTCTGCGTTGCGGACGCGGAGGTAGTGGCTGTGGCTGAGCTATTCACGGACGTCTGGTTGCTCTGAGTTATAGTCGTTACGGCTGTGGAGCTCGGCCCGACCGACGTGGTGTTTTGATTTGGAACAACAGACGTGGAGCTCTCTGTGGAGATCTGCGGCGCAACCGAGGCGTTTGTCCGCGGCTCGACGGGCGGCGCCGTCGATCTATAGATTACTAATAGCATAACTAGGACGGCGGCCGCGGCTAATACGATGACAGCGGCTAGAGCCTTCGGCATCATGGGTATGCATGACGATATACAAAAACGTTTTCGGCAAGGTTAGTAGACGGGGGTCAGCCAAGCTAGGTACTTCTCCTCCTTGCCCAGCACAATCCGCCTATACGTCTCGGCTATCTTCTGCGTTATGGGGCCCTTCTGCAACACCCTTCCGTCTATTTCTATTATCGGCGTGATCTCGGCGGCTGTCCCGACGAAGAACGCCTCGTCGGCCGCGTAGAGCTCCTCCCTCGTTATGCTCTTCTCCAGGAGCGGTATCCCCAGATCGCCCGCTATCGAGATGACCGTCTCCCTAGTTATGCCCTCGAGGATGCCGTCCTCCAGAGGAGGCGTCATGAGGACCCCGCGGCGCACTATAAATATATTCTCGCCGGACCCCTCCACGACCTTGCCCTCGGCGTTCAGCATTATGGCCTCGTCGTATCCCCTGGCCCTCGCCTCGACGGCCGCCATTATGGAGTTGAGGTATATGCCGGTCGCCTTGGCCATGACGGGCATCATGGAGGTGTGGACCCTCCTCCAGCTCACCACGGCCGCCCTCACGCCCTCGACCTTCAGGTACTTGCCGAAGGGTATAGCCGCTATGGCCACAGACGCCTGTAGCCCCCTAACGTCTAGGCTGATCTGGGGCTTGGATATGTACGCCACCGGCCTTATGTAGAGGTCCTCCTTGAACCCGTTGGCCCTCACAGTCTCGACGACGGCCTTGGAGAGCTCCTCAGCCGTGTAGGGCACGTCGAGGCCTATTATCTTGGCGGATCTCAGAAGCCTCTCCATGTGGTCCCTCAGCCTGAAGACGTAGAGGTTCTCGCCGTTCCAGTAGGCCCGGATCCCCTCGAACACGCCGAAGCCGTAGTTGAGGCTCGGCGAGAGCACCGTCACCTTGGCCTCCTCCTCATCCACAAGCCTCCCGTCCAGCCAGACCTTCATCTCCCTCCGAACATCAACCTCCTTATCTCCTCGCCGACCTTCTCGGCGGGATGTCCCCTAATCTCCTCGAGCATCCTCTTGAGGTTGGGCGCGCCTCTGGAGTACTCCTCGACCCACTCCCGGGCGAACGACCCGTCTCTGACCCTGGCCGCCGCCTCCTTCATCCTCTGCTTCACTGAGTCGTCTATCACCTTGGGCCCGACGGTCAGCCCTCCGTATCTGGCCGTCTCGCTCACGCCGGTCAACATGCCGTAGAAGCCCCTCTGCCAGATGAGGTCCATGATGAGCTTGGCCTCGTTTATGGCCTCGAAATACGCCACCTCGGGCTGGTAGCCCAGCTCCACCAACACCTCGAAGCCCTTCCTCAGAAGCTCCAGGAGGCCTCCGACGAGGACGTTCTGCTCCCCTATGAGGTCCGTCTCGGTCTCCTCCTTGAACGTCGTCTCTATCACGCCGGCTCTGGTGGCCCCTATGCCTTTGGCTATCGCCAAGGCGTACTCCATGGCCCTCCCCGAGTAGTTCTGGTGGACCGCGACCAAGGCGGGGACGCCGCGGCCCGCCAAGAACTCGTCGCGGACCAGCCGCCCCGGCCCCTTGGGCGCCACCATCACTACGTCGACGTTGGCGGGCGGCTTTATCAAGCCGAAGTGTATGTTGAAGCCGTGTGCGAAGTCGACCACCGCGCCGGGCTTCAGATTGGGCTCTATCTGCTCGCGCCAGATCTTGGGCTGCTCCATGTCGGGCAGTAGGACCAGCAACACGTCCGCCCTCTTTACCGCCTCGCCCACCTCGTACACCTCGAACCCCTCCGCCTTGGCTTGGTCCCAGGACTTCCCCCTCCTGACGCCCACCACGACGTTCAGCCCCGAGTCTCTGAGGTTCAAGGCCTGCGCCCTTCCCTGGATACCGTAGCCGAGAACCGCTATGGTCTTGCCCTTGAGCGGCTCGAGGGAGGCGTCCTTGTCCGTATATATCCTCGCCATGGCCCTCAATAGGCTATGTTTTTAACAGTCATCGCCTCTCCCTCAACGCCACGGCCATCGCGGGCGCAGTCTGTAGCTTGCCTATCTCGAGGACCTCCGGCAGTTTGTCCAGCTTGGCCACCAGCCAGTTTATCTCGTCGGCCGGGCCCTCCACGTCCATAACTATGTGGTACGTCGAGTCCCTCGCCTCTATCTCCATGCGCCTCACGAACACCTTCGCCCTCCTCACTATGCTGACGACCCTCCCGACGTAGTCCATCGAGGAGGGTATCCTTATGCTAATGGCGCTCATACCTCAACGACACGTCCTCCATCCCCTCGGGCAGAATTGCTTGGGTTAGCCAATCGCCGGGCTTCACCCAAGGCAACACGATGTCCTTGTCCTCGTCTATGGTCACGTCTATCACTATAGGCTCGTTGTTCCTCACAGCCCACGACACGGCCCTCTCCAGCTCCTCGTAGGTCGACGGCTTGACGCCCTCTATCCCGTAGGCCTCCGCTATCTTCAAGAAGTCGGGGTTCCTCGCGAACCTCACGGCGATCTGCCTATTGCCGTACATGTAGACCTGCCACTGCTTGACCAGCTGTAAGGACGCGTTGTCGAATATCACCTCGACAAAGGGCAGATCGTACTCCCTCACCAGCGCGAGGTTGTTGAAGGTCATCTGGAACGACCCGTCGCCGTCTATACACACGACGGGCCTAGAGCGGTCGGCGAGCTTGGCGCCGAGAGCCGCAGGTATGCCGAAGCCCATCGTGCCCAGGCCGGCCGACGTTATGAAGGTCCCCGGCTCGTACACCTCCCACCAGATCTCCGACCACATCTGGTGTCCCCCCACGCCCGTCACGGTGACGGCGTTCGGCGGCGTGGCCCTCCTCACCGCCTTTAGCACCTTCCAGGGCGCGAAGTACTTGAACTTGCCGGCGGCCTTCTCCATGGCCTCTTCGTACCTCCTCCTGATCTCGTAAAGCCAGGCGAGGAACTTGGGGCTCCTCGCGGCGGCCGACGGCATTAGGTCCAGCATCTCCCTAAGAGCCTCCTTGGCGTCCGCTATTATGCCGACGGTGGGCTTCACGTTCTTCCCCACCTCGCTTCGGTCGATATCTATATGGATCAGCTTGACCTCGCCCGACCTAACCATCTCCTGGAGCTCCTTGAACCTCCCCCAAGTCCTGTCGCTGAACCTGGTCCCCACGGCCACCACCACGTCGGCGTTTGCCAAAGCCGCGTCCGCCTCGGCCCTCCCGTGCATCCCGGCCGGCCCCATATACAGCGGGTGGTTGTGGGGGATGGCGGCCTTCCCGGGCAAGGTCGACACGATGGGCGCATTGAGCCTCTCGGCGAGCTCCAGCACCTCCTTGGTGGCGCCCGACCACAACACTCCGCCTCCCGCCAGCACCACCGGCCTCTCCGCCTCCAAGATCATCTTGACGGCCTTCGCCACGTCCTCCTCCCTGGGCTTGGGAGGTATGAACTTTGCCGCGTTTATCTGTATCTTGGCCTCGCCCCTATACTCCATCAGCTGGAGATCCCTCGGCAGATCCACCAAGGTCGGTCCGGGCCTCCCCAGCATCGAGATCTCGTAGGCGATCTTGACGGCGGCCGTGGCCTCCTCCGGCCTCTTCACCTGGTACACCCACTTGGTTATAGGCGTCGCCACCCCCAATATGTCGGTCTCCTGGAACCCATCCCTCCCGAACACCCACGTGGCTACCTGCCCCGTTATCGCCGCGACGGGCACCGAGTCCATGTAGGCGTCGGTCAAGCCAGTCACCAAGTTCGTGGCGCCGGGGCCGCTCGTAGCGGCCACCACGGCGGGCCTCCCCGCTACTCTGGCGTAGCCCTCGGCTGCGTGCACGGCGCCCTGCTCGTGGCGGAACATGACCACCTCTATGTCGTCTACGAAATACGCCGCGTCGAATAGGGCCATTATAGAGCCGCCCGTTATTCCGAGGATGTGCCTTACCTTGAGCTCCCTAAGCGTGTCGATTATTCTGTCGACGACTCTATTGGGGCGATCCCCTCGAGCCCCGAAGCGACCCCCGAATCCATACGGCAACTATTTAACCTATATTTAAAGATTGTCTTCCTACATAAAAGGCGGAGGAGGCGCCGTACGAGCGGAATGCTTAAAAGCTATATAGATACCTGCGCCATGGAGATAAGAGGTCGGGCACTGGTCTACGGCGATAAGATAGACACCGATATAATCATACCGGCCCGCTATCTGGTATACACCGACCCCAAGATCTTGGGCGAACACGCCATGGAGCCTCTGGACCCCGACTTCCCCAAGAAGGCCAAAGGCGCCATACTGGTGGCCGGCAGGGCCTTCGGGATGGGCAGCAGCCGCGAGCAGGCGGCGACGGCCCTCAAGGGCGCCGGCGTCTTAGCCGTCGTGGCCGAGTCCTTCGCCCGCATATTCTTCCGCAACGCCGTCAACGTAGGCCTTCCCGTCCTTCAAGCCCCCGCCAGGAGCAGAGTGAGAGAGGGCGACGAGCTCCTCGTGAGGCTGGACGCGGGCGAGGTGGTGAACCTCACCACTGGCGAGGTCATCAAGGGGAAGCCGCTCTCCGGCTTGGTCCTCGACATAATAAAAGCGGGCGGCCTCGTGGAGTACCTAAAGGCCAGGCCCCGTATATAGAGCGAATATAGTCGGCGCTAGGCTTAAATATCCCGCGGCCTCTGCCGCCATGCGTTCGGGGAAAACGTAAAGATCCTCGACTCGACGCTGAGGGAAGGCGAGCAGACCCCCGGCGTCGTCTTCTCCGAAGATTGGAGGATTAGGATCGCCAAGGCCCTCTCAGATGCCGGCGTCCACATGATAGAGGTGGGCGATCCCAACGTGGCGCCCGACATAAGGTCGGCCATAGCGAAGATAGTGGCCATGAAGAGAGACGGCGAGATAGCCGGCGAGATCGTGGCCCACAGCAGATCGGTCAAGGCAGATATAGAGAACGCCGCGTCGCTCGAGCCCGACAGGGTGGCTATATTCTACGGCGTGAGCGACATACACTTGAAGCACAAGCACAGGAAGTCGAGGGAGGAGGCCCTGTCCATAATTGCGGAGCACGTGGAGTTCGCGAGGAGCCACGGAGTGCGCGTGAGGTTCACTGCCGAGGACGCCACGCGGGCCGACCCCGACTACTTAATACAGGTGGTCAAGACGGCGAGGGATGCGGGAGCCGACAGGGTGAGCATCGCCGACACCGTGGGTATCTTGACGCCCGAGAAGGCGCGGCGGCTGTTCGCCGAGGTCAAGGAGGCCGTGCCCGACGTGGGGCTCGACATACACGCCCACAACGACCTCGGCATGGCGGTGGCCAACTCCTTGGCGGCCGTCGAGGGGGGAGCCGACGTGGTCCACACGACGGTGAACGGCCTCGGCGAGAGGGCAGGGATAACGCCGCTCCAGACGTTCGCCGCGGCGTACTACTACCACAGGGGGGTGAAGCTGATAGATCTGACTAAGTTGCCCTACCTGGCCTCCTTGGTGGAGGCGGCCAGCGGCATAGCGCAGATGCCCACGTTCCCCGTGACCGGCGACAACGCCTTCACGCACAAGGCCGGGGTCCACCAGGCCGGCGTGTTGGCGAGCCCCGAGACCTACGAGCCGTTCCCTCCCGAGGTGGTGGGCCGCACGAGGGACTTCTCGTTGGACAAATACAGCGGGAGGAAGGCCGTCGCCCACAGGCTCGAGAGGCTCGGCGTCAAGGTCGACGAGGAGGTCTTGGGGAAGCTCGTGGAGGAGCTGAAGTCCACCAACGCGCGGAGGCTACGCGACGAGGATCTCCTCGAGATGTTGGAGAAGATAACCGGGATGAGGTACAGGGCGCAGGTCAACAAGCACATAGAGGCGTACGTCTGGGTGAAAGTCGACGAGAACGTCTACACGACGTCGGTGGCCAGGAGGATCATGGCGATAAGGGGCGTGACCGGCGTCGGCGAGGTGACGGGCGAGTTCGACATAGTGGCCAAGATATCGGCCGAGAACGCCGAGGAGCTGAACAGGATAATCGAGGAGGTGAGGGCCGTCAAGGGCGTCAAGTCGACGCTCACCAATATAGTCCTGAAACAGCTTTCATAAACCCCTCCGTCCCGCATCGAGTGCCCCTGGTTTCTTGGGACGAGGTTACGCCGGAGGAGCTCAAGCGTAGATATAGGGGAGGGCCTCTGCTGATACTGACCCACTGCACCAAGACCAAGAACGTCGAGTGGCGCGCCGTCGCTGACGCGTTGGCGTCCGCCGGGCTCCCCACGCCCGGCATGGATCTAGAGAGGGAGGAGCTCTATAGATCCGCCTTGAGGGATTTCGTCAAGCCCGCGGCTGAAATGTATGGGGGCTCCTTCAAGAGGGTCAGGGAAATCGCCGAGGCGGTCGCCAGATGCCTCCCCGTCGACCTCTATATACTGAGCGCGAGATACGGCTTGATAAGGGCCGACGAGATCGTGGTGCCCTACGAAGCCACGCTGAACGGACTGAGCGCGGCTGAGCTGGAGCGGTGGGCCGAGGCCAGAGGCGTCTGGGACAAGGCGGTCGAGCTTCTGGAAAAGGGGTACGGGATGGCCGTGGCCTTCCTCCCCGGCAATTATGCCAGAGCCCTCGGGCCGGCTCTAGGCAAGATGCTGGCCTCGGAGAACGCCCTTCTGTTGATCCCCCAGAGGCTGGCAGGACGTAGCCCCAGAGCGCTTGTGGTGAAGAACAGAGGGATTTTCAGCAGATACGGCGATCTGTCCAACGCCAGACGCCTTCTAGAGAAAGCCCTCTGCGATCAATATTAAAAGGGGGCTTTACCGATACATGAAGCTCGCGGTCATCCCAGGCGACGGCATAGGGCCCGAGGTGGTGTCGGCCGCGATGAGGGTCGTCGAGGCCGCGGCTAGGAGGTTCTCCATAGACATAGAGGCCAAATACGTCGAGGCGGGAGACGCGGCGTTGAGGAAGTACGGCAGAGCCATGCCCGACGACGCCTGGCGCGTCGTGGACTCGGCCGACGCCGTCCTCAAAGGCCCCGTCGGCGAGATCGCATACGACGTCACCTCGGCTATAAGGATGAAGTACGTCCTCTACGCCAACATAAGGCCGGCCAAAAGCCTTCCGGGGGTGCCCTCGGTGAAGCCCATAGACTGCGTCTTCATTAGAGAGAACGTCGAGGACGTATACGTGGGGGCCGAGTACAAGGTCGGCGACGTGGCCATCGCGCTCAAGGTCATCACGGGGCAGGGCACCAGGAGAGTCGCCAGGATGGCCAGACGCTACGCGGAGATGAGGAGGAGGAAGGTCACCATAGTCACCAAGTCCAACGTGTTGAGGGTGGTGGACGCCTTCTTCAGAGATGTGGCGAAGGAGGAGCTCAAGGGGCTTGAGGTCGAGGAGATGTACGTGGACGCGGCTGCCATGGAGCTCGTGAGGAACCCCGCCCGCTTCGACGTGGTGCTCACGACCAACCAATACGGCGATATACTCACCGACCTCGCGGCGCAGGTGGCCGGAAGCCTCGGGCTGGCGCCGTCGGCAAATATAGGGGACTCCAAGGCCATGTTCGAGCCGGTCCACGGAGCCGCGTTCGACATAGCCGGCAAGGGCATAGCGAATCCCGTGGCGACCATACTCTCGACGGCTTTGATGTTCGAGTGGATGGGGCGCAACGACGCGGCGGCGGCCGTGAGGAGGGCTGTGGAGGAGGCTCTGAGGCGCGGCGTCGCTACGCCGGACGTGGGAGGCCGCTCCACCACCGAGGAGGTGGGCAAATATATAGCATCCCTCGTCGAAAATATATAACTCGGCGTAGGACATATAGAATGGACTGCGCGTCTATCTGCGGCGTCTCCTTCTCCGCAGATTTCGGCGAGGACGAGGCCTCGTTGTTGAGGGCCATCTATGCCGCCGCGATCCGCCTCGGCCCTCCGGGCGCTTGCTACGTGATATGCAAGTCCGTCGAGAGGCTGTGCGGGATCTCGGGCGACTGCAACGCAGCCCTTAGGGAATTCGTCAAGAAATACCCCAAGGCGGCCGAGCTCTACCGGTCCGAGCTCCTACGTATCGCCGCTGGCGTGCGGGAGAAGCCGGCTTAACGCCTGCGAGAAGTAGTCGACGAAGCCCTCCTGTTCGAATAGAGGAGGCAGAAGCTTTCCGCGGCAACCGGCGTCCCGCCAAGCCGCCTCGATCCTGTCGTATATGATACCCCTCGTCAGAACCACCGGGGCCGCCAAATCTCTACAAGAGGACTGCTGTATAGACGGCTCGCCTTCTAGGAATACGTAGGGAAGGCCTAGGGACTTCACATCGGATATGTACTCCTCGTCGTCGCCGCCGTGGAATATGTAGAGATAGGCGCCCAAGCTCCTCAGATAGTCGCCGAACCCCGGCCAGCGCGCGAGAGGCGGTATGGAGGACCCCGCCAACGCCGCCGCCCTCTTGTAATCCCCGCCGCCCGCCACGAACACGGGCACGTAGAGCGCTCCCGACGGCTTCGTGGGCTCGTTAAGGAAGGCGTATCTGACGCCGAGCCTCTCGGCGAAGGCCTTTACCGACTCCTTATATCTGGGATCGCGCGATCCGTGGAGAAGGAGGACGATATCCACGCGGCTTTCCCGACTGATCTTGAAAAGCCTTAATGTCATGGTGGACAGGAATCTATATACTAGGCGGGGAAGTTATGTAACTTCTATATGTTCGGTGAGCAACTCCGTGCCGCAACGGGGACAGCAATAGGTCACCAGTATGTACCTTTTGGATAGGGATTTCCTGCTACATTCTTTGGGCTTCACCGGACGTTTGCAGTTCGGGCATACGACCGTGGAGAGTCTGCGTTCCCCCATCGACGTCTAGAGAGCCTCCCTTTATATAGCTTTTTATCCCTTTTTCTAGAGTAATATCGATCTCTATATAGAGACTCTCAAAGAAAATTATAAGCAATTTTCAAAGTTAATACTATAATAAATAACTTTATTATTAGAGTTTTATTTCTTATCCATAGATCTTTTACTTAACGCCGTCAAGCTATGTAGCGACCACATCTCTATGAACCCCCTCGCCTCCTCGTCGGTCGGGTACCACCCCTTGGAGTAGTCCGCCAGCTCCTTGCTGTAGGTGCCGTATTTGGAGTCCCTGGCGACTATCTGCACAGATCCCTTGTAGAGCTTCGCCTTCACCCACCCGTCGACCCACCTCTCCATCTCGCCGGCGGCCGCCTCGATGGCGAGCCTGAGCGGCTCCACCCACAGCCCCTGGTAGACTAGGTCTGCCCAGTAGGGGTCGAGGACGTTGTGCTTGAACCTGAGCTCCCTCGGCGTGAGGACCAGCTTCTCGAGATCCCTATGCGACTCGAAGAGTATGACCGCGGCGGGGGCCTCGTACACCTCTCTGCTCTTGAAGCCCACCAGCCTGCTCTCGATGTGGTCTATCCTCCCGACCCCCGCGGCTCCGCCTATCTGGTTAAGCGCCTTCACGAGGGAGAGCATGTCCATGCGCTCGCCGTTGATAGCCCTAGGCAGGCCCCCCTCGAACTCTATCTCCACGTAGGTTGGCTGGTCGGGCGCCTTCTCGGGCTGGACGGTCCACTTGAAGGCGTCCTCGGGCGGCTCGAGCCTCTGGTCGTCGACGGGCCCTCCCTCTATGGAGCGGCTCCAGAGGTTCTCGTCTATGCTGTACTTCTTGTGGGCCTCCGGCACAGGTATGCCGTGCTTCTTGGCGTACTCGATCTCCTGCTCCCTGCCCATGCCCCAAACCCTCGCGGGGGCCAACACCTCCAAGTCGGGCGCAAGGGCCTTTGCGGTGACGTCGAAACGGACCTGGTCGTTTCCCTTGCTGGTGCTCCCGTGGGCTATGGCGTCAGCCCCCTCGCGCCTCGCCACCTCGACGGTCTTCGCGACAATCAGCGGCCTGGCCAACGCAGTGCCTAGGGGGTACTTCCCCTCGTACATGGCGTTCATGAGGACGGCCCTGCCGACGTACTCCTCGGCGAATTCCCTCTTGGCGTCTATGGTGTAGTGCTTGACCGCGCCGGCCTTATAGGCCCTCGCCTCGACCTCCGAGAAGTCCTCCTCCTGCCCTACGTCGACCGTGACCGTGATAACCTCGGCGTTGTACTTCTCCGAGAGCCACTTGATGGCGACCGTGGTGTCGAGCCCGCCCGAGTAGGCGAGCGCGATCCTGCTTATTCTCGCCCCGACTTACTCGCCATAGTCCTCCACATCCCCCTTGAACTCCTCTAGGGTTACCGAGCCGCCCTTGAGCCTCACAATATACCGGGTCCCGCACGTGGGGCAACTGGCTATCTCGCCGTCCATCACGTCCTCCGGCAACTCGAACTCCGTGCCGCAGACCTTGCACTGGACCACCAGCTTTTGGGTTGCCATATGGGCGAGTTCTGGGGTATATAAAACCTTTACCGACAAGGCCGGGCGGCCTCGCCGCGGGCGGCCAGCCTCAGCCGGTCCGCCTCAACGCCAGCTTGACCAGCTCGCGGTGGAGCGGCGTCTGCCACGCGTAGTCCTTCCCCACCCCGAGATCCTTACCTCCCTCGATCGGGGCTAGGGGATCCACGATCTTTACCACTAAGTTTTTCGAGACCAGATATCTAATGAGCTCTCTGGGGGCATCCAGCAGAACGTCGGGGTCGGCCAGCGCCTCCTCGACGACCTTTCTATACTTCGCCAGCAACTGCACGTCGATACCCCTAACCTTATACATCTTCTCCACAAGCCTCTCGACCGACCAGCCCTCCCCGGCGAGCAGCTCAACTAATCTAGGGTTGCCGCCCGCGGCGCTCCAGAGCCGCTCCGCGTCTTGGCCTGCATCGGGTATCTGCCCCACCAGCTCCTTGAAGCCCGCCTTGTTGAGGTTCCAGATAGTCCTCACGTCGGCCCACAGATGCCGGCCGATGGCCTCGAGGCTTTCTCCCTCAGACGAGGCCAAGATCACGAATATCTTCCCCACCTCCACGGGCGGGTGCTCGGCTAAGTTGAGAGCCTTCTTTACGTATAGCTCTGCGTTGCTTACTGACTGAAATACGTCGTCTAGGAGCAATGCGAGGCTGTCTATCCTCCTCACGCCTAGCCTTCTGGCGAATATCTCGCCGATCGCCAACACGGCCTCGGCCACGGCCGAGGCGAGTTCTCCTCCAACGGCGCGGGCGAGGGACGTGACGGCCTTCTTTACGTCGTCTGGCGCCGTCAGCCCCTCCTCGGGGCCGTATAGCGGGGAGTAGTAGATCACGTAGTCGTAGGACCCGGAAAGCCTCTTGTGCAAGTACCTCAGAAGGGAGGTCTTGCCGCACCCCTCGGGGCCGTATATGACCAGAGGCACCGAGCGGCCGCGCTGGGCGAGGTCCAACAGCCTCTCTGTCTCGTCGCCGCGGTCGGCGAAACAGACGTAACGCCCCAAGAACTTCACCCTAAAGCCGCAGTCCACCGGCGTAGAGGGGACAACGATATAAATCTTTGGCGGGACCTTCGGCAGGCCGCGCGCTACCCGACCACGTGGGTCCCCGCGCCGTTGAGGGCAACATCTATGGGGGCCTCCACCAAGCCGCTGGATATTATCACCTCGATCCCGGCCTTGGCGGCCTCTGCGGCCATCAACAGCTTCCTCTTCATGCCGCCTTTGACCTCCTCGTTCTGGACAAGCCGCTCCGCCTCTTCGGCCGTGAGGCGCGGCACCACCCTCCCGCCGATATAGAGGCCCTCGACGTCGCTGAGGAGCACCAGCTTCTCGGCGCCTGTCCTTTTGGCCACGTCGAACGCCAGCTGGTCGCCGTCTATGTTCAGGAGCTCGCCCCTCTCCGACACGGCGATGGGGGCCAGCACCCTCAACGGCGGCGGCGCCAGCTTGGAGGCGTCTATCTCTGTTATACGGCCCACGTAGCCCCCGTCCACGACCCTCTGCCTCCCCCTCTCGTCGACCACCAGCACCTTCTCCTTGCGCTTGGCCCTCACCACGCCTAGATCGGCCCCGGTTAGGCCCAGCGCCGGCACGCCCATGCCGTGTAGCGAGGCGACTATGGACTTGTTTATCCAGCTCATGGCCATGACGAAGGCCTTTAAGGTCTCCCAGTCCGTGTAGCGGCTTACGAGCCCGCCGGGGTGCGTGAGGAATTTCGGCTCTATCCCCATCCTCTTCATCAACTCGTTGACAAGACACCCCCCGCCGTGGACCACGACCGCCTTGTCGGCGTATTTGGGCAGGTTGCGGATCGCCATCGAGGCGTCCTTGCAGATAACGGATCCTCCTATCTTGATCACGATCATATGGGGTGGGGAGGTATGTACCTAAGCCCTTGATCCTCGGGGAACCCCGCCGCTATGTTGAACGCCTGCACGGCCTGCCCGGCGGCCCCGCGCACCAAGTTGTCTATGGCCGAGAACGCGACGACCCTCCTCATCCTGGGATCTATCTCGAAGCCCACGTCGACTATGTTGGTGCCCAGTACATATTTTATATTTGGATAGCGCGCTAGGCCCAGCTTGTCCTTCACGATCCTCACGAACTTCGAGTCGCCGTACATGGCCCTATACGCCTTCCACAACGTCGGCTCGTCCACGTCGCGTTCGGTGAACACGTGCGCCGTGGAGAGTATGCCCCTCACGGCGTCGACGGCGTGCGGCGTGTAGGCCACCCTCACCTCCCTCCCCGCAAGCCGCGAGAGCTCCTGCTCCACCTCCGCCGCGTGTCTGTGGTGAACCGGCTCGTAGGGCCTTATGACGTAGGTGCGGTGGCTGTGCATGTCGAGGACCGACCCCTCGGCCCCGGCGCCTGAGGAGCCCATCTTCACGTCGATTACCGGCGGGAGGGGGCCTAGAAGCCCGTATTTGGCCAGAGGCGCGAGCGCCATTATGGATGCAGTGGCGGTGCACCCGGGAGACGCTATGAGCTTGGCGCCGGGTAGCTCGTCCTTGTGCAGTTCGGGGAGGCCGTAAACCGCCTTCTTCAAGAGATCGGGGTAGGGATGCGGCTGCGGCCACTTATACCACTCCACGTAGGCGTTGGGATCCTTCAGCCTGAAGTCGGCCGACAGGTCGACCACCATGAGGCCGTGCTCGTACAGCTGGGGGACCCACTTGACCGACTCGCCGTGGGGAAGCGCCAGGAAGACCACGTCGGCCTTCAACGCGGCGTCGATGCTGGGCTCCACGAACTTGAGGTTTGTGAATCCCCTGAGGTTTGGGTGGATCCTGTAGACGTACTCCCCCTTGAACTTCCTAGAGGTGGCGCAGACTATCTCGACCCCTCCGTGCTGTAGCAAGATGCGCAACAGCTCTCCGCCGGTGAATCCGGAGGCCCCCACTACGCAAGCCTTCATGCCTCCTCCAGCCCGACCTCGGCCAGGAGCCTCGCCCTAGCCTCGTCCAGCTCCGGCACGGGGTCTACGTCTATCACGCGCTCCCCGTCGTCGTAGACGCCGAGCGTGATCTCAGCGTACTTGAGGCCCAGCGACCTCAACACCTCGCCCGCTATCCCGTCGATCCCGGGCACGGCGAACACCTTCCTGACCTCTCTGGGCTTGGGCATGGCGATGCTACCCTTGGCCAGGGGGTTCCTCATGTAGTTGCGGTGCTCCACGACGCTTTTGGCCCCCTCTACGCTAGTCACCGACACGTCTAGGCCCAGGCGCCAGACGGTCGCGAGGAGCCACGGCGGCTTGAAGTCCACCTTCTCCACGGCCTCCTCGTCGGAGAACACGAAGAAGTGGGGGCCGTATTTGGGCAACCAGTACAGCCTATTGAGCGCGTTGTATATGGCGTATGAGGGGTTTATCGATCTGCGGAACAGGGAGGCGTACACAGCGCCGAGGTACTGGTTCCTCGTCCTTATGAAGACGGTGAAGTCCCCGCCCTCGACATGTCCCTGGGATATATCGAGGATATCGGCATGCGCGCCGCGGGCCGATAGGAGCTTGGCGAGAAGCCTCTCGCCTAGCTCGGGCTTCTCGGATAGTATGAGTATCCTCGCCCCGTTGGCCCCGCTTTCCCCGCAAGGTCCATATAGGCTGGGCTGGGGACTATATATAAACTTAACGGGCTATTACGCAAAAACCGATTTCTCAGTTGCCTATCGCCTTTCTCTGTAGCCACTTGGCGTACATTATCATGAATACGTCTGCGTTGTGTTTTCCTACGGCTTTGGATAGGGCTTGGTAAATCTCGTCGGGTTTTTCTAGGGCTATCTCCTCGAAGGTCTTCCCCAAGACTCTAGCCAGCCTCACGTCCAGCACAGCCCTATAGCTGTTATCCAGAGAGCTGTAGAACTCCAACAACCTCCCTCTAGACATCCTCACATCACCAGCCCAAGTCCTCACAACCGCCGTCATGCCTCCACTTTACCTTTAAAAATAAAAACTTGCGAAGCGCCGAGAGAACACATCCCACATATAAAAATTACGGAGTTGCGCGCCGGCACGCGCTCGGGTCTGCGCCCGATATTGAGAACCAGAAGGAGCATTCGTACGTCTGTATAGCCCGCGCCACGAATAGATAGCGCTGGCGGTCGTAGTACCTCTCGGCTATGCGCTCCGCTACGGCCTCCATGTCCTCGTAGGGCCGCGAGAAGAGGTCGAGGAACTCGGTCGACTTGAACCCGTTGGATTTAAGCCAGGCCGAGAGCCGGGCGCATGCGCGGCCCCAGACGGGCAGATTCACCGTCATGGCGACGGCCAGATCGCCCATGGTGCCGTTCAGGGCCAGCCAAGAGAGGAAGTGCGTGTACGCTACGGCAAATGGGTCGAGCGCATCCCAGCTGAACGCGACGCCGAGCTCTCTCGCCATCTCGCCGAGGGCCTTAAGGGCGGCGTAGTCGCCGTCCACGAGCGCCTTCAAGAAGGCCAGCTCGACGCCGTCGCCGGCCCTCCCCATGGCGGCCGAGAGCGCCCTCAAGTCGTACTGCACTATATAGAGCTGGTTCGCCACAAACCTCTTCACAGAAGCCGTGTCGGGGCTCCGCAACGCCGGCGCCTCGAAGATCCTCTCGTTCAACGCCGCCAGCTCCCGCCTAAGCTCCTCGATCATGCCGGCCATGCCTCCCCCGAATAGGCGGCGTTCCAGAAGGCCAGCTCGTAGAGCGAGGCGGTCTTGAAGGGCCCCCACACCTCGTCGAACGGCGGGGAGAGCGCATCGAGGAGATCTCTGAGCTTTTTGACAAGCGATCTGTACCCCTCCGAGAGGTAGACAGAGGCCCACCTCCTATATACGGAGACGGGGTTCTCAGCGAGGAGGCCGCGGTGGGCCTCCGCGATCTCCATATACGTCCAGAAACACGGGAGAAGCGCCGAGAGGCATTGGGCGAAGGTCCCCAGAGCGCAGGTCGAGGCGAGGTAGGACATATAGCCGACGTTGGTGGGGCTCGGGCGGGCCCTCGCGGCGTCCTCCAGCGACAGGCCCAGCTCCCCCAGTAGCGCCTCGTAGCTCGCCAGCTCGCCCGTCAACTCGCCGTAGGCCAGCTCGGCCATGGCCCTCATCGACCTCACGTCGGGCGCTCTGGCCGCGGCCAAGGCGAGAGCCCGGGAGAACCCGACCAAGTAGCTGTAGTCCTGGAGGACGTAGTTCTTGAACTTCTCCAGAGGGAGATCGCCTCTGTAGAGGCCGACCACGAACGGGTGGCGCAGTATGGCGGACCATATATCGTCTGCGGATCGCCTCAGCCTCTCGGTAAGAGACATATAACTTATCGTAAGTCAATTAATAAATTTTTGGCGTCGCAAGCCTTTAAGCATGGCCGTGACGCCGTCTGTGGGATACCTCGGCTCCCTCCTCCTCCGCGAGCTGGAGCGTATGGGGCTCGGCAGGCCGGCGGTCCCGAGGAGGCTTAGGTGCAGATACGAGCCGGAGCAGTGCGCGGCTGTGAGGATACTCCTCGGGGGGTACCGGCTCTGCAGGTTCCCCGACGGCGTCGCGTTGGTGCGGGAGGGCCGGCCGTGTCCGGAGCCCGTCGAGGTGCGGCTGGAGCCTCCGGAGACGCCGAGGATATACATAGACCTGGGGCTTTGGGATATCCACACCGACTCCGAGAAGAACGAGCTGGTGGAGCAAGTCGTGGCCTCCATAGCGGCTGTGAGGAGGCAGCTGTGGGACGGCAACCTCTATCTGTCTAGGGCGCCTCCCGAGTTCTTGGAGAGGTTCCGGAGGGCGGCCCGCGGCATGAGGCACGCCGTGAGGTTCCAGGAAGGCCCCCCTCCGCCTACCAGCCTCGTGCTGGATCCCGAGGGGCCGTGCGCCGCCGACGAGGAGGTCTTGAGGAGCGCCTCGGACATAGTCCTGGGCGGGATAGTCGACAAGGAGCGGGTCTACAAGGGCGCGACGGCCCGCCTAGCGGCGTCTATAGGAGTCCCCGACCGGCGCCGTTGCAGGATAGAGCTGAGGGGCTCCACGGTGGGCGTGCCGGACAGGATAAACAAGATCGTGGAGATAGTCCTGTCGGTGAGATTTGCCGGAGTCTCTCTAGAGGACGCCATAATAGGTGCCCAGGCCAAGAGGGACAAGGTGTATAGGCTGATGCGGGAGTTCCAGAAGGCGGGCAGGTGCGTGGACCCGGCGCTGGCCGACGAGCTGGCCAGGTGGCTGAAGGCGGATCGCAAGGCGGTGGAGCTGGCCGCCGCCAAGGCCCACGTGAAGATCGGTTGCAATCTATATAAATAGCCGCCGCGGCTATGCATATGAAGCTGGCGATATTGGTGGACAACTACCTCACACAGCCCTCCTCCCTCCGCCTGAGGCTCCTCGGCGAGTGGGGCTTCTCCGCCTACGTCTACGACTGGAGGATACTCTACGACACCGGCCTCTCGGGCACCGCCCTCCTCAACAACATGAAGGCCCTCGGTATATCCCCCGACGACCCCGACGTCTTGGTAATCAGCCATAGGCATATAGACCACACGGGCGGAGTTAAGGCGTTGCTCTCGGCGAGGTCTAGACCCCTCACCGTGGTGGCCCACGAGAACCTCTTCGCCAAGGCGTACGCCAAGGACGAGATGGGGGAGGTGGAGATAGGGGTCGACTTCACCCGCGACTTCCTCGAGTCGAGGGGCGCCAGGCTTGTGCTGATAAGGGAGCCCTACAAGATCGCCGAGGGGGTCTGGGCCTCCGGCGAGATCCCGCGGAGGTGGGGCCCGTCGCACACCGGCGCCGTCTCCGACCTTGTGCCTGACGACATGGCCCTCTACATAAGACATCCCAAGGGCTTGGTGGCCCTCACCGGTTGCGGACACGCAGGCGTGGAGAACATAGTGGAGTACGGGCTACAGGTGACCGGCGCCGATAGGCTCTACGCGATTATCGGCGGGCTACACTTCATGGGGTTGCCCGAGGCTAGGGTGAGGGAGGCCGCCGGCTATTTGAGGTCGAAGAGCCCCGGACTCGTCGTGGGGACCCACTGCACCGGCGTGGCCGGCATCGCGGCGTTGCAAGCCGCTCTGCCGGACGTAGCCAAGGCAGGAGGGGCCGGCGCTGTCTTCGAGATATAGCCCTTTAAGGGATGTCTTTTTCCCTTCATGTACCCGCTCGACGTAGAGAGGGCCAACTCGGTTATCTGGGAGACGGAGCCCATAATGGCGTTTATAGGCTATAGGGTGGTCGAGATATCGCATGGGCGGGCATGCGCCGAGTTCGGCCACGGCAAGAACGTCCAGAGGATAGGCGGCGTGCTGCACGGCGGGGTCATCGCGGCTGTGCTGGACGAGACCTTGGGGATGGCTGTACTCACGGTCAACGACGGCGCCGATCAAGTCACCGTGGAGCTCAAGGTGAACTTCTTGGAGGCCGGGAGGGAGGGGCCGTATAGGGTCTGCGGACAGGTCGTGAGGAGGGGAGGGAGGATCGTGGTAGCTGAGGGCGAGGTCCGGGACGCCTCCGGGAGGCTGGTGGCCAAGGCCCTGGGCACTTGGTACATCTTGAGGAGGGAGGTCGGCGCCGGGCGATGAAGGCCACGATAGGCATACTCTTGATAACCGCCGCCGGCTTCGCCGTCGGCGCGGCCGTCTACTCCTCGAACCCCTATCTGCTCCCCTACCTGGTATTGTACAACAAGGCCGTCCTTTCCGGATACTACTACGAGCTCGTGACAGGCATGTTGGTGACGCCGTCGCTCGCCGACTTTCTCCTCAACGCCGTGTCTCTATACGCCATATACGTCATATTCGGCGGCGAGGCCGGTAGGTACGAATACGCCGTCTTCTTCGCCTCCGGGATCTTGGGGAATGTGCTGACGGTGCTCCTCTACCCTCCGAACATAATGTCGGCGGGGGCGTCCGGCGGCATATTCGGGCTGTTGTCCTTCTACGTAGCCAGAGGGATGGCCCTATCCCGCGACTTCAGCTGGGTGGGGCCGGCCCTCCTGGCCGCGGTCTTCCTGGCGTCGTCGATATTGCCCAACGTGAACTACGTAGCCCACGTGGGAGGGATAATAGGGGGCGTAGTTATGGGGCTTCTAGAACCCCGTAGACTCAGCCGTGGATGAGCTTGTATATCTCCTCGGGAGTCACCGGGGTCGACCTAAGCCTCACCCTCCTCCCCGTGGCCCTCCTAATGGCGTCCTCAAGGGCCTTTATGGCGGCGGCCGCGGAGGCGACCGTGGGGGCCTCGCCGACTCCCTTAGTGCCCGTCGGGTGGTCCGACCTATGGGGCGTCTCGGCCAGACGCGGCTCGTACCGCGGAGCCTCCGTGGCCTTGGGCACGTGGTAGAAGGCGAAGTTCGGCGTGGCCAGATTGCCGTCTTGGTCGTAGACCACCTGCTCGTAGAGCACTTGGGAGATGCCCTGTAGCGCCCCTCCGTGTATCTGGCCCTCCACGAGCAACGGGTTGACGACGACCCCGATGTCGTCGTAGGACCTGTACAGCAGAGGCCTCGCGAGGCCCGTCTCGGGGTCGAGCTCGACAACGACCACGCCGACGCCGTAGGGGAACGTGGCCCTCGCCTTATACACCTCCATGGCCTCCAGCTGGGCCCTCACCTTGCCCCTATAGACGGCCTCGACGACCTCTCCTATGGTCACGGACTTTTCGCCGGACTTGAACGTCCCGTCCGAGTAGGTCGCGGGGCCTCCCAACAGCTCCTCGGCGGCCTTCTTGAGCTCCTCGAGCAGGCGCCTGGCGGCCAGAAGAGCGGCCGAGCCGCCCGCGGTGATGGACCTGCTCCCGTCTGTGCCTATCCCGTCGGGGACCACGTCGGTGTCGCCCCACACAACCCTCACTCGCTCTATCGGCACCTGGAGCTCGTCGGCGACCAGCTGGGCTATGCCCGTGGCGTCTCCCTGGCCGTGCGGCGCGATGCCCACGGCGACCGTGAAGCTCCCGTCCCTCTCCGCCCTGACTATAGCCACCTCGTGCCCGTAGGTGGTTATCTCTATGTAGAAAGACATGCCCACGCCCAGCACTCTGCCCCTGGCCTTCTCCGCCTCGGCGTTTCTAACTAGATCGTAGTAGCCCGTGGCGGCGATGCCCCTCTCTAATGTGGCCAGATACTCGCCGGAGTCGTAGTGGAGGCCCAACGGGTTGTCGTAGGGGCCGGCCGGCACCAGGTTCCTCCTCCTCACCTCGACGGGGTCGAGGCCTGTCTCGTCGGCTATCAAGTCCATGATCCTCTCGATGAAGAACGTCGCCTCGGGCCTCCCGGCGCCTCTATAGGGCCCCAACGGCGGCTTGTTCGTCAACACGGACACGGCGTCTATGTCGAGGTCCCTCACCTTGTAGGCGGCGGGCAACATGGTGGCGGCAGTCGCGGCCAAGTCGAAGCCGAACCAGTCGTAGGCGCCCGCGTCGGCTATCACCTCGCCCTTGATGGCCTTGAGCACGCCGTCTCTAGTGAAGCCCGCCTTGTACCTAAGCACCAGCCCTCTGCCGTACGTCGTCATCTTGAAGTCCTCGCTCCTGGTTGCTACCCACTTGACCGGCCTCCTCAACGCCACGGCCGCCGCGGCCACCCTGATCTCCTCGGGGTAGACCTGTATCTTAGAGCCGAAGCCGCCGCCGACGTCGGGCTGGATCACGCGGACGGCGGCCAGCGGCACGTCGAGGCTCCTCGCCACCTCGCGCCGCACTATATGGGGCTTCTGCGTCGAGTCGTATATGAGGAGGGTCTTGCCGTCGTGGGACGCCAACACTCCGTGGGGCTCCATGGCCGAGGGCACCACTCTGTTGGTGGCGAGCTCCTCCTCCACCACCTTGTCCGAGGACGCCAGGGCCCTCTCGGCGTCTCCAGAGGCGTACTTCTCCCTGCGCGATACGTTGGTGCCCAGCGACTCGTCCACGAGAGGCGCGCCGGGCTCCATGGCCTTCACGGGATCCACGACGGCCGGGAGAGGCTCGTAGTCCACGTACACCTTCTCCAAGGCGTCGTAGAGGGCGTATCTGTCGACGGCCACCACCATGGCGACCGCCTCGCCTTGGTATCTGACCTTGCCGCCGGGCGCGAAGTCGAACGGCTTGCCCGACTGCGGCGTGAAGACGGCCACGACGCCCGGCATCGAGAGCGCCTCCGACGCGTCTACTCTTCTAACTCTGGCGTGGGCGTACGGCGATCTGACGAAGCCCGCATAGAGCATCCCGGGCAACTCTATATCGTCGACGTAGCGGGCCTGCCCGTAGAGCAGGTGGTAGTCCTCCAGCCTGGGCAGGGGCTTTCCTACGTACCTCATAGCGCCGCCGACTTAACAGCCTCTACTATGTTCTGGTACCCCGTACATCTGCAGAGGACGCCGCTGATGCCCTCGCGTATCTCCTCCTCTGTGGGCTTGGGCTTGTTCTTGAGGAGGGCGTAGGAGGCGAGCAGCATGCCAGAGGTGCAGAAGCCGCATTGGAGCGCGTGGCGTTCGTGGAAGGCCCGCTTGAGCCTCTCCATGAGCTCGTCGCTGTAGTCGGCGGTTATTATCTCGGAGCCGTCAGCCTGGACCGCGAGCAGGTTGCAGCTCTTGACGGGCTTCCCGTCCAGCAACACGGTGCAGGCTCCGCAGTTGCCCGTGTCGCATCCGACCCTCACGCTCTTTATGCCCAAGTCGTCCCTCAAGAAGTGGACTAGAAGCTTCCGGGGCTCCACGTCGCGCTCGTACCACACCCCGTTGACCTTGACCCTGATCCTCATAGCCCCAACGCCCTCCTAACAGCCCTCCTAGCCGCGACGCCGGCCATAGCCCTCCGGTATTCCGCCGAAGCCCTCACGTCGGATACGGGCTCCACCTCCTTGGAGGCGGCCTCGGCCACCTCCGCCAGGAGATCCCCGGAGATTTTCCTGCCCCTAACGGCCTCCTCGGCCTTCCTGAGCCTGACCGGCCTGAGCCCCACGCCTGTGGCGGCCAGCCTCACGTCCTCCACGGCGCCGTCCTTGACCCACACAGCCGCGGCGACTCCGGCTATGGCGAAGTCGTTGTAGGCCCGGGCTATCTTGACATATGATGCCTTGGGGGGACATCGGGGTATGGAGATCTCGACGACGATCTCGCCTTGTTGTAGGGCGGTGGAATAGGGCCCTTGGAAGAACTCCTCGGCCGGTATCTCGCGGACGCCTGAGGGGCCTCTCGCCTTCACGACCGCGTCTAGGGCCAACACGACGGCGGGCCAGTCGGCGGCCGGATCGGCGTGCGCGAGGCTGCCGCCTATGGTGCCCACAGACCTTATCTGGGGATCGCCTATCTGCCTAGCCGCCTCGGGGAGGACCCCGCAGGGGCCCGACCACCTCTCCAGCTCGGCGTGTGTGGCCAAAGCGCCGATGGCCAAGCCGTCCCCTGTCTGCCTGACGTAGCGGAGCTCCTTGAGCCGGCCTATGTCCACGAGCTTGCTGGGAGCGACCGCGCGGAGCTTCAGCAAAGGGATCAAGCTCTGCCCGCCTGCGAGGACCTTGGCGTTGGGGTCCTCGGACAGCGCCTTGACGGCCTCGTCTATAGAAGAGGCCCGGACGTAGTCGAACGGGGGCGGAATCATTAGAATTCAGCCGGCCTCCTTGCTTTTAAGCGTTTCGCTATTCTATGGACAGCACCGTCTTTATATCGTCGTGCGTCCAGCTGTAGGCCTCCTGGTAGTTCTCCAAGGTCGCCGTCTTCGTTATGAGCTTCTTGGGCCAGCCGCCGAAGCGGTCGTCCGCCTCCTTCAAATGCCTCAAAGCCGCCTCGAAGTGCCTAAGCCCGGCGTTGACGGAGCCCACCACGAGCTTGTTGTTGAGGACGGCGTCTGTGAGGAGCTTCCCCACGTCGTCGAGCCGCCCGCCGGGCGGGTAGACGCCAAGGAGGACCTCGACGCCGCCGGGGCCGAGCCTTTCGAGCCCCTCCAGCGCCACCGCCGACGCGCCGGTCGCCTCGACCACTAGGTCGTAGGTCCCCGAGATCCTCTCGTGCGCCGCGTCCACGTACGCGCCGCCGAGCTCCTTGACGAGCCTCGCCTTCAAGCTGTCGGGGGGCCTCGTCGCCACGGCTGTGACGGACAGGCCCATGAGCCTCAAGACCATGGCCGCGAGAAGGCCCACGGGCCCGGCGCCGAGCACCAACGCTGTCTCCGGCCTTCTGCCGAGCCTGGACTGGTAGAGGTTGAGCCCCAGCTCCACGCCCTTCTCGACCACCGAGAGGGGCTCTGTCAAGACAGCTATGTCGGCGATCTCCTTGGGGACCTTGACCAGATACGCGGCGTCGGTGACCGAGTACTCGGCCGCGTGTCCGTGGAGTCCCCATATGCCGTGCTCCAGATATCTCCCCACGGGGCAGTAGTCTACGGGGAGGCCGCAGTTGAGGGGCCTCCTGACCGTGGGGACCACGAGGTCGCCCGGCGACACGTTGTCCACGCCCGGCCCCAGCTCCGCGACCTCGGCCAAGGCCTCGTGGCCCAGAATCAAGTAGTCGCTACCCTCGGGGGCCTTGCCGTACTTCCCCTCTATTATCTCCTTGTCGGTGCCGCAGACCCCCACCTTGAGAGGTCTGAGGAGGACCTGCCCCGGCCCTGGAGACGGCTTGGGGACATCCCTAAGCCTCAGAGACTCGGGAACTCCCGGCATCACGGTCACCGCCTTCATGGCCCCTCCACCTCCCCAATATAAATTGTGCCCCGCCGCGTCACCTTCTTATAGGCGTGTGCGGGTTGGGCAGTGCGCCTCATCGTAGTGTCGAACAGACTGCCGGTGACCGTCGCCGTAAAGGACGGCGAGGTTTCCGTGAGGGAGTCAGTCGGCGGCCTGGCGACCGCCATGAAGACGCTCCTCGCCGCCACCGACGGGGGCAGAGCCTTGGGCTTCGACGGTGTCCTCTGGGTCGGCTGGCCCGGTCTGGCGGGCGATGCTCTGGATCCCAAGATCTCTGAGGCGCTCAGATCGCAGGGGCTAGAGCCAGTGCCGTTGGGGAGGGACGAGGTGGAGAAGTTCTACGAGGGGTTCTGCAACTCCACGCTCTGGCCCCTCTTCCACGGCTTCACGACCTACACGGTCTATAGGGACGATTTCTGGGACTCCTACGTCTCGGTCAACAAGAAGTTCGCCGACGTCCTCGCGTCCGTAGCCAAGCCGGACGACTACGTCTGGGTCCACGACTACCACTTCATGCTCCTCCCCCTCTACTTGAGAGGCCAGATGCCCGACCTGGGCGTCGGCTTCTTCCTCCACATACCGTTCCCCCCTCCCGAGATACTCCAGCTGATGCCGTCGTCTTGGCGGAACGAGATACTCGACGGGCTCCTCGCCTCGGACCTCGTGGGGTTCCACACCCACGAGTACTCCTACAACTTCGTGAGGAGCGTCGTGAGGTTTTTGGGCTACGGCGTGGAGCTCGACGTAGTAAAGTCGAGGCACGGCTACACCAAGGTCGGGGTCTTCCCCATAGGCATAGACTACGAGAGGTTCCACAACTCCGGCGCCGATCCGCAGGTGGCGAAGGAGATAGAGGAGGTGAGGCGTCTCCTGAGAGGCCTCAAGGTGGTCTTCTCCATAGACAGGCTGGACTACACCAAGGGCGTCATAAACAGGGTATACGCCTGGGAGAGGTTCTTGAAGTCCAGGCCGGAGTGGCGGAGGAAGGCCTCCTTCGTCCTCGTCGTGGTGCCGTCGAGGGCCGGAGTGCCGCAGTACGAGGCGATGAAGAGGCAGATAGACATGGAGGTGGGCAGGATAAACGGCGAGCTGGGCGAGCTGGATTGGGTCCCCATAATATACCTCTACAGGTTCCTCCCGACGCCCACGTTGCTGGCCATGTACAATCTGGCCGACGTCGCGTTGATAACGCCCTTGAAGGACGGCATGAACCTCGTCTCCAAGGAGTACGTCGCGTCGCGGAGGGACTGCCGCGGCGTCTTGATACTGAGCGAGACGGCGGGGGCCGCCAAGGAGTTGACCGAGGCCATCATCGTCAACCCCAACGACGTGGAGGGGATGGCCAAGGCCATAGAGAAGGCCTTGACCATGCCGGAGGAGGAGCAGTGCAGGAGGATCCAGGAGATGCAGAGGAAGCTAAAGGCGCAGGACGTGGTGAAGTGGGGCGTCGACTTCATACAGAGCTTGATGGGGGCAAGGCTGGAGAGGGCCGAGAGGGAGAGGAGGCTGGCGACGGCCATACCGCTGGAAGGCGAGGAGCTCGACCGCATGGCCGCCGCGTACCGGTCCGCCTCCGTCCGCCTGCTGTTCCTCGACTACGACGGCACCCTCGTCCCCCTCTACCCCTACGCCTACCAGGCGGTGCCCGACGAGGAGCTCCTGCACCTCCTCGCCGAGCTTGCGCGGCAGGGAGGGACCTACGTCGTTGTGGTGAGCGGGAGGCCCAAGGACTTCCTGGACAGCTGGTTCGGGAAACTGCCCGTATACCTCATCGCCGAGCACGGGTTCTGGCTCAAGGAGCCGGGCGGCGGCTGGGCCCCCACGGCTAGAGTCGACCTATCCTGGAAGCTGAAGGTCAGGAAGGTGATGGAGGAGTTCGTGGAGAGGGTGCCGGGGACGTACATAGAGGAGAAGGAGTCGTCGATAGCCTGGCACTACAGAAACGCCGAGCTGGAGGCCGGCGAGAGGGCCGCGCTGGAGCTCGCCGACAGCTTGACCGCGATGTTGACCGGTAGCGGCGTGGTGGTTATGAGGGGGAAGAAGGTGGTTGAGGTGAAGCCGGCGGGCGTGAGCAAGGGCACCGCCGCCAGGTCGTTGGTGGAGCTGAAGAGGCCCGACTTCGTCCTCGCCGCAGGAGACGACGAGACGGACGAGACCATGTTCGCCGCCCTCCCGCAGACGGCCTACACAGTCAAGGTAGGGCCAGGCAGATCTCTGGCGAAGTACTACCTCCCCAACTACAAGGCCTTGAGATCTGTCCTCAGGCGGCTCGTCGAGAGCCAGCACTGATCTGCGGCCGGCCCGCCGCTCTGTCGGGGCCGGACGAGTTGCTTTTAATCCGGGGTCCGGAGAGTTCCATGGCCTACCTCCCCCTGGAGGGCGTCCGGGTTGTCGACCTCACCTCGGCCATGGCGGGTCCGTTCGCCACCATGTTGCTGGCGGATCTCGGCGCCGAGGTGATCAAGGTGGAGCCGCCCGAGGGCGACCAGTCTAGGGACTGGGGCCCGCCGTTCTACGGGGAGAAGTACAGCGCCTACTTCGCCAGCGTCAATAGGGGGAAGAAGTCGGTGGTGGTGAACCTCAAGAACGAGGACGGGAGGCGCGTCGTCTATAGACTGGCCGAGAGGGCCGACGTCTTCCTCGAAAACTTTAGGCCCGGCACGGCGGCTAGGCTCGGCGTGGACTACCAGACCCTCCGCAAGTTGAACCCCAGACTGATCTACTGCTCCATATCGGGCTTCGGGCAGTACGGCAGATATAGGGACCAGCCCGGCTACGACCTCATCGCGTTGGCTATGAGCGGCTTGATGGACCTCACGGGGGAGCCCGACGGGCCTCCCGTCAAGTTCGCCGTGCCTATAGCCGATATAGTCACCGGCATGTACTGCGCGGTCGCGGTGCTCGCGGCGTTGAGGGCCAGGGAGAGGACGGGCGAGGGGGCTTACATAGACATGGCTCTCCTGGACAGCGCCTTGGGCATATCCACGCACCAATCCGCCTCCTATCTGGCCAGCGGGAGGGTGCCGCGGAGGCTGGGCAGCGCCCACTCCAGCATAGCGCCCTATCAAGCCTTCAAGGCGGGTGACGGGAGGTACTTCATCGTGGCGGTCGGCACCGAGAAGCTGTGGAGGGACTTCTGCAGGGCCATAGGGAGGGAGGATCTCGCCGACGACCCCCGCTTCGAGACTAACGACAAGAGGGTGATTAATAGAGGACTACTCGAGAAGGAGCTTGAGAGGGTCTTCTCCCAGAGGCCTGCGTCCCACTGGGTCGAGATCCTCAGAGCGGCGGGGATCCCCGCCGCGCCTATATACAACATCGCCGAGGCCCTCAGCGACGAGAACACTAGGGAGAGGGGCATGTTGCTGGAGTACGCCACCGCTCTAGGCGCCGTGAGGGTGGTGGGGAGCCCTATAAAGATCGACGGCAAGCCGCTGGCGGCCTCGGCCCCGCCGCCGCTCCTCGGCCAACACACCGTCGAGGTGTTGAGGGAGCTGGGCTACTCGGACGAGGAGATAGAAAGGTTAATAAGGGAGGGGGCGGTGGGGACATGGCGGTGATAAAGGAGAGGGTAGGCGACGTGTTGGTGGTCAAGCTGAGCCGGCCCGAGAAGAGGAACGCGTTCAACCTCGACATGGCCCGCCGCGTCTTGGAGGCCCTAGACGAGGGGTGCGCCGCGGGCGGCGTCGTCATAACGGGGTCGGGGGGCTTCTTCTCCTCGGGCCTCGACCTCGCCGAGATATACGGGCTTAGGAGCTTGGAGAGCTCCCTCGAGTTCTTCGGGACGGTCAACAGGGTCTCCAAGAGGATCGTCGAGTGCCCTAAGCCCGTGGCGGCCTTCGTCAACGGGCCGGCCTTGGGCTACGGCACCGAGATGCTGTACTTCGTGGACTACGCCGTGGCCGTGAAGTCGGCCTACTTCTCGCTCCCCGGCGTTAGGTACGGCCTCATGACGGCGACTCCAGTAGTGGCGCCGCTCTTGCTGGGGCCGAGGGCCCGGTCCTTCCTCGACTGGGAGTTCAAGCTGACGGCCGAGGAGGCGCTGGAGTGGGGCCTGGTTCAGAGGCTTGTCGACGACGAGAGGCAGGGCGTGGAGGTTGCCGTAAACATGGTTAAGAAAATAGGCGAGGTCCCCAACTCCTCGGCGATAAAGAGGTACTTCAAGGCCGTCCTCAAGCTGGTGGAGAGAGACTGGGCGGAGTTCGAGAGGTTCGTCGCCGAGGCCGCCGTGAACCGCGAGGTGAAGTCCAAGATAGAGCTCTTCCTAAGGCGATGATAGACGAGAGAAAGATCCTGGATCTGTTGACCGAGCCTAGCTTCCGGCCCGGCCTCGTCAGGGTAGTCGACGATGTGCGTAGAGGCGTCGCGGACCCCGTCGAGGTCGTGTCTAGGTCTCTCGACGCCGCTAGGCGCTACTCCCACTTGAACGCCTACATAACGCTCCTGGACGACGTCGCGATGGAGAGGGCCGAAAGCCTCAGAAAGGCGCTGAGACGGGGCCTCGATAGGGGGCGTCTCTTCGGGGCGCCCGTGTCTCTGAAGGACAACATATTGACCCGTGGAGTGAGGACCACTATGGGTTCCCGCATATTCCAGAGCTATGTGCCGGCCATCAACGCCAGCATAGTCGACGTACTCGAGTCCCAGGGCGCCGTGGTGGTGGGCAAAGCTAATCTCCACGAGTTCGCCTCTGGCGTCTCTAACAAGAGCTCCGCGGCAGGCCCGGCCCGCAACCCCCACGACCCCTCCCGTATATCCGGCGGCTCCAGTGGCGGCTCCGCCGTGTCCGTGGCAGTCGGCTCCGCGTATGTCTCGGTCGGGACGGATACGTCAGGCTCCGTGAGGATTCCCGCAGCCCTATGCGGCATAGTGGGCTATAAGCCCACATACGGCTTGATAGATATTTGGGGAGTGTTCCCTCTGGCGTGGACACTCGATACGATCGGCGTGTTGGCGAGGAGCATCTCCGACGTTGCCTATTTTCTATACGCCGTCACCGGCGATCCCGACTACGTGCTCCGTATCTCCACCGATTTAGATACGAGGAAGATCGCTATAGGCTATTTGGAGCTCGACGAGAATAACAAAGTTGAAAAATATATTATGGATATTATCTCAAAAATAAATAGTGAAGGCTATAATATAAGAAAAATTTCTATAAATGTTGAAAAATATATTGAGACGCAGAGAGTGATAAGGCTCGCCGAGGCCTCCGCCGTACATAGAGAGCTCTATAGGGAATATAGGGACCTCTACTCGCCCGATGTGGCAAACCTCATAGAGCAAGGCTTTAGATATTCGGCTGTGGACTACCTCACGGCGCAGAGAAACCGCAACAATCTGACGCAGAGCTACAAGAGGGTATTTAAGTCCGTGGACGCCGTCGTGACGCCCACAGTCCCCGCAGTGGCTCCGCCCGTAGAGCAACTAGACGAGATGGCGTTTAGGGCCCTCGCGACTAAATACACCACCGTGGCCAACCTAGTCGGCTCCCCTGCACTCTCCTTGCCTGTAGGCTTTGTAGAGGGGTTGCCCGTGGGTCTCCAGCTCCTAGGCGATATAGGCCATGACGGCGAGCTCCTTGCGATAGCCAGGTCGATAGAGGCCGTGGTCTCCAAGACGTAGCGGTCTTAAACAGATGGCGGCTATCGCGTCGCCTGCCTTTGATCACTGCGCCGCGACTTCGACGAACCCTCCGAAGGCGTCAACGCTCACTTTCACCACCCCCTTGCCGCCCGGCTTGTTCTGGGGCAACTTGACGTAGCCGCCCGCCGAGTTGCTCGATGTCAAGAGGCCGACCTCCTCGGGCAGCTTGAGGGCTATCTTGGCCATCCCGCCCGACACCTTCAAGCCCACCGACGCCTCGCCCTCGAAGGGCCTGTAGCCGAGCTCTGCCGAGAGGAGGCCTCCCTCCACGTCCGCAACGACCTCCGACTTGCCCAGCTCCGCCTTGAGCTCGACGACGCCCCCCTCCACGTCTAGGTCGGCCTTGCCGAACTGGATCCCCTCGACCTCCACCTTGCCTCCCTCGACCACTATCTTGAGCTCGTCGAGCTCGCCCACCTCCAGGACGACCTCGCACCCGTCCGCCTCGACGCGGCCGGGCCCTATCTCGAAGTCCTCCTCGTCTCCGCAGAGGGCCCTCGCCCGGCCGGCCCCAGGCCTTATCTCGATCTTGGACCCCTCCGCCTCGACGGCGAGCGACCTGCCGTGGGCGAAAGGCCCGTCGTAGACCACCTTCTCGGCTTTCCGGATCCCCTTGAAGGCCCCCAGCCGGAGCACCGACCCCAAGAGGCTTACACCCTCCGTCAGCAGATGCGCCAGTCCCCCCTCGCCGATTAGCCCGACGTCTTTGGCCTTCAGCTCCACGTACGGCCTAAGGCCCTTGGGCGCCTTGACGAGCGCCACGTCTCTGATGGACTCGACGACGTCCATGAAAAGCCCGGGATCCACGTCGTCTGCTATCTCGACTATCGCAGAGTCCTGCACCACGAGCTTCCTGCCCTGTCTCTTGGCGTATTCCAGGAGCTCCTTGTTTATCTTGGCTACCATCCTGTCTCCGAGGACTAGAGGCGGCTCGGGCCCCTTCGCCTGCCCGCCGCCCTCCGCCTGGAGCGATCTCACTACCTCGAGCGCTCTGGCCCCCATCTGGGTCAGCCTGTAGAAGCCCTTCTCGTCCTTCTCCACGAGGCCGTCGAGCCTCTTGAGGTGGAAGGCCAGCGTCGGGCTGTCCACCGACAGCGCGTCCATCAGCTCCGAGTAGAGGCGCGGCCTATCGGCCAACAGCTCCAGTATCCTGCGCCTTAGGGGATTCGCGAGGGCCTCGAAGATGTCCATGGAAGGCTGAACGCGGAGGGAAAAGAGTTTTTCCGTAAAGTCGGCTGGACATCGCCGGGTCGGAGCGCCGGCCTTTTGTCGAGAAGAATAGACAAAGGCGCGAAGCATATAAACGCGCCTTTACGTATCTACATGCGCGCGTTGTTCCCGGGCAGGTTCCAGCCGCCGCATTGGGGCCACGTCAAGGCCGTGAAGGCGATACTGGAGGAGGTCGACGAGGTCGTCGTGTCTGTGGGATCGGCGCAGTTCAACTACATACTCAAGGATCCCTTCACCGCCGGCGAGAGGATCTGGATGTTGAGGGAGGGGTTGAGGGAGGGCGGCGTCGATCTGTCCAGGGTGATCATAATCCCCATACCCAACGTGGAGAACAACCTGGAGTGGCTGGGCCGCGTGCGGTCCTACGCGCCTCCCTTCGAGGTGGTCTACACGGGCAACCCCTTCGTGGCCAGGCTGTTCAGAGACGCGGGGTACGAGGTGAGGCAACAGCCCATGTTCGAGAGGGATCGCTACGTCTCCACGCGCGTCCGCGAGCTTATGCTGGCCGGCGACCCGAGGTGGGAGGAGCTCGTGCCGAGGTCGGTCGCCGAGATCGTGAAGAGGATCGGCGGGGTCGAGAGGTTGAGGATAGCGGCTGGGGGAGAGGCGGAGCCCCACATGTGGTGATGAGGCCCGTCCTCGCGCTCCTGGCTCTGGCCGCGCTGGCACTCGCGACGGCGACGCCCATATCGCACGTGGTGATAGTGGTCGAGGAGAATAGGGCGTTCGACAACCTCTTCGGCCTCTACCCCTTCGGCTGTCCCCCCATCGTGAACAACATAACGCTATCCGTCATGTGGCCCTACGGCCTATACGACAACTACAGCCAGCTGGAGCGCAGTTGCGCCGAGATCCCGTGGATATCGGTGCCGGAGGTCCCCTGGGCTCCTTGGCTGGGCCAGAGACATCCCCGCTACGCGGGATCGGCGGTCGAGGATAACCCCGCCGAGGGCTGGACGCAGTACCACGGCGACTACTGGTTCGGCAAGCCTGTGGGCTTCGTCCTCTACTCCGGCCCGCAGTCCCTCGAATACCTCTCCTATCAACAAGTCTGGCCTCTCTGGGATCTCGCCGAGGAGTACGTCCTGGCCGACGCGTTCTTCGCCCCCGTCCTGGGCCTCACGGAGCCCAACAGGGTGGCCGACCTCATAGGGAGGCCGCCCGGCTTCTACACCGACAGCGCCGTCGGCGTCGTGCCGTTCGAGCAGTCTGTGATGTACCAGCTCGAGAAAGCCGGCGTGTCTTGGGGCTACTACGTCTACGGCTACCGAGGAGGGGTGCCGTATCCCCTCACGGCCTTCTCCGGCGCCGAGAGGTATATAGGCCACTACGGAGACTACGGCGACTTCCTGGCGAGGCTCGGCAACTGCTCCATACCGGCGGTCTCCTGGGTCATGTTCTTCGGCGGCTCCAGCGACGAGTACGACATGCACCCGCCGCACAACGCAACCGCCGGCGCCCTCGCCGTCTTGAGGCTCGTGGAGGCGGTGGAGCGCAGCCCTTGCTGGAACTCCACGGCCGTGTTCATAACCTTCGACGAGGGCGGGGGCTTCTACGACCAGGTGGCGCCGCCCGCCGTGGACCCCTTCGGGCTGGGCCAGAGAGTGCCTCTCATAATAGTGTCGCCGTACGCCAAGGAGGGCTACGTGGACAACCACACCATGAGCGACTACACCATCCTCGCCTTCATAGACTACAACTGGGGCCTGCCCTACCTGACGCCCGAGGTCGCCGACAGCGATCTGCAAGGCCTCCTAGACGCCTTTAACTTCTCCGCGCCGCCGCGGCCCCCGCTCGAGCCGTCCAACTGGACCTACCCGTTGCCTCTCCAGTACCCAGTCCACTACGGCTATATAGCCGCCGTGCCGAAATACGCCACCTACGCCGACGTCTACAGAGCCCCCGGCCTAGACGCGTTGCCGTGGCTCACAGCCGCCTTGCTGGCCCTCCTCGCGGCCTGGGCCGTCTCGCGGAGGAGGCCTCTCGCCTACGCCGCCGCGGCCATCTCGGCGGTCGAGGCGCCGCTCTCGGCCTATATCTACTACGCCTGGCCCATGTACCAGTTCGTCGCGCAGTACTACGTCGCCGTCTCCGGCCTGGCGCTGGGCGGATTCGCCCTATGGACGCTGGGCCGGATAGCCAGAAGGCCCCGGCGCGGCTAGACCACGCCGTACCTCCTGGCAATATCCCTCGCCATCTCGACGAGCTCGCGAGGCCCTAGAGAGAGATCGGCGACGTCCGGCGGAGTCTCGGCCAGGCTGACGAGCCCGGCCTTTTCTGCCACCTTCCTCAGCCTGGACGCGGCCTCCTTCGCCTCGCCCGCGGTGAACGGGCCCATCTTGACCTCGAAGGCCCATATACGCCTCCTCCCCCTGGTCAAGACCACGTCTACGTCCTCGCGGGGCGAGTACCTCTGCGTGGCGCCGAAGTGCTCGGCCAGCATCTCGCCGACGGTGAACTGGGCCTCCCTCCCCAGAGGGAGCTCCGGCGGGGTCGAGCCCAGATCGCTCACGTTGTATTTGGCCTCGGCGTAGAGGATCAGAGACAGAGCCGGCGATCTGACAGCGTAGTACCGCTCCCTCCCCAGCGTGGGGATCGCCCTCAACACGCCCATCTTGGCGAGCCGCGCCAAGATCGATGAGGCCGAGGCGAGGCCGCCCCTCAGCCCGAGCGCCCCGGCCACGTCGGAGCTCTTCCAGTACCCCGCCGCGACAAGCAAGATAGCCCTCCAGTAGATCTCGGTCAACTCCCTATCCTCCTCTGCGAAGACCTCGCCCACAAGCCCTCTCGCGGCCAGCGCGAGGTCCCGCGCCCTCGCCTTCAACTCCTCGGCGCTCCCGATATGCGGTATCAACCAAGGATCTCTCCACAACATGGAGAGGACGGGGTCCCCAACCTGGGGCAGGATGTCGCTGTAGGCTATGATATCGACGTGGAAAGGCGCGAAGAGGCCCAAGAGGGGGCTCGAGCGGTCGAAGACCTTGCCGAGGACGCCGTGGCTGGAGCCGCTGGCCACGAGCACCCCGTTGGGCGCCCAGCTGGCCAGAAGATCCCAAAACCTCGCGGGGAGGCGCTGGAACTCGTCCACCACGGCTACGCCGCCCCGCCGCAGAGCTACGCCGACCTCTCTGAGGGCCGACTCCACCGGCACCAGCTCCCCGCCCAACACCGCGGCGCCGCCGCCTTGGCCGACCAACATATAGACGTCGTGGCGGACGCAGTTCTTGACCAAAGTGGTCTTCCCGACCTTGCGCCTGCCGTACAGCAGAACCCAGCCTGAGAGCTTGGAGAGCGCGGCGCACTCCCTCCGTTTAATTAGTCTCATCAGACTAGTCCAAATAGACTAGTCTAAAAAGTTTAGTGACGGCTAGAACCTCCTCTCGTTCTTCTCCAGCTTCTCGAAGTAGGCCTTCTCGAGGTCCATCCCCAGAAGCCCCGCTATGGTGAGGACGTAGATGAAGACGTCGGTTATCTCCTCCTCGACATCCCGCCGCACGTCCTCCAGCCTCAAGGTGCCGTGGCCGTAGACCGTGCTCCTGACGACCTTCTTCACCAGATTAGCCGCCTCGCCCACCTCCCCCGCCAAGGCGTTTGTCAGATACTCCAGGCGGAGGGCCAGCTCCCGCTCGTCTCCGATCTCCCAAAAACGGGGGAACTTCCTCCGCGAAAACTCGGTCTGGATCTCCACTAGCTTTTTGAGATCCACGTGTCCGGCGGATGCCGTAGCTATAACGCCTATTCGTAAAACTGTGCCGAGAGATAGCGAGCGCAGAACTCGCGGTGCAATTAAGGGATTATATACTCTTAATAAAATTTCGTAAAATATAAATAGTCTGACTATTGGTGTTCTATGTTACAGAGGGAGGTTGTGCTGTCAAAGAAGTGGAAATATATACTGCCAATAATATGGGTTGCATACCTCCTCGCCTTCATCGACAGAGTGAACATAGGTATCGCGAGTTTGGGGATGAAACAGAGCTTGGGCCTCACAGACGCCGATCTAGGGTTCGCCGCCGGCATCTTCTTCATAGGGTACTTCATACTTGAGATCCCGGGCACATATATCGTCGAGAGGTACAGCGCCAGGAAGTGGATCGCCAGAATCCTCATAAGCTGGGGCTTAATCGCCTCGCTCACGGGCTTAGTCCAGGACAAATTCCAGCTGTACGCCGCCAGATTCGCGTTGGGCCTCGCCGAGGCCAGCTTCTTTCCCGGCATCATAGTCTACCTAACCCACTGGTATCTGGAAGACGAGAGGAGCAGGGCCGTCGGGCTCTTCATGAGCGCCATAGCTGTGGCGAACATAATCCTTTCCCCTATCTCGGGTCTCCTCCTCACGGTAAATTGGCTGGGGCTGGAGGGCTGGCGGTGGGTGCTGATACTGGAAGGCATACCGGCGGTCCTGTGGGGCTTCGTCGTGTTGTTCCTCCTGCCCGACTGGCCTAGAGAGGCCAACTGGCTGACTCCCGAGGAGAAGGCGTGGTTGGAGGAGGAGTTGAGGAAAGAGCGCGAGTCGCATCCGCCCGAACGGGTCGTCTCGTGGATAGCCGGCCTCAAGATACCTGAGGCTTGGCTCCTCGCCTTGATCTACTTCACTGCGACGAGCGGCCTTTACGGCATCACGTTCTGGTCGCCGCAAGTTCTCAAGGCTCTAACCGGCGGAAACTCTGTCGTCATAGGCTTGCTCAACGCGGTCGTGTACCTAGTCGCGTTTGCCGCCATGGTATTCGTAGGCAGATCCTCGGACAAGAGCGGCGAGCGGTTTCTCCATTCTGCTGTACCGCTGTTGGTGGGGGCCCTCGGGCTAATCGCCGTGGCTCCCCTTGCTCATACGCCCTCGCTGGCCTTCGCCGCTCTAGTGCTCGCCGCGGCCGGGATATACGGATTCTATCCGCCGTTCTGGCCAATACCGCAACGGATGTTGGCTGGTGTGGCGAGGGCCGTGGCGATTGGCCTTATAAACTCGGTAGGCAACTTGGGCGGCTTTGTGGGGCCTTACATAGTCGGCTATCTCAACACGTTGGCCAACTCCAGCTACGCAGGTCTGGTCTACCTCGCAGGTTCGGCCGTCGCGTCAAGCGTCTTGTTGATAGTCGCACGGCGTGTGTTGCTACGCAGATTGAGTAGCCCCGCCAAAGTTTTCGGCTAGCGCAGTCGCTGGATCGGCGAACCCTGCTCTAGAGAGAACTATTTACTGTGTTAAAGTTGTTTTCGATAGATTATCCGATAGATAAACTTTTTATAGTAACAGTGTTAATTGGCACATGGCGAGGAGGATGGCGCTCGTCGGTCCGCCCAACGTCGGGAAGTCGACGCTGTTCTACGCCTTGACCGGGCGGTACGTCAAGACGGCTAACTACCCCGGAAAGACTCTGGAGATGAACGTGGGGAGGATCAGAGGGACGGAGGTGGATCTCGTGGATCTCCCAGGCGTCTTCAACCCCCAGAGCCCCAAGGACGAGGACGAGGCGCTGGCTCTGCGGGAGGCGCTCGAGGGGCCCTACGACGGCGTCGTGGTGGTCGGCGCGCCCCACGCGATCAAGGAGGCGCTTGCTCTGGCCGAGTACATAGGCAGAAGCCGGCCGGTCGCCCTCGTCGTAAACATGGTCGACCTCGGCGCTCCGGAGATCCCCTCAGAGGAGCTGTCGGCGAAGATGGGAATCCCGGTCTTCTATACGTCTGCAATAAAGGGCCTCGGAATCCCCCAGCTCCGGCGCTTCCTGGCCAGTTGGGCCCCCGCTGGGCCGACTCCCGTGAAGGCCGTGGACATCCCAGTAAGGCCCTCAGCCAGGCTGGCCGGGGCCTTGTTCTCCCGCCCGTCCCTAGCGCTCGCCGGCGCCCTCGCGCTGTCGATAGCCACAGTCGTCGCCCTCTTCGCCGCCTTGGAGGGGGCCGGGCCTTGGCCGGGCATCCTCTCGTATATAGAGCCGGCGCTCGACGGCGTGTCGGACGCGATAACGTCGGCTGGGTTGCCGCCGGCGCTCGCCTCCTTCCTGGCCGACGGGCTGTGGCTAGGCGTGTCGGCGTTCGTGGGTTTCCTGCCCTATATACTCATCGCCCTGTCGCTCGTAGTGCTTTACGAGGAGACGGGCATCATAGGGCTGCTCGGCAGAATGCTGGAGGCCAAGATGGTGTCCCTCGGCGTCCCCGGCCGGGGGCTCCTCTGTCTGATGGTCGCCTCGGCGTGCAACGTGCCGGCGCTCTCCACCGTGAGGGTCATGTGGGGCAGGGGCAACAGGCTCATGTCGGCTCTACTGGTGCCCTACGTGCCGTGCGCCGCCAGGCTCTCCCTCTTCGTGGCCGTGTCCGCCGCCGTCTTTTCGGCCAGGCCCTACTTGGTGCCTCTCGCGGTCTTCGTCCCATACGGCGTCGCCGCCCTCGCCGTATTGGCCGCCTCGCTGATCTACAGAAAGGCCTTCCGCGTGGTCCCCCGCGTGGAGGGGCTCCCGCCGACGCCTCTCATGGTCCCCAACTTGAGGATATACGCGTTGAAGGTGTGGACGGGCTTCAAGGACTTCCTAGTCAAGGCGGGCCTCTTGATAGCGCTGTTCCCCGCAGTTATATGGCCCCTCACGCACTTCGGGCCGTCGGGCTTCGTCTCGGATATCTCGGAGAGCTGGCTCGCCGAGGCCGGGAAGGCCTTCGGCGCCCTCCTCGCGCCCGCGGGCATCCCCTGGCAGATATCGACGTCGTTGATAGCGGGGTATATCTTCAAGGAGGTGGTGTGGGGCTTCATGGCCGCCCTCGGCGCCGATGCCCTCCTGCCCAGCCTGTCTATCCCCGCCGCGCTCGCCCTCATGGCGTTTATGGCTATCTACTCCGCATGCGTCGCCACGGTGGGGGCCATGGTCAGGCTAGTCGGCTGGAGGCTGACCGCCCTCTCCTTGGCGATCCAACTCGCCGTGGCCTTGGCGGCGGCCTACGCGGTGTACGCGGCGGCCTCGGCGTTGATGTATATTTAGGCGATTCGGGAGGTGCGTGAGGTATAGGCACTACGGCGACTTGAGGGTGTCGGAGATAGGGTTCGGCGCTTGGGTGCTCGGCGGGATGTACGGCGAGTTGGGGGAAGGCGAGGCCAGGAGGCTTGTGGAGAAGGCCTTGGACCTCGGCATAAACTTCTTCGATACCGCAGACGTCTACGGCAGAGGGAAGTCGGAGGAGCTTCTGGGCAAGCTCCTGGCCGGGAGGGACGGCGTCTACGTCGCGACCAAGGTGGGGTACGACTTCTACTCGAGCCCGGAGAGGCCGGCCCGCCGCTACGACGCCGAGTATCTGGAGCTCGCCTTGAGGAGATCCGCGGAGAGGCTGGGCAGGAGGCCCGACCTCGTCCAGCTCCACAACCCGCCCAGAGAGGAGGTGGAGAGGGCGGCGGCGCACTTACTCAAGATGAGGGGGGTGTGGGCCAGATACGTGGGCGCCGCGCTGGGGCCGGAGGTGCAGGTTCTGGAGGAGGGGAGGGCGGCTCTTAGGGCCGGCTACGACTCCATAATGTTCGTCTTCAACATACTGGAGCAGGAGCCCGGGAGGATCTTGATAGAGGAGGGGCGGGGGAGGATGCTCTTGGCGCGTGTCCCCCACGCCAGCGAGGTGTTGACGGATAGATTCAAGCCGTCGTTCCCCCAAGGCGACCACCGCTCGTTGAGGCGCGCCGAGTGGCTGAGGAGGGCTAGGGAAATCGCCGAGAGGGAGGTGGCGCCGCTGGCCAGAGAGCTCGGGCTGACGCTGGGCCAATACGCTCTCAAGTTCGTCCTCTCGTTCCCCGTCACGTCAGTCCTAGTCACGGCGACCTCGGTGGAGGAGCTTGAGGAATACGCCGAGGCCAGCGACGGCAAGCCGCTCCCGGAGCACCACCTGGAGGCCCTCGCCGAGCTGTGGAGGAGGCACGGAAAGGAGCTGGCGTAGACACACTTTCCATGCTCTGGGCGTCCCGGGGGCCCGTGCGAGTGCGGAGATTAAGGGGAAAGGGGTCGGTTCTGATCCAGCCCCTCAGATAAATCAATTACCCATATACAAGGGCCGCAACGGAGCGCTACGTCTTAATTCTCTGGAGCACTTCTCTACACCTGGCCAAGAAAAGCTTGAGATCTTCGACCGCCAGCTCTAGGGAGGTGTACCTGCTGAGCAGAGCCTCTCTATCCACGCCGTTGTACTGAAATTCGTGGAGATTCAAGGCGAGGTCTGTTAGAGACACCACGTCGAAGTCTACTGCGTCTCTGAGCCTCTGGGCAACCTCCCGCAATTTACTGGACGGCATGTAGGCTATTAGCCAATCCACTCTGGCCACCGCCCGGCCGTCGCGCGTCTTGACAACTCCGGGGTAGTGCCTGGCCAACGCCTCTCTGTGTACAGCCGCCAGAGCCGCCATCAACGACTTCCAAGCCTGAAACGCCTTGCCAGCCGCGTTTCTGTACATCTCCTCTCCAACAAACTTCTCGGCAAGCTCAAGCTCGTACCTCGCCTCCTCAAGCCTAATCTCCACATACCTCCCCAAATCCCTCCAAGGGTGGACTAACAAAGTCACAGATGAGAAGGCCTCCCCTTTTTAAAAATCCTTAAACGGCCAGTAATTGTGCCAGAAAGCGTAGGAGAAGATTAGATGGGCTAGCGGCCGCTTGAGAAGTAGAGCTGTAGGTGGCTGGGCTGCGGGAGGCGCGGTTCGGGCCACGGTCGGCGTGGCTGTGGGACTAGGAGATGTTCGTGGAGGCCGGCACCCCCGCCAGGACCTCGCCCATATGGCCACAGGTCTAGAGGCCCCTAAACGAGATAATTGCAAAATACTTCATGAATCAGATCACCGCGGAGGCGGCTGTAAAGGAGATGCATAAGCTACTAGTGACCCACAGCAAAGAGGCTGGCTTAATTAGGTTTACATCTACGGACAGATTTGATTTTTGTCTTCCTAGTGTTCGCACTGCGATCCCCAAACCACGGCCATGACGCGTAGCGGACAGAGCCCGAGAATTCTTAAAACCGAGAGGCCGCTCTAAATTGGAATGAAGAAGGTAAAGTTGAGCTTGACGAGGGGGCTTTCAGTCGATTTTATAGACCGCGAAGTAGCCCTCAAGCGCGTGGAGGAGTGGGCTGAGAGGGGCATGGTGGTCGTCCACATGGTTTTCGGGCCGGAGGGTTGTGGGAAGTCGGCTTGGCTTAGGCAGTCTGCGGAGCTTCTTAGGGAGTTGGGCTTCGACGTCCTATACGTAAATCCCCTCCAGAGGGAGTACATCGCCTACATAGATCTTAAGGAGGTAGTCAAGAGGTTTGCCGAAGCCGCCGCGGCCAGGACAGGCATAGCCGAGATCAAGCTGGCCGATCTAGCTGTGCAGATGGCGATATACGCCATAAAGAAACGCAGGAGAAAGATTGCGGTGTTGGCAGACGACGTATTCCAAGCCATCGGCCTCGACAAGGCGGCTAGCTACGTCAAGTGGATGCTCGGCGTGATCGAGTACCCGCCCGGCGAGTACGAGAGGATCGTCGCAGTGGCCGCGACCAGCGAAGGCCTCACCAGAAGGGAGATCGGGAGGCATATGTGGGCAGACCACTACCCTATGTGGAATATGTCGAGAGAAGGCTTCAGACAACTGTACGACCAGATACCCGGCCACAAGCCCCCATTCGAGGACGTCTGGAGGCTGACCGGAGGAAACCCCAGATTGCTAGGTCAGCTGTACGAGGCGGGGTGGGACGTGGATAAGGTTGTCGAGATGTTTATGAGGGGGAAGGAGCTGAACTCCCCGGATTTGTCTAGGTGGAGGGGTTGGCTTGAGAAGGCCCTCGAGGACCCCGACGTGCTCTGGACGGTCGAGGCGCCTGAGGGGCTCCTCGACAGACTCGTCGAGAGGAATCTGGTGGTCCACAACCTACACGACAGAGATCCCAGCTTCTGGGTCGACGCGCCTCCGCCGGAGAGGGACCCCGAGCTGGGCGTGGGGAAGTACGTCGCGTGGCAGACGCCGCTCCACAGAGAGGCCGTCAGGAGGGCGCTGGGGTCTAGCTCCCCGCCACGGCTTTCTTGAGCTCCTCCACGCTCTCCTCGTCCTCTATCGTGCTGAGGTCGCCCGGCGGCTGTCCGGCCGCCATGGCTCTCAGAACCCTCCTCATGACCTTGCCCGTCCTCGTCTTGGGCAGTCTGCTCAATATGGCTATCTTCCCCACGACAGCTACGGGGCCTAGAGCCCTCTTGAGGTGCGCCGCGACCTCCTCCTCGGTTATCTTGGCCCCGTCCTTGGGCACTACGAAGACGCCCAACACCTCGCCGCGGACGGGGTCGGGGATGCCGACGACTGCGGCCTCGGCGATGGCCGGATGCGACGTCAGGAGGTCCTCGACCTCCCTCGTCGAGAGCCTGTGGCCCGCCACCTTTATCACGTCGTCGGAGCGGCCCAGTATGTGGAGGTGCCCCTCCTCGTCTATGTAGCCCACGTCGCCTGTGTGGTAGTAGCCGGGGAACCTCGACCAGTAGGAGCGGACGTATCTGTCGGGGTCGCCCCAGAGGCTGTGGAGGAAGGCGGGGGGTAGCGGCGGCTTCGCGACCACGTGCCCCTTCTGCCCCGGCGGGAGCGGCCTCCCCTCGTCGTCCAATATCTCTATCCTCAGAGTCGGGTAGGGCAACCCCACAGACCCGTACTTGTATCTGAACCCCCCTAGGTTCATGGAGCCCGGCGCCGTGACGAAGCAAGCGGTCTCGGTCTGGCCCCAGATATCGGCTATCTGGCAGCTGGGCCTCCCCCCGCAGACCACGTCCCTCAGCCACTTGTACGCCTCCTCGTTTAGGACCTCGCCGGTGGGGTACAGAGCCATCAGACGGCTCAAGTCGTACCTCCTGGGCCACTCGTCCCCGTACTTCATCAAGAGCCTCACGGCGGTGGGCGAGAAGAGCATGTGGGTCGCGCCGTAGGCCTCCGCCAGCTCCCACCATATGCCTGGGCGGGGGTAGTCCGGCGCGTCCTCGTACCAGAGCACCGTCAGCCCGTTCAAGAGCGGGCCGTGGACCCCGTAGTGGTGGCCCGATATCCAGCCTATATCGGCCGTGGAGAAGAAGACTATGTCGTCTCTGAACTCCCTCTCGGCCCCCACCAGGTGGTTGAAGGCGTACCATATCCAGACCATGTAGGAGCCGTGCAGGTGCAGTATCCCCTTGGGCTTCCCCGTGGTGCCCGACGTGTAGAGGATGAAGAGGGGGGCGTCCCCGCCGACCCATTCAGGCTCCGCGTAGGCGCCGGGGGGTATACGCCTCAGCGCCTCGTGCCACCAGAGATCCCTCCCCTCCCTCATGGCCACGTCCATCCCCAGCCTTCTGTAGACCAAGACCGCCGCGTCGGCTCCGGCTATCCCCAGCGCCTCGTCCACCACCGGCTTTAGGGGGATCGCCCTCCCCCTCCTCGTCATGCCGTCGGCCGTTATCACCAGAGAGGCCTTGGCGTCAGATATTCTGTCGGCCAGCGCCCGCGCGCCGAAGCCCGAGAAGACGACGGTGTGGACCGCGCCTATTCTGTTGACGGCCAGCATGGCGATCATGGCCTCCGGCACCATGGGCATATATATGGCGACCCTATCGCCCCTCCCCACGCCGAGGCTCCTCAAGAGGGCGGCCAGCCTGTTGACCTCCCTGTAGAGATCCCAGTAGCGGAGCACTCTGTACTCGCCAGACGCCGAGGCCCATATCAACGCGGCCTTGTTGCCTCTGCCCGACTTCACGTGTCTGTCGAGGGCGTTGTAGGATATGTTCGTCCTCCCGCCGACGAACCATTTATAGAACGGCGGGTTGGAGTCGTCGTACGTCCTCTCCCACCGCTCCCTCCAGTACAGCCTCCCGGCTTGCTCCTCCCAGAACCCCACTGGGTCCTCCAACGACTTCCTATACACCTCCAAGAATTCCGAAGACATAAAGACAAATTTCATAATAATTAAAAATTTTTCTCTAATTTATTTAAATATAGAATCATTATAGTTTAATATAATGATAAATAAATAGAGAGGAAGCAATGCGGCAGATCCGGCGGCCGCGGGGAGGCGGGCTTCGCTTAACGCCGCGGCTCTCGAAGACGCCCGTCCCTGTCCGCGAGCCGTGGAAAACCTCCGGTCGGGCGATCGGCGTAGGTCAACGGCCCGCGGCGCTTCAACACTGCGGGTCCGGCCGCCAGTAGGTTGGGGGACCGCCGCCATGACGATAGCCACGGCGACGGGGCGAGGCGCTACATGGCCGACTGGAGGGAGGTGGAGGGCTAGATAGAGGCGGCCGGGCTCCGGCCGGCGAGGAGCGTCCCGAGGAACCTCCGCATCGCGGTTAGGCGGAACGGGACCTATATAGGCCTCTTCGAGCCACGCGGATAGATCCCCGCTGCGTAAGTTTTTTAAGTACATACGCACGGAGTTGCATGTCCTTCCAGGAAAGGGTAAGGAAGGAGGCCGCGGCGGTCCAATCGGTCGCCGACTGCGAGGTCAGCGACTTCGATGCCTTCTCGTCCTTGGTGCCGCCGACTCTCCAGAACGCCGTGCTCGACGCCTTGAGGGCCGGCTCGATCCCGCCGGAGCTCCAGCCGCTCTTCAGAAGGCTGAGGGAAGCCGGGATCCTCGTCTGCACCTGACATGGCGCCGGCCCGCAGGCGGGGACCGCCATGAGCTTCTCCCTAGACGACATCAACGCCCTTAGGCACTACGGCCGTTTCATAAAGGCGGGGGGCGGGATAGGCGAGGTGAGGAAGGCGCTGGCCTGGAGCCTCTGGTACGCCGTCAAGTGGTGGGACGAGCTGAGGCACGAGTTCGGCGTAGACGCCGGCAAAAGCATCTTCGGCAGAGCCCTCTACATGGCGTTGAGGGCCAGAGGCGTCGTGGACGACGAGGGGAAGATAGTCAAGAGGGTGGAGAGGCCGGAGAGGCCCGTCAACCCCTACGCGGCTGAGTTCGTGGAGCTGCACGAGGCCTTCGACGCGCTCGGGGCCGCGAGCGTGGCCAGAGGGACCGTCGACCGCGAGAAGCTGAGGATCCTCTACTCCTCCATGCTGGCCCAGGGCTGGTACAACATCATGAGGGACACGTTCCTGGACGTCGTCAAGATAGAGAGGTTCGGCAAGATAGTGGAGCCCCACTGCAAGGAGGGGCAGATGGCCTACGCGGTGCTGAGGCGCCACTCGCCCGACAAGTACTTCGCCTACGACCCCGAGCCCGACGACGCGGAGGCCGCCGCGGCTCTGCTCGGCGCCTCCCCCAACGCGTGCGGCGAGAGGATATGCGTGGTCCAGACGCCCACCATCTGCGACCCCTACGCCGCCGAGACGGCGAGGAAGTTCGCCGGCCAGTTCGACGCCGCGCTGGTCTTCCACACGCTGTACTGGATGCCCGACCCCCTCACGGAGCTCTCCTGCCTCAAGAAGACCTTGAAGCCCGGCGCCGCGGTCCTCGTAGGCCAGCAGGTGGTCGAGTCGACGCCGGGCCTCCTCGCCATAGTGGTCTCCTTCGGCGCCAAGCACGTATTCCGCTGGAAGGACGTGGAGTCCCTGCTGGAGGCCGCCGGCTTCAAGAAAGAAAAGAGGTACACGAGGTACTCGCCCTACTACATCGCGGTCTGGCGGGCCTAGTACAGCCCGTCGTCGGCTAGGCGGTACTGTATCTTGACGTCGGGAGGCATGCCGGGCACGTCGAGAGGCCACATGTGGCCTTCCGGCTTCTGCTTGGAGGGCCTCGCCATCATGAAGCGGGCGTTCACGGCGTGGGCCAGCACGTTCCCCCCGGCAGGCCTCTTGAGGCCCGTCATGAAGGCCTCGGGGACGTCCATCACCTGGTTCGTGAAGACCACTAGGGCGTTGAAGACCCTGGCGTGCCTCCTGAACCAGTCCACGAGGTAGTGGAGCCTCTGCTGCCTCTCGGCGAGGCTCTCCCTCCCCACGAACTCCGCCCTGTAGAGCGCCGTTATGGTGTCCACCACGACCGTCCTGGCCCCCTCCTTGAGGTGCGCCGGGAGCTCGGACTTGACGAAGGCCTCTAGGGCCGACACGTTGTCCGGCACGTAGACCGATATCCTGTCCAGGACCGCGGCCGGATCGGCCCCGAACCTCCTCGCCATCCTCTCGGCGAGGGCGGGGCTGAAGGTGCCCTCGGTGTCTATGTAGACGACGTCGCCGAAGCCCTCGGCGATGGATTTTACGGATATCTGGTGGGCCAGCATG